>NZ_JADOVA010000002.1:0-469638 GCF_015752255.1 Flavobacterium sp. CAN_S2
CGTGGGAGATGACCACGTTGATAGGCTATAGATGTAAAGGCAGTAATGTCATAGTCGAGTAGTACTAATAACCCGTAAGCTTATGTACGCTTTTCCTGCCGAGCAATCGGCAGGAAGAAACTTTCTAACAAAAAAAACTTTTCTTTATCTCAGTATGTTAAGATATTATTGCAATTTTTAATTTTTAATTCAAAATTTTTAATTGCAAAATAATTGCCCAAAGCAATTATAACCTCTTAAGGTGGTTATTGCGGCGGGGCTCACCTCTTCCCATCCCGAACAGAGTAGTTAAGCCCGCCTGCGCAGATGGTACTGCAGTTATGTGGGAGAGTATGTCGTCGCCTTTCTTTAATCTGAACTAGTTTTAGATTTTATTAAATCCTCATCATTCATTTGATGAGGATTTTTTGTATTGGTAAGAAGTGATAACCATTGCCTCGGCTAGTCGCTTTTCTTTTCTGATTAGGAGTTTTTGTGTATGGTAAGAGGTTTATGGATAATTTTTAGTTTATTGAGTATTATAATTCTTCTTTTTCTAATTTCTACAAGTTTTACACTGGTATTATTTTTCTTTTTATAATATTTTCAAACAAAACCGATTTTAAATAGCTATAAAACTATCCATGCATAGCTAACTGATTTTTGCGTAACTATTTTAATACAGTTAATAATACATTAATTTATTATCCTTAAGTGTTTGTTCGGAGTTTGATTAAAGTTTAAGTTGTATTTTTGTTTTAATTATAAAAGTATAATATGAAAAGAATTATTTTGTTTTTGACATTTGTTATGTCTTTAAACTCACAAGCGCAACAACGCCCCAAATTAGTGGTTGGTATAGTGGTAGATCAAATGAAAATGGAATATTTATATCGTTTTTCAGATGATTTTTCTGAGAATGGCTTTAAAAGATTAATGAATAATGGATATACTTTTCACAATATGCATTATAATTATGTGCCTACTTACACGGCGCCCGGTCATGCAAGTATTTATACAGGAACGACTCCATCAACCCATGGAATAGTAGGAAATGATTGGTTCAATAAAGCTATTGGAAAAGATATTTATTGTACGGATGACGCATCTGTAAAAACAGTAGGTGACGGTACAGAAAAAGAGGGAGCAATGTCTCCGAAAAACTTGCTAAGTACCACCATTACCGATGAATTGCGAATGGCAACGAATTTTAAAGGTAAAGTAATTGGGATGAGTATCAAAGATCGTGGTGCAATTTTGCCGGCGGGTCATTTTGCTAATTGGGCATTTTGGTATAGCAAAACAGGATCTTTTATTTCAAGTACTTTTTATGGTTCGGCTTTACCGAATTGGGTAACGGAGTTTAACCAAGAAAAGAGATACCTGAATTATATTAATAAAGGTTGGAATTTATTGAAGCCCATAGCTACTTATAATGAAAGTCTTCCTGATGATAATCCGTATGAAGGGAAATTAGATAAAGCTAATGCTCCGGTTTTCCCATATGATTTGAGTAAAATATACAAAGATAAAGGAGCTGATGTTTTGAGAACTACACCTTTTGGGAATGATATTTTGGCAGAATTAGCTATGAAAGCTGTTGAAAAAGAAGAATTAGGGAAAGATGATATTACAGATTTTTTGACTGTTAGTTTTTCTTCCACAGATTATGTAGGACATACTTTTGGACCTCGTTCTATGGAGTTGCAGGATACTTATTTGCGTTTAGATCAAACGATAGCTCAGTTTTTAAACTATTTAGACAAGACCGTTGGAAAGGATAATTATTTACTTTTTCTAACTGCTGATCATGCCGGAGCTGAAAATCCTAATTATTTAAAAGATAATAAATACAATGTTAAAAATATTCCTTCCAAAGATATTGTTGAGGCATTAAAAAAACATTCAAACGAAACATTTGGTTCAGATTTGGTATTAGAATATTCTAACTTTAATATTTTCTTCAATAAAGAAATTATAAAACAAAAAGGTTTAGAATTAACTAAAGTAAAACAAAGTTTCAAAGAGTTTTTGATGACACAAGAACAGGTTAAAAGAGTGTATACTGAAGAGGAAATTTTAGCATCTTCTGGCGACGATTATTTTTTAAGTTTTATTTCTAAAGGTTATGATCCTAAACAAAATGGCGACATTGTAATACTTGATAAAACAGGTTATATGGAATATCAAGCTACAGGAACTACACATGGTTCACCTAATAGTTATGATACACACGTTCCGTTACTTTTTTATGGATGGCATGTTCCAAAAGGAGAATTACACACTAAAAAATACATAACTCAAATAGCACCGACGCTTTCTCAAATGTTAAAAATTCCATTTCCTAATGGAACTGAATCTGAAGTTTTGGAAACGCTTTTAGAGAAAAAATAAAGTATTTAAAGGCTTTTTAAATGAAAAAAAAACTCCTCTCTTTTTATTAAGATCGGAGTTTTTTAATTTTATGGTTGTTTCTAAAATGTATTTTCTACTTCAGCGGCCTCTAGCATTAAATAATGTAGGTCGGTGTTTTTTATGAAAGGTTTAAGTAAATCACTTCCGGGTCCGTACATGGCTAACTCACTATAATCTGCAGAATGATCCATACTGATCCAACCTACTGAATTGTGTTTCTTTTGAATGTCAGCCAGTACTTTGAAAGGTAAATGTTTTGGATTATAGAGTCCTTCCTCTAATTTTATATTTGAATAAAAATTCAAAATTTCTTTTGCCTCATCTTCTTTTAAAATAGTTTTATTAGCATATTCAATTCTTTCAATTACTTGTGATACAGATGTTTCTTGACCAATTCCATTTAAAATCCAATCGTTGGTTTGTCTGTAATTTTGGATCGAATCAAAATTTTCATTGGCATCTTTTCCATAGATAATTCCCGGATTTGCATTCCCATGATCTGTGGTGATAATAACCAAAGTGTTTTTATCTTTTTCAGCAAAATCAATAGCAACTTTTACGGCTTCATCATGAGCTACTTGATCATAAAGTAATCCAGCGATGTCATTGCCATGTGCTGCCCAGTCTACTTTTCCTGCTTCGACTTGCAAAACAAAACCATTAGGATGATCTTTCATTTTAGCAATGGCACGTTCCGTCATTTCGGCTAAAGTTGGAATGGTTCCAGTTAGTTCTTTACTGCTTTCTCTGTCTTTGGAATAGGGTAGGCCGTCGTTATAAAAAACTCCAAGTATTGGTTTGGTGTTATCACAGGCTAACATTTCACTTTTATTTTTTACAACAGAAAATCCATTTTTTGAAAATTCTTGGTACATATCACGTTTGTCTTTTCGGCTATCTGATGAGAAATAGTTATTTCCGCCACCCATCATGATATCAAACTTCAAGTCAAGATACATTTCAGCAATACTTTCCTGACTGTTTCTACTTTTTGAAGCAATACAAAAACCCGCAGGTGTGGCATGGGTGATAGGAACAGTGGTTACACATCCCGCCATTTTTCCAGCTTTTTTGAATTTTTGCCATATTGGAATGTATTCTTCTCCGTTTATGCCAACATTTAAGGAGCCATTTTTGACACGAAAACCACTTCCCCAAGAAGAACTTGCTGCAGCGGAATCTGTGATAATTGATGAAGCTGATGCCATGTCCATCAATGCTCGTGTTACTTTGTTGTCTTTATACAATTGGATCCAATTACTCCCTATACCTGTTTTTCTATTCAAATAGATGTCAGCCATATTTAGTGTACCAATGCTCATTCCGTCACTAACGATTACAATGATATTTTTTGCTTTTTTATTTTTTTTTAAAGTGTCAAAATCTAGCTCGTTCGCCTTTCCTTCAAAAGGATTTAGGAGTGTAGCACCAATAGCAAATAAAGAACCGTTCTTGAAAAATTTCCGTCTATTCATTGTTAGTTTTTTTGTAAGAAGTTCAAAAATAAAGAAACTCTTTCACTGAGTATGTTAAGGATTGATTATTTTTTGGAATAAAATAATTTTACAAAGAGATTGGTTTTTAATGTAAAAAATAATCCCATTCACGGTGGTAAATGGGATTATTTAGTTTATTTTGTTGTTACAGCTACTGGTAACGGAATTTGATTTTTAAGAATATCTTCAAAGGTTTCATGTGCTCTGATTAAATGGCCTTCACCATTCATCCATAAAACTTCGGCGGGCTTGTATCTCGAGTTATAATTGGAAGCCATGGAGAAACAATAGGCTCCTGCATTTCTAAAAGATAAAATATCACCTTCTTTTATTTCTGCAATTTTTCTGTTATTGGCAAAAGTATCGGTTTCGCAAATATATCCTACCACGGAGTAGAAACGCTCTTTCCCTTTTGGATGTGATATATTTTCGATATGATGTTGTGAACCATAAAACATTGGTCTAATTAAATGATTAAAACCACTGTCTATACCTGCGAAAACTGTTGAAGTAGTTTGTTTAACTACATTTACTTTAGCCAAAAAGAAACCTGCTTCACTTACTAAAAATTTCCCTGGTTCAAATATTAAGGTTAATTCTTTTCCGTATTCGGTACAAAAAGCATTGAATCTTTTTGATAATTTTTTACCTAATTCTTCAATGTCAGTTTCAATATCGTCTTTTTTATAAGGTACTTTAAATCCACTTCCGAAATCTAGGAATTCAAGGTTTTTGAAGTTTCTGGCGGCATCAAATAATATTTCAGCAGCATACAAAAACACTTCGATATCCAAAATATCAGAACCTGTGTGCATGTGAATACCCACAATGTTCATTTTTGTATTTTCAACAATACGAACTAAATGAGGCAATTGGTGTACCGAAATACCAAATTTACTATCAATATGACCTACAGATATATTTGCATTCCCGCCAGCCATTACGTGTGGATTTATTCGGATGCATACAGGAACATTTGGGTATTTTGTACCAAATTGCTCTAAGATGGATAAATTATCTATATTGATTTGAACTCCCATGGCTGAAACTTCTTCAATTTCTTCAAGAGAAACACCATTTGGAGTATAAAATATTTTTTCTGGTTCATAGCCTGCATGTAGTCCTAATAATACTTCTTGAATGGAAACAGTATCTAATCCTGAACCCATTTCTTTCAATAACTGAAGTATAGCAACATTCGACAAAGCCTTCATTGCATAATTGATGCGCAACTTTTCTACCTTTGAAAAAGCTTTCGTTAATCTATTGTATTGAGATTGTATTTTTTCGGCATCATAAACGTATAATGGACTGCCAAATTGTTCTGCTAATTGTACTAAGTCTTTTGATTGCATGATTATTAATTTTGAGCAAATTTATTACTCTTTATTTAGTCCCACAAGCTAATGGATGAATTCTAACAAATTCTAACAAAAAGTTATAAATTAAACATTTATTTGAAATTTTATAAAAAAAATAACCCTTGACAAATTTTTTATCAAGGGTTGTAAAATGTTATTTAGAATTACAAGTTGGGCAAATCGCCATTTCCTTTGGTAGGCAAATTGGTATAACCCATTAAGTATTTATCGACTTCTCTGGCAGCTTCACGACCTTCAGATATTGCCCATACAATTAATGATTGTCCTCTTCGCATGTCGCCCGCAGTAAAAATATGAGGAACATTCGTTTGATAATTGGTCGCTTTATAATTACTTCTCATATCAATTTCTAATCCTAATTGATCGCTTAGTGTTTTCTCAGGACCTGTAAATCCAAGTGCTAATAAAGCTAAATCACAAGGCCATATTTTTTCTGAATCTTCTTTTTCTACCAATTCAGGTCTTTGTCCCGGTGTCATTTTCCAAGCCACTTCAACAGTTTTTAAACCAACAAGTTCTCCTTTTTCATTAGAAATGAATTCTTTGGTGTTGATTAACCAGTTTCTATTACAACCTTCTTCATGAGAAGAGGAAGTTTTTAATTGCAATGGCCAAAATGGCCAAGGCGTAGTTTCACTTCTTCCAACTGGTGGTTTTGGTAAAATCTCAAAATTAGTAACCGATTTGGCTCCATGTCTGTTTGAAGTTCCCACACAATCAGAACCAGTATCTCCTCCACCAATAACAATCACATCTTTACCGGTCGCCATTATTTGATCAGGAATTTCCTCACCATATAGTGATTTTGTTTGTTGTGTCAAGAAAGTCATTGCCTGAACAACTCCCTTACTTTCTATTCCTTTAGTAGGTAAACTTCTGCGTTCTGTTGCGCCACCACATAATACGATAGAATCAAAAGCGTTCAATTCTTCAATACTATAATTTACACCAACATTTACATTGGTTTTAAAAGTAATTCCTTCGGCTTCCAGTACTTTAACACGTCTGTCTATAATCCCTTTTTCTAATTTGAAATTTGGAATTCCATAACGTAATAATCCACCAATTGCATTGTCTCTTTCAAAAACCGTAACAGAATGTCCTGCACGATTTAATTGTTGTGCAGCCGCTAAACCAGCAGGACCAGAACCTATTACAGCGACTGTTTTTCCTGTTCTAACTTCTGGTGGCTGTGGTTTGATCCAACCTTCAGCAAAGCCTCTTTCGATAATATTTTTTTCAATATTTTCGATCGCAACCGGTTCGGCAATAATTCCTAACACGCATGATTTTTCACACGGTGCTGGGCATAAACGACCAGTAAATTCAGGAAAGTTATTGGTTGATTGTAATATTTTCAAGGCACTTTCCCATTCCTCCTGATGCACCATATCATTAAAATCTGGTATCAAATTCCCTAATGGACAAGCACTGTGACAAAAAGGAATACCACAATCCATACATCTGGATCCCTGTTCTTTAATTTTATCTTTAGGTAATGTAATTGTGAATTCATTGTAATTTGAAACACGTTCTTCAGCAACTATATTACTTTCGTCAGTTCTATTATATTCTTTAAATCCTCCTATCTTTCCCATAACTATAGTGCTAGTAGTTCTTCAATTTGTTTTTCTTCGGCTAATCTTTGCAATGCTTTTTTGTAATCTGTTGGCATTACTTTGACAAAATGGCTGCGTTGGTTTTCCCAATCTTCTAAAATCCTTTTTGCTAAAGGGCTGTTGGTATACATTGAATGATTTTTTATCAAACGTCTCAGTTTAGTAAAGTCATCCTCTTCCAATGTTTCAAAAGCGACCATCTCCATATTACATAAGGTAGCGTCGAATTTTTTATTTGGATCAAAAACATAAGCGATACCACCGCTCATTCCTGCAGCAAAATTTCTTCCTGTTTTTCCTAAAACTACAACAGTTCCTCCAGTCATATATTCGCATCCATGATCTCCAATTCCTTCTACAACTGCTGTTGCTCCAGAATTTCTCACACAAAAACGTTCTCCCGCCATACCATTTATATACGCTTCACCAGTAATTGCTCCATAAAGTGCCACGTTACCAATGATGATATTTTCTTCTGGTTTAAAAGTAGCTGCAGGTGGTACTTTGATAATCAGTTTACCTCCGGAAAGCCCTTTTCCTAGATAATCATTACAGTTTCCGTGAATTTTAAATGATAAACCATTGGTTGCAAAAGCACCAAAACTTTGTCCTGCTGATCCTGTAAAATCGACTAATATAGTATCTTCGGGTAAACCTTGCGCACCATATATTTTTGAAATTTCATTACTCAATATAGCGCCAACGGAACGGTCTGTATTTTTGATGTCAAAAGTAACTCTTGTTTTTTCTTTTCTATAAATAGAAGGAATAGCCGCTTTTATAATTTCAAAATCAAGTACATGTTCTAAAGCATGGTCTTGTGTAGTCGTATTGTGATTTGGAACTTCTTTAGCTTTTTCTGGTTTGTATAAAATAGTAGATAAATCTAATCCACTTGCTTTATATTGCTTGATGGCTTTATTGACATTCAATTTTTGAGATTGTCCTACCATTTCTTTCAATGTTCTGAACCCTAATTGCGCCATGATTTCTCTCAACTCTTCAGCAATAAAATACATGAAGTTGATGATGTGTTCCGGCGTTCCTTTGAAATTTTTTCTCAATTCGGGATCTTGTGTTGCAATACCAACCGGACATGTATTCAAGTGACATGCTCTCATCATGATACAACCAGATGCTACTAAAGGAGCGGTTGCAAAACCAAATTCTTCAGCTCCAAGTAATGCAGCAATAGCTACATCACGACCAGTTTTTAATTGTCCATCACATTCTAAAACTACGCGACTTCTTAAATCATTTAAGATTAATGTTTGTTGTGCTTCGGCAAGTCCAAGTTCCCAAGGAATACCGGTGTGCTGCAGTGAAGTTAAAGGTGCAGCTCCAGTTCCTCCATCGTATCCAGAAATCAAAATCACGTCGGCTTTTGCTTTAGCAACACCGGCAGCAATTGTTCCAACACCCACTTCAGAAACTAATTTTACGTTAATCCTTGCTTCACGATTGGCATTTTTTAAATCAAAAATCAACTGAGATAAATCCTCAATAGAATAAATATCGTGGTGTGGCGGTGGTGAAATTAGTCCAACATATGGTGTTGAATTTCTAACTTCAGCAATCCAAGGCACTACTTTTTCTCCGGGTAATTGACCACCTTCTCCAGGTTTTGCACCTTGCGCCATTTTTATTTGTATCTCTTTGGCATTGGTTAAATAGTTGATAGAAACCCCAAATCTTCCAGAAGCTACTTGCTTAATAGCACTATTTCTAGAATCTCCATTTAAGTCTTTTTGGAAACGTTTTGGATCTTCTCCACCTTCTCCAGAATTACTTTTTCCGCCAATTCTGTTCATAGCAATCGCAAGATTTTCATGCGCTTCCTGACTAATGGAGCCATAAGACATGGCGCCAGTTTTGAATTTTTTTACAATCTCAGTCCAAGGTTCCACTTCGTCAATTGAAATAGGATCTAAATTATTGAATTCAAATAAACCTCTAATAGTCATCAAGTTTTCACTTTGATCATTGACCATTTTGGCATATTCTTTATAACTTTCAGGGCTATTTAGACGAACTGCTTGTTGTAATTTAGAAATCGTTGTTGGGTTAAACATGTGTTTTTCCCCATTTCTTCTCCATCGGTAAATTCCACCAATTTCTAAAGGCAGTAAACTACTGACTTTTGAATTTGGAAATGCTTTTTGATACCTTTTCTTGATTTCTTTTTCTACTTCCATCAGACCAATTCCTTCAATTCGGGAAGGAGTGTAAGGAAAATATTTAGAAGTGAAAGTTTTATTTAATCCTAAAATTTCAAAAATTTGTGCCGCTCTGTACGAATGTAACGTCGAGATACCAATTTTATTCATGATTTTCAGAATCCCTTTTGCAATAGCTTTGTTATAATTTTTGATGGCATAATCCGCTTTTACACCAGTGATAAAACCTTCGTTTACTTGGTTGTGAATTATTTCATTCACCATGTAAGGATTGATTGCGCTAGCTCCGTAACCAAATAATAAGGCAAAATGATGTGGTTCGCGAGGTTCTGCAGATTCTATTATGATTCCAAATTTAGAACGAACTTTTAGAATGTTAAGCGAATGATGAATGTAAGAACACGCCAGTAACATTGGTATTGGAGCCATTTTTTCACTCACACCTCTGTCAGAAATAATTACAATATTGCAACCTTCAGTAACTGCTTTGAAAGTCGCTTGTACGGCTCTTTCCAAAGCGCGTTCTAATCCATTTACTCCTTTTTCGATATCGTATAAAGTAGAAATAGTGACTGATTTGAAATCAGCATGATCAATGTTTCTTATTTTATCTAAATCCTCGTTTGAAATTACTGGATTTTGAATTTTTAGTTTTTTACAATGCTTAGGTACAATGTCAAAAATATTATAATCTCCACCAATCGCTAAACTGATATCCGTGATGATTTCTTCACGAATACCATCCAATGGTGGATTGGTAACTTGAGCAAACAACTGCTTGAAATAGTTGTATAAAAGCTGTGGCTGATCTGACAAAACCGCTAACGGAGTATCATTTCCCATGGAACTTAATGCTTCTGCGCCTTGAGATCCCATTGGGTTTATGATTGTTTTTAAATCCTCCAACGTGTATCCAAAGAGTCTTTGTCTTGTTTCAAAATCTATGTTTTCAACAGGAATTGGATTGTCAGTGTACGGTATTTGAGCCAATTGTACTAAATTTTCATCCAACCATTGTTTGTAAGGACGTTTGGTAACAATAGCATTTTTGATTTCGTCATCTTCAATAATTCGCCCTTCGTTCATGTCTACAAGGAACATTTTTCCGGGTTCTAAACGACCGTGTTGAATCACATCTTCTGGTTTGATGTCGAGAACACCAATTTCTGAAGACATAATTACGAAACCACTTTTAGTCAATGTATATCGTGAAGGACGTAATCCATTTCTATCCAATAAAGCACCAATAACGTTTCCATCAGTAAAAGGAATAGAAGCCGGACCATCCCAGGGCTCCATGATACAAGCGTTGTACTCGTAGAATGCTTTTTTATCGGCTGACATCGTTTGGTGTTTTTCCCAAGCTTCAGGAACGACCATCATCATGGCTTCCGGCAAAGAACGACCGGTCATTAATAACAATTCAATTACCATATCCATTGAAGCGGAATCTGATTTTCCTTCTAAAATAATTGGGAATAATTTTTTGATATCATCACCAAAAACGTCACTTTTCATCAGTTCTTCTCGAGCACGCATGCGGCTAATATTGCCACGAAGTGTATTGATTTCACCATTGTGACACATATAACGGAAAGGCTGTGCCAATTCCCAAGATGGAAATGTATTGGTAGAAAAACGTTGGTGAACCAAAGCTAATCGGGTTACCAAATCGTCATCCAATAAATCCGTATAATACCTGCTGATATCTTCCGGCATCAACAAACCTTTATATATTATAGTGGTAGTCGAGAAACTGGAAAAATAAAACATGTGACTTTCTGAAATTCTTGAATTTCGAATCGCATGTTCTGCTATTTTTCTCGCTGCAAATAATTTAGCGTTAAATTGTTGTTCTGTGAGGTCTAAACCATTTTTACCTACAAATACTTGTTTAACTGTTGGTTCTTTCTCGCCGGCTATTCGTCCTAAATTTGTTGCGTCTACCGGAACGTCTCTCCATCCTAATATTTCTAGATTTTGATCGCGTATCGAAGTTTCAAAAGTGGTTTTACAAAAAACAACTTGGTTTTTACTTTTTGGCATAAAAACCATTCCTACGGCATACTCCTTAGTTTCCGGGATATCAAATTCACAAACTTTCTTAAAAAAATCATGTGGGATATCAAATAATATTCCTGCTCCATCTCCAGTTCTGCCATCTGAACTCACAGCACCCCGGTGTTCTAATTTGATTAGAATATCCAGTGCTTTGTGTATAATATCATTTGACTTAATTCCATTTAAATTACAAATGAATCCTGCTCCGCAATTGTCGTGTTCAAATTCGGGCAAATAAAGGCCTTGTTCTTTAACTTTCATGCTTAAATTTTTTTCTACAAAATTAAAGATTTAGTAACATATAATAGGCTTAAAAGTTAAAAGCGCCTTGTTTTTACAGTTCTAACAGAAAAAGGTTAAATAAATCTCAATAATGATATTTAAACACTTCCGATTTGATTTTTCGATAAAAAGAAAATGTAAATGGGTAAAGGAAAGCACTGTTTTTGAAAGAAATACTTTGCCAATGAATTTTGCCAACTAATTATAACAAATTTGTAATTAATTTTTATATTTTTTTAAAATAGGAGAGCGTTCTGTTTTTGTTTAAAATATCTCTATTTTGACCTATATTTAATTGAAAAAAAAATAACAGTTAAGTTTAATTTTGCTATTTTTGTGGCACTTTTATTCTGAAAGAAATTCAGAAGCCAGACAAATTCTATATTATGAACATACACGAATATCAAGGAAAAGAGATTTTAGCTAGCTACGGAGTTCGCATTCAGCGCGGAATCGTTGCTAATAGCCCTGTAGAAGCTGTTGCTGCTGCAAAACAATTAACTGCCGAAACTGGTACAAGTTGGTATGTTGTAAAAGCCCAAGTTCATGCAGGTGGACGTGGAAAAGGTGGTGGAGTGAAACTTGCCAAAAATTTACAACAAGTTGAAGAGATTTCAGAGCAAATCATCGGAATGCAATTGATTACACCTCAAACTTCTGCTGAAGGTAAAAAAGTACACAAAGTTTTAATCGCTGAAGATGTATATTATCCTGGTGAAAGTGAAACTTCTGAGTTTTATGTTTCTGTTTTATTAAATAGAGCTACAGGTCGTAACATGATTATGTATTCTACTGAAGGTGGAATGGATATTGAAGAAGTTGCGGAACACACTCCTCATTTAATTTTTACTGAAGAAGTAGATCCTTCTGTTGGATTACAAGGTTTTCAAGCAAGAAGAATTGCTTTTAACTTAGGTCTTTCTGGAAATGCTTTCAAAGAAATGGTGAAATTCATCGATTCTTTATACAATGCTTATATTGGATCTGATGCTTCGATGTTTGAAATCAACCCGGTTTTAAAAACATCTGACAATAAAATTATGGCTGTAGATGCTAAAGTAAATATCGATGATAATGCTTTATACAGACAAAAGAAATATGCTGATATGCGCGACATTCGTGAGGAAAACCCAATCGAAGTGGAAGCAAAAGAAGTAGGATTAAACTATGTGGATCTTGACGGTACAGTAGGATGTATGGTGAACGGAGCTGGTTTAGCGATGGCAACCATGGATTTAATCAAGTATGCTGGTTTTGAGCCTGCTAACTTCCTTGACGTAGGTGGAACTGCTGATGCAAAACGTGTTGAAACTGCTTTCCGTATTATCTTAAAAGATCAAAACGTAAAAGCTATTTTGATTAATATTTTTGGTGGAATCGTTCGTTGTGACCGTGTGGCGCAAGGAGTTGTTGACGCTTACAAAAATATGGGTGATGCAATTAAAGTGCCAATCATTGTTCGTTTACAAGGTACAAATGCAGCTATCGCAAAAGAATTAATTGATAATTCAGGAATGCCAATTTTATCAGCTGTTGAATTCCAAGAAGCAGCGGATCAAGTAAAAGCAGCACTTTCTTAATTAGAAAAAATGTTATATATTGAAAATCCTGTTTGCTGCGGCGAACAGGATTTTTTTTTTTGAAAGAAATAGATTTTTAGATAGAACAAGTCATAATAATAATTGAAAGTGTAAAGTTTTCTGGTTTACAACGATTATCTTTGTTTTTAATGTTTTTTAGTAATTATGAAACTTCAGATACAAAATAATTTCACTGACGAATTACCTGCTGATGCCAATCAAGTTAATGTTCCAAGACAAGTTCATCAAGCTTGTTATTCATTTGTATTACCCCAAAAACCTTCAAATCCTTCCTTGATTCATGCTTCAATTGAAGTAGCTAATGCGATTGGTCTTTCTCAGGAAGATATACTTTCCGCTGATTTTTTAAATACTTTTTCAGGAAACACCATTTTTCCGCGCACAAAACCATATGCTATGCCTTATGCTGGACATCAATTTGGGAATTGGGCGGGACAATTAGGAGATGGTCGCGCCATCAATCTTACTGAAGTAGTTCATGAAAATAAGTCATACACATTACAACTGAAAGGAGCAGGGCCAACACCATATTCCAGAACAGCAGATGGGTTTGCCGTTTTGCGTTCTTCCATTCGAGAGCATTTGTGTGCTGAAGCCATGCATTATTTGGGTGTTCCTACCACACGTTCGCTTTCGCTAATGCTTTCTGGTGATCAAGTATTGCGAGATGTTTTGTATAATGGAAATCCTGCCTATGAAAAAGGCGCCATCGTTTGTAGAGTGGCTCCTTCATTTATCCGTTTTGGTAGTTTTGAATTATTTGCTTCTCGAGAAGATCATGTCAATCTCAAATTATTGACAGATTATACCATAAAGCATCATTTTCCTCATATTCAAGTTGAAGGAGTCGAAAAATATCTGGCGTTTTTTCAAGAAGTTACTCAAACAACGCTGAATATGATTGTGCACTGGCAACGCGTAGGTTTTGTTCATGGCGTTATGAATACCGATAATATGTCTATTCACGGTATCACCATTGATTACGGACCTTACGGCTGGTTGGAAGATTATAATTCCGGCTGGACGCCAAATACAACCGATAACCAACATAAAAGATACCGTTTTGGCAATCAACCTGAAATTGCGCTGTGGAATCTGTATCAATTGGCGAATGCGTTGTATCCTTTAATTCAGGAAGCGAAACCGCTGGAAACTATTTTAGATGCTTTTAGTGTGGATTATGAAAAAGAGTATTTGAATATGATGCAAAATAAGCTCGGGTTACAAATCAAAAAAGAACAAGATATTATTTTGATTCAAAGTTTGACTCAATTGCTTGAAAAGGTAGAAACGGACATGACTATTTTCTTCAGAAATTTAAGTTCTGTAACTAAAACAGATTCAGCAGAAACAGCTTTCAATTCCATAAAAGAGGCTTTTTACAATGAAAACGATTTGGATGAAACGATTTTGAAACATTGGCACGATTGGTTGGAGAAGTACAGCATTAGAATCAATGAAGAAAAACTCTCAGATACAGAAAGAAAAGAGCAGATGAATTTAGTTAATCCAAAATACGTATTGCGAAATTACATGGCACAATTGTGTATTGATGATGCGGATAAGGGAGATTATTCTTTGCTAAACGAGTTATTCGAAATGCTAAAAAAGCCGTATGACGAGCAACCAAATTTTCAAAAATGGTTTGCCAAAAGACCCGATTGGGCCAGAGATAAAGTAGGATGTTCGATGTTAAGTTGTAGCTCTTAAAGTTGGATTTAAATAGTATTGAAAAAAAAATCTATTTAACTCCTATGGCTTCATGACCTCTTAATAAAATCGTATTTTTATTTTCTAAATTTTCCTTTGTTTTACCCAAGATGTTGATAATGTCAAATTTGGTATTACTCTCTTTTAGATTATAAAATTCTTCTGAATTAGTAACTTCAACTTTTAAAATATAGTTTCGGTCTAATTTGAAAGTTTCAATATTGTCTGTAATAAATGCTCTATTTACCATATAAATGGCATCGTTACTTTTGATTTTTGTAAATTTAGATTTAATTTGTTCCAAACTTATGAAATCATATTTCCTAGGGTTTTTGGAAGTAATGTTAATTTGGCCACGATACAAAACACCATTTATTGTAGTATCCTTTTTGACAACATTTATAGATTGAATTTCATTAGGGTCGATATATTCCATTGAATTTAGCGAAAGTAAGTTTTTATCAAAAAACATGGCTGGTTCTTCAATTTTATTCTTTTGTCCAAAAAATAGTGTTGTAAAAAATAATATGGAGAAGGTTAGGAGAAATTTCATATTTGAAGGTGTAAATTCATTTTGATAAACTAAATATACAAAAAATCCTGAACTCTCATTCAGGATTTTGATATTGTATTAGTTTCCAATTTCTTGAATCACATCCGATTCATATATTTTGAAACCTGTATCGTTTTTTTGTGCAATTTTCAAAAGTGCTTTCGCTACTGTTTTACCTTCAATAGGTTTGTACTTTTTCAAGTTCCCAAGGAATAAGAAGGAAAGTGTTTTCATGAAAAACGCACCAACTTTTTCTCCGAATCTGAATTCAGTTCGGTTTCCCAAAAGAAGTGAAGGTTGCAATACAGCAACGCTTTGGAAATTACAATCTTTAAGAAAATCTTGAATTTCTCCTTTTGTTTTCAAATAGAAATTTCCAGAATTTGCATCAGCACTAAGAGAGGAAATAATCAAGTATTTTTGAACTTTATTCTGCAAAGCAAAAGCGGCAAACTGACGAGGATATTCAAAATCTACTTTTCTAAACGCTTTTTGACTTCCTGCTTTTTTGATTGTTGTACCAATCGTGCAAAAGAAATCATCACCAACGACTAATTCTTTATAGGTTTCCGGCTTGTCAAAATCAATGATGTGTTGCGTCAATTTTGGATGCTTTATTCCCGTATCTCTTTTTACGAAAGTGATTACTTTAGCGTAATGTGAACTTTCTAAAAGTAAATTCAATAATTCTGAACCTATTAAACCGGTACTGCCAATAATCAATGCCGTTTTCACAGTTATGATTTTTTATTCTTACCGAAGTTAAATTTCACTTTCTCCACAACTTGAACTTTTGGAGTTCCTTTTGAGAATTGTTTTTTGAACGGTTTTTTAGCAGCAGGTTTCGATTTTGAAGGACTTTCATCGCCTCTTGATCTTTCTTCGTCTCTTGGTTTTGCTTTGAATTCAGCTCTTTGAGAAGTTCCTTCCTTTACAGGAATTTGAGCTTTGTGTTTGGCTAAAACATCATTTGGGTTTTTTGGATTTTCTTTCGTTCCACGCAAGTGAATTACCAATGCATTTAGGAAATTGCGCAACACTTGGTCACCACATTCCATATAATTTTCATGTTTTTCATCACGGAAAAAAGCACCCAATTCTGATTTAGTGATTCTGAAATCTACTAATTCTAATATTTCAACTATTTGATCGTCACGTAACATTAAAGCTACACGAAGTTTTTTAAAGATATCGTTATTTGTCATCATATTCTAATTTTTTACAAAGGTACGGTTTAAAAGCAATTGGACCACAATTTTAGATTCAGAATTGGTTTTGGTTCAGAAGTTGAATTATAGTATCCAAATCTTCTTTTTTGTGATTAGCAGTAATTACAATTCTGTTTAAATCTTTAGTGTCCGTTGGATATTTAAAATTGGTTACAATAATTTTATTTGCCGTGAAAATTTCATTTATTCCTTCGACTTTCGGATAAATGAGCGGATATTCAGGATCAAAAAGGACTGCTTTATTTGTAATTAAACGAGTATTAATGTAGTTCAAATTATCTTTTAATTTTTTATGCTGTTGCAAATAAATTACTGTAGCATCAGCCATGGTTTGAACAAATGCGGCATTCATACCAGCACTGGAAACAAAAGTATCGTGAGTTGCAATCTGATTAATAAATTCGGAATCGCTGGCAATTACGCCACCCGTCAACCCAAAGGCTTTGCCCAAAGAGGACACCATAATTTTTCTTTTAATAGTAGGAAGATTGATTGTCGAATAAATTCCGCAACCATTTGTACCCAAAATTCCAAGCGAATGTGATTCGTCAATAACCAAAGTAATTTCTTTATGAGAGGGAATCGAATTTAGAATCGTAAGATCAATTGGCTGTACATAAAATGATGGAACCGAATCCGTAAGAATCGTAATTTTTTCAGTTCTATTATCCAACAAACGCGGATTTAATTTATTTCCAATAAAAAAAGGAAGACTGTTTTGTGCTTTGATGGCGGTATGCGTATCCGGAAAGTGAAAAAATAAATCGGTTTCTTGTATTAGAATTTCAACAACTAATTTCCCTGCCAACATTCCTGAAGAAAGGGTAAGAGCTGCATCTGCGTTGATGAAATCGGCTAAAAATCGTTCTCCATTTTCGTAGGCATTTAGTTTAATATTGGCACTTCTGGAACTTCCATAAGCTGTTCCCCAGTTCAAAATATTTTTAATAATTAGGTTTTGAAATTCGGGATGCGTTGGCAAACCCAAATAAGCCGTTCCTCCAAAATAAAGATACTCTTCATTGTCGATTTCAATTGTTCGATCCGGAAATTGGTTGACTTTCATTTAAAATTAAATTAAAGTTACACCGGTTCCGTTTAAGTCAGAATAGGTTATTTTTCCAAAATCGATTGTCACTCCTGTGGCAATATCTTCAGCCAAAAGCAATGCGCCGTCCATATCTACATAATCCAGTTGTGGCAATAAATGCGCAATGGCTGATATTCCAACCGTTGATTCGGTCATGCAACCCACCATCGTTTTTAATCCTAATTTCTTGGCTTCCTGGATCATTCGTCTTCCGGGCGTCAGTCCGCCACATTTTACTAATTTGACATTTACACCATGAAAATGTTTATGACATTTTGCTACATCTTCTTCTATAATACAACTTTCGTCAGCGATAATCGGTAAAACCGAATGTTTAAAAACTTCCTTGTGTCCTTCCCAATTGTCAGCTTTCATGGGTTGCTCCAAGAATTCTACACCTAATTTTTTCAATTCCACAGCATTATTTATGGTTTCTTCAACGCCCCAACCGCAATTGGCGTCGATTCTAAAAATGGCATCGGTATGTTTCCGAAGTTCTTTGACAATGGCAATATCTTCTTTGGTTCCCAATTTTATTTTATAAATCGGCCAAGGCAACTCCTTCATTTTAGCAACCATTTTTTCGATGGATGCAATTCCAATCGTGTAATCTGTCAATGGATTTTTGTCGGTGGCATAATTCCACAATTCGTATAATTTTTTTCCTTTTTTACGCGCAAATAAATCATTGTATGCCATATCCAAAGCGCATAAGGCAAACATGTCGTGTTTTAAATACGAATGGATTTTTGACCAAAATTCTTCGGGAGTTTCATCTGTAGTGTTTTCGATAATGCTTCGAATTTTTTCTAAATCCTGCATCATTACCGGAACAGTTGTTCTGTAATACGGATTGGAAGTTGCTTCGCCAAAACCGGAATAACCATCACTTTTTAATTCCACAATCAAAGAAGGCTGAAAGTCAATCGATTCTCTTGAAATTGTAAATGTATGTTTTAATTTGAGGTTGTATTCTCTTAAGATTAGTTCCATTTGGGGTTTAATTTTACTATTTGTTGTATTTATTTGAAGTAGGATTTTTTAGAAACCAAGCCATAAAATTGCATCGACAAAACCGTCGCGCCATAGTTTTTCATTGTGTTTTCCGTCTTTTACAATTGTTTTTTTATTTAAATTGAGGCAGTAACATCGATTAGAATTTAGTAAATATTCCATTTTGGTCAAATCTGCAACCATATCGTCACTTTCTGCATCTCCACACAGGAAATAGATTTTAGATTTTATCTTTTTAGAGTTTTCAGTTAAATTATATATGTCTTTGGTAAACCAAAAAGAAGGCGAAAAAACACCTGCTTTTCCAAATACTTTCGGATATTTTAAAATGGCATAATATGAATTAAGACCACCAAGGGAACTTCCCATGATGATAGTATTTTTCTTTTTGGTTTTTGTTCGATAGGTTTTGTTGATGTGTGGTTTTAATGTTTTCACGATAAATTCTAAATAGCTATCTGCTTTTCCGCCACCGTATTTTTCATTTTTAAAAGGCGTTAATTCATCGATTCGTTTTTCGTTTCCATGTTCGATTCCCACTACAATAACTTGTGCTTTTAGGCTGTCCAGTTTTTCATCGACATTCCATTCTCCCGAATAGGATGTTTTAGCATCAAACAAATTTTGCGCATCGTGCATATAAATTACGGAAAATTTCTTTTTTGAAGTTAAATAATTTTCGGGCAAATAAATCCAAATTTTCTTTGTGGTTTGAAGCTGTGGCGCTTCAATAGTAAATGTGGAAACTTGTTTGGAAGCAGTACTTTTCTTTGTCTCTTCGCCTTGAGCAGTAATTTTTAGTATAGTAAAAAAGAAGAGTAGGAGTAAGAACTTTAGTCGATTCATTATTAGTTTTTGTGTTTTGATTTAAAAACAATATTTTAGCTAAAAATAATAATTAGATGAATACTTTCGAAGAAAAAAGGAGTTTAGTTTTAGAGATGATTGCTTTTTCTACTGTTGATGGGCATTTGCATAAAAGAGAATATGAATTTTTGGCAATTGTAGCGAATGAGCTGGGTTTCGAGATGAATGTTTTTAAAGATTTATTTCATCAGGAACTCCCAAAAATTCCGATTAAATCTGAGTTTTTACGTATTCAACAATTTTACAGATTGGCTTTGTTGATGTATAGTGACGGACTTTTACATCAAAAAGAATCAGTTGCAATCCAACAAATAGCACTTGAAATGGGACTTAATCCCTTAGCTACAAAACGAATTCTTAAGTTGATGAATGAAGCACCAAATGCAATTATTGATGCTGAAATTTTATTAAATGTTTTTCAGGAGCAACATAATTAATTAGGTTTTTTGAGGAATTTATTTGTGAATTTTCTATTTTTACTGATGTAGTTACCTTTTAAAAGACATTTTTACTCCAAAACTAGTTTGTAAATCAGGAGCATTATCCAAACGTAAATCTTCTCGTAATGATATGTAATAGGAAAATTGTTTAACGGAGTAGGTGCAAATAAAACTCCAGCCTTCTAAACTTTCATACAAGTGTGAAAAAGTTTGTTGCCAATGCGTTTTAATTCTCTCTCCAGTTAAAATGATATGGTCAAAATCTTTCTTCTTGTTGTATGATGTTTGAAAAGCATAATTGATTCCGTACGAAATCGAATTATTGTTGCTGAGTTTTCTTTTGTAATCAATAAGTCCATCAAAACTGTACAGAAAAGTTTGATTGCTTATGTTTACTCTGTCGCCAAACTGAATAAATCGTTGTCTCAATGCGCCGGCACTTACGCCAATACTTAAAATATTTTTGTCTCTCACAACAATTTTTTTTATTGCCGATGAAGAAATTCCGATGTCAGCCACTGGATTATATCTCGAAATATTGATTCCTAAATGAGTTCCAAAATTCAAGTATATTTTGTGGCTTTTGTTCATTTCTAATTGCGGATAGTAAAAATAATTTATCTCTATCCCCGGTATTCTGAAGTCTCCATTATTCATTGTAATAACGCTATTGTTTTCATCTCGATAAGAAATTTTTGCTTTGTTCAAACCATAATATCTTCTTGAGAAAGGATCTTCCCCTCCAGCAATATTACTGTGGAACCACTCAATAGATTCATCAGACGTAAAGACTGAAAAGGGATATTTTCCTTTGTCTAATGAATATGCACGAACGCCGAAATTAAATTCATGATGCGCAGTTAAAGGTAAGGAAAACGTGAATTTGTAAGATCGGATCACTCCATCGGCGATGAATTCTTTGGTTTGGGCAGGAACAGTATTAAGGTCAAATTTAAATTCTCGGTCATGCCAAGGAAAACTCGCAGCAAATTCCCGATCTGTTGGGTTTGTTAACTCGTATGATTTTACATAAGGCAACATCACATTTCCACTTGAAATGTCTAATGAAAAGGAAAATTTCTCAGGAGAGCGAACTTTGAAATTATGGTTTATTCGCGAAATGTACATTCCCAGCGGGTGATTGGACAGTAGATTTGGTTTTATGATATCGGAATTTTTTTCTATTTCAATCGTCATTATATCCTCGTTTGAAGATTGCGCTGAGGCAAATGAAATTAGTCCGAATAAAACAAAAATGAGTAAGCGATATTTCATTTGAATGGATGGATTTTCAGGAAACAATCAGAAAATAATTACACTCAAATTTAAAGAACTTTACTTGATTTAAAAGTTTTTAGACAAAAAAAATGGATTCAAAAGTCATTTAAAATCAAAAAATATTTTGTGTTGACTTGAAGATTTCATTTAAAAAAAAATTAGTTCAGTTGTCCCTGTAGTCGTTTAATTTCATCACGTAATTTTGCAGCTTGCATAAAATCCAATTCTTTTGCCGCTTTCTCCATTGATTTACGTTTTTCCCGAATGAGTTTCTCAATTTCAGGTTTTGGCAAATACAGGTTTTCAGGTTCTGCAGCAGTGTCTAAGGTTAGGCCTAACTCATAATCGGCTAAAGGATTTTTAGTAAAGGCACTTTCAATTTTTTTATTTAAAGCCTGAGGCACGAGATTATTTGCAGTGTTGTAATTGATTTGCTTGGTTCTGCGATAATTCGTTTCGTCGATGGTTTTTTGCATGCTAGCCGTAATTTTATCAGCATACATAATTGCCTTCCCATTCAGGTTTCTTGCTGCACGACCAATTGTTTGCGTAAGCGAACGATGGCTTCGTAAAAAACCTTCTTTGTCAGCATCTAGAATGGCTACCAAAGAAACTTCGGGTAAATCCAAACCTTCACGAAGTAAATTGACACCAATCAACACATCAAAAATTCCTTTTCGCAAATCTTGCATGATTTCTATTCGTTCCAAAGTATCTACTTCAGAGTGGATATAACGACAACGAATATTAACTTTGGTTAAATATTTAGCTAGTTCTTCCGCCATTCTTTTGGTTAAAGTTGTCACTAAAACACGTTCGTCAATTTCTGCTCGAACTTGAATTTCTTCAATTAAATCATCAATTTGATTTAAACTTGGTCGGATTTCAATGATAGGATCCAATAATCCTGTTGGACGAATCACTTGTTCCACAACAACGCCTTCGGTTTTTTGTAATTCGTAATCCGCTGGTGTTGCCGAAACATAAATTACCTGATTCTGCATGGCTTCAAATTCTTCAAACTTTAAAGGACGGTTGTCCATTGCAGCGGGAAGTCGGAAACCATATTCCACTAAATTTTCTTTACGGCTCCGGTCTCCGCCATACATCGCACTAACCTGTGAAAGTGTTACGTGACTTTCGTCTACTACCATCAAGTAATCTTTTGGGAAATAATCCAGTAAACAGAAAGGTCTCGTGCCAGGTAAACGACCATCCAGATAACGGGAATAATTTTCAATTCCGGAGCAATAACCAAGTTCACGAATCATCTCCAAATCAAAATTGGTTCGTTCTTCCAGTCGTTTTGCTTCGAGATGTTTTCCAATTTCCTTGAAATAATCGACTTGTTTTACTAAATCCTGTTGGATTTCCCAAATGGCACCTTGCAAGACATCTGGCGAAGTCACAAACATATTGGCCGGATAAATGGTCAGCTTATCAAATTTTTCAAGAACCTGAGAATTCTTGGTGTCAAAACTTTCAATTTCTTCAATTTCGTCACCAAAGAAATGAACTCTGTAGGCTTCATCCGCATAACTTGGATACACATCTACAGTATCACCTTTTATCCTGAAACTTCCTGGATTAAAATCGGCTTCCGTTCTGGAATATAAACTTTGTACCAATTGATTCAGTAATTTGGTACGAGAAATAATTTGTCCTTTTTCAATTGGAATCAAATTTTTCTGAAATTCTATTGGATTTCCAATACCGTACAAACACGAAACTGACGCCACAACTAAAATATCTCTTCGTCCTGAAAGTAATGAGGCAGTGGTTGACATTCGCATTTTTTCCAGTTCTTCATTGATGGATAAATCCTTTTCAATGAAAACGCCAGTTACTGGCATAAACGCTTCGGGCTGGTAATAATCGTAGTACGAAACAAAATATTCCACGGCATTATTCGGGAAAAACTGCTTGAATTCCGAGTATAATTGTGCTGCTAACGTTTTGTTGTGTGCCAAAACTAAGGTTGGTCTTTGTACTTCCTGAATCACATTGGCCACCGTAAATGTTTTTCCGGATCCGGTAACTCCTAATAAAGTTTGGAATTTATCACCATCAATAATCCCTTGAGTCAATTTTTCAATTGCTTGTGGTTGGTCGCCTTTCGGCTGGTAATCGGATACTACTTGAAAATTCATTTGTATTAAGGGGCAAAGATTTAGAGTTGCAAAGGTACAACGTTTGGATTCTTTTTTTTCTAAAGTTTAAGCCAAAAAAAACCATCCTGTTTTAGCAGGATGGTTCTATCATAAATAAAATATTTCTTAGAAACTGAAGCTTAATCGAGCAAAAACGAAACGACCGTTTTGACCAAATTGTGATACGTTTCTGGAGTAAACAAATTGATTTGCATTTGACAAATCGATTGTAGCTGGAGCAGCTGTGTAATCAATAGCCCCAGAAACTAATCTAGGTCTGATTGCAGTTTGTGTTCCAAGATTTGCATCAGGATAAATATCAAAAATATTATTGGCACCAATAACAATTTTGGCAGCTTCGGTAATTTTGAAACCTACGGATAAATCAGTTATAATTTTTGCTCCCCAAATTGGATGCTCAATTTCTACGGCTTGACCATTTACGATAATACCTTCAACTCTTCCGTCTCCATTTACATCAGCTGTATTTGGGTCTGTAACTTTACCAAAATAAACATTTCTCAAGAAGAAATCGAATTTTTTATATGTTACAGAATTGGTTAAATTAGCTTTTACTCTTGGAATTGCTTCTTGCAAATATACTCTACTAGCTTCAGAATAATATCTGTTGATTTGACCTGCAGCTTCTAATACTGGTGAAGCTTTAATTTCTCCTACTCGGTAAGTATTAGAAAAAGTTCCTGATAAATCAGTTTTTAAAGATACGTTGTTTCCAAAACTTGTTTTATGACTTATTACAACATCAATTCCTTTTGATTCTGTGTTAATTGCATTTGCAAAGAACGTAGCTGCAGTAGCGCCGGCTTCATCAAATAATTCATTCAAAATTGCATTTGGAGTTCCTGCTGCAGGAGTTCCGCCAGGTCTTGAAAATTGATCCGTAAGTACCACTCTGTCGTCAATTTGTACAATATAAGCATCAGCAGTTAAGGTTAAATTAGCCGTTGGAATTTTAGCGGTAAACCCAATACTTGCACTTTTAGATTCTTCTTGTTTCAATTTAGGAATTCCTAATAATTGTGCCGCTTGCGAATCATTACTGAAAGTTCCAACTTCAAACGGTACACCACCTACAAATTGTGTAGCGGTCGAATTGAAATAGATCTGATGTAATGATGGCGCTCTAAATCCAGTTGAAACTGCACCACGTAAGTTGATATTATCCGTTATTTTATAACGGGAAGCTATTTTAAAATTAGTTGTGTTTCCAAAATCAGAATAGTTCTCAAAACGAACAGCTCCGTTTACTAACCATTTATCTGTAACGTCTAATTCTAAATCTGTATAAATTGCTACACTGTTACGATCTTTGTCAATTGCATTTGCAGGTCTGAAACCTGGAAAAACTTGTGAGCCATTTGGTCTTGCTGCACCATAAAAATCAGTAACTTTTATGTTTGTTGGAGTTGTTGCGGTAACTACACCGCCGTTGATATCATATAAATTGTATGATTCCGGTTGACCTGCATTGATAGAGAAGTTCTCATGACGGTATTCTGCGCCAAAAGCAACGTTCAAACCTTCTAAAACATCAAATTTTCTGTTCATGTCAAAGTTTGTTGTGTTTTGGGCGAAAGCCAAACCACCAGCGTCAAATTCAGTAGGAGAATTTTCTCTTAAGGAAGCATTTACTGTATTTTCAACTCCATAATCAAAAGCATTTCTTCCAAAAGTATTACTTAAATCAAAATTCCAGTTTTCGAATAACATACCTCTTAAACCTGCTGCCACAGAGACATCGTTGATTGTAGAATGTATTTCCGGTAAAAATCCGTTTGGATATAATCCTGTATATGATCTGGCTTGATTTGGTCTTCTGTAGAAACCTGCAGCTTCTCCTTCTCTGAAACTTGTTCCCCCGAAGGCATACGCTTCTAGTTTGTCATTTATTGGGTATGCAGCATTCAAGAAGAATTGGGCACTTTGTAACGAAGATTGTCCCACTCTCATGTTGAAATTTTTTCTTTCAAGACTTCTATATGCTAATTCGCCTGCTGTAGCATCAAAATTTAATGCTGTTTGCATTTGAGAAATAGTAGTGGCGCCAAGTATTGCAGTTTGCTGTGCACCTGTGAAATAAGATACACCTGGAGCATACTGTTTTATTGTAGTAAGTATTTGAGCCGTATTTGGAGTATTTGTAATATTTCCAAAAAGTGCATTGATGTTAGTTCCTGCCTCAGCCGCTCTTTGTTCTACTGCATTGTAGGCATTAAATAAAGTTCCTGTAACTTCTTTTGCTCTGCTGGTTGCATCTCTAAGTTGGAAGCTAGCGGTTGCGTTGATAAAACTTTTTTCTTTACCAAGGCTTGTTCCGTAGTTTAAATCCAATTGGTAATTTCCACCATCAAAACCGCCATCATGGTCGTTAGCGCCTTTTGAAAGATTTCCTCCACCAAAAATATTAACGTCTAATTTATTCGTGTTTTTCTTAACATTAATATTAATAACTCCTGCAATGGCATCTGAACCATATTGCGCAGAAGCTCCGTCTCTCAAGACTTCGATTTTTTCGATTGCAAAAGCAGGAATAGCATTTAAGTCTGTTCCTACTGATCCTCTACCCGGAGATCCGTTAATATTTACCAATGAAGAAGTATGTCTTCTTTTTCCATTTATTAAAACCAATACTTGATCCGGTCCTAAACCTCTTAATTGCGCTGGGTCAATGTGATCCGTTCCATCAGCAACTGTTTGCGTATTTGAGGTAAACGATGGGGCAACCATGTTTAAAATCTGATTTAAGTTAACTTGTGCTCCCTGAGAAGCAATTTCTTTCATAGAAATTACATCAATTGGTACAGCAGATTCAGTTACTGTTCTGGTTGGATTACGGGAACCAATTACGACAACATCTTGAAGTGTTTCACCACTTCCCGTTAAAGTAACATTTAATGTTGTTCCGGTTACAGTCACCGATTTCGTTTCTAATCCAACATAAGAAAATTGTAAAACATCTCCAATTTCAGCACTTATGCTATAAGTTCCATCGATATCAGTGGTGGTGCCTTTTGTAGTTCCTTTTACAAGAATCGTTACGCCAGGTAAAGATTCTCCTTTTTCATCCACAACGCGACCTTTGATTATTTCAGCAATCGTATTTTGATTTAATGTAGAGAAAAAATCTCCATTCATTCCTGTTGTTGCAATACCGTCTTTTTGTAAAATAATTTGGTTACTTACTTCGGTATAATTCATTTTTAATGGTTTCAAAATGCGAGTCAATACACTTGATAATGCTTCATTATTAGCATAGACACTCACTTTTTGATTCAATTGTGACATTCTCGAATTATACGAAAACTTCACATGTGCCAATTTTTCAAGTTTTGACAACGCAGTATCTAAGTTCAAATCGGTCACGGTAATAGTTACCTTTGTGTCCAGTTTTTTTTGACCTCTGATGTTATTTGCAAAAGTTACACTTGAAAAGACAAGGGCTAAGACAAATTGAAATAAGGTTATTTTCATAATTCGAATTAGTAGTCGTTGTTTAAGGACGGTTTTTTTCATAGTTTTGGACGGTTTTTATTAATATTCGTTAGTTAGGGTATTGGTTGAACACTGCAATTGCTCTTTACAGAGAGCGGATTGATTTTATTTAAGGCGTCGAGAATGTTACAGCATTTTCGGCGCTTTTTTCATTATATATTTTTATTCATAGGCAAGTTACTATTAATTACATCCATCGGATATAATACTAATTTGGTTACCATTCATTTCATAACTCGTATTGTTTCCAAGGCTTTTGCAAATAATTTTAAGCTTTTCAGGCAAAGGTTGATCCGTTAAAGATGTTGTAAGATAGCAGTCTTTTAATTTGGCATGTGGAAAATCAATTTTAACTAAATAGGCTTGTTCAATTGTTTTAAAAATTTGTGCCACAGGAATATCTGTAAATTCAAATCCTAATTGCTCAATATTACTCGTAGAATTAATTAATGACTCATCTTGTGTAATATCAGTAATCTTATTAAAACTTAAGTTTTTTCGAACGAATCGCAAGGCTTGATTCGGTAATAAAATAATCAGTTGGTCTTTTGGATTTGAGATTAATTCATTAGATCTTACTTTTACTTTTCCAGTCCGAACTACCACTTCTACATTTGGCTGATTAGCGTATGCTTTTATTTTAAAACTGGTTCCTACTACTTTAGTAACAATTTCATTCGCAAAGACAAAAAACGGTTTTTTAGGATCTTTACTGATTTCGAAAAAACCTTCACCGGAGAGGTACACTTTTCTTTCATTGCCCATAAATATTTTAGGATAACTTAATTTACTGTTGGGTTGCAATAAAACCGAACTTCCATCCGATAATGTTATGATTTGTGGTTTGTCTGAATTGTTAGTTTGTTCAACCAAGCCTTCCTCATTTTCATTGATCAATTCACTATAAGTCAGTGCCGAGTTTTGAGAAGTGTTACTTTGATTGTACAACCAGCCGGATAAAAGACTTATAATCAAAACGGCAGCAACTCCGTTAAACCATCTTTTTCTCAAAAGTCTAAGAACTGGTTTCTCTTTTTTATTTTCTTCTGTTCTTTCAATTTTTTCCCAAGTAGCTTCCAAAGCATGTTGAATGTCATCTGTAGCTAAATCATCATTAGGAACTTTCATTGCTAACAACCATAATCTGGCTTCTTCAACCAATTTAGCACGACTGGAATTCTCTAAAGTCCATTCTTCCCAGTGTTGTTGGTCGTCTTTGAAACACACCCATAATCGGAATGATTCATCAGCTAAAAAGTGTTCTATCTCGGAATAATTATTTCGGTGTTGCATCAAAAAATGGGTTACAATTATATAGAGGACCATTTTTTTACTTGATACTCACTAAATAGTATATTTTTTTGAATTTATTTTTTAAAGCTAAAATGCGAATGAAGTCAGCATTAAAATAAACAAGATATTTCCTTTCCAATCTTTGCGTAAGCTTAACAAAGCGCGGTGCAAAAGATTGTTTGCTGATTGATAATTAATATCCAATGTATCAGCAATTTGGTCCACGGTAAGTTCTTGCGTGTAGCGAAGATATAAAGCTTCTTTTTGTCGAGAAGGCAAATCATTAATCAGATGATTTAGATGTGACACTTTCGAAGCTGTCGTTTCATCAGAGATAAGGTCATGCTCAATTGAAAAATCAAATAAAAATTCAACTGTATCTATTGAACTGCTTAGTCGAAAAATACGATCCCGTTCTTGTGATCTGGTAATTCGCTTGCGAACACAGGCTAATAAATAGGCTTTTACAACCACTTTATCACTCAATTTGTCTCTGTAAATCCATAGATCTGTAAAAACGTCTTGAACACAGTCTTGTACTTTTTCATGAAAAGGAAGAAAGGAATTTCCATAACGGACTAAATGAGAATAATGTCTTTTAAAAAGTATTGAAAAAGCATTTTCATTCCCTTCTTTCAGGCTGTTCCAAAGTGTGGAATCATCAAGTATTTCGGTATGTAACAGTTGCTTTTCTACCATTTAGTTTGAATTAAATCACTGATTTTAAACGCAAAAAATAATCTGAAAAAGAATAATTAATTTGGTTTTTTGGGTTTAAATAATACGATTTTTAGTTACTTTATTAATGCATCGTAAAAAGAAATTTCTTTATAATTATTTAAAGATTTCTTTACCAAATTTACGTAAAATTATGTTAAAATTCATTTTTACTCTTAAAAGTATGAAGAAATACAACTATTTATGAATAGTTGTATTTTTTTTTCGGTAAAATAAATTTATGGAAGTTTAATTATTGATTTAATAATAGAAGTTTTTTTAAGGTCTTCATTTTAAATGCATAAAAGGAAAAAGTATAGGTACAGATTGATTTTCCCGACTATCAATAATGATTTTCGGGATTGAATAATTAAATGAATAGGAGTTTTTATTCGAACTTCCAGGCCTTTTGTTGAGCTTCACTCAGGAAAGTCCAAGCTACAATTCGGCTTGTTTTTTGGCCTTGAGCCATATCAATCGTTTTAATTTCGACCGCACTAACTTTGTTTAGTGTTTTGTAAAGACTGGAAAGATTTTCCTTTTTAGAAACTAAAGTGGTGAACCATAAACACTGCATCGGATATTTTGCACTTTCGTAAATCATTTGGGTAACAAAACCTAATTCGCCGCCTTCACACCATAGTTCAGCATTATGACCACCAAAATTTAAAACAGGTTTAGTTACTTTGCTCGTGGCGCTTCGAGATTCTAAATTATTGATTTTTCGAACCGTACTTTTCGTAGCTTCATCTTGTGAGGCATGAAAAGGAGGATTGCAAATAGTGAATGTAAATTTATCTTCGGGAGTAATTATATTTTTAAAAATAAAACGCGATTCCGTTTGCTGTTGTAAACTGATGAAATCAATCAGTTTTGGGTTTTCTTCAATGATGGCGCTACAGTTTTCAATTGCTTTTACGTCAATATCGGTTCCTACAAAACTCCATCCGTACGCTGAATTACCAATTATAGGATAAATGCAATTCGCACCTACACCAATATCTAAACCTTGAACAGTTTCGCCTTCAGGAATGATTCCGTTGTTGTTTGAAGCTAATAAATCAGCAATATAATGAATGTAATCCGCTCTTCCGGGAATGGGCGGGCAAAGATAATTTTTAGGAATATCCCAGTTTTGTATGTCATAATGGGATAGTAACAAAGCTTTGTTAAGCGACTTTACTGCATCGGGATTACTAAAATCAATGGTTTCTTCCGAAGCGTCTGGATTGTGCTTATTGGCAGAAACAAAAGGTTTTAATTCAGGAGATTTTTCTATTAATTGTTCAAAATTATATCCAAATCTATCCAGATTTCGTGGATGTAAATTAGTCTTTTCGGTAATCGTTTTCGCTTTCATTTTCTTTATTTCGATGCAAATATAGGCATAACTATTTTGTAAATAGTTAAAGACGTTTTAGACCTAATGAACAGATGAAAAATAAATCATAAAATTAGAATATTGCGTTTTTTTCGAACCATAAAAACGGTTACTTTTATAAAAAATACTATCAGAATGACTTTTATGCCCGCTTCATTTCATTTCAAAAAAAGATACATAGCTTACAGTTTGATGGTTTTGTATATTATAATGTGCCAATCTTGTATGACGATGCGATATTCGAATAAGGAAACTAAAAAATTTTTCGCTATCTCTAAAACAGAATTTCAGGATAAAACAATTGCTTTTGATGGTTATAAAATACATTATGTAGCTACTGGAAATGCGGAGAACCCGACTTTGTTTTTTGTGCATGGTTCACCTGGCAGTTGGAATGCTTTCAAGGAATACCTTCAGGATTCTTTATTGCTTAAAAAATACCGAATGATTGCTATTGACCGACCGGGTTTTGGATACAGTGATTTTGGCGATGCTCAAAATTTAAAAGTACAATCGCAAAGAATATCGGAGTTTATAAAAAAAATCGATAATAAAAAGCCGCTAATTTTGGTAGGACATTCTGTTGGTGGGCCAGTTGTAGCGCAATTAGCCGTTGATAATCCATCATGGTTCAAACGATTGGTGATACTGGCAGGATCATTAGACCCGAAAGCTGAAAACCCGGAAAAATGGAGAACGGTTATCAAAGTTTCGCCTTTACGATATTTAATTCCCGGAGCATTACGTCCTTCTAATGATGAGTTGTGGTGGCTGAAAAAGGATTTAGTCGATTTAGAGCCAGAGCTGAAAAACATTACTAGCGATGTTACGATTATTCATGGAACAAAAGATGCTTTGGTACCGTACAGTAATGTTGCCTTTATGCAAAAAATGTTTGTCAATGCTAAGTCACTGGATACAATAACGATCGAAAAAGCGAATCATTTTATTCCTTGGAGTCATTATGAGATTGTGAGAAACGCTTTGTTGAATATTCGATAAATACCTAATCCAAACATTCCATCATCAATAAATCGCCTTCATCATGTTCTATTGTTACGATTCCGTCTTTGATGACGTGATTGCTGCTTCCGGTTCTGTAACCAATAGTGAGACTATCATCTTTCAATGGATAAAATAAATTATCCGAATGAATTCCTGTCACGTGACCAATGGGAATTAATGAAATAGGAGTGTCCGCCGTATACCATTTTTCGAATTTCTTAGGCAAAAGAAATACCTTAGAGTGATCGTCCAGAATAACAATCTTCAATAGATTTCTATATCGTGTGATGTTCGTAAGATTGGTAATCGTATGATCGGCTCTGCGTCCGGTTGCCCAAACGACGTTTACGGCAGGAATTTTTCTTTCGATTAGATAGTCAAAAGCCTTCTCTAAATCAGTTTTATTTTGATCCGGTGTATGAATAATTTCGATTGGGTATTGAGATGTTTTATAAATTTCAGGATCAAATCCTCGGTCGAAATCTCCTAAGAGAACATCGACTTTGATGTCTAATTCCATAACACGCACCATAGCGGAATCTAATACAACAACAAGCGGTGACCATTCCAATAATTGACCCAATAGTTCTGGATTGCAGGAAGCGCCATTGGCAATGATTAAAGCAGGTTCTTGGTCGTCGCGAACGATATGGTGTGAAGACATGGTTTATTATAAATTATGAATTATGATGTAAAAGTAAATAAAAGTTCTCGTTTTATCCCTCACGTACTAGCCCAGATGGTAATGAAAACCAAAACAGGTTGTAAACTTTAGTTTTCCGACAGTAAAAGAGCGACCAAAGGAAGCTCCTTATACGGAGTGGAAAACTGTTTAGAACCTGTTTTCGGTTGTAGTGAACAGCTGGATTAGCTCCAAATTATTCAATAGTGTAACTTCTAACATCGACTTCGCTTAGGGAGAAATAGCCTAATGGATAATTTGCCGAATCAGTGGTATTGATGATATTTCCTCTTACGGTTGCTGGCGGTGATTGAAATGGTCCGCCGCCACTATTTCCTGCGATACTTACCAAAACACTCATGTAATTGTAGTATGCTTTTGAAATTCCGTAGTGCGTTACCTCAATTTTATCGTCTTTTTTTAACTCATCATTTTGAGAGATGCTGAAGAATTCGTTTCCGTTAAAAAACTCATCTTGATCTACATAAAAGTTTGATTTTACCTGGTTTGAATACACATATTTGTAAAGGTAATAATTGCTTTCACCCGCCGGATCTTGGTAAAATGTCTTAATTTCAATATCGGTTCCAGTGAAGCCGCCTTGATTGTTTTGAACAATTTTTGTGATTGGCGTAACGGGTTTCAATGTTTCGGTAGCAGTGTACGTATTACCATTGTTGATAACTGTCAGCGTATAAGTTTCGTTGATTACCGGTATAAAAGTAGCGCAAGTATATTCGCCGGTATTCGCAATTTCGGAAAAATTGAAAACTACATTAGCGCTGTTTTTTATTGAAACTGTCGCGCCGGAAACTTTTGGAATTTCGGTACTGTAAAATCCGGTTGTAGTAGTCAGTTTTATTTTCTGTTGGTTTCCGGTAGTTCCTTTTTTCCAATTGATAGCTGCTTCAATAACCAGTTTTGGTGCTGCATTATCTAAATCTACTTCGATAACATCTTCGCAACTTGCTGAGAAAATAGCGATGAAAAGTACCAGATATAGTGTTATTTTTTTCATGATTTTATTTTTTATTTTTTGCTCTTAATCGATGCTGCCATTAAAATTTAAAGTTATAACTCACTGCCGGAACTACACCAAAAATCGAAGTTTTTACAGCTTCATTGCTTCCGGTATCTGTATTTTGTCTGAAATTTATAGAAGCGGCATTTTTCCGATTGTACAAATTGTAAATACTGAAAACCCATTCGCCTTTCCACTGGCGGTCTTTGTTACTTTTTGGAGTCAATGTTGCGGCAATGTCGAGATGATGGTAAGCAGGAAGACGATTTTCGTTTCTTAATCCATAACTGGGAACATTGATTCCTAAGTAGTCATATTGTCCCACTGGATACGTTACCGGTTGTCCGGTTTGCAGCGCAAAATTAGCTCCGAAAGACCATTTCTCATTCAAATTATACGATGTAGTTATCGCAACATTGTGCAATTTATCATAAACGGAGTTGTACCATTGACCGTTGTTGATTCCACTTTCTATTGGTGTTCTTCCTGGAGTTTGTTGCTCGGATTTGGATATTGTATACGAAATCCAGCCGTTAAACTTTCCTTCGTTTTTTCGGAACATGATTTCTAAACCATACGATCGTAATTGGCCATTTAGGATTATTTGTTCAATGGCTTTATTGGCAATCAAATCAGCGCCGTCAATATAATCCAATCGGTTCTGAACTTCTTTGTAATACGTTTCTATTTCAAGAGAATACATATCGTCACTGAAGTTTTTAAAGTAACCTAGAACAACCTGATCAGCAATTTGAGGTTTAATAAAACTATCGCTTGGCGACCAGACATCAAGCGGAGTAGGCGATGAGGTGTTCGAAATCAGTTGTAAATACTGCACCATTCTGTTGTAACTCGCTTTTATGGATTGCTCGTCATTGATTTGGTAGGCCAATGAAAAACGCGGTTCCAAATAATTATAGCTTTGCATGACTTTATTTCTGTCGTAAAATTTGGTGCCTATTGGCGTTGCTTTTTCATAAATCTGTAACTCGGAATTGAATGTTACAGGATTATTGTCGGCATAAATATTCACGGTAGATTGTCCTAAACGGTAAAACATACTGTAACGAAGTCCGTAGGAAAGTGCTATTCTATCGGAGATTTCGTGATCAGCGTTGATGTAAAGTGCCGGTTCAAAAGCATATTTTTTATCCAATTGGTCAAAATTTATTCCGGAGTTCTCATCAGATGGTCTGATGGTTCCCGGATTAAACTCATAATATATTCCGTTTACACCGTAATTTAATTTGAATTTATCCGAAATATAGTTCTTGAAATCGTATTTAATATTGTAGTTTCTAATGCCGGAATCCCATTTGAAACCTACAAAATCCAAATCCAAACCGTAATAATAATCGCTGTAAATAAGTGATAAATTCGAAAATAATTTTTCAGAGAACAAGTGATTCCAACGCAAGTTTAAAGTAGCGTTTCCATAGATATTGGTAAAACTTTTATTCAGACTGAAAACGTCTCGACCAAAATAACCCGATAAATAAAGACTGTTGTTAGTATCCAATTTATAACTCAACTTGGTATTCAAATCATAAAAATAAGCCGAGTTGTTTTTTTGTTCTTCGGAAAGTTTTAGGAATAAATGCGCGTAGGAACTTCTACCGCCAATAAGGAACGATCCTTTGTCTTTTACCAATGGTCCTTCGGCCAAAATGCGGCTGGAAATCAATCCGATTCCTCCATTGACATGAAAGCCCTTGCTGTTACCGTCTTTTTGATAAATATCCAAAACAGAAGACGCTCTTCCGCCGTAGCGAGCTGGAATTCCGCCTTTATATAATTTTAAATCTTTGATAGCATCTGGATTAAAAACAGAGAAAAATCCAAAAACATGTGATGAATTAAAGATAGTTGCTTCGTCCAATAAAATTAAATTCTGATCCGCCCCGCCACCACGAACATTGAAACCTGAGGCGCCTTCGCCAGCATTTGTAACTCCTGGAAGTAATAAAATAGATTTTAAAACATCGACTTCACCCAGCACAACTGGCATTTTTTTGATAGCCGAAATGGAGAGTTTATTAACGCTCATTTCTGGTTTTTTGATATCAATTTTTGTTTTATTGTCAGTAATGATGACTTCTTGTAAAGCGGTTTCATTACTGAATAAATTAAAATTGTTTTTTATATTTTGGTTGAGAGATATTGATTCGGAAATGGTCAGATAACCCAAATAACTTATTTGAACGGTATAATTTCCTTTTGGTATTGTAATGGAGTAAAATCCATATTCATTGGTGGTTACGCCAGTTTTTAACTCTGGAATCACGACGTTGACACCTATTAAAGTTTCATTGCTGTTGGCGTCAATAATAGTTCCGCTTAGTGTAAATTTCTCTTGCCCGAAAGACGAGAGCGTGGACAGTAATACAACTAAAAAGGTAATAATTTTCTTTGGAGTCATTGTTTATATTTTATCGAAATGAAAAAACGCAAAGTACACTAAATTGAATAGCAATTGTAATATAACAACTGTTAAGGTATTGCTAATATAAAAAAAAGACAACCGTTTCGGGTTGTCTTTTAAATATAGTTAATAACTTGATTAAGCGATTTTTGCCAATATAGTATTGAAAGTTTCGCTTGGACGCATTGCTTTGCTTGTTGCTTCAGGATTTGGTTGGTAATGTCCACCAATGTCTTGAGGTTTTCCTTGAGCTGCAATTAATTCGGCGTTGATTTTTGCTTCGTTTGCTGCAAATTCTGCTGCAATAGGAGCAAAGATAGTTTTTAAAGCAGGCTCTTTATCTTGCGCTGCCAAAGCTTCTGCCCAATACATTGCTAAGTAAAAATGAGAACCTCGGTTGTCAATTCCTCCTAGTTTACGTGCTGGAGATTTATCAGTTGCTAAGAATTTTTCTGTTGCAACATCAAGAGTTTCCGCTAAAACAATTGCTTTAGAATTGTTTAAAGTTTGTCCTAAATGCTCCAATGAAGCACCTAAAGCCAAGAACTCACCAAGAGAATCCCAACGTAAATAACCTTCAGCCGTAAATTGCTCTACGTGTTTAGGAGCTGATCCACCTGCACCAGTTTCAAATAGACCACCGCCGTTCATTAATGGAACAATAGATAGCATTTTTGCTGATGTTCCCACTTCTAAAATTGGGAATAAGTCGGTTAAATAATCACGTAATACGTTTCCTGTTACAGAAATAGTGTCTAATCCTTTGATTATTCTTTCCAATGTGAAGTTTGTAGCTTCAATAGGATTCAATATTTGGATATCTAAACCGGTTGTATCGTGGTCTTTTAGGTATTTAGTAACTTTTTCAATAAGTTCTCTATCGTGTGCTCTATTATTATCCAACCAGAAAATAGCTGGAGTATTAGATAAACGTGCTCTGTTTACGGCTAATTTAACCCAGTCTTGAATCGGGGCATCTTTTGCCTGACACATTCTGAAAATATCTTTAGCTTCAACGGCTTGTTCCATTAAAACGTTTCCGTTTGTATCTACCACACGCACTACACCGTCAGCAGTTATTTGGAATGTTTTGTCATGTGAGCCGTATTCTTCTGCTTTTTGAGCCATCAAGCCTACATTAGGAACACTTCCCATTGTAGTTGGGTCAAAAGCACCATGTTTTTTACAAAAATCAATAGTTGCTGTATAAACACCTGCATAACATCTGTCCGGTATCATGGCTACAGTATCTTGCAGTTTACCTTCTTTATTGTACATCTGTCCTGAAGTACGAATCATAGCTGGCATAGAAGCATCTACAATCACATCCGAAGGGACATGAAGATTTGTAATTCCTTTTTCAGAATTTACCATTGCCAATGCTGGACCATTTTCAATTGCTTGGTTTAATGCCGCTTCTACTTCAGCTTGCATCGGATGTCCTGCGATTTTTGCATATACATCACCCAAACCATTTCTAGTATCAATGTTCAATTCATCAAATAAGGCAGCATATTTTTCGAAAACAGAGGCAAAATATACTTCTACAATTGCTCCAAAAATAATTGGATCTGAAACTTTCATCATTGTCGCTTTCAGGTGAACTGAAAGTAGTACGTTTAATTTTTTTGCTTCAGCAATTGTTTTGGCAACAAACGTTTTTAAGGCGTTTAAGTTCATTACTGAACTGTCAATTATTTCACCCACTTTTAGTGGAGTACTTGCTTTTAGAACGGTAGTTGAACCATCTTTAGCAACGAATTCGATTTTCACATCGGTAGCGTCAGCAACAGTAACTGATTTTTCACTTCCGTAAAAATCACCGCTTTCCATTGAAGCTACGTGTGTTTTTGAGTCAGCAGACCAAGCTCCCATAGAGTGTGGATTTGCTTTAGCGTAATTTTTTACTGCTTTTGGTGCTCTACGGTCAGAGTTACCTTCGCGTAAAACAGGATTCACTGCTGAACCTAATATTTTAGAGTATTTAGCTTTGATGGCTGTCTCTGCTTCGTTTTGCGGTTCTTCAGGGAAGTTTGGTAAATTATAGCCGTGAGATTGTAATTCAGCAATAGCAGATTTTAATTGAGGAACTGACGCCGATACATTTGGTAATTTTATGATATTAGCTTCTGGAGTAGTTGCTAATTGTCCAAGTTCTAATAAAGCATCTCCTGTTTTTTGATCTTCGGATAAGAACTCTGGGAAATTTGCTAAAATTCTTCCAGCTAATGAAATGTCTCTAGTTTCAATTTCAATGTCAGAAGTTGATGTAAATGCTTGTACAATAGGTAAAAATGAATACGTTGCCAATAAAGGCGCTTCATCAGTAAGTGTGTAAAAAATTTTTGATTTCTGTGTCATTTTTTTATTTTTATAATCGAATCACGTTAAATGTAGCTTATATAAGGTATTTCACTTAAAATAAGGCGGACAAATATATGAAAATCAGATGTAATAGAGGGTGAATTTTGCATAGAAAAACACGAATTTTAAGATTACTAACTTGTTATTCTTATATTGTTAGTTTTAAGGGTTCAATAATCCTAAATTAGGAATTTATAAGGAAAATAGTAAACAAAAAAAAGTCCCAACAGTGTTGGGACTTTTATAGTAAAGAGATATTTGACTATCTTCTTTTGTCTTTAATCTTAGCTTTTTTACCAGTAAGTTCTCTGAAGTAGAAAATTCTAGCTCTACGAACTGCACCTTTTTTGTTGATTTCAATTTTTTGCAAAGCTGGCAAGTTAACTGGGAAGATACGCTCTACTCCAATAGCACCTGACATTTTACGAATTGTGAAAGTTTCTGTATTAGCAGAACCTCTTCTTTGGATAACAACTCCTTTGAAAAACTGTGTTCTAGTTTTTTCACCCTCTCTAATTTCGTAGTAAACGGTGATAGTATCTCCAGCTGCAAAAACTGGGAATTCTTTTCTTGTTACGAATTCGTCTTGAACGAATTTCATTAAATCTGCCATGATATTTTTTAATTATGGGTTGCATTAAATCAACATTCACGGATCTCGCCAGAGGTTAAACTAATGTGTGCGCAAAAGTAAATAAAAAAGTTTAAAGTTTAAAGTTTTTCTTGTTTAAAGTTTAGAAGTTCTTGAATACCAACTTTAAACCTTTAACTTTAAACAAACTTTTAATCTTCAAGCAAATCCGGTCTTCTGTTCTTTGTGTGTTCGTAGGCCATATCCTCGCGCCATTTGTCAATTTTGGCAAAATTCCCGCTGGTCAAAACCTCCGGAACTTTCCATCCGTTGTAATCCGCAGGGCGAGTGTAAATAGGTCCCGACAATAATCCATCCTGAAAACTATCCGTCAATGCGGAGGTTTCATCACTCAAAACTCCCGGAATCAATCGGATTAATGCATCCGAAAGTACCAAAGCTCCTAATTCACCACCAGACAAAACATAATCACCAATAGAAATTTCCTTAGTAATAAAATGGTCGCGTACGCGCTGATCCACACCTTTATAATGTCCGCAAAGGATGATGATATTTTCGTACATCGACATCGTGTTCGCCATTTTCTGGTTCAGGGTTTCCCCATCCGGCGACATATAAATGATCTCATCGTAGGTTCTTTCACTTTTCAAATGCGTAATACAAGCATCAATCGGTTGCACCGTCATCACCATTCCGGCACCACCGCCATAAGGATAATCATCCACGCTTTTCTGTCTGTTGGTCGTATAATCCCGCAGATTATGAAAATGAACTTCCACCAATCCTTTGTCAATAGCACGTTTCATAATCGAAGCCTCAAACGGACTTCGCAATAATTCTGGGAGAACAGTAACAATATCAATGCGCATAATTTTTATTAAAAAGGTTCTAAGTCGCAAAGGTACAAAGATGCTGAGGTTTTCAAATAACCAAATACCTAATTCAACAATTAAACTTTTCTTTTGGAGCTATTTCCAGCTGTCCGCTGCAATCTTTTTATCCGCCGAAAAGGCGCATAAAAAGGATTTTCACTTCCATCTGGGCTAGCATTTTGTGGAATTAAGGAGGTTTGTAGAACTGAAGTAGTGCGAAAATGCATTCAAAAAAAAGAAATGCATCTTTATTTGTAAGAAAATTTTAATATATTTGAAAATGAATAAAGCGAAATAAACCTTCGCCTATCCACCAAAAATGAGGGGTATAAGCGCTACTTTGTAGCGCCTATATACTAGTTAGGAGTCATTTAACTGAAAATCAAGAACTAATAAAAATATGAAACCTTTAGAAAAAATAAAATTAGTTGATGATATTGGAAGAGAACTTCAATCGAAAATGACATTTTCAGAAATTGATTCTTATTTTCAATCTTATGGAATTCCAACTGACCATACTCCAAGTTTTCATAGTAAATATGTGTACGTTAAAGAAGTATTACCGCAAATTAATGACGAAATTATTATTGAAATTGCGAATGAATTAAATATTGAGCATAATTATCAAAGCAAACTCCCTGTATTCAAAGACAATTCAACAAGTTTTTGGAAAATTGGTCATTTTAAACTCTTCATTAGCCATCTTTCATCCTTCAAATATAAAGTCGGAATTTTAAAATCTGAACTTGAGAAATATGGAATTTCTGGATTTGTAGCTCACGAAGATATAGAACCAACAAAAGAATGGCAGGAAGAAATTGAAAAAGGTCTTTTTTCAATGGATGCATTATGTGCAATACTTATGCCTGGTTTTAAAGAAAGTAATTGGACTGACCAAGAAATTGGAATAGCCGTCGGAAGAGGAATCCTTGTTATTCCAATAAGAAAAGAATTGGACCCATATGGTTTTATTGGCAAATACCAAGGTTTTCAATCAGTGGGAAAAAAAATTCATGAAGTAGCAGAAGGTATCTTTGAAATTCTTATTAAAAACCCCAAAACCAGAAACAACTTAATTAATTGTTTGATTGATTTATTCTTATTGTCAAACGATGAAAAAGAATCTATTGAAAGAATAAAAGCAATAAAAAGAATAAACGATTTGCCAAATGACAAACTAAATCTTTTACACCAAAGAATAATAGATAATCGAAATTTGAAAAATCAAAAAATATTAAAGGAATTTAATGAACTTATGGCTAAATATAATTTTAGTCCCATAACTCTCAAAGATTTTGACAAAGTTTATGAAGAAGAAGTTGATGACTTACCATTCTAACAAATGAACGGTTCCTAACACACGCTACAACGGATTTGGGCAATTGGCTTAATAGAAAGTTGATTTTGTATTTGGAGAATTAGGCGAATACTCCAAAGTTTATTGAATTTTAATCTGCTACAGCGCCTATTAGCAAGACGTTAGTAAATATTGCCCCAGAACAGAAAACAAAAGAAATAAAAAAATGAAAAAATTATCATTACTTATTGGAATTGGAATAACATTAATTTTAACATCTTGCGTAACAAATAAATATATTAGCAAAAATGTAAATGCAACTGAAATTACTGAAATTAAATATTTTGCTCCATTCTCTTATGTAAGTTTAATTGAAAAAGGAAATAAAAGTGTTTTAAATGATTCTTTATCTTCTATTTCAAAAGTGCTTTTAGATTCAGTTATTAGAAATAATAACGATTTTAAAATTGAAAAAATAATTGACGTGAATGGATTGAAAAACAACATAAAAGTTAATAACGAATTAAGTTTTTTAATTCAAACTGTAATGAATACTAAAAAATTGGAAGGAGTGAAATTGACACCGACAATTGATTCAATAATGAAAGCTAACAAACAACGTTTTGCTATGGCTTCAGTTACAACAGGATTTGGCAGAAAGAAAGGCAATTATGGAAACCAAGTTGCTAAAGGAATTGGAGTTGGCATTTTAACACTTGGAATGTATGCACCTGTACCAATTAAATCAAGTTTTTCGCTGTTTACAATTATTTTAGATTCTGAACGAAATGAAGTTGTTTATTATTGTAGAACATTGCCAATTGAAAAATCACCAACAGATTTTAAAGCAGTTGAAAAGCAATATCGAACTTTATATCAAGGATATATGTATGAATAAAGCAACAATCTACCAACCGCAGTTTGGCAATATGGCGGGTTTAGGCAATTAGCTTTCCCTAAGTTTCGAGTGAAAAATTTGGTTTTGTGCTATATTTAAATAAAAAAACAATAAAAAATAAAAAATGAATATTGAAGTTTCAAATAATTTTAAAAGAATGACAACAAAAGCAATTATTTCAATTGCTTTATTTTTGATAGTTTATATCTTTCTTTTGTTTTTGGCAATAGCTCTAACCATATTAAGCGTAATAGGCGGATTTTATATTATTGTAGCAAAACCAATGATAATTACCATTGGAATAGGTGTTGGTTTAGCAAGTTTAGGTTTTTTTATCCTTGCTTTTCTATTCAAGTTTCTTTTCAAAAAACACAAAATTGATAGAGTTCATCTAACCGAAATAACTGAAGAATCAGAACCTAAATTATTCAAATTTATTAATGATATCGTTGAAGAGGTAGAGACCGATTTTCCCAAAAAGATATATTTATCGACTGAAGTAAATGCTAGCGTTTTTTATGATTCAAGTTTTTGGAGTATGTTTTTTCCGATTAAGAAAAATTTACAAATAGGTTTAGGTCTTGTAAACTCGATTACTGAACAAGAATTCAAAGCAATAATGGCGCATGAATTTGGACATTTCTCACAAAAAAGTATGAAAGTAGGCAGCTACGTATATAATGTAAATCAGGTAATTTTTAACATGCTTTATGATAATGAGTCATTCGATAAAATGATTCAAAAATGGGCAAATATAAGTGGATATTTTTCTATTTTCGTGATTATTGCTGTAAAAATCATCATGGGAATTCAGTGGGTTTTAAAAAAAATGTATGATTTTATTAATATTAATTATTTAGCACTTTCCAGAGAAATGGAGTTTCATGCAGATGAAGTTGCCGCAAATGTTGCTGGTTTCGTCCCACTGAAAGAATCATTGTTAAGAATGGATCTTGCGGATCATTCCTATAATTCAGTGATTAATTTTTATGAAAATAAATTATCAGAAAACTTAAAAAGTGAAAACATTTATAAAGAACAAAATTTTGTGTTGAACTTCTTAGCACAAGAGAGTGAATTGTCATTTAAAAATGATTTGCCTATTGTATCACCATTAGATTTAAATAAATTTAATAAATCAAAACTTATTATAAAAGATCAATGGGCTTCTCATCCCAGTATCGCAGAAAGAATTTCAAATCTTGAAAGGATAAATATTGTAAAAGAAAATTCAAATGAAAAATCTGCAAATTCATTATTTATTAGAATAGAAGAACTACAAGAAAACTTGACAAAAAAAATGTTTTCATTCGTAGAAAATTCAGATAAATTATCAATTATGAAAATTGAAGATTTTAAAACTGAGTTTAATAATACTTATGAAAAAAATACTTTTAATAAAGTTTACAATGGCTATTATGACAATAAAAATCCAAATTATTTTGATTTAAATGATTTTGTAAAATTAAGCCCAAATCAGAATGTAGAAATGTTTTTCAACAAGGAAAAAATTGATATGATTTATGATTTTATTGCACTTGAAAATGATAAGAATACCTTGTTAAATATAGAAAATAAAGTTTTTTCTTTAAAGACATTCGATTATGATGGTCAGAAATTTAAAGCAAAAGATACTATTTCATTACTTCCAAAAATTGAAAAAGAAAAGGAAATTTTAAATATAGAAATATCCAAAAATGACATAGAAATTTATTCCTTTTTTTATGAGTTAGCAAAAACAAAAGGAATAGAAAGTGAACTGAAATCAAAATATGATGCATTTTTCAAAAATGATAAGGAACATACACTAAGAATGGAACTATATTTCAATTTGCTAAATGCAACAGAATTTTTTAGTAATGTCACACCGTTTGAGCAAATAAAATCCAATTTAAATAGTCTAGAAGGATGGGAGATGGAACTAAAAAAAGAAATAACAATTATTCTAGAAAATCAACTTTACAAATCAGAACTAACAGAATCAATAAAAGAAAATTTTGAAAATTACCTAAAAGAAAATTGGGTGTATTTTGCAAACAATCAATACATTGATAATGAGTTACAAATCCTTTTTAAATCCATTAATGATTACGGCTATTTAATTTCGAGAGGATATTTTTTAATTAAAAAAGATTTATTAAATTTTCAATCAGAACTTTTATATTAATAAAAAAATCGCATAATATTGGGTTTACATTCTCGAAAAGCAGATAATTTTCAAACCGCTTAACATCTCGACTTTAGTTTTTGTTATTTGATTTGTATTAAAAAAAAATCTCAAATACGGAATTTTTAGAGAAGTTTGTGAGATTTTAGACAAACTGATTTTAATAGTAACTTTAAAAAAATCCAATGGGAAAGTTAATCCTTTTTTTAAAATGGTGTAATTATTTTTCATTATTTCTGGGAGTATTTTCTTTTATATACTTTGTAGTTATTAATCCAATTAGTTTTGGCACCTTATTACCAGCTTATGCCATCATATTTTCTTTCTGCGATTTATTTGTTTTAAGTTTTGTTAATAAAGCTGCTGGAAATACTACTTTTAATATATTCAAAGATTGGATGTTATTCTTTGGTAGTATCGGGATATACATTTTTATAACACTTATAATTGCTATGACTAAATAAAAGATAAATGCTAACATTGGATAATAGCTATTTACTTATCTGTTAAGAAGGAAACTATAACTTTCATAATTTCGTTTTGTAGTGATAGAGGCTAACCATACCAAAAGTAGCTGTAGTTTGTTACCGGCAGAACACCAGACTGTCTTATAAACTCTTCACCTTACAGCAAATCTATTTACACCAAAAATCTATTTCTGAACAATTCGCAAATTCCCAAATCAAAGAATCCCCAAATTCCCTTTTTAAAATTAATTTCGTAAATTTGCCTTTCAATAAAAATTAAACAAAAATGGAAAACGGAATATATGCTAAATTCAACACCACAAAAGGTGCTATTTTAGTAAAACTAACACACGATTTGACTCCAGGAACAGTTGGGAACTTCGTAGGATTGGCTGAAGGAAACTTAGAAAATAAAGTAAAACCACAAGGGGTTAAATTTTATGACGGATTAAAATTCCACAGAGTAATTCCTAACTTCATGATTCAAGGTGGTTGTCCACAAGGAACAGGAACTGGAGATCCAGGATATAAATTTGATGATGAATTTCACCCAAGTTTGAAACACAATCGTCCGGGAGTTTTAGCAATGGCTAACTCAGGACCTGGAACAAACGGTTCTCAGTTCTACATTACGCACATTCCAACGGATTGGTTGGATAACAAACATACTGTTTTTGGTCATGTTGTAGAAGGTCAGGATGTGGTAGATGCGGTAGAGCAAGGAGATGTTTTAGAATCTTTGGAAATTATCAGAGAAGGAGAAGAAGCTAAAAACTGGAATGCAATTGAGGCTTTCATTACTTTCAAAGGATCTCGTAACAAACGTGATGCAGCTCTAAAAGCGGAAGTGGAAGCAGCTATGGAAAAATTAGCAGCTGGTTTTGAAAAAACAGAAAGTGGTTTGCGTTACCAATTTATCCAAAGAGGTGAAGGTAAAAAAGCAGAAAGCGGAAAAACAGTGTCTGTTCATTATGAAGGTTCATTAGAGAACGGAAAAGTTTTTGATTCATCGTATCCAAGAAAAAAACCAATCGAATTCAGATTGGGTCAAGGTCAGGTTATCGAAGGTTGGGATGAAGGAATTGCGTTGTTGCGCGTAGGCGACAAAGCACGTTTTGTGATTCCATCGGATTTAGGATATGGATCTCGTGGTGCTGGAGGAGCAATTCCACCTAACGCTACTTTAATTTTTGATGTAGAATTAATGGAAGTAAAATAGTTTAAACTATTCATCGTTACTATAAATTCAAAAAACCCAAAACGTAAGTTTTGGGTTTTTTTATACCTTACATTAAATTCATCAGTAATTGTAAATACAATTGACTGTTTGTTTTATGAGTTTAAAAATGCTACTAAATCTTCATTTAATTTGTCTTTTTCGGTATAAAATAATCCGTGTGGCGCTCCTTGATAAACGATAAATTTATTGTTGGGAATTAATTTCGCCGCTACTTCAGACGTGATTTCAATAGGAACAGTTTTGTCCTCATCCCCATGAATAATCAAGGTAGCAACATTCACGGATGCCATTTCTGAGCGAAAATCAGTTGTTGAAAATGATACGGCACATTCCAAAGTTGCACGAGGTGAAGCAAAAGAGCACAGCATTCTGTAATAATCCAATAAAGCAGAACTGATTGGCTTACTGATGAAATTCACTCCGAAAAATGTTTTCCCAAAATTATCGAGGAAATCAATTCGGTCGGCTTTAATTAGTTCCGCCATTCCATCATATTTCTCTTGTGGAACTCCGTTTGGATTTGAATCTGTCTGTAATTGAAAAGGGGTTACTGATGCAATAAGAACCGCTTTTGAAATTCCTTTTCCACCATGACGACTGAAATAACGAACCACTTCTCCGCCACCCATCGAAAATCCAACTAGCGTTGCATCATTTAAATCTAAATGTTCAATAATGGCTTTTAAATCGTCAGCCAAAGTATCGTAATCATATCCATCCCAAGGTTGCGATGATTTCCCAAAACCGCGACGATCATAAGTAATAACTCTGCAGTTATTCTGTATTAAAGCATCAATTTGGTATTCCCACATTTCATTCGATAATGGCCAACCATGAATAAGAATTACAGGTTTTCCTTGACCATAATCTTTCACGTATAATTTTACATTTGGCGCTGTCTCAATGTACAAGTCTATACCAGAATTACTTTCTTTGCGCATTTCGCTGTCATTCATTTGACTCATTTCCATAATATTTACTATTTAAAAGATGAATTTAGTATTCGCTTTTTGTAAAATTATAACTATTTTGCAAAAAAAGTTTTACAGAATTAGTTTAAATAGTTGCAAAATTTATAGGTTTGTTATTCAGTGCTTTAATAGAAAAATATATAATATGGAAAACCTTAGCTGGACTGAATTTGAAAGAGTAGAAATGTGTGTTGGAACCATTTTAGAAATAAATGATTTTCCCGAAGCCAGAAGACCGGCGTATCAATTAACAATAGATTTTGGTTCCACAATCGGAATCCGAAAAACATCGGCGCAAATAACCAAACGATATCAAAAAGAAGATTTGCTCAACCGCCAAATTGTAGCGGTAATCAATTTTCCTAAAAAACAAATTGGGAAATTCATGAGCGAGTGCTTGGTTTTGGGCGCGGTAGGGGAAGAAGGTGATGTGATTTTACTGGCTCCAGATTTTAAAATTGAAAATGGATTGCGAATTGGGTAAACAATTGGTATTCTATATTTTTTTAATACATTCTAAATTTCGATTGGAAGATTTTCCAGTTGTCCCCATTCTGTCCAAGAACCATCATACACTGATTTGGGATTTTTACAAATCAATTCATACGCAATTAAATCAATGCACGCAGTTACTCCGGAACCACAAGTAAATATTTGAGGTCTGCTGTCGGTTTTCAAAATTTTGATTAATTCTTCTTTTGGTAAAAATTTGCCGTTTCGTAAAACTTGTGTGTACGGCATATTTATTGAGCCGGGAATATGGCCACTTCGTAATCCAGCTCTGGGTTCACTGCCAATTCCTTTAAATCGGTTTTCCGCGCGAGCGTCAATTAGAAACGCATCTTTAGTTTGTATGTTTTCTAAAATTTGTTCTTTGCTTTTGACCAATTCCAGGTTAAATTTGGCTTCAAAATTCCCAATAGTATAGTTTGGAATTTCCGGTATTGCTTCAACGGGATACTTTTGACTAATCCATTCCGGTAAACCTCCATCCAGCACAGCAACATTTTGATGTCCCATTACTTTAAATAACCACCATGCTCTTGGACTGGAATAAATGCCCAGATTGTCATAAATTACAACTATACTGTTCTTGTTAATTCCTAGTTTTCTGGCTTCAGCTTGAAACTGTTCAGGATTCGGAATCGTGTTGGGTAAAGGATTATTGGTATCGCTAAACGTGTTTTTTATGTCAAAAAAACGAGCGCCTTTAATTTGGATATTTTCAAGATCAGTTTTGATATTGGATTGATTTTCTTTGAAACTGGCATTGAGAATTATTAAGTTTGGATCTTTTAGATTTGCTTGAAGCCATGCTATATTTACGATTGGTTCTGTCATTAGTTTAGTGTTTCTTATCCTTAGTAATTCTGTGAACTTCGTTAAGTAATAAAGGGAAAGCAGGTGCTGTCATGTTATGACCAAATCCGTCTAATTCATATAGTTTTGTGTTTTGGTGTCCGGCAATTTTCATCATCCTCATTAAATAGGCATTTTCTTCATAACGCCCTAACATTTCTAATTCACGGTCTCCGGTTATTAGTAATAATGGCGGAGCATCTGCGCGAACGTGATAAAGTGGTGCTAGTTCATCTATTACGGGTTGCGTATCTGCGATACCACGTTCTTTTCGAACTAAAAAATGGGTAATCGCCTGTCCGCTAAAAGGAATAAGACCAGCTATTTTATTGGCATCTATTCCTTGAGTGTTCAGCCATTTCTTGTCTAAACCCACCATACTTGCCAGGTATCCGCCTGCGGAATGTCCGGATAGAAAAATCAAAGATTCATCACCACCAAATGCAGGGATATTTTTAAAAACCCAAGCTACAGCGGCTGCCGCATCCTCAATATATTTTGGAGAAACAACTTTTGGACCCAAACGGTAATTGACTGAAATAACTGCAATTCCTTGGTTTTTTAGGTCTTCAGGAAGTTCTTTGTTTCCGCCGGTTAATCCACCGCCGTGAAACCAAATTACGGTTGCAAATCCGGGGCTGTTTTTAGGATAATATACGTCAAGAACGCATCGTTCTTTTATATAGTCATCTGATTTGCTAATAGCATCGGAGTAATAGGGAAGATTGGTTTGTGTTGCATATTCTATTTTTTGAGCTGAAATTGTAGCGCCAAAAAAGAATAGCAATACGAGAAGGAAAATGTTTTTCATTTGGCAATAATTTATTTTAAATGTACAAAAAAAGTCCAAAAATCAAATGACTTTTGGACTTTTTCATTGGTAAGTAAGTAACTAAAAATTAAATATCATCAAATTCTATATCTGTAAAAGTTGATGTTTGCGGTATAATTTCATCATCTGATTTTTCAGATGCATATTCTTTTTTGAAATCTTTTTGGTGTCTTTCTGAGATTACTTCTTCGCCTTTGTGGTTCAAAACGTAAGAGGTCATTTCTCCTAAAATTTCTGCGAAAGCAGCGAAATCTTCTTTGTATAAATAAATTTTATGCTTTTTGAAATGGAATGATCCATCTTCTTCAGTAAATTTCTTGCTTTCGGTAATGGTAATGTAGTAATCGTCTGCTTTGGTTGCTCGCACATCAAAGAAATAGGTTCTTCTTCCAGCCCTTAAAACTTTAGAAAATATCTCTTCTTTTTCTAACATGTCATGTTCTCTCATAATCCTTTCTGTCAATTTATGGTTGTTAACTAGTATCCAAAAATCTATAAAAAATATGTATTATACAACAATTATAGCATTTCTTTTTCTGAAAGTTGTTTCAAATACAAAGCCGCATAATAGCCTTCTTGATTTATCAATTGATTATGAGAACCTTGTTGAATGATTTGTCCTTTTTCGATAATAATAATTCTATCAGCATTTTTAGCTGACGATACACGGTGACTTACAATTATGGTTGTTTTGTCTTTGCAAATTTCGTGTAGGTTATTCAATATTGCTTCCTCCGTTTCGGTATCTACTGCCGATAAGCAATCGTCAAAAAGCAAAATAGGAGGATTCTTAATAATGGCTCTGGCAATAGAAACTCTTTGTTTTTGACCGCCGGAAAGCGTTATTCCTCTTTCGCCCAGAACCGTTTCGTATTGTTTATTAAAGCCCATAATATTATCATGCACCACAGCACTTTTGGCAGCAGATTTTACTTCTTCATCAGTTGCATTTTCCTTACCGAACATAATATTGTTTTTGATACTATCTGAAAACAAAAAGGCATCCTGTGGAACAATCCCAATACTGTTGCGCAAATCGAATAGATTGACGTTACTTATTTCGCTTCCGTCAATGGTTATTTTCCCTTCCGTAACATCATACATACGAGAAATTAAAGATAAAATGGTAGATTTTCCAGAGCCTGTTTTTCCTAGAATAGCTAAGGTTTCTCCTTTTTTTACGGTGAAAGAAATGTTTTGTAATGCTTGGATATTGGTATCTTCGTAAGTATAGCTTACATTATCGAAAGAGATGGAACCTTCGATTATTGATTTATTTTCGTTTTTATTTTTTATCTCCGGTTCAATTTTAAGGAATTCATTTAACCTTTTTTGAGACGCTTCTGCTTCTTGAACCATTGAAGAAACCCAGCCAAGTGAAGCCACAGGCCAAGTCAGCATGTTGACATATAAAATAAATTCAGCAATTGTTCCAATGCTTTTGATGGTTCCATCGATGTACATTAAACCTCCAAAATAAATTACTACCAAGTTACTGATACCGATAAGCGCTAACATTAAAGGACCAAATAAGGATTGTACTTTGGCTAAATTTAAGCTTTTGCTTTTGCTTTCATTGGCTAAATTCACCATGTTGTTTTGATGCTGGCCTTCCAGAGAATACGCTTTTATCACACGGATTCCCGAAAATATTTCTTGCGAAAAACTGGAAACTTTAGATAAATATTGTTGGAAAATCGTGCTTCTAACATTGATTTCGGAACTTAACTTGAAAATTGCGTACGACAAAATCGGTAAAGGAAGCAATGTGTATAAAGTTAATATTGGTGATACATTATACATATACACAATTACGATTGCAAAACGAATAACTGTATTTATGGTGTACATAACTGCCGGCCCTACATACATTCTTACTTTTGAAACGTCTTCACTGATACGGTTCATTAAATCTCCAGTACGATTTTGCTTGTAGAAGTTTTGCGAAAGATTCTCATATTGACGGAAAACTTCGTTTTTTAAATCAAATTCAATGTGTCGAGACATGACAATTAAGGTTTGTCTCATCAAAAAAGTAAGAAAACCAGCAATGATTGTGGTGGCGATAATCAGTAGAATATTCGAAATTAATTCTTCATGAATGACTGATTTAGCTACGGTTTTATCTTTGGCGAAAGCCTCAATTACTTTGAAAGATTTGCTGATCAGTTTGGGAGTGAAAAGCATAAATATCTGTGCAATAATGGTAAAAATAATTCCCAGTAAGAAACTGTATTTGTATTTGACGAAGTATTTATTTAAATAACGTAATTCTTTCATTTTTTATGATATTCTGTGTTGAAATGATTTTATTTCTAAGTTAAAAATTTGTTTTTACTATTTTTACCGATAAATTTTCGATTACTTTAATTGATGAATTAACAAATTTTAGACAAAACGTTGATACATATTTATATTTTATGTAAATTTGAAATGTCTTTTTGACGAATTCGTAATTTATCACTATAAAAACTTACACTATGAATGCAGCTTTCACAACTGGAAAGGAACTTCAAAAAATGGATCCCGTTTTTGGTCAATTATCATTTGATGATCACGAACAAATTGTATTTTGCAACGACAAAGATACAGGTTTAAAAGCAATTATTGGTATTCATAATTCGGTTATGGGACCTGCTTTGGGTGGTACACGAATGTATAATTATGCCAATGAATGGGAAGCATTAAACGATGTATTGCGTCTTTCTCGCGGTATGACTTATAAAGCAGCTATTACAGGATTGAATATTGGTGGAGGTAAAGCAGTGATCATTGGCGATGCCAAAACGCAAAAATCGCCTGAGTTGATGCGCAAGTTTGGTGAATTTGTACACGGTTTAAGCGGAAGATATATTACTGCCGAAGATGTAGGAATGGAAACCGCAGATATGGATATCGTAAGAGATGTGACCCCTTATGTTACCGGAATTTCTGAATCAAGAGGTGGTTCTGGAAATCCATCACCAGTTACGGCTTACGGAGTATATTTAGGAATGAAAGCGGCTGCAAAACAACAATTTGGTTCTGATGTTTTGAGTGGGAAGAAAGTATTGGTTCAAGGTATTGGTCACGTTGGTGAAACTTTAGTTGATTATTTGACCAAAGAAGGAGCAATCGTTACTATTGCTGATATCAATGAAGAAAAATTAACTGAAGTAGGAGCGAAGTACCATGCAGAAATTTTCAGAGGAGACGATTTGTACAGCGCCGATGTTGATATCTACGCGCCTTGCGCCATGGGAGCAACTTTAAATGACAATACAGTTTATAAAATTAAAGCAAAAGTAATCGCCGGAGCTGCCAATAATCAATTAGCTGATGAGAATGTTCACGGCGCAATTTTACAGGAAAGAGGGATTTTATATGCTCCGGATTTCTTGATTAATGCAGGTGGGATCATCAATGTTTACGCTGAATTAGCGCATTATGACAAAGCAGAAATCATGCGTAAAACAGAAAATATTTATAACACAACATTAGAGATTTTTGATTTTGCTATTGCAAACAACATGACAACACATCACGCTGCTTTGACTATTGCCCAAAATAGAATCAATCAAAGAAAAATAGAGAACAGTAAAAAGTAGTTTTCAGTGCTCAATCATCAGTATTCAGTGGATGTTTTAGTAGCATTCACTGAGTACTGTTGATTGATTACAATAAAATAAGCGATTATATATTTTATTTTAAAAAATGAAATACTTATTTTTGCACCCTAATTAATAAAAGTTCTTACAAGGTGGTAAATAGAAGACACATTCGCGTTAAAGTCATGCAGTCCATTTATGCGATGCATCAAAGCGGTTCAGATAATTTGGAAAAAGAAGAAAAATTCCTTTTTTACAGTATCGACAATATTCAAGATTTATACCTTATAATGCTTTCTTCGCTGATTGAAATTTGCAAAACAGAAACTATCTTTTTGCATAAATCAAGTTTGAAACATCTTGCCACTCCTGAGGAACGCAAGCCCAACGAAAAATTCATCAAAAACAGGATTTTTCAAATTCTTTCCGAAAATAATTCATTAAGTATTGCTCTGGAAAACCGTAAAATCAATAATTGGACTTTAAACGACGATTATATTTTATTGCTTTTGAATGATATCAAGGCGAGTCCCTTGTATGCGCAATACATGAGTAATGCTGTGAACACGTTTGAGGAAGACCGACAGTTTATTGTTGATTTATTCATGGAAGTTATTGTTCCAAACGAGAAATTGTATGATTATCTGGAAGATGATAAATTGACTTGGGTTGATGACATTCCTTTAGTGAATACGCATATTATCAAGCAATTGAAAGCAATTAAGAATGGTGAAGATGATAATTTCCGAGTTCCAAAGTTGTATAAGGACAATGAAGACAAAGATTTTGTGAAAGATTTGTTTAGAAAAACAGTGCTTAACGAATCAGAATTAGCAAAAGAATATGTAGATAAAACGCCTAACTGGGACAGTGAGAGGATTGCCGAGATTGACACTATTATCCTGAAAATGGCAATTTGTGAATTCTTGAAATTCCCTTCTATTCCTGTAAAAGTTACGCTTAACGAATATTTAGAGGTTGCCAAAGAATATTCTACACCAAAAAGTAGTATTTTTATCAACGGAATTTTAGACAATTTAGTAAAAGAACTACAAGCCAGCAAAAGAATTATAAAAGCCGGTCGTGGTCTAATGTAATAATTAACAAATAAAAAGAGAATCAAAATTATGGAACAATTAACTCAATTTGCACCGTTTATATTAATGTTTGTGGTGATCTATTTCTTTATGATCAGACCGCAACAGAAAAAAGCAAAACAAGAAAAGGAATTTGAAAGTACGCTAAAAGTAGGTGATAAAATCATCACCAAAAGTGGACTTCACGGAAAAGTTTCTGAGCTTGCAGATACAACTGTTGTTGTAGAAACGATGTCAGGAAAATTGAAAATGGAGCGTTCTGCGATTTCTATGGAAATGAGTGCTATTTTGAACAAAAAATAATTTTCATTTTATAAATTAAAAAAAGTCTCAACCGAAAATATTCGGATTGAGACTTTTTTTTTGCCTAAAAAAGAATATTATTATTTTTTATTCTTTTTATTCTTCTTTGCTTTTTTAGATTTTGCTTTGGCTTTTTTAGCTTTGATCTTCGCTTTTACTTTTGCTTTCTTCGCTTTGTCCTTTTTCGCTTTTTTTGCCTTTTTGGCTTTTGCTTTCGCTTTTTGCTTTGCTTTCTCTTTTGCGTCAGCTTTTTTAGCCTTTTTCTTGTCTTTATCTTTCATTTTTATCTTCTTTTTAGTGTCTTTTTTACTATCCTTTTTACTTAGTTCTGCAGTAGTATCATCGTTGCTTTCAGTAGAAATTGTTATCGTTTCTTCAATAATTTCAGTGATTACAGTTTCATTTTCAGGTTCGATAATTTCGGCAGGTACCACTTCAGGGTTAATAATTTTTGGTTTTCTGGTTCGGGTTGGTTTTACAACTTCAGTTTTTTCCGGAGACGGTTGTGTTGCATCCTCTTCTTTTTTTTGTATCATAGTTTGTGTTTTTAGTGTCAGTTTTTGCTTTATTAAAACCAATATTTTTTCTAGTTTTAATAAATTGTTATGTTATTGTAAGTAAATATAGTGATTTAATCAATTGTCTAATGTTAAGCTTTTCTTTATTTGAATCTAAATTTGTACGAATAAAGGACAACGAAGTAAGCCAACTAAAGAATATAAGCAGAAATTAGAGATTAATTTTAGCATCGATTAGTAAAGTAAATCATTGCTAAGTTTGATTTTTTTAAATAAAAAAATCCCATTCCTGAAATTTCAGGAATGGGATTTGATATTATCGGTATTTATCATTAAGACCAATGCTATTGAGTATCATTGGGATAATTTTTTCAATCCGGGAACGCTTGGTTTCTTCTTGTTTTGCACTTTCAATATATTCCAAGAATTCATATTGCTTGTACGCTGAAAATTTCTGAAAAGCCACTGCTAATTCTGGATTAGCATTTAATTCTTTTTGGAAAAACTCGGATAAAATTGGCGTTTTCTTTTCAGGCTTAATCGTTTTTCCTTGCTTTTCATTTTCAATCGCTTCCTTTATATAATTCAGTACATCAGCTTCATTGACTTCTTCTTTTGATGTAAAACGCCACTGCCGCAATGCTTTGGTAACGCCTTCTTGAGCATTCACTAACAACTGTTTTTTGTCTTCCAGTAGAGCACCGTTAAAAAACCAAATAGTAAAGTAATTTTTGAATCCACCAATTCCTATTACATTTTTGCCATTGAGGACATAAACGATTCCGCCCCATTTGGTAGTTTCCACCAGTCCAGTTTTAATAATTATTGATTTTAGAAATTCTAATTCTTCTGACCAACTGTTGTTTTTATCCCAAGTATGAGTAGCTTTTGAGGATTCCAATATATTATTTTTTAGTAGCTACTTCCAGCGCTGTCAATTCGGCTATTTTTACAATAACTTCAACTGCTTTTTGCATGCTTTCAGCGGGAACATATTCATATTTTCCGTGAAAATTATGACCACCTGCAAAAATATTTGGGCAAGGCAAACCTTTGTACGACAATTGAGAACCGTCAGTTCCACCACGAATAGGTTTTATTAGTGGTTTGATTCCAATCTCTTTCATTGCTTTTTCAGCAATATCCACAATATGTTTTACAGGCAAAACCTTTTCTTTCATATTGTAATATTGATCTTTTATTTCGGCGGTAACGATATCTTCGCCAAATTGTTTTGCAAATTTCTTATTGATTTTTTTTGTTATTTTTTCAATTAGTTCTTTTCGTTTTTCAAACTTATTCTTGTTATGATCGCGAATAATAAGTTCCAAAACAGTTTCTTCGATACTTCCTGTTAGGTGATGCACGTGAAAAAAACCTTCGTAACCTTTAGTTTCTTCGGGAGTTTCTCCAGAAGGCAATTCATTGAGAAAATTATTTGCAATCAACATCGAATTGATCATTTTACCTTTGGCATAACCAGGATGAACGCTTTTTCCTTTGAAAGTTATTTTGGCTCCAGCCGCATTAAAATTTTCGTATTCTAATTCTCCTACTTGGCTTCCGTCCATTGTATAGGCCCAATCCGCTCCAAATTTCTCTACGTCAAAATGATGCGCGCCACGACCAATTTCTTCGTCAGGTGTAAAACCAATTCTGATTTTTCCGTGTTTGATTTCAGGATTATTGATAAGGAATTCCATAGCGGTAACAATCTCCGTGATTCCTGCTTTGTCATCGGCACCTAATAAGGTTGTTCCGTCTGTAGTGATTAGAGTTTGCCCTTTGTAAAGCAATAAATCTTTGAAATAATTAGGGGAAAGGATAATGTTTTTATCCGCATTCAATACAATGTCTTTACCATCATAATTCGGGACTATTTGCGGTTTTACATTCGCACCACAAAAATCCGGAGAGGTATCAAAGTGGGAAATAAACCCAATTGTAGGAACTTCATGCGCTACATTGCTGGGCAAAGTTGCCATAATATACGATTTGTCATCTATTGAAACATCTTGCATTCCAATAGTTTTCAATTCTTCAACTAGTTTATTAGCTAAATCCCATTGTTTTTTTGTGCTTGGTGTAGTTTCTGAATTGGCGTCAGATTCTGTATCAATAACTACATAACTGATGAAACGGTCTATGATATGTTGCATTTTTCTTTGTTTTAGGCAAATATAATCTTTTTTTTAGGAGGATTTTGAAGTAAATTGAAGACTAAATTTTGTTTAATGTAATTTTGAAATATAGAAGTATTGGATTCTAATTTGCAACGGAATAGATAGTCATAAAAAAACCACCCGAAGGTGGTTTAAATTTAGTCTCTAGCTTTATTTAATTTTTTTTCAGCTTTCTCAAGATCTTCTTCCAATTTGTTGATTTTGATTTGTTGCTTACTGATTTTAATATTTTCTTTCTCAATTTGAGTAGAATTTAATCGCCCTTTCGATTTTTTGGTCTCGAACTTTTCTTTATTTCGAATTAAGTTTTTTTCTCTATCCGCTAATTTATCTTTTATTTTTCGGACTGATTTTTCGCCTGAGGCAACTTTACTTTGCTGTTTTTCGAACTTATTTTTTTCTTTTTCAAAGTTTTTTTGCTCTTTTTCTTTTTTTTTAGCTTCTTTCAACGCTTTTTTCTCCGATTTGAGTTGGCTATTTAAAGATTTTGCTTCCTCTTTCAATTTAGGATTTACAATACCTGGAGTTGCAGCAACATTAATCGTATCATTTGTAGTTGTCACTGTAGTAACTGTAGTTTTTGTAGCAACTTTTATAGTGTCATTTTTTACTTCTTGCGCAAAAAAGATTTGAACTATAAAAAATAAAAAAAGCGTTGTTGTAATTTTCAATTTCATGGGACTAAATATTTAATTTAAAATATGGAATGTGTTAAAAAAGGATTCCTTGGCTAAATTAAGTCATTTTCGCCCTAGTTATGACTTTAACCGTGAACTATATAAAAAAAAGTTTCTTCTTTGACTTTTTCTTATTTGGCCACAGCCAAATAAGATATGTTTACATCCGCTTTTTATTATTCAAAATGATTTTATAAATTATTTTCCAAATATTTATTTATCGGATAGATAATTCTATTTTTGCACAACACAACAACACAACCATGTACAAATTACTCTTACGCCCAATACTTTTTTGGTTTGATCCTGAAAAAGTGCATTATTTTACTTTTTCACTGATTCGCTTTTTGTCTAAAATCCCCGGATTTACAGCTCTTTTTAAATCGCTTTATGAAGTAAATGATGCCAGATTAGAAACCGAAGTTTTTGGATTAAAGTTTAAAAATCCGGTAGGACTTGCAGCAGGTTTTGATAAAGATGCAAAATTGTATAAGGAATTGTCAAATTTTGGTTTTGGTTTTATCGAAATAGGAACTTTGACTCCAAAAGGTCAGGAAGGAAATCCTAAAAATCGATTGTTTCGTTTAAAAGAAGACAGCGCCATCATCAATAGAATGGGATTTAACAACGGCGGAGTTCAAGAAGCGGTAGAACGATTAAAAGGAAATAAAGACGTTTTGATTGGTGGGAACATTGGAAAAAATAAGTTGACACCAAACGAAGAAGCGACTTCTGATTATGAAATATGTTTTGACGCTTTATATGATTATGTTGATTATTTTGTGGTGAATGTAAGTTCTCCAAATACGCCAAATCTTCGAGCGTTACAAGATAAAGAACCGTTGACACAATTATTGCAAACGCTCCAAAATAAGAATTTGGCTAAGCCAAAACAAAAGCCAATTTTGTTGAAAATCGCTCCAGATTTAACAGATGAGCAATTGCTGGATATTATTGATATTGTAAAAGAAACCAAAATTGCCGGAGTTATTGCTACTAATACTACGATTTCTCGTGAAGGATTGCAATCCGAAAACAAAACAGAAATGGGTGGTTTGTCTGGAAAACCATTAACAAAACGATCTACAGAAGTGATTCGGTTTTTATCGCAAAAAAGTAATAAAGCCTTTCCAATTATTGGAGTAGGAGGAATTCATTCTGCTGAAGACGCAATAGAAAAATTAGATGCCGGAGCAAGTTTAATTCAGTTATACACAGGTTTTATTTACGAAGGACCAGCTTTGGTGAAAGCCATAAATAAGAAAATTTTAGAAAGATTGTAGCTTTTAAGCAGTTGTAAATTCTAGTCTTTATCAATTTTCGAAAATTTGAAATCAGAATTTAAAATTCTTAATTGTTTTTCTATCTTTGGCTTCCTATGGAGCCAATAAAAATTATAGAATGTCCACGCGATGCCATGCAAGGCATCAAACCCTTTATTCCTACGGAGAAGAAAGTGGCTTATATTCAATCGTTATTGCGGGTAGGTTTTGACAGTATTGATTTTGGAAGTTTTGTTTCTCCCAAAGCAATTCCGCAAATGCAAGATACAGCCGAAGTTTTGGCACGACTTGATTTATCCCAAACCCGTAGCAAACTCTTAGCGATTATTGCAAATACGCAAGGAGCAACTTTAGCAGCAGTTCATCCTGAAATACGTTATTTAGGTTTCCCATTTTCGATTTCTGAGAATTTCCAAATGAGAAATACACACAAAACCATAGCCGAATCATTAATCACCTTACAGGAAATTCTGGAGATTGCCGATAGAAGCAATAAAGAAGTGGTTGCATATTTATCAATGGGTTTTGGTAATCCTTACGGTGATCCTTGGAATGTTGAAATTGTTGGCGAATGGACTCAAAAACTGGCCGTTATGGGAGTGAAAATCCTTTCACTTTCGGATACAGTGGGAAGTTCTACTCCAGATGTAATCTCGTATTTGTTTTCGAATTTGATTCCAAAATATCCTGAAATTGAATTTGGTGCGCACCTTCATACGACGCCTGATAAATGGTTTGAGAAAATTGACGCTGCTTACAAAGCAGGTTGCCGTCGTTACGATGGTGCTATTCAAGGTTTTGGTGGCTGCCCAATGGCGACTGATGATTTAACGGGCAATATGCCTACGGAGAAATTATTGTCTTATTTTACAGCACAAAAGGAATTCACAAACATGAGTCCAATGAGTTTTGAAAGTGCTTATAATGAAGCTTCTAAGTTGTTTGGTGAGTTTCATTAGAAAAAAATAGACAAATTATTACTGAACTCTTTACTTTATAAATAATAAGTGCAGTAATGATGCGTTGAATATAGATTCCCGAAAACTACCATATAAATTAAAATCATGAAAATACTTGGTTTAAATAGAGTTATCAGTCTATTACTGGTGCTGTTATTATCTTTTTCATGCGCAAGTGATTTAGACTACGATCAGGTAAACGATATAAAGTTGGAGCCTGTTTTTATCGCTAATTTAGCCTATTTTGATATTCCTGCAAATGAATTTGTGACTGGTGGAGTCGAACAAAATGTGATATTTGATGCCCCAACGGTGGATGTATTCAATGATAGTTTTTTCAGGAAAAGTTTAAAAAAAGTGGATTTTTTCCTTGAAATGGAAAATACCATAGCTAGAGCTTACGTGGTTGATTTAGTATTTTTAGATAGAAATAACCAAGTCGTTCATACTACAAATTTTAATGTTCCGGAATACACAGGCTTAGAGAATAAAGTGACCAGAACGGAGATATTCGAAAACACACAACTTGACTTATTAAAACAAACTGTTAGAATTGCTTTCACATTGAGGATGCTTCCGGGTGCTCCATTGACGGAGACTAGTTCAGGTAATTTGAAATTGCGTTCTGGTGTAACCGCTTATTTAGTAGTAGAATGAGAAAAGTAATCTTGATTTTTGTTCTATTTCTGGCAATAAATTGCTTTTCACAAAACAAACAAATTTTATATAATTTCACTTCAGTGCCGCAATCTTTGATGACTAATCCAGGTGCGGATTTCAAGTACGATTGGTATGCCGGAGTTCCTTTATTGTCTGGGATTTCTGCAAATGTAGGTTCGAGTGGGTTTTCGGCCTATGATTTATTTGCGGATAATGGAGTAGATTTTAATGTAAAATTACGCAATGCAGTGTTTTCTACCACCCGAAAAGATAAAGTAGCAATCAACGAACAAATAGAAATTTTTAACGGAGGTTTTAAAATAGCAGGAGAGGAAAGTGATTCCTATATTTCGTTTGGAATGTACCAGGAATTTGATATGCTGAGTTATGTTCCTAAAGATATTGCCGTTTTAGCTTTGGATGGAAACAGAGACTATTTAGGTAAAGTTTTTAATTTGGGCGATTTGAGTGCAAAAGCAGAAATGCTATCCGTATTCCACCTTGGATTTCATAAAAACATTAACGAAAAACTCATTTTAGGAGTACGTGGCAAAATTTACTCCAGTATTTATAACGCTAATTCTACTAATAACTCCGGTTACATTTATACGATTCCTTCAGAAACAGGAGTTTATGAACAGATGATTTATTCACAATTACAGCTGAATACATCTGGAATTGCACCATATGATGATGAAGATTATGAGCCAAATCTAACTAAAGATATTACCAAAAGAGCGCTTCTAGGAGGTAATTTAGGTTTGGGATTTGATGCCGGTTTTACCTATTATCCAAAGAAAAACATACAAGTTACCGCTAGTGTTATTGACGTAGGTTTCATCAAACACAACAAAGAAGTGGAAAGTTTAACTTTTAAAGGAACGTATAAATACGAAGGTGTGGTTCCAAATTTCAGTTCTGGTAATTCAGCAGGAGGTGGATATCAAGAATTTAAAGATGCTATTCCTTTAGACACGTTATATGCGGATTATACGACTTGGCGTCCCTCAAAGTTCAATACTTCGGTTCAGTATTCCTTTGATGAAGAAAGACCAGAAGATTGTAATTGTCTTAATTATGATCCGGAAACGACATATAAAAGTGCGGTTGGCGCCCAGTTATTTGTGATTTCTACACCACGAACACCATTAGTAGCATTTACCACGTATTACCGAAGAAAAATATTCAAGGCTTTGCAAATGAAAGCCACGTACACGCTAGATTCGTATTCATATAAGAACATAGGATTGGGATTGTCCAGTCATTTTGGACCTGTGAATTTCTATGTTCTTGCCGATAATCTTTTAGAATATAGCGATGTTACCAAGGCAAATAGTCTTTCTTTTCAACTTGGACTGAATGTTATTTTTAAGAATAGTAAAAAGTAAATTTCTGATTAAAATTGGACTTTTCTTCGTTTAAATCCTTTGTAAATTTCGATCCAAAGCACCGAAACAAGACCCACTAAAATACTTAATCCTATTTGGAATCCCGAAACCCTTTCGAACTGGAAAAAAGCAGCAAATAATGGTACAAATAATAACAAAGCTGTAATCAGAATGGTTACGCTAATGATCATCAATACCAAATTATTTTTGTATTTTAATGTTGTAAATATCGAGTAATAAAAAGAACGATTCGTCAGCGTCAGAAAAATGTTAGACGAAATTAATGTTAGAAAAACTACTGTTCTCGTTGCGCTTTCGGAACAACCTGTAGCTACACAATATTGATAGACAAACAAAAGTCCCGCAGTAATGACAAGTCCCTGAATAATACTGATGATAACTTCTTTAAGCTTAAAAAAAGTATTGGTAAAAGGTCTGGGTTGTAACAGCATTAAATTGCGTTCCATAGGTTCATTTTCATAAATTATAGAGCAGGTTGGTCCCATGATAATCTCCAGAAAGATGACATGAACCGGGGAAAAAATATTGGGGTAAATCCAACCCAATGCCAATGGAATAAAGACAATCATAATGATTGGGATATGGATGGAAATGATATATTGGATGGCTTTTTTTAGATTGTTGTATATTTTTCTGCCCATGGCAATGGCATCAATCATTTTAGAAAAATCATCGTCAATTAGAATAAGATTGGCGGCTTCCTTGGCAATTTCGGTTCCCTTTTTTCCCATGGCAATTCCAATATGCGCTGATTTCAAAGCTGGTCCGTCATTGACACCGTCACCCGTCATGGCTACAATTTGATTATTGTCTTTGAGTGCTTTTATAATTTTGAGTTTGGCTTCGGGAAACATTCTTGTAAAAATAGATGTTTCCATTACTTTTTCTCGAAGTGTAGCATCGTCCATGGCCATTAATTCGTCTCCATTTAGCGTTTTATCCGCATTTCTAAAGCCAATTTGTTTGGCAATTGTAGCGGTTGTTTCTGCATTATCGCCCGTAACTATTTTGACTTGAATTCCCGCTTTATAAAAAGTTTCGAATACTGCTTTTATATTCGCTTTTGGAGGATCGTAAAACGCCACTAGTCCTTTAAAGACAAAGGAGAATTCCTGTTGCTTTTTAGGATAATCAGTACCTGAAAATTCAGCTAAACCAACACCCAATACGCGATATCCTTGCAAAGCCATTTTGGTCATTGCGGATAGAATTTGTTGTTTTTCTTTGTCGGACACGTTTGAAGTGGCGATCAATGCTTCGGGAGCCCCTTTGGCAGCAATATATCTCGTTCCATTTTTATTTATGAAAACATGAGTCATCATCGGTGGTTTTCCATCTAATGGATATTCATGAATCAATTTAAAATCAGGACGTTCATCTGTGATTTCCAACTTCGAATACGCTTCGTGCAATGCAATTTCCATCGCGTCAAACGGAATGGGTTCGCTTGCCCACATGGCGAGACTCAGTAATTCTATATCATGTTCATTATTATTATTATTATTATTAGTTTCATCACTGTTACTTCCTTTTATAGTATCATCAGATAACGTGTACCATTGCGCCAGACTCATCTTGTTTTCTGTGATTGTTCCCGTTTTATCCGTACAAATTACGTTTGCGCTCCCTAAGGTTTCGACCGTTTTTGTCTGTTTAACGATAATTCCCATTTTCATTAAACGCCAGGAGCCTAGTGCCATAAAGGTGGTGAATGCTACCGGAATTTCCTCAGGAATGATGCTCATAGCCAAAGTAAGCGCTTTAAGCAGACTGTCTAAAACATTATATGAATTGTAATAATTGATAACCCATACAAAAACAAAAATCACCAAGCCAACAAGAGACATTTTTTTGACAAAATTCCCCATTTGGATTTGCAAAGGGGTTTTTTCTTCAACGATTGCCTCCAGACTTTTTCCTATTTTACCTAATTGGGTTTTGTTGCCAATAGCGGTTACTTCGCAAATTGCCAAACCACCAGTTACAATGGTTCCAAGAAATACGGTGTTATTTTCGGCAGTTTCATTTTTAAAAACAGCCATAGATTCCCCGGTAAGAATAGATTCATTAACGGAAAAATCATTGGATTGAAGAATAACGCCATCGGCAGGAATAAAGGTTCCTTCTTCTGTTTTGATGAGGTCGCCAACAACAATTTCCTCGCTTGGAATTTCGGTAATTTCTCCATTGCGAATGACTTTGCTTTTGGGTTGGGATAGTTTCTTTAATGCTTCAATTGCCGTTCTGCTTTTGGATTCCTGATATAATGAAATGGTGGAAACCAACACAATTGCTACAACCATGAAAATTCCGTTTCCGTAATCACCGGTAATAAAATAAATACTGGTTGCGGTGAGTAACAGGAGAAACATTGGTTCTTTTACCATTTCGAAAAGGGATTTCAAGAACTGATTTTTTTCCTGATTCACTATAGAGTTTGAACCATTTTTCGTTCTCGAAAGTAAAACGGCCTCATTTGAAAGTCCTTTTAATTCTTGTTGAGTTTCTGTCATAGCAAATAAATTAAACGGATTTTCTGGGTTGGAAAGTAAGGGGCAATTTAGAACCAAAGAATTGACTTTGAACTGCAATTTAATTATTTATTAGAAAATGATAGCGATTTTTTGCTTAAAATTATCTATATTTGCACGCAATTAAACTCCAACTACAATTGCAATGATCGCACACAACTCTAAGATTATCGGTGAAGGATTAACTTACGATGATGTTCTATTAGTTCCCAACTACTCAAATGTGCTTCCTCGCGAAGTGAGTATTCAATCTAAATTTTCAAGAAATATAACGCTAAATGTTCCTATTGTATCTGCTGCTATGGATACCGTAACCGAAAGTGCTATGGCAATTGCGATGGCTCAAGAAGGAGGAATAGGTGTTTTGCATAAAAATATGACTATCGAGCAACAAGCTGCGAAAGTTAGAAAAGTGAAACGTGCAGAATCCGGAATGATTATCGATCCGGTTACTTTGCCTTTGACTTCAACAGTTGCCGATGCCAAAAACGCCATGAAAGAATTTGGTATTGGAGGTATTCCAATTGTAGATGAAAATCAAATATTAAAAGGAATCGTTACCAATAGAGATTTACGTTTCGAAAAAAATAGTTCAAGACCTATTGTTGAGGTAATGACTACCGAAAACTTGGTTACTGTTGCTGAAGGTACTTCTCTGGAACAAGCAGAAGTAGTTTTGCAAGGTCATAAAATCGAAAAATTACCGGTTGTAAACGCAGCATACAAATTAGTGGGTTTGATTACCTTTAGAGACATCACTAAATTAACCCAAAAACCAATTGCTAATAAAGATGTTTATGGTCGTTTGCGCGTTGCTGCAGCGATTGGTGTAACAGGTGACGCAGTTCAAAGAGCAGAAGCATTAGTGAACGCCGGTGTTGATGCCATTATTATTGATACCGCTCACGGGCATACGCAAGGTGTTGTGAATGTGTTGAAAGAAGTAAAAAGTAAATTTCCACACATAGATGTTATCGTAGGTAATATTGCAACTCCTGAAGCAGCTAAGTTTTTAGTTGAAAATGGAGCAGATGGTGTGAAAGTAGGAATTGGTCCAGGTTCTATTTGTACTACTCGTATTGTTGCAGGTGTCGGTTTTCCTCAGTTTTCTGCTGTTCTTGAAGTGGCTGCGGCGATTAAAGGAACTGGAGTTCCAGTTATCGCAGATGGTGGAATTCGCTACACGGGTGATATCCCGAAAGCAATTGCTGCCGGTGCTGACTGTGTGATGCTAGGTTCATTATTAGCAGGAACAATGGAGTCTCCAGGTGAAACTATCATTTTTGAAGGAAGAAAATTCAAATCCTACCGCGGAATGGGTTCTGTTGAAGCGATGCAGGAAGGTTCAAAAGACCGTTATTTCCAAGATGTTGAAGATGATGTGAAAAAACTAGTTCCGGAAGGAATTGTAGGGCGTGTTCCTTACAAAGGAGAATTGAACGAAAGTATGCAACAATTCATTGGTGGTCTTCGTGCCGGAATGGGATATTGTGGTTCAAAAGATGTTCCAACGTTGCAGGAAACCGGTCGTTTTGTTCGCATAACCGCCAGCGGAATCAATGAAAGTCACCCTCATAATGTTACGATTACGAAAGAAGCTCCAAACTATTCAAGATAGTTTTTAGTTTTTTAAAACAATAAAAAAGGCATAATTAATTCCGTTATCGGTTTTAATTATGCCTTTTTCTTGTATCTGAAAATCGTTATTCAGTAGTGTCAGCTAAGTTGTTTTTCAAATGTTCGCTGTCCCAACTGTGGTTCGTTGCCGCAACTTGCGAATAGATATCAGTTTTTAAAAGCTGTTCTTGTAATTCAATTTCTTCTTTGATTGTAATCATATACGCCATTTTATCATGACGTTTTTCGGCTAATTTGCGGGTAGTAATTTCATCGTATTTTATAAACTGCTGACCTTGTCTGGTAGCCGAATATTTTCTGTGACCTAATTCTACCAATGCATCAACGCCCATATTTACCGCGCTATACAATGTTTCCCGATATATATGTTGCACTTTATGATCGATTAATTCATACGCATCGTTTCTATTTCGGGCACGAGTTAGTATTTTTAAATTTGGGAAATGCTTTTTCAAAGTTTCAATCACTTGTAAATTCACTGTAGGATTATCTATGGCAGCAATGAAAATTTTAGCATTCTCGCAACCTGCGGCTTTCAATAATTCCAATCGTGTTGCATCACCATAATACACTTTGAAACCCATTTTTCGTAATAAATCAATTCGATCAGAATCATAATCCAAAATGGTTGCTTTCACTTTATTGGCTCGTAACAAACGTCCAACTGTACTTCCAAAATGACCAAAACCAGCAATAATAACTGGGTTGTCTTCATCTATGAAATCATTATCCTTTATTGTTTCGGTTGTTTTTTCTTTATACCTTGAATTCGGATAAATTAATCGCTCATTTATCAACAGTAAAAAAGGAGTTGCCACCATACTCATTGCGATTACTGCCATTATTTGATTAGCTAACATGTTAGGGACAATATTCAATTGCATACAAAAACTCATAATTACAAAGCCAAATTCTCCCGCTTGGCTTAAGCCAAAAGCAAACAATAAATTTTGATCGATGTTTTTTTTATGAAATCTGCTAATTACGAATAAAACTCCAAATTTTACAAGAGTCAGGATGGCTCCAAAAGCAAAAATAAAAAGTGGATTTTCAATAATTAATTGGAAATTTATCGAAGCGCCTACGCCAAGGAAAAACAATCCCAAGAGCAACCCTTTGAATGGTGCAATATCACCTTCCAATTCATGACGAAATTCGGAGTTAGCCAATACCACTCCTGCCATAAAAGCTCCAAGTGCTGGGCTTAAACCAACTAATTGCATAGCATAAGAAACGCCTACAACCAGTAATAATGCTGATGCTGTAAATAATTCTTGTAACCTTGTTTTTGCAATGATGTGCAATATGGGTACAAATACATAACGACCTGCAAAATAGATTGTAGATATGATTCCGAGTACAATTAATGTTTGTAACCAGCTTGGAAATTCCGTAATTAAGGATTGTGGCGCATCATTTGTCGTCTCCAGATTTACTGTTGACAGAAGCGGTAAAAAAGCTAAAATTGGGATTACCGCAATATCCTGAAAAAGTAAAACCGCAAATGAAGAACGTCCAACAGAGGTGTTTGACAATCCTTTCTCCTTCAAAGTTTGTAAAACAATAGCTGTAGAGGATAATGCCAATGCCAATGAAATAGCCAATGTAGTTTCCCATTTCCAGTCCATAAAAAATAGGCATCCCAAAAAGAGTATGAGCGTTGTTCCTACTAATTGTGCTGAACCCATCCCAAGAATGAATTTCCGCATTTTCCAAAACTTGCTGGGTTCCAGTTCTAAGCCTATCAAAAAAAGCATCATCACAACTCCAAATTCAGCAAAATGCATGATGTCCTGACCTTCTTGACCAATAAATCCAAGTACATAAGGACCAATTACGATTCCGGCTAATAAATAGCCTAAAATGGAACTCAATCCTAATTTTTTAGCAATTGGTACACAAATTACCGCTGCTGTTAAATAAATGATTGCCTGTAATAAAAAATTGGTATCCATCTTAAGTTAGTATTGTAGCAAACCATTCGTTCAAATAATGGTATTGCAAAATTTCATCGGTATCTAAATCATTATTTTCTAAATAGTCCAGAAAATAACCGTAAACCAATCCGTTTTTTTCATAATCTTCCTTAGTCATGTTGTGTGTGCCATGAACTACAAAAGGCGGTAAATACGTCATATTACAAACTTTTGCCGTTTGATTAAACGGTTCTAATAATTCAAGAACAGTGTATCTGTCACTGCCTGTTTCGCAATAATTTTCTTTGTCGCCACCAGTTGTAATAACCTGAAAAATAATTTTATGCTGCAACATAGTCCCTTTTTTGCCATAAGCCCAGTTATGTTCAAGAACCATGTCAATCCATTGTTTCATCAACGGCGGGCAGCTATACCAATACATGGGATGGTGCCAAATGATAATATCGTGCTGACTTAACAACGCTTGCTCTTTTTTTACATCAATGTCAAAATCGGGATATTCCTCATATAAATCATGAAAAGTTATGTTTTCTGAACTGGGAATATTTTCAACCAAAGCTTTATTCGCATGTGATTTCTCAAAAAGCGGATGGGAAAATAGGATTAAGATTTTGTTTTTTGACATGAAAAATATTTTTGCTGTTTCTTTTTTTAATTGAAGCGTATTATCTGTTTGATTTTTAGAGTTATATGTGATTTAAAAACATTTTGAAAGATATAAAATATTGGTTGATTTTAATGCTATAATTTTTTTTAGAAACTTTTTTATTTAAAAACAGAAAATCCTGTCAAAACAAAATCGTAACTTTTATTCTGACAGGATTTAATTAAATAGATATTTGCGAAGCAATTATTCCACAAAATTGATTTGCAAGCCTAATTTTTAACGCATTTATCGAATGTTTAATTTTTGAAAAACGTTGTTAGTAATTTTTTGCTTCCTACGACCCAAAGAATATCATTTTTTTCTAAAATCATGTTGGATTCTGGATTCAAGATTCGTTTTCCACTTCTTTCAATTCCCACAATCAACCCATTTGTTTTTTCACGTAATAATGAGTCGCGAATATTTTTACCAATAAATTCTTCTTCCTTAAGTTCTAATTGTTTCAAAATAATATCGGTATCCGTAATTTTTTCTGGAATTTCTATTTCATTTTGATGCAAATACGATTTAAATTCCTTGACTTGATTGTCTGTTCCAATGACACAAATTTCATCACCAGGAAATAAACGTTCATTTTTATTGGGGATATTAATCATGATTTCCCCGCGCTTTATGAAGGCGATATTAATACCTAATTGCTCCCGAATGCGTAATTCTTCTAATGTTTTTCCGGCAATATTGGATGTTGGAGCAATATCAAAAGTGGTCATGTGTCCGTCCCACGGTGTCAAATCGCTTCGGCTTCTAATGGCTTTTTTGATTTCTCGCGCATTAAGGTTTTTTAAGAAATGATCTTCTATTTTATGATATTGTGCGTTTAATTTTTTCGGAAAAACAAAATAAATGACAACAGCCGCAATTAAAGCTATAAATGCAATTATTGGAGAGAAAAAGATATTCAATAAAAATCCAATATAGAAAAGAGTTAAAACCATTCGCAACAAAATCATCATCAAAATGGGACCGCGATATTTGCGTTCCTCTCGCAAAATAGCTACTTCTTTCACTGCAACTCTGCGTAAAGAAAGCGCCCATAAAAAAGGAGAAAGTATTACTAATGTAATTAATGCGGCAATTATATTTCCAAATTGTGAGTCTTTTACTAAAGGTAAAATGAATTTAGACGAAAGTAAAATAACTGCGACTATAATAACGGAATGGATAATTACTTGTGTCAGAAAAGCGCGTACCACGATTTGCCAGTTGCTTACCAGTTTTATAGATTGTGCGTTGGCACTATAGCGTTCAATTTTTTTAATCCATTTCCGAGGCAGTTTCTTTTCCAGATATTCAGAAAACGGAGTAGAGAATTTCACCATAAAAGGCGTGGTAAAAGTTGTTACTGCTGATACTGCCACTACAATAGGATAGAGGAAATCACTCGTTACATTCAACGTCATTCCCAGCGTGGCAATTATAAAAGAGAATTCCCCAATTTGCGATAAACTCATTCCGGTTTGCACCGATTGTTTCAGTGGCTGCCCGGAAAGTAAAGCACCAATTGTTGAACTGATGGACTGTCCCAAAATCACCACAAAAGTCAAAATAGCGACAGGTAGAGCATATTCATATAACGTATCTGGATTAATTAACATACCAACTGAGACGAAAAAAACGGCTCCAAAAAGGTCTTTTACAGGTTTAACTAAATGTTCAATATGTTCTGCCTGAGTCGTTTCGGCAATGATGGAACCCATGATGAATGCGCCTAAAGCAGGTGAAAAACCAACATTAGCAGCAAGAATAACCATCATTAGACACAAAGCCAGTGAAATGATTAGCAGCATTTCATCGGTCAAAAGACTTTTTGCTTTTTTAAGTAATGTTGGGATGAAAAAGATACCGCCAACAAACCAAATGGTCAAGAAAAATATTAATTTAAAAACTGACAATAGCAATTCACTTCCTGAAAACTGTTGGCTAACCGCAATTGTTGATAGTAAAACCATCATCAAAATGGCAACTAAATCTTGGACAATAAGTGAACCAATAACGATTCCAGCAAATTTTTGGGTTTTTACTCCGAGTTCATCAAAGGTTTTTAGGATAATTGTAGTAGAGGAAATGGAAAGGATTACTCCTAAAAATATGCTGTCCATAGGTTTCCAACCAATCCATTGACCTACTAAATAACCGATGGAAACCATTGCAAGGATTTGTGTTATGGCTGTAATTGATGCTGTTCCGCCCACTTTCATCAGTTTTTTAAAACTGAATTCCAGTCCTAAACTAAATAACAAAAAGATTACTCCAATCTCGGCCCAAACTTCTACGCTTTTAATATCTTTTATGGAAGGGAAAAAATCAAAATGGTTTCCAGCCAAAAATCCGGCTATTAAATAACCAAGAACTAAAGGTTGTTTGATTTTTTTAAATAACAAAACGGCCACCGCGGCGGTCATTAGGATTAATCCTAAATCACTGATTAAGGGTTGTAAATGGTGTGAGGCGTTTGCTACTGTTTCTGCGGCATTCATAGGCGTTTACTTGTTTTTTTGGTTTTTGTGTATGTTGGTAAGATATAAAAAAACTTTAATTTTAAAAGTATAATTAATGCTAAAAACAGCTTTTTATGATTTTTTTAGCAACAAAAATCCCGTTGAAAAGAATTTAGTGTTTCTTTTCAACGGGATTTTATAAAATCGAATAATTTTGTTAAACTATATTCCTAAGAAATTGCTAGGAGTTATTTGCATCAACTCTGCTTTGATTTCATCTGAAACATCTAGGGTTGATATGAAACCATGAATTGCGTTTTTATCAATCGCTTCATTGGTTCTGGTCAATCCTTTTAATGCTTCGTAAGGATTAGGATATCCTTCACGACGCAAGATGGTTTGGATCGCTTCAGCAACAACGGCCCAGTTTTTTTCTAAATCTTCGTGAAATTTTGGTTCGTTCAATAACAATTTGTTCAATCCTTTCAAAGTAGCTTCAAAAGCGATTAATGTGTGTCCGATTGGTACACCAATATTTCTCAAAACCGTACTGTCCGTCAAATCACGTTGTAATCTTGACAACGGTAATTTAGCCGAAAGATGTTCGAAAATAGCATTTGCAATTCCTAAATTTCCTTCTGAGTTTTCAAAATCAATAGGATTAACTTTGTGTGGCATAGCTGATGAACCGATTTCTCCTGCTTTGATTTTTTGTTTGAAATATTCCATTGAAACGTACGTCCAAATATCTCGGTCTAAATCAATGATGATGGTATTTATTCTTTTTAATGCATCAAAAAATGCAGCGAAATGATCGTAATGTTCAATTTGTGTAGTAGGGAAGGAGTGATGTAAACCAAGGTTTTCCTCTACAAATTTTCCTCCGAATTTTCTCCAGTCAATTTGTGGATACGCCACGTGATGCGCGTTGTAATTTCCGGTTGCTCCGCCAAATTTAGCTGCAAAAGGTACATTAAACAACAAACGCATTTGCTCTTCTAAACGCTCTACAAAAACACCAATTTCTTTACCCAAACGCGTTGGAGAAGCCGGTTGTCCGTGCGTACGCGCAAGCATTGGAATGTCTTTCCATTCGATACTTAAATCTTTCAATTTTGAAGTCAAAGTAATCAATGAAGGCATGTATACTTTCTCGAAAGCTTCTTTTGTAGAAAGCGGAATCGCCGTGTTATTAATATCTTGAGATGTCAATCCAAAGTGGATAAACTCTTTATATTCTGATAATCCTAATTTTTCAAAAGCATCTTTGATGAAGTATTCCACCGCTTTTACATCGTGGTTGGTTACTTTTTCGGTTTCTTTGATCCAAAGCGCATCTTCAGTAGAGAAGTTTTTATAAATGTTGCGTAAACTTTCAAATACATCTGGGTTTACGGTTGTAAGTTGTGGCAAAGGCACTTCGCACAAAGCAATGAAATATTCAATTTCAACCAATACGCGGTATTTGATTAAGGCTTCTTCAGAGAAAAATGGAGCCAGTGAAATAGTCTTGTTTCTATATCTTCCGTCGATTGGCGATATAGCATTCAATTCGTTTAAAGTAGTCATTGTATAGTTGTTTGTTCGAAAGGCACAAAAATAGTTATAAGTTATAAGTTATGGGGTATAAGTTTAGATTTTTATTGCAATCACAATTGATTTTTTGCCATAGTTATTGTCTCTGTTATTGCAAATCATTGAGCAATTTTTCTTTCATAAAAGCAACACCAATTGAAGCCACTTCCGGAATGAATTCCAATGGATTTCGAAGATTCGGGATTTTTATGGGTTTTGGGTCAATATAAAAAATTGGTGTTTCCCGACTCGTAAAATCGATTAATCCTGCTGCAGGATACACTTGCAAAGAAGTCCCGATAACAGCAAAATAATCCGCACTTTGAGTAAGTGTTATCGCTTCATCAAGCGCAGGAACTTCCTCGCCAAACCAAACAATATGTGGGCGCAATTGATTTTGGTTTTCGTCAAAATCGCCAAAATTCAAATCGTCTTGCCAATCCAGAATGTAATTTGGATTTTTAGTGCTTCTGACTTTTAATAATTCGCCATGCAAATGCAACACATTTGAACTTCCGGCACGTTCGTGTAAATCATCCACATTTTGTGTGATTATGTACACTTCAAAATCATTTTCTAATTCCGCAAGAATCTGATGACCCAAATTAGGTCCTACTTCTTTGAGTTGTTTTCGTCTTTGATTGTAAAAATCAAGCACCAAAGCAGGGTTTTTATGCCAACCTTCTGGAGTGGCAACATCATTGACATTGTGACCTTCCCAAAGTCCATCACTGTCACGAAAAGTTTTTATGCCACTTTCGGCACTGATTCCTGCTCCAGTCAAGACGACTAAACGTTTTTTCATTTTATATCAGTTTGGGCGTGACCACAAGGGTCGGGTTTTCGGCTTTATCTTTTTGGCTAAAAAGCCCAAAAAGGATATCGCCTCTATCCCTCACGCGAATTCGGTAAACATTCATAATTTGGTTTCAATTGAACAACGCTAACAGCTATCTTCACAATCTACTTTTGAAGGTATAAAGCTAGTCTTTTTTACTATTTTTGCAAAAAATAATTCCAAATGATTGATATCAATTACCTTAATTTTCTTGAAAATATCCTTACTGATAACCGAAAAGAAAAGTTTCTGAAAGTCTTGGAAAACAGAACCAAACATTTTACCATTGCTGTCGAAGATATTTTTCAAATGCACAATACGAGCGCGGTGATGCGCAGTTGTGAGATTTTTGGAATTCAGGAATTGAACGTGATCGAACAGCGTTACGGAAAAAGTATCGACAAGGAAATTGCAATGGGTGCCCAAAAATGGGTCGACATCAATACATTCGACAGTATTACGAATTGTGTGGATACATTAAAAGGCAAAGGCTACCAAATCATTGCCACGACACCGCATGAGAATGATTGTTTGATGGAAGATTTTGACATTTCAAAACCGAGTGCTTTATTTTTTGGAACAGAAAGAGACGGATTATCCGAAGAAATTTTGAAACGCGCCGATGGCTTTCTTAAAATCCCGATGGTAGGTTTCACCGAAAGTTTGAATATATCAGTTTCGGCGGCGATAATCATTCAGAACCTCACGAATCGATTGCGTAATTCAAACATTGATTGGCATTTATCTGAAAACGAAATTTTAGAAAAGCGTTTGGCTTGGGCCAAAAATTCAATTAAAGACATCAAGCGAATTGAAGAGCGGTATTTTGAGGAAAACCCAAGATAGTATAAACAAACGCTTAAATTAGATTCTTACGGTTTGCTGAGTTATTTCGAGGAGCTCTAGCTGTTAGCAAGCGTAGTTTATTTCATTTTTCAATTTGTAGAAAAATCGGTGCTTTCGATTCCGCTATTTTGTGTTATTATTTGCACGAGTTTTTCTAAATCAGTACTAGCAATGTTATGGATTTCGAATATTTTGTCGCTTCCGGATTTCTGAATGATTTTTAAATTAGTGTTGTCTAATTCCAATTTGGCGACATTTTTAAATGTTATAGACTTACTGATTAATCTATTTATTTTGATGTTCATTCCTCGTTTATTCCATTCAACATAATTTTTGTACCAAAACATTTTACTGTAATAGGCTGCTTGGATAAAAAAACCAATGGAAGCCAAAATTTTATTTGTCCTTTTATATTCAAAGTGAATAATTTCAAAACTACCCATAAGAATAAAAACTAATGAGATTAACATTAAAAGTGATGTCCAGTTTTTAAATGTCAAGTGATTGAAGTGTATTTTTTTCATTTTTCTCGGTTCTTGTTAATGCTTCAGTAGTTTTAAATGTTGATGAAATTCAGTTTCTTTATGAAGTTTTATATCATAAATACTGCGCAAAGTCAGAGACATTTACGCAGCATTTACGAAAAAATTATTTGTTTTTAGGACTGTTATTCCACCTTTACTTTAAGTGAATCATAGCTATTCGAATTTGAACCTATCAATCCATAAACAGTTTCGCCTTGTTTGATTGTTTTTCCATTAAGATCAAATTGCATTAATTCCTTTTTAAAATTCTTATTTGCTGAACTTGCTGCAATCATATTACCAGCAGCTAATCCTGGTCCTGCTATCAATCCTATTGGAAATGTGTTTGCAGGTTTAGTTTCAGTATAAAACCCATTTGATGAGGTTGTAGTTCCTGATTGTAATTGAACTGGAGCTAAAAGTAAGTACCATAAATAGGAAGCTGGACTTTGTTTGATAGTTTTAAATAATTTTTCAGTTTCAATTAAACTAACTTCATTACCGTTTTCATAAGCAAGTTTAAAATCTCTTCCCATAACTATTTCTTTTTCGGTATTATTTGTAATCTTAACTGCAATTAGCTTAATGTTATTTTTAGTTTCTTTCTTTTTATATTTTTTTCCTAACAAATCATATTTGTATTCTAGTAAAATATTGCTTTCAATACTTTTTGAAGCGTAATTTATTGTTTCAGGATTTATTTTTTTATACCCGGAAGCGCAACTATTCAAAAGCATTGCAAAAACTAAAAGCGAACTAATTTTAATCATTTTTTTCATTCTGTAATTTATTTTTAAGGTTTAATATTTATTCTTGTTTTTTTACGGTTTTTATTAACGGTTTACAACTTGTCAAAGAAGTAGTGTTTATTTTTAAATGTCAATTGATTGAAATGTGTTTTTATCATTGTTTTTAGTTGTTGCTAATGCTTCAGTATTTTCAGTGTGTTTATGAAAGGAAGACACTTTTTGACATTTATATCGACTCTCAAGGTCTAAAAATTGCGCAGCATTCACGAAAAAATTATTTGTGTTCAGGGATACTTTGCGAAGCGGGGCTTTTTTATTTGAGATTTTCTAATAAAGTTGGGGCATAGTTAATTCCAAGTTCTATAAGTTTTTTAACAAGTTGTTTTCCTGCTTCTTTTATAATTTCTTGGGCAAATGGTTTACTCACTTTAAAGAGTTTTCCAAAAATAGTCGTGATTTTTTTCATCACTTGATTTTTAGTTGTAACCGTTAGAAGTCTATTTATTTCACTTATTTCAGCTACCAATTCATTTTTACAAATATCATCAATACTTTCACCAGAATTATTTATTGCTTCAGATAAAGAAAGAAGATATTTTTCAATAATAATTTGTTGATGTGGATCAAAAGGAAATATGTTTGCATCTTCTTCAAAAACTTGAAATTCATTAAAGTAATAATCTGAATAATACTTAGTAAAATTATCATCGTAGACGCTTGGAGTTTCGTGAATTTCGCGTATTAATTTAATCCAATCTTCAAATTTATTTTTAATATCTTCAAAACTTCCTTGACTAAGCATAGCTGTTATTCTAGTTGCACTAGCAGGTCTATGTTCGTATGCTAAGTTTTTTGGATCAAAATTTCCAATACGCTTTGCACCATTAACAAAAATTTTAAAGAAATTTTTTGAAGTATCGTCATTTTCAAGAAATGAATAATATGTATTCTCTTCTAATTTTACTTGAATTAAATCTAAGTTTTTTTGAGCAACTTCTTCAATTGCTTTTAATAAATTTAAAGGTACATCTTTCTTATTATTCATTGATTTGTTTTTTGCTCATTTTGGAAAAGTTGCTGGTAACTTGTAGGTAAATCTGACAAACATCAGATTTTATTTATTTTCAAATATATAAATAAATCGCTGAAAATACTTATAAAAATAAAACAGCTATTCATTTTTTTTCGAAGATATATTCTTTCATTGGAGGATTAGTACGGGAAACCGTAAATGCAGTTATTTACCGCAAATCCCTAGCCCCGACAGCAGTGGAAATCCTATGCCGGTTGAAAACCACTTTTTTCTGGTGGTGGCAGAGCGACTAAAAGAAGCTCCTGACAGCGGCTAGAAAAAGGGTTTGAAACCCAATAGCTTGCAGCGTAGGGCGGGAATAGCTTCTGAAAATAAGGCGCAAAAAAATTCCCCAACTACTTTTGTAATTGGGGAATGTAATGTAAGGAATTGAAATGGTTATTAGTTCACGATAACCCATTGTCCTGAAGCGATTAGGCTTTCGGCTTTTTTGTATTTCATTTCTTGAGTTTGTCCGTTGGCCACGTTTTGAATCGTAACATTATCGTTGCGATTAATCTTTGGCATATCTCTCACGATAGTTTCAGTAACTTGGCGTTGTTGCGTTTCTCCAGCCTCACGGTTTGCGGCTTCGCTACTTACGATTTCGTCTTTTGAAGTCGTGTAATCTTCTACCGGAGCAACTTCTTTCGCTTCTTGAATTTGTTGGTTTTCCTGAGCCGGTAAATCACCTTTGAACAAGAATGAAATTACCTCTTTATTGACATTGTCAATCATGGCTCTAAACAAATTGAAGGCTTCCAGTTTGTAAATAAGTAATGGATCTTTTTGTTCGTGAACGGCTAATTGAACTGATTGTTTCAATTCGTCCATTTTTCGCAAGTGTTTTTTCCAAGCTTCATCTACAATTGCTAGAGTGATGTTTTTCTCGAAATCAGCCACTAATTGCGCGCCTTGCGTTTCATAAGCGGTTTTCAAATCAGTAACCACATTCAGCGATTTTATACCATCTGTAAACGGAACAACGATGCGCTCAAATTGGTTGTTTTTATCTTCGTAAACACTTTTTATGATAGGGAAAGCTTCTCTGGCGCTTCTTTCCGTTTTCTCTGTATAATAGTCTAAAGTTGCTTTGTACACTTTTCCTGTTAACTCCATTTCGCTCAACTTCGTGAACTCACTTTCAGTAACTGGTGATGTGATAGAGAAATAACGAATCAATTCAAACTCAAAGTTTTTGAAATTGTTAGTCGCTTTGTTTTCTCCAATGATAAGTTCGCAGGTGTCATAAAGCATGTTGGCAATATCCAATTTCAATCGCTCTCCGAATAAGGCATGACGACGACGTTTGTACACTACTTCACGTTGCGCATTCATAACATCATCATATTCCAATAAACGCTTACGAACTCCAAAGTTGTTTTCTTCCACTTTTTTCTGAGCACGTTCGATAGATTTAGTCATCATAGAATGTTGAATCACTTCACCTTCCTGCAATCCCATACGGTCCATCACTTTAGCCACTCTTTCAGAACCAAACAAACGCATTAAGTTGTCTTCAAGAGAAACATAAAACTGAGAACTTCCAGGATCACCTTGACGTCCAGCACGACCACGCAACTGACGGTCTACACGACGCGAATCATGACGTTCCGTACCTACAATTGCTAATCCACCAGCAGCTTTCACTTCGGCAGATAATTTAATATCGGTACCACGACCAGCCATGTTGGTTGCAATGGTTACCACTCCAGGTTTTCCGGCTTCTTCAACAATTTGTGCTTCCTGTTTGTGCATTTTTGCATTCAAGACATTGTGTACAACGCCTCTCATTTTCAACATTCGGCTTAATAATTCTGAAATCTCTACAGAAGTTGTACCAATAAGTACTGGTCTTCCTGCTTTAGATAATTCAGTTACATCTTCGATAACGGCATTGAATTTTTCACGAGTCGTTTTATAAATAAAATCCTCTTTGTCTAATCTTGCCATTCCTCTGTTCGTAGGAATTTCTACTACGTCCAGTTTATATATTTGCCATAACTCGCCCGCTTCCGTTACTGCAGTTCCAGTCATTCCTCCCAGTTTATTGTACATTCTGAAGTAATTCTGTAATGTTACGGTTGCAAATGTTTGAGTTGCAGCTTCGATTTTTACATTTTCTTTGGCTTCAATTGCTTGGTGCAATCCGTCAGAATAACGACGACCGTCCATGATACGACCCGTTTGCTCATCAACAATCATGATTTTGTTGTCCATGATTACATATTCTACATCTTTTTCGAATAAAGCGTAGGCTTTCAAAAGTTGTGTTAAGGTGTGAATACGCTCGCTTTTTACACCGAAATCCTGAAATAATTTTTCTTTTTCCTCAGCTTCTGTGTCTTTATCTAATTTTCTCTTTTCGATAGCTGCAATTTCAGTTCCAATGTCTGGAAGTACAAAAAAGTCAGCATCAGTATCTCCGGAAAGGTATTTAATTCCGTTATCTGTCAATTCAACCTGATTGTTTTTTTCTTCGATAACAAAATACAATGCCTCATCAATCTTGTGCATTTCTCTTTTGTTATCCTGCATGTATTGATTTTCGGTTTTCTGAAGCAATTGTTTAATTCCTTCTTCACTCAAAAATTTAATTAATGCTTTGTTTTTTGGTAATGCTCTGTAAGCTCTTAATAATTGGAAACCACCTTCTTTAGTTTTTCCTTCTTTAATTAATTTTTTAGCTTCAGATAAGAAACCGTTCGCCAATTGACGTTGTAAACTTACTAAGTTTTCAATTTTTGGTTTCATTTCCATGAATTCATGACGATCTCCTTGCGGAACCGGACCTGAAATAATCAATGGAGTTCTGGCGTCATCAATCAAAACTGAATCGACCTCATCGACAATAGCATAATTGTGTTTTCTTTGCACTAAATCAGTTGGCGAATGTGCCATGTTATCTCTTAAATAGTCAAAACCAAATTCATTATTGGTTCCATAAGTTATATCGGCATCGTATGCTTTTTTTCTTCCTTCTGAACTTGGTTGGTAGTTGTCAATACATTCCACAGTCATCCCGTGAAATTCGAATAATGGCGCTTTCCAAGTACTATCCCTTTTTGCCAAATAATCATTCACAGTTACTAAATGCACACCGTTTCCAGTTAACGCATTCAAGTAAAGCGGTAAAGTTGCCACTAATGTTTTTCCTTCACCGGTTTGCATTTCAGCTACTTTTCCTTCATGTAAAACCATTCCGCCAATTAATTGTACGTCATAGTGAATCATGTCCCAAGTAATCTCTTTCCCTGCAGCACTCCATGAATTCGCCCAAATGGCAGTGTCTCCATCTAAAGTAATGTAGCTTTTTGTTGCGGATAATTCACGGTCTTTTGGAGTTGCCGTTACCACGATTTGCGTATTGTCTTTAAAACGTCTTGCTGTTTCTTTTACCACAGCAAAAGCTTCCGGAAGAATTTCCATCAATGTTTTTTCGGAGATATCGTAGGCCTCTTTTTCAAGAGCGTCAATGGCTACGTAAATATCTTCTCTTTGGTCAATATCTACAATGCTTTCCACCTCTTGTTTCAGTGCTGCGATTTTCGCATCTTTTTCTGAACGAGCTTGTTTTATTTTGTCTTTAAAAAAGATCGTTCGTCCTCTAAGTTCATCATTGGATAATGCCTTGAGTGGTTCCTCGAAAGTTTTTATTTTGTTGAGATAAGGTTGTAAAGCTTTGACATCTTTTTGTGACTTATCGCCAACAAAGACTTTAATAATACTGTTTATGAAACTCATGATATTTTTTTATTTCTAATTGTGTAATTCTGTAAATTTAAACCAAAAAAAAGCCTCTTTTGAGACTTTTTTATTGGTTTACCTTTTAATATTCATCCTCATTCCAAAGATAATCTTCGTCCGTAGGATAATCTGGCCATATTTCTTCCATTGATTCATATATCTCGCCTTCATCCTCGATAGATTGAAGGTTTTCTACTACCTCTAATGGAGCTCCTGCTCTAATAGCGTAGTCAATAAGTTCGTCTTTGTTAGCAGGCCACGGGGCATCACTTAAATAGGATGCTAATTCTAATGTCCAATACATCTGTTGTCGATTTAGTTTTGTGCAAAAATAAATTTTTTACTGAAAAATACAAGTAAAAATTGATTTATTTTTAGTTAAAGTTAAGAACGTTTTTTTTAGTTTAAAGTTTCAGGTTTAAAGTTTAAAGTTTTCGTACTAAAAACTGCGACTGAAAACTATTAACTACTTCCTCGGAATCCATTGAACTTCGGCAGCTTTCAAGTCATGAGACAACTTTCGTGCCAACACAAAAAGATAGTCAGAAAGTCGGTTTAAGTACTTAATTGCGATTTCAGCAACAGGTTCATTGTGGCTTAAATGTACTGCTAAGCGCTCTGCTCTGCGACAAACGCAACGTGCAATATGACAATATGACACAGTGGTATGTCCGCCAGGAAGTACAAAATGAGTCATTGGCGGTAATGCTTCTTCCATAGCGTCAATTTCATTTTCCAATAATTCAATATCGGATTCTATAATTCCTAGTTTTTTCAAACGAAGTTCACCGTTTTTCATCACTTCTTTTTCTGGTGGCGTTGCTAAAATAGCGCCAACAGTAAACAAACGATCCTGAATTTCGATAAGAATTTCTTTATAATGACTGTTCATTTCTTGATCGCGAATCAAACCAATATGAGAATTTAATTCGTCAACGGTTCCGTAACTTTCTATTCGGGCATGGTCTTTTGGGACTCTGGTTCCGCCAAAAAGTGCCGTTGTTCCTTTGTCTCCAGTCTTTGTATATACTTTCATTTTGATTTTAGATTGTTGATTAACGATTTTAGATTACAGATTTATAGTTGCGAATAAAAATCATAAATCTAAAATATAATTATTGAATTCAATCTGCAAATGTAACTAAGCAATAAGAATAAAACAATGTCGCATTTTTTTTACATATAAGTCATATAAGTTTAATTTTAGTTTAGCTTATATAACTTAAATATTAATAAGGTCACTTAAGGTTTAATGCTTACACGACTTATATGTTTAGTGGTAGTGCATACATTCAATAGTACGATATTAAACTCGTTTAACTGCTCATTAATATAAATATAACAGTTAATCAATGCTGTTTTAAGTATATAAAATTAAGCAATTAATTCCACTATTTCCGCAACAAATCGTTCCATTGCGTTTTCACTCAGATTGAAATATAAATCGGGTTCAATACATTCAATTTCCATTAAATAAAGTTCGTCGTCAATAAGAATTCCATCTACACGGGCGTATAAAAGATCTTCCTGAAATGTGTCGACAATTTTTTGGGCTTTCTGAATCATTTCTGAACTTGGATGAACCAAAGTGTATTTTCCTCCAAAAAGTGATTGTACTCTAAAATCACCATCAACGGGTTTTTTATTGACCGCGTGGGAGAATTTTTTATTGAAAAAGATAAAAGAGGTTTCGCTCAATGTTTGAATCTCAGGCATGAATTCCTGTAAAAGCAACTCTTTCTCAGCGGCAATACTTTTATATTTTTCGTTTATTGCTTGGATTTCGGATTTTTCAAAAACTTCGGTCAGATAGGAACCTGCCGAAAATGCTGGTTTTATAACCGCTTTGTTCCAATCTGCCGGAATCAGTTCTGTCAGGTTAAGATTGTTTGTTTTGTCAATGAAAACCGTTGGCAAAATGGTAATTCCTTGCTGTTCCATTTCTCGCAAGTAAAACTTATGGATGTTTTGCTTGATTGTTACAATTGGATTCAGTGTTTTAATTTCCAGTTGCGCTATTTGGTTAAGCCAAATTTTAAATTCGGTTTCTTTCTCGAAATAGTCCCAAGTATTGCGAAATACTAAATAATCAAATTCAGACCAATTTATGGTTTTGTCACTCCAGATAGCGGCGGTAGCTTGAATATTATGTTGGGCCAATGCCGGAATTATTTTTTGATCTTCGGGATTTAGGTCGGGAAGTTTTTCGCAGGTTAGTATGGCGATTTTCATTTTTGGAAAGGTTTTTTTGGAATTGTAGGCGCAATTTTAAGTAGGATTTCCTAGCCCGGATAAAAGCGGTATCCTCTTTCTTGTCATTCAGACGAAGGAAGAATGACAAGAAAGAGATACAAGCGGATAGCCGGACACGAGCGAAGCGAACTGACGAAGTAAAAAGCTCCTGAAAAAAAATTATTTTGTAGTGTCGCTTTCTATCAGCCCGTCACGCAAACGGATGACTCTATGAGCGTATTCGGCAATTTCTTCCTCGTGTGTTACCAGAATCACGGTGTTTCCATTGGCGTGGATGTCTCCAAAAAGTTTCATGATTTCAAGCGAAGTTTTGCTATCCAAGTTTCCGGTTGGCTCATCGGCAAGAATGATCGACGGTTTGTTGACCAAAGCGCGGGCAATAGCTACACGCTGGCGCTGACCTCCCGAAAGTTGGTTGGGCTGGTGATCCATTCTATCGGCAAGATTTACTTGTTCTAGAACTTCGGTGGCGCGTTTGTTTCTTTCTGATTTTGAGAAACCAGCGTAAATCATGGGTAAAGCCACATTGTCTAGCGCAGTTGTTCGGGGTAAAAGGTTGAAAGTCTGGAAAACGAATCCGATTTCTTTGTTTCGAATTTCGGCTAATTCATCATCTTTCATCTGGCTGACGTCTTTTCCGTTCAGAATATAACTCCCGGATGTTGGAGTATCCAAGCAGCCTAATAAATTCATTAAAGTTGATTTTCCAGATCCTGAAGGTCCCATTAATGCTACATATTCGCCTTTATTTATTTCTAAATCAATGCCTTTAAGAACATAAACGATTTCATTTCCCAGAACAAAATTTCGTTTGATATTGGTTATTTTGATTAACGGGTTTGCCATTAGAATATATGATTTTTTGACCTTTGACTTTGCGCAGGCTGCTATTAAATTAGATTTTAAAAGTACAAAAACTTTTGAATTATTAATAAGTAGTCGTTTTTTAAATTTGTTACACTATATCTGTATTGAAATTTTGACGGTTTCAGAATTTTCTTCTTACATGCTTGGGATTTGTCTTTATTTATACATAAAATACGCATTTGCTTTTTTACACAATTTTAATATCAATTTGTATAATTCACACTTTTATATTTTTTATTTCACAATTATTTAAATAAGTTATATAATTATTGGTTAAATATTGATTATTGTGTAATGTTATTTACATTTGTTTAATAATAATTAATCAAATCAAAAATTATGAAAAATACAAAATTAGCATTAGGATTAGCGGTAATCGCTATTGGATTTACATCTTGTAAAGATGAAAAAGCGGAACAAGCAAGTAAAAAAGTGGACACTTATGTAATGTACGTAGATTCATTAGGTAATGTAACAGCTGAAGACGCTAGAGAAAACTGGGAAGGAATAGAAGCATCTTACCAACTAAGAAGTGCTGAAGCTGAAGCTGCTATTGCGGACATGAAAGACAATGCAGAAGCGCAAGCGCGTCTTGATGCAAGTAGAGCTAAATACGAAGCTTTGAAAGCTAAAATTGAAGCTGAAAATGCTGCTGCACAAGTTGCTGCAACTGCAACTGCACCAAACACAAAACAACAAATGAGAAATGCCTTATTTGGTGAAGGAAAAATGGGTGAGGACATGAACTTTAGTTGGGTAAATGCAGCTAATATTCATAATGTATACCAACAATTTGTACATACTGTTGAGGATAATAAAGATAAATATTCTCGTGAAGACTGGGATGAAATTAAATTGATGTATGAAGCATTAGACAGCAGAAAAAATACTGTTGAAAAAGAAGGTTTATCATCTGAAGACAACAGAAAAATTGCTGGTTTAAAAGCAAAATTCGCACCAATGTACACATTGAACAGAATGGGAGCTAAATCAGGAGAAATGAAAAGAGCTAAAGAATAAATAATAAAGAATTGGTTATTCTATATTAAGAATGGCAGTCAGGGATGGCTGTCATTTTTTTTGCGTTATATTCTAATAATAAAATGCTCTTTAGGTTGCTCTCTTCTGAAAAGTACCAATCCCCACTGAAACGTATCAATGGTTACGGTCACTTTAGGATGTTTTTTGATTATTTCCCATGCATCTTCCATTTCTGGCGACCAATGAATATCATCGAATATCCAAACGGTTTCGTTAGTAATTGTAGGCAGTAATAATCCAAAATAGTCTAATGTTGCTTTCTTGGAGTGATTGCCGTCAAAATAGATAAGTTTGAAGTTTAAAGTTTGAAGTTGGATGTCACTCAAAAAACTACTAAATTCAGTTACGATTGGATTTACATTATCAAAATTGAATTTTTGAAATTGTAATTGAGCAATTTTTGCAGTTTCCGGACAACCTTCTAAAGTGATTATTTTTGCTTTTTCCCCGGCGCTTTTGGACCCTAAACAAAGTGCTGAAGTTGCTAATCCTAATGAAGTTCCAATTTCTAAAATATTGTCTGGCTGAAAATAATTAGTGATTCTAAATAATAATTCGGCTCGTTTTGGAGAAATCCCCGCCGTTTTTGCAATCTTGGAAATAACTCTTGCATTCGATTTGAAAACTTTTGAACCCGCACCAAAATCAGTGACTTCAATCGTATTATTGTTTGCTAAAAGCGAGTTTCGGTACTTTCTTAAAATAGTGTATTCCGGTTTTGATTTTTTGTCGTAGAAACATTTTGTCAGCAAACTAAACACAAAAGGAGAATGTACGGCATGTTCATTCTTGGAGTGCCAAAGGAACTGTAAATACGATTTTATTTGGAATAACATAAAGATAGTTGCAAAGTAGGTGCGAAGATAGTAAGATAATAGTCGAAAGTCAAAATGCAATAGGATCATCTTCACGCATGGATTTTCGACTTTATGACTTTGAAACTTTCCGACTTTAAAAAGGCTATATTTGCGCCCTTGGAATTTGCACCATAATAATTACCCATTTTTCACCATAATGATTGAACAAATAGAACATAAAAATGACATAAGCTCGGAAGAAATTGACCGATGCATCGCTATTTTGTCACAATTGAATACCGATACCGACCAAATTTTTGATATCCCAAAAGAACAGCGAACGGCTTTAATCAAAGCCGCAGGAATGTTTTCCAGACCCGATCGTGACGAACTTTCCCGTAGAAAAAAAGACGGAAAAGTAGCTGCCAAACGCAAAATGGAAAAACGCGACCGAACCGCCAGAAAGGAAACAGGAATTCGTCATGCGCGTGAAGCAAGTGTGTTTATGGCGCCAAAATTATTAGCATACAATGATCTTGTGAACAAAGAACAATTGGAACTGGAAACGCCTAGAAATTGTTACGTATGTAAAACGGAGTTTACTAAAATGCACCATTTTTATGATACGATGTGTACGGATTGTGGAGATTTTAATTATGCCAAACGTTTTCAAACCGCAGATGTAAAGGGACAAGTTGCTGTTATTACAGGTTCTCGCTTAAAAATTGGCTATCACATTACGTTGATGCTATTGCGTGGTGGAGCAACCGTTATTGCTACGACTCGTTTTCCGGTGGATTCCGCTTTGCGTTTTTCTAAGGAAGATGATTTTATGGATTGGGGACATCGTTTGAAAATTCATGGATTGGATTTACGACACATTCCCAGTGTGGAGATTTTCTGTAATTTTATAGAGCAAAAATACGAGCGATTGGATATTCTGATTAATAATGCGGCGCAAACCGTTAGACGTCCTGCAGGATTTTATACGCATTTAATGGAAAATGAAGAACGTTCCATCGCTTCTTTGCCAAAACAAGCGCAAGAATTATTGCTGGATCATACCAATTGTTTGGATGAATTAAAAGTATTGACAGCAGGCGCTTCCTCTAATCAAAATATGCCGGTGACTTGGCACGGACCAGAACCTGGAATTGGGTTGCGGGCTTCCGCCAAATTATCCCAGATTCCGTATTCGTTTGATAATGCTTTGGTGGCGAATGAAGTTTTTCCGGAAGGGGAACTCGATGCTGATTTACAGCAAGTGGATTTGAGAAAAACCAACAGCTGGCGTTTGCGATTAGGACAAATAGAAACCACGGAGATGATTGAAGTGCAGTTGGTGAATTCGGTGGCGCCATTTGTATTATGTAACCGCCTTTCCGAAGTGATGAAGAAAGAGAACACCGGGAAAAAGCACATCATCAATGTTTCAGCAATGGAAGGGAAGTTTCATCGCTTTTTCAAGGAAGACCGCCATCCGCACACCAATATGGCTAAAGCCGCCTTGAATATGCTGACGCACACTTCTTCAGGGACTTTGGCAAAAGACGGGATTTTTATGAATGCGGTCGATACGGGTTGGGTAACCGATGAAGATCCCGCAGAATTAGCCAAAAGAAAACAGGAAGAAGAAGATTTTCAACCGCCATTAGATATTGTGGATGGAGCAGCACGAGTGATGGATCCGTTGTTTGACGGAATCAATACAGGAAAACATTGGTGCGGTAAGTTTTTGAAAGATTACAATCCGATTCCTTGGTAGAGGTAATAAGTTTATAAAACAAACCCACAACAAAATCAAAATTTCGTTGTGGGTGTAATCATAAATAGTATTAATGTTTGTTACTGCAAACTGCGACTGAACACTGAATACTAATTTTATCCTTCTATCTTCGCAGATAGCTCAAACCATCTTTCCTCTTTTTCTTCAATTTTATTGATGATATTTCTCAATTCATTCGCTTTTTTTTCAATGTCGGCCTCGGCAATTTTCCCGTCTGAGAATAATTGTTCGATAGCTACTTTCTGAAGCTCTAAATCCTTGATTTCTCGTTCTGTTTTTTGAAATTCTTTTTGCTCGTTGAAAGTAAGATTTCCAGTTGGATTGTTTTGTTTCCAGTCCTTCTTTTCGGCTTTGTTCTCTTCTTTTTGCGCTACGTCTGTACTGTCTTCGTAAGCTCTAAAATCAGAATAGTTTCCTGGGAAATCTTCCACCACACCATCACCTCTAAAAATGAATAAGTGATCCACAATTTTATCCATGAAATATCTATCGTGTGAAACTACTAAAAGACAACCCGGATAATCCAAAAGGAAGCTTTCTAGGACATTCAGTGTTACAATATCCAAATCATTCGTCGGCTCATCCAGAATCAGGAAGTTCGGATTCTGAATCAAAACTGTACACAAGTACAAACGTTTCAATTCTCCACCACTCAATCGGTCCACAAAATCATATTGTTTTTTAGCATCAAATAAGAAACGCTCTAACAATTGTGAAGCCGAAATCAATTTTCCTTTCATCAACGGAATGAATTCTCCGTATTCCTTAATCACATCAATCACACGCTGACCCGGCTTTGGGTTTATTCCGCTTTGTGTGTAGTAACCCACTTTTATTGTTTCACCAATCACTACTTTTCCTCCATCAAGAGGAATAGTTCCTGTCAATAAATTCAAAAAAGTCGATTTTCCGGTTCCGTTTTTCCCAATGATTCCAATACGTTCGCCACGTTGAAAATCAAAACTGAAATTATCCATGATCACGTGATCCTTGAATTTTTTGGAAATCTTGTGAAGCTCGATAATCTTGCTTCCCATACGTTCCATATTAATTTCAAGTTCTACTTTATTTTCGCGACGGCGACTTTGTGCTTTTTCCTTGATTTCATAAAAATCATCCTGACGCGATTTTGATTTGGTTGTTCTCGCTTTTGGCTGACGGCGCATCCATTCCAGTTCTTTCACAAAAAGATTCTGCGCTTTATCCACACTCGAATTCTCGGAGGCGATGCGTTCTTCTTTTTTCTCTAAATAATAGGAGTAATTTCCTTTGTATTGATATAATTTTCCGTTGTCTAATTCGATGATTTCATTACAAACACGCTCCAAGAAGAAACGGTCGTGCGTCACCATAAACAACGTAATATTTTCTTTAGCAAAATAGCTTTCCAGCCATTCAATCATCTCTAAATCCAAATGATTCGTAGGTTCATCCAGAATCAATAAATCAGGACGATTAATCAAAATGATAGCAAGTGACAATCTTTTTTTCTGTCCACCCGAAAGATTTTTTACTTTCAGTTTGAAATTTTCCAACTTCAATTTGAATAAAATTTGCTTATACTGCGTTTCAAAATCCCAAGCATTGTGCTGATCCATTCCGTCAAAAGCCTTTTGGTAAGCTTCTTCGTCTTCGGGATTTTCTAATGCTTTTTCGTAGGCTTCAATCACTTTCAAAGTCTCATTATCCGAAGCGAAAATACTTTCCTCAATCGTTAATTCCTCCTGCAAATTATTATTTTGCGAAAGAAACGCCATTTTGATGCCTTTTCTTAACACTACTTGACCAGTATCGGATTCTTCAAGACCATTAATGATACTCATAATAGTCGTTTTTCCAGAACCGTTTTTGGCTATGAAGGCAATTTTTTGATCTTTATTAATTCCAAACGAGATGTCTTTAAACAACGTACGTTCACCAAAAGATTTCGAGATATTTTCTACAGAAAGGTAATTCACAAGGCTAAATTTTTTGCAAAAGTAAGCTATTAAATACCGATTTGCCAATAGTTTAGTTGAATCTAAGGTATCATTAACAATTTTTATTTCAGATAATTGCCTAGAAACGCACTTAAATCAAAGTGATGCAACTTTTGGGAGACCGTAATAATTGGTCTTCTGGAGAAATTTTCATTGGTTAAATAATAGTGAAGTCCATCCTGGGTAGTGATGCCTTCCACCTGATGCAAAGGCATGGAGATATTGATTTTTCTCTTATTTCCAGAAAAGAAATCGGAACCATTATAATCGTAAAACAGATACATAAAGGGCGATAAAAACCTGCTGTAGCCAGCCAAAACTAGCAGCTTTTTTCCGGGTAGAAACGTTGCTGAGGTTACTAATCCATCCACATTATAGGAATGTTTGAGTTGAGCAATATGTTTGCCGGGAATCTTCGGAATTTGATATACGCTGGTTTTTTTCTCTTTCCATTGTTTGGTAAACAAGTAAATATTTTCCCCCGTAACAATAAATGCCTCACAATCAAAATTGGTTGCATTCACTTTATTGGTCTTGAAATCCTTTTGATTGGAATACGAAAAAGAAAGGGTATCAATTTTTTGTTTCTCCGCGTTAAGCGATTTTTTTTCAATTCTTAAAATCTGCAAATCTTTCCGGTTTCCAGTAAGATTGTTTCCAAAATCGCCAATATAAAAATAGTCGCTGTCTTGCGAAATTTCCTCCCAGTCGGTATTGGTGACATTTTTTAGCTGGATTTTATTTTGAATGACACCTTTTGCATTCATGCCATAAAGAACCGTTTCCGAATTATCATTACTCGTCCATAACAGCGAATCGCTTTGCAGTAAGCTGGACGTTTCTTTCAAAAGTGCATTCAGCTTAACGGAATATTTTGGTTTTATTTTTACCGAAACATACGCACAGCTTCCGTCATTAACAGTTGCGGCAGGATTGTAATTTTTAGAAAGTGGATCGGTGCAACCCGAAATTTGAGCTTGTGAAGTACAAATGGTAAACAAGAGGACTAAGAAGAATATCTTTTTCAATGAATTATTTCTTGGGATTCGTGATTAGTCGGCAAAAGTACAGAATTCTTAGCGTAAAATCAGAATTTAAATTGTTCTGAAGTATCTATGTTACCTTTATTTGCCGATTACGTTTGCGCTTTCGTTTGTGATCTTTGTTAGTTCTTCTCAAAGGATTTCACGGCCAACGAAGTTTACTCAGCTCGCATAAAAACATAAGTTTAGTGAAGTAATCGAGACTAAGGAGAAGTAAGTGTTTGTGTTTTTAATATTCTGAAAAAAACGTATATTTGACAATCAAAATAATTGTAATGGATTCTAATTCAAAAAAATATAAGGAAACCGAGAAATCCCAATCAGTGGGGGAAGAAGCGGTATTGTATCAGCCAAAATCCAATTTAGATGCTGAAATTCAAGACGACTTTTGGGATGAAATTCCGGAACAGGTTAAGCAACTAATTGAAATTAGTTTAAAACAAAGCAATCAGGGGCTTGGGAAACCTCATTCTCAAATAATGGCTGAAGCTAGAAAAAAATATAATCTCACTTAATGAGGTATTACATTCATTGGCTGACTTTAGCGGAATTAACTTTTTTAGATGAAATTGATTTTATTTAAAAAAATGGAATAGCACTGAAGTTGAGAAATTCACATTATTAGTTTACAATTTTATTGAAACTTTGAGCCAAAACCCTTCTATTGGAAAATATAGTTCAAAAGGTAAAATTTATTCTTTGGTTATTTCAAAACAAACAACCTTATACTACATTATTTTAGAAGATAAAAAACAAATTGATTTGTTGTTATTTTGGAATAACAAGCAAAATCCAAGTCATCTCCAAAAATTATTAAGATAATTTTCTAATTTTCTATTTGGCAAGTTTTCTAATTATATTTGTCCAATGCAATTATCTGTCATCATTCTCAATTACAACGTTCGCTATTTTCTGGAGCAATGTGTTTTAAGTGTTGAAAACGCTTTAAAAACCATTGACGGCGAAATAATTGTAATTGATAATAATTCTTCCGATGACAGTTGTGCGATGATGAAGCAACGTTTTCCAAACGTAAAACTCATTCAAAACAGCGAAAATTTAGGTTTCCCAAGAGGCAATAACATTGGCGTGGCCCAAGCGCAAGGAGAATATATTTGTATTTTGAATCCAGATACCGTTGTTGCCGAAGATACGTTTACAAAAATATTGGCTTTCGCCCAAAAACAATCGGATTTAGGGATCTTGGGTTGTAAACTCATTGATGGAGCCGGGAATTTTCTGCCGGAAAGCAAACGTGGTGTTCCAACGCCTTGGGTTGCTTTTACCAAAATCACCGCTTTGTATAAATTAGTTCCCAACACAAGAACGTTCGGGAAATATTACGCGCAGCATTTAAACGAAAATCAAACTGGAAAAGTAGACATTCTCGTGGGTGCTTTTATGTTCCTGAAAAAAGATTTGTATCTTGAAGTCGGCGGATTTGATGAAGATTGTTTCATGTATTCTGACGATATCGATTTGTCATATCGGATTTTGCAAAAAGGAAAATCCAATTTTTATTTCCATGAAACGACCGTAATCCATTATAAAGGAGAAAGCACCGTTAAGGACGAAACTTATATGAAGCGGTTTCAGGAAGCAATGAATTTCTTCTACAAAAAGCATTTTCGTGTTTCCGCTTTATTCTCGATTTTTATGAAGGCAGGAATCGTATTTTTTTCTTTGGTAAAAATGTTTCAAGGGAAATCTACAATAAAAACGGTTCCAAAATCATATCTTTTGTATTCGACGAACGAAAAATTAGCAGATAAACTGCGTCTTGTTTTGCAAAATAAAGTCCGGTTTCACGATTTAAAAACAGAAAAAATGGTAATTTCGTCTTCTGTTAAAAACAAAAAAGCAGTGGAAATTATTTTAGATAACGAATTCATTTCTTTTAAAGAATGTATTGCAATTCTCGAATCGGCAAGGAATAAAGGGATTACCTTTAAAATCATACCTAAAACCGCTAATTTTTTAATAGGAAGTAACAATAGTAACGAGAGAGGTGAGATTATAGAAATAGAGTAAAAAATTACATTTAATGTAATTTATATTTGAAATATTTAGTAATTTCGCAAACTGAAAATCAATATCACCTTTTAGGTTAACAATATGGCAAGATTTGAATTAAAACTTCCAAAGATGGGAGAAAGCGTTGCTGAAGCAACCATTACAAACTGGTTAAAAGAAGTTGGAGACAAAATTGAAGCGGACGAAGCCGTACTTGAAATTGCTACTGACAAAGTAGACAGTGAAGTACCAAGTGAAGTTTCGGGGATCTTAGTGGAACAATTGTTCGGTAAAGACGATTTGGTTCAGGTTGGTCAGACCATCGCAATTATTGAAACCGAAGGTGGAGAACAGGTGTCAATTGTGAAAGAAGCGGTTGCTCCTGAGGTTATTGCTGAATTGACAAAAGCGGTGAATCCGGAAGTTTCTGTATCCCAGGAAAATGATGCTTCGCTAAAAGATTTTTCTGCTGATTATTCGGAATCAGAAAAATTCTTATCGCCTTTAGTTAAAAATATTGCTAAAGAAGAAGGAGTTTCTGTGGCTGAATTAGCATCAATTTCAGGAACAGGAAAAGAAGGAAGAGTAACTAAAAATGATATTTTAGACTACGTAAAAAATAGAGCAAGCCAACCTGTAGTTGCGGCTCCGGTGGCAGCAGTTCAAAAACCAGTGGCAGCTCCAGTTGTGCAAAAAGCAGCTCCAGTATCTGTAAGTGGTGGTGATGAAATTATTGAAATGGACAGAATGCGCAAGCTGATTGCGGGTTACATGGTCGCTTCGGTACAAACTTCGGCTCACGTACAATCATTTATTGAAGTCGATGTTACGAATATTGTAAAATGGAGAGAGAAAAATAAAAATACTTTCGAAAAAAGAGAAGGTGAGAAATTGACGTATACGCCAATTTTTATGGAAGCAGTTGCGAAAGCGCTGAAAGATTATCCTGGAATGAATATTTCTGTTGATGGTGATTATATCATCAAAAAGAAAAATATCAACCTTGGAATGGCGGCTTCATTACCAAACGGAAATTTGATTGTTCCTGTTATTAAAAATGCGGATCAATTGAATTTAGTAGGAATGGCCAAAGCGGTAAACGATTTAGGTGGTCGTGCTAAAGCAGGAAAATTAAAACCGGATGACACACAAGGCGGAACCTATACAGTTACCAATGTGGGAACTTTTGGAAGCGTTTTTGGAACGCCGATTTTGAATCAGCCGCAAGTGGGGATTCTTGCTCTTGGAGCAATCCGTAAAATGCCGGCAGTAATTGAAACTCCGGAAGGAGATTTTATCGGGATTCGCCAGAAAATGTTCTTGTCGCACAGCTATGACCATAGAGTGGTTGATGGAGCGTTAGGAGGTAGTTTTGTAAAAAGAGTCGCTGAATATTTAGAAGCTTTTGATGTAAACAGAGATGTTTAAAATTATATAATTGCAATATAAACCCGATTGATTTTCAAAAATCAATCGGGTTTTCTTTTTTTGAGGTTTTCGGGAACTTTAAACGTTGAACTTTAAACGAAATTAAACCCAAATTTCTATATTTGTATCCACACAAAATTTAAAAATGGAACTTAAACTCAATAAACCAATTTGCTTTTTCGATCTTGAAACCACAGGAATTGACATCGGGAAAGATAGAATTGTAGAAATCTCAATATTCAAAGTTTTTCCAAACGGAAATAAAGAAAGTAAAACCTGGTTGGTGAATCCTACGATTCCAATTCCGCCACAAACTACTGCTGTTCATGGTATCACGGATGAAAAAGTAGCGAATGAACCTACTTTTAATGAACTGGCAGCGCAAGTTTATAATATGATTAAAGACAGTGATTTGGCTGGATTTAATTCCGATCGTTTTGATATTCCGTTATTGGCCGAAGAAATGTTACGTGCTGGAGTAGATTTTGATATGAAAGGCAGAGTTTCAGTAGATGTACAAACTGTTTTTCATAAAATGGAAGAACGAACATTAGGTGCGGCACATAAGTTTTATTGCGGAAAAACGCTTGAAAATGCACATTCTGCAGAAGCTGATACGATGGCGACTTATGAAATTTTGAAAGCGCAACTGGACCGTTATCCGGAACTGGAAAACGACATGAAATCATTATCGGAGTTTACAACTCGAAAAAAAATCGCTGATTTTGCAGGAATGATTGCTTTTGACAAAGACAATGAAGAAATTTTTACTTTTGGAAAGCACAAAGGAGTGAAGGTGGACAAAATTCTGGAAACAGAACCTGGTTATTTCAGTTGGATTCAAAACGCTGATTTTCCGTTGTACACTAAGAAAGTTTTGACGGCCATTAAACTTCGAAAGCTAAATAATAAATTAAGCTAATTTTTGAATCTTTCAATCATTAAATTTTTGAATTAATTAAGAAATGAAAATAATCTGCATCGGTAGAAATTATACCAATCACATAGAGGAATTGCATAACGAAAGACCAACGGAACCTGTGGTTTTCATGAAACCGGATTCGGCTGTATTGTTGAAACAACATCCGTTTGTAATCCCGGAATTCTCGGAAGATGTACACCACGAAATCGAGATTATTGTCAAGATAAGCAAAGTGGGTAAATACATTGAGCCTAAATTTGCGCATAAATATTATGACGAAATTAGTGTCGGAATCGATTTTACCGCTCGTGATTTACAAGATAAATTAAAAGCAAAAGGGCTGCCTTGGGAAAAAGCAAAAGCATTTGACGGCTCGGCGGTTATAGGTGAATTTTTGCCAAAAAATCAATTTAGTTCACTAGAAAATATTACTTTTGAATTAACCAACAATAATAAAACGGTTCAAATAAGTAATTCTAGTTTTATGCTTTGGAAAATTGACGAACTTATTTCTTATGTTTCTCAGTTTTTTACGTTAAAAATTGGCGATATTATTTTTACCGGAACCCCGGAAGGAGTTGCTGCGGTAAAGGCAGATGACGTTTTAGAAGGATTTTTAGAAGGACAACAACTATTTAGAATACAAGTAAAATAATGGCTATAAATTACAACCTTTCAAAAGTGTACGCACTTTCAGACAACGATCCGGAATTTGTAAATGAAATTCTGACTTTATTCGTTACCGAAGTTCCAGATGATTTACTACAAATAAAAGAAGGAATAAAAAAGAAAGACCACAAGCATGCTTATGCTTATGCGCACAAGATAAAACCAACGCTTGATTTAATGGGATTAAATGTGGCTTTTGAAGAGATTCTTCAAGTCGAAGCATGGACCAAAGCTGAAGGTAAAAAGAAAGACATCAAAGAAACTTTTAAGAGCGTAAAAAACCAAGTTAACGACGCTATCAAGGAAATCAAAAAAGATTTCGATTTGTAATATTGAGGTGTGACCACGCTGTAACGATAGTGAAAGCGTGGTCGGGCTATCCGTTGCAAACTAAGTTCACTGAGCTCCTATGAAAATAATTGTTAGGTGAAGTAATCTCTCTCGTTAAAAAGCGAGAGAGGATTTTCACTATTATCCCTCACGCAAACTATAAATGAATACTGTCATTTAACTATTGCGTATTTTTAAAACTACCATAGAATTGTTTTTGTTGGTCTAAAAGACAAATATGAAATACAAAATAATACTCCTGCTTTTTTTATTGTCTTCTTTTACTATGACTTCTCAGAAAAAATATTTTTTTGACTATATTATTGAATATAAATTTCAGAAAAATCAAACTTCAAAAGTAGAGAAACGATATCTGTTAACTAATTCTAAAGACGATACTTATGAATGTAGAGTTTATGAAGAGGATAGTTTAAATTTTAGAATAGATTTTATTGACGAAAAAGGTATTCGTAGTAATTCCATAATTGATAAAAGTGAGTTTTTCAAAGCAGAAAGTATAACATTATTGTGTGAGAGTATTCATTATCAAAAAGAAAAGTATAAGTATGATTCTGGTAGGTTTGATTTCATAAATAAAAAAGATACGCTAATTAATGGTGTTTACTATAAAAACTATGAGATGAAGTATCGTGAAATTAAAAATGCAAGAAAGTATAATCGTGGGATTTCTTATTACATTGTGGAAAATAATACAGAATTCCACCTACCTTTAATGATGTATTCGGGTGTGTTTGATGGCCGAGAAACAAGTAAAAATATTCCAAATGGCATTGCAAAAGAAATTTTCTCATTGAGTTATGATAAAAAGCAATATGAGTTTGTTTATAAGTTATTGCAATTCGTGAAGATCAAAAAATACATTATTACTCCTAAAAATTGTAATCCTTATAAGCCAGTGCCGCTTAAGTTGATAATTAAATAATCATTTAAACAGTAATACTTTAAAATTCTTTAGAAACTTCTGAATTCCTAAATTAGAAAAATGAAAGCAACTATAGTTACCATTGGTGACGAAATTTTAATAGGTCAAATTGTCGATACGAATTCTGGTTTTATTGCCAAATCATTAGATAAAATTGGTGTTGAAATCAACGAAATGATTTCGATAAGTGATGATAAAAAACACATTTTAGATACGTTTACATCGCTTCAAAACAAAGTCGATTTGGTTATTATAACAGGTGGTTTAGGACCAACTAAAGATGATGTTACCAAGAAGACGTTCTGCGATTATTTTGAAGACGAGTTAGTGATTGATGAAGCAGTCGAAAAGCACGTAATTGAGCTTATAGAGCGCGTGATGAATAGAACGGCATCCCAAATTAATAAAGATCAGGCACTGGTTCCTTCAAAATGTACGGTACTTCACAATCAGTTGGGTACGGCGCCAGGAATGTGGATGAAAAAGGAAAGTACTGTTTATATTTCACTTCCGGGAGTTCCTTATGAAATGAAATATTTGGTAGAAAATGAGATCATTCCAAAAGTGGTTCGGGAATACAAACGCCCTTACATTATCCATAAAACAATTCTGACGTATGGTCAGGGCGAAAGTCTGGTGGCGGAACGAATTGAAGATTGGGAAAACAATCTTCCTGAATTCATAAAATTAGCTTATTTACCAAGTCCCGGGAGAGTTCGTTTACGGCTTTCAGCACGAGGTACCGATAAAGAAAAATTAGAAGCGGCTATTGATGAAAATGTTGCTTCTCTGGATGCGCTAATTCATGATATTATTGTTGGTTTTGATGATGACGAAACGATTGAAGTAGTAGTAGGAAAAATGCTTACAAAGCAAAATAAAACCATTTCGACTGCCGAGAGTTGTACAGGAGGAAAGATTGCAGAAGTTTTAACATCCGTATCAGGAGCTTCTGGATATTTTAAAGGTAGTGTAGTTTCGTACGGAACTGAAGTAAAAATTAATGTTTTAGGAGTGCCGAAAAGTATTATTGACGAATATTCTGTGGTGAGTAGAGAGGTGGTTTCGGCAATGGCTTTGAGCGTTCAAAAGATGATGAAAACGGATTATGCAATTGCGACAACGGGAAATGCCGGTCCTACAAAAGGAGACTCAAAAGCGGAAATAGGGACTGTTTTTATCGCACTGGCTACGCCAAATGAAATAATTGTTGAGGAATTTAATTTTGGGCAACCCCGTGAAAAAGTGATAGATAGAGCGGTAATTAAAAGTTTAGAACTATTGCAGAAAGAAATTTTAAAAAATGTACGATAATATTGTTGGTTAATAGGTTTATTTTTCTTTTCTTTGCACCCTGATTTTGAATAACGATAAAAGATAAGTATAATGTCAAGAGTTTGTGACCTTACAGGTAAAAGAGCGATGGTAGGAAATAACGTTTCTCACGCTATGAACAAAACTAAGAGAAAATTTTCTGTAAACTTAGTTAAAAAGCGTTTTTATCTTCCAGAAGAAGATAGATGGATTACTCTAAGAGTAGCTGCATCTACGATAAAAACAATTAATAAAAATGGAATCGCTGCAGTTTTGAAAAAAGCGCAGTCAGAAGGATTTATTAAATAATCCCTTCCAAAATAAAAAAATAGCAAGATGGCAAAGAAAGGTAATAGAATCCAGGTAATTTTAGAATGTACTGAGCACAAGACTACTGGTGTCGCAGGAACTTCAAGATACATTACAACAAAGAACAAAAAAAATACACCAGACAGATTAGAGATTAAGAAATTTAATCCAATCTTGAAACGTGTAACTGTTCACAAAGAAATTAAGTAATAATTAGAGATTTTGATAAAAATCTCAAATGTTCTACATTTGAAAATTTTATTTAAATTTAAATAACATTTGAATCATGGCAAAGAAAACCGTAGCATCGTTACAAACAGCTTCTAAGAGATTGTCAAAAGCCATTAAAATGGTGAAATCTCCAAAAACAGGTGCATATACATTCGTAGAATCTATTATGACACCGGAATCAGTTGACGAATTCTTGAAAAAGAAATAATCAACATTCATATTATATAGAAAAGCTACTTTCATTCGGAAGTAGCTTTTTTATTTTCTATATTTACCATTAGAAAAACGTATTGGTTCTTTGGACTTAAATACTTCATTCTTAATACTATTTATACAATGAGTTTTTTCAAAAGAATATTTTCATCAGAGAAAAAAGAAACATTAGACAAAGGTCTTGAAAAATCAAAAACAAATTTCTTTTCGAAGTTGACCAAAGCGGTTGCCGGAAAGTCAAAAGTGGATGATGAAGTCTTAGATAATTTAGAGGAAATCTTAGTGGCCTCAGATGTTGGGGTCAATACGACATTAAAGATTATTAAACGAATAGAAAGCCGTGTGGCTTCAGATAAATATTTGGGAATTGAAGAACTCAATCAAATACTTAGAGAAGAAATTGCAGCTTTATTATCAGAGACAAATACTGGCGAAGCTTCTGAATTTGTTATTCCAATTCAGACTAAGCCTTATGTTTTAATGGTTGTTGGGGTAAACGGTGTTGGGAAAACTACTACTATTGGTAAATTAGCGTATCAATTTAAAAAACAAGGTTATAATGTGGTTCTTGGTGCAGCAGATACTTTTCGGGCTGCAGCCATCGATCAGTTGCAAATTTGGGCGGATCGAGTAGGTGTTCCTATTGTTCGTCAGGATATGGGAAGTGATCCGGCTTCGGTAGCTTTTGATACCTTACAGTCAGCCGTAGCTCAAAATGCCGATATCGTTATTATCGATACTGCAGGTCGTTTGCACAACAAGATTAATTTGATGAATGAATTGACCAAAGTAAAACGAGTGATGCAAAAAGTCGTTGGTGACGCGCCACATGATGTATTATTGGTTTTGGATGGATCAACCGGTCAGAATGCTTTTGAACAAGCGAAACAATTTACAGCGGCTACTGAAGTTACTTGTTTGGCTGTTACTAAGTTAGACGGAACTGCAAAAGGTGGTGTTGTTATTGGAATCTCTGATCAATTTCAAATTCCTGTAAAATATATTGGTGTAGGCGAAGGAATTGAAGATCTTCAGGTTTTTAATAAATACGAGTTTGTAGATAGTTTTTTTAAATAATAATTAGAATGGATTTCTCTTCGTTGAAAAATACACCTCCGATGTATCTTTATTTAGTAAGCATCATTTCTTTTATTTTGGCAAATCTTGTCCGAGATAAAAGTCTTGGTTTTTATTATTTTTTACTAATAATAGGTTTGGTTTTCTTTGTTTTGGGTTTTATGAAAAGTTTGAAAACTAAGTAATTTTACTGGTACAAAGCACTTATTTTTTGCCATAAAACTTCATCAAAATCGGATAAGGCAAACGTTGGATTGTCTGGATTTGCAACATCTCCCATTCGGATAACAACCATTTTCTTGCTTGGAATAACATAAATTTTTTGATCGTTTTTGCCTAACGCCATATACATATCGGCTGGTGCTGTTGGTATTAAACTACCATTGAATTGCAGTTGGATTTGTGGTAAATGATAACTTGATTTTCCGTTCAGCCACCATAAATAGCCGTATCCCAGATTGATATTTTGTGAAGTGTTTGTTGCTTCATTTAAATAGTTTTCATTCACTATCGTGTTGCTTTCCCATTTACCTTTGTTGGAGATTAACAAACCAAAGCGTGCCATGGAGCGAGTATTACTTCCGTAAACAGAATTATTGCCTAATTGAAACCAAGCACCATCCATTCCTATTTTATCTTTTAATTTGGTGTTGAAATAAGCATTCCAGGTTTGGCCACTGGCTTGTGCAATCACATCCTGTAATTTTACATATACATTATGGTACGCCCAATGTGTTCCTGCGTCGGCTTTGTATTTTAGGTTTGCTGGATCAACATCATCTGTACTGTCATCTAATCCGGAAGTCATGTTGAGTAGATGTTTGTTTGTAATCAAGTTTTCTTTAGCTAAAGTCAAACTTGTCCAGCCGGTTCCTATGTATTGCGAAACTGTATTGTTGATGTTGATTAGGCTTTCTTGTTGTGCAATGCCTGTTACTGTTGAGGTCAGTGTTTTGCCAGCGCTTGCCCAATACCAAAAAGCATTAGCATCATGACCATTGAAATAATTTTCCATTACGATTCTTCCGTTGACAAGAATGATGAAAGATTTTGAATTTTTAAGTGCTAAATAATCTAATAAAGGTTGCACGGCGGTTTGCTTCCAACCTAAACTTGCAATAGATTTTGTTTCCCAAGCTGTTCCTGTTAATGGTGGAAAGTAGAGTGTTTCAGTTGAGGGAGTAGGAGTTGGTTCAGGAGTGTCAGAACTGCAGCTGCTACAAAGTAATACGATGAGGAAACTATATATTATTTTTGACATCTTGCTAATGATTTAGTTCTAATTCCTTTAAGACCAAAAATATAGAAAATAGTTTAATGTGTTTCCACTATTTTTGTTTTCTTTGAATTTAATAAGAGTAACTTTGTAATTAGAATAGGCGTGATTTATCCCGAATTTTCTAGCCCTGATTGCAGTGAAAATCCTTTCTAGACGCTTTTTCAGCGGATAAAAAGATTGAAGCGGAAAGCAGGAAACAGCTCCTAAAAATAATTAGTATTATGAAAAAAACATTTAGCATTCTTTTTATAGCATTTCTTTTTGTGGCTTGTCAGCAAAAGATAACCCAAGATGACATTTCGAAAATAAACGGGTATTGGGAAGTAGAAAAGGTTGTTTTTGATTCCATAAAGGATAAAGAATACGGGATGAATGAAGTGTATGATTATTTTGAAATAAAGAATAATAAGGGGATTCGGAAAAAAGTGATGCCGCAATTAGACGGGACTTTTTTAGTGAATGATACGTATGAAAACGTAACGGTTCGATTTGCGGATGACAAAGTTTTTTTAGATTATTCGACGCCTTACATGAAGTGGAGTGAGGAGTTGATTGCTGTGTCAGCGGAAGAATTAGTGCTGTTGAGCAAGGAAAAAACAGAATATCATTACAAGAAAGCAACATCAATAAATTTACTGGGCGATGGCAAAACGACTAAATAATCAAAGTACGATAGGGGATGTTTTGAAACAAATAATCCAAGTGAATAAACTGCAACCCGGAATGGATCAAATTGACGTGAAGGATGCGTGGAAAAACCTAATGGGGAATGGTGTGAACAGTTATACAAATAATGTGGTTTTGAAAGGAAGTACGTTGTATGTTGAGTTAACTTCGTCCGTTTTGCGTGAAGAATTAAGTCACGGAAAGTCTAAAATTGTAGCTATGATTAACGAAGAATTAAGACGTGATGTGGTGAAAGATGTAGTTTTGAGGTAGTGATTTTAGATTGTTGATTAACGATTTTAGATTTTTGATATAAAAAAATCCCGTTTCAATTTTGAAACGGGATTTTCTATTTTATATAATTCGTAACTGTCAATTGCGACTGAAAACGGAATACTAGAACTGCTCTCTTCCAGCAAAATGGAAAGCACCTTCGATAGCTGCATTTTCATCGCTATCAGAACCGTGAACTGCATTTTCTCCAATAGAAGTTGCGTATGCTTTACGGATAGTTCCTTCAGCTGCTTCAGCAGGGTTTGTAGCACCAATTAAAGTTCTGAAATCTTCAACTGCATTGTCTTTTTCTAAAATAGCAGCAACAATTGGTCCTCTTGACATGAATTCAACTAATTCACCGTAGAAAGGTCTTGCAGCGTGTACTTCGTAAAAAGCTTGTGCATCAGCAACAGTTAATTGTGTTAATTTCAAAGAAACGATTTTGAAACCTGCATTTGTAATCATTGCAAGTATGTTTCCGATGTGTCCGTTAGCAACAGCATCAGGCTTAATCATTGTAAATGTTCTATTAGTAGCCATCTTTTATTTTTTAAATTTTGTGCAAAAATAGGATTTTTTTATTGATTATTTTTACAAATTCGGCACTCAAATAACAGTTATCTGATTAAAGTACAATAATATCAAATTTATTGTCCAATGGTTTGAGTTGTTTAATCAATGTTGGAATCAGATTTTCACCGAATTCCAAATAAAATTCCGAAAAATTAGTTTGTCGTTCCTGTAAACTTTGGTTGGGGAATAACTCGTTTTGCAACTCAGTGATGCGTTGCAAAATATCACTCAGTTTTCTTTTTTGTGCTTTCAGTAAACGTTTCTCCAGATTTTCTAATCCTTTTATTTGTTTGGTTTCTTGCGCTTTTACAGCTCCAAGGAAAGACTCGTCGGTTTTGTTCGCTACATCATAAAGCTCCTGAAATTGTTTTTGCAACTGTTTTTTTAGATGCGTTAAATCGACTGGGAAATCTGACAATTCTTTGGTTTTAGTAGTTACTAAATTCGCATGTTTCGAAAATAAATCTTCCCAGTTCAAATCTAGTTTATCTGCTTTTTTAGCTTGCTTTTCGGTTGCCAATAGTACAGAATTCCTAAGCAAAAGCATTGGAAAAGTTACTTTTGCAGCAGCAAAAAAGGATTTTAATTCTAACCAATAAGCAATTTCTCCGCCTCCGCCAATATAGCATAGATTCGGTAAAATCACTTCCTGATATAAGGGACGCATAATCACGTTAGGACTGAATTTTTCGGGATGATTTTCTAATAAAGCTAGAATTTCATTTTCAGAAAATTCAATTTTCGTGTGATTTACTTTATAGGTGTCGTTTTCAAATATGATACGTTCCCGTAAATCATCTTCGATATAAAACAAATTGATTTCACGGGGATTCACCTGAATTGTATACTCTTTTAATTTTTCGGCAGTTTCCAAAACTAATTTATGGGAGGATTTTTGCAGCAATTCTTCTTTTACAAAAGGGATAAAGTTGTGTTTTAAGTCAGCATTATCCGCATCCAAAATAACTAAACCATACGCACCAAAAAGCGCATTAGCCAGAAATCTAGTAGCATTGGCTAAATTATCGTGATTTAGATAGGAATCTTCAAACAGTTTTTTTAGCGTAGCTGCATTTCTACTAGAGCCTAATTCCAAAGTATATACTTCAAGAAATTCAGCTAAGCCTTCAGTAGACAAGCGACCAACTGGACCTGTGCTTTCTTTGTTCCAACGGAATTTTTTACCTTTAAAGTTGAAATAATTGATTTCTTCAAAATCATGGTCTTCGGTCGCCATCCAGTAAATGGGGACAAAATTATAGGTTGGATATTTCGCTTTTAATTCGGTTGTCAAATTAATAGTCGAAATGATTTTATACAAAAAATATAAAGGTCCGCTGAACAAATTTAACTGATGTCCGGTTGTAACAGTAAATGTATTTGGATTAATTAAAGCTTCAATATTTTGTTTGGTCAAAACTGAAGTTTCAATTTTTGAATATTGATTTTCTAATGTAGAAACTAATATTTGTCTTTTAAGAGTGCCGTTCTCATTGAAGTTTACTTGCTTTTCTTGAATTTGTGCTTCAAAGTTTTCAAGCGTTGGGAATCTGTTATATAGGGATTGTAAGTTTGTTTTTTTTTCTAAATAATCATTCATCAAAGAAGAGAAATATCCTGAATTCTGATAGCTGATACAGTCGGTTGGCATAATAAAGTTTTATATGTTGCTAATTTACCAATAATAATTGGAACTATAATATTTGTTACTTTCGAAAAATAGTGTGATTTTTATCAAAAAAATTAACAATTTTATGAAAGATAATTTAAAGCATTCGAATGAAAACTCATTAAAACATGTTCTTTTTGGCAGTTTAATAGGAACCACTATAGAATTTTTTGATTTTTATATTTATGCAAATGCCGCAGTTTTAGTTTTTCCTCAATTGTTTTTTCCTTCAAATGATAGTACTAATTCCGTTTTGTTATCCTTAGCGACATTTTCGATTGCTTTTCTTTCCAGACCATTAGGTTCTGCGGTGTTTGGTCATTATGGAGATAAAATTGGCCGTAAAACCACCTTAGTAATTGCGTTATTAACGATGGGGATTTCAACAGTTTGTATTGGTTTTTTACCAAGTTATGCCAGTATTGGAATTACAGCTCCTTTATTATTGATGTTATGTCGCTTTGGTCAAGGTGTTGGTTTAGGTGGCGAATGGGGTGGTGCGGTATTACTGGCTATCGAAAATGCTCCACCTAATAAAAGAGCCTGGTACGGAATGTTTCCGCAACTTGGAGCGCCAATAGGATTATTGCTTTCGGGTGGTACTTTCTTGATTTTGACCGATACAATGACTTCCGAAGATTTTCTTGATTATGGATGGAGGATTCCGTTTATAGCGAGTTCATTATTGGTTGTCGTAGGTTTTTATATCCGATTAAAGATTACCGAAACTCCTGCTTTCGAAAACGCTAAAAAAGAGAAAGAAGAAGTTAATATCCCATTTTTTACTTTACTGAAATTTTATAAAAACCAACTGATTTTTGGCACATTTGCAGCGATTACTACGTTCTTGGTTTTTTATCTCATGACGGTTTTTACACTTAGCTGGGCAACTTCTGATTTGGGTTATTCCAAAAGAGATTTTCTATTGATACAATTGTTTTCGGTAGTGTTTTTTGCACTTTTCATTCCTGTTTCAGCTTTAATTGCGGATCGTATTGGAAGAAGAAAAATGCTTGTTTACGCCACAATCGCGATTGCTATTTTTGGTTTTGCATTTTCTTTTTTCTTGAATTCCGGCAGTGCAGTTCTTGTGACTTTATTTTTATGTGTTGGAATGGCTCTGATGGGATTCACATACGGTCCTTTAGGAACTTTCTTATCTGAATTGTTTCCTACAACGGTTCGTTATTCAGGAACTTCTTTGGCATTTAACTTGGCAGGAATTATTGGAGCCGCTTTTGCTCCTATGATTGCAATTTGGTTAGCAACACAATATAGTTTGACTTATGTTGGATTTTATTTGACTACTGCAGCCTGTATTTCTTTATTTTCATTATTAATGGTCAGCAAAAAAGAACATAAATTTTGATAATTTGTTATCGTTTTAAACTAAAATGTCCTTTGTATTCATTTCCATCTGATCTTGTTGCGATAAACCAATAATCATCTGCTGGAAGGGCATATCCATTCATGGTTCCGTTCCAATCGTTATTTTGGATTAATTCTTTGATTAATTTTCCATAACGGTCAAATATTTTTATCGACAAATTGGTTTCCAAATCTGAAAATTTAATTTTCCAAGTATCATTAAAACCATCACCGTTTGGGGTAAAATATTTGGGGTACATTAATAAAAAGACTTCATCTGTGACGGTTCCGCAACCATTTTTGTCTCGGACATGTACGGTATATTCGCCACTATATAATGCCGAAAATTGATTGCTATCCTGAAAATGAATACCGTCAATTGAATATTCGAAATCACCTTCACCGGATGCAAAAATGGTGATTGTATTCTGATTGTCGGTCCAATCTTGTGTTTCTACAGAAGTAATGGTGGCAATGTTTGATTTTCGTACTTCAAAATTCTTAGTACTCGAACATGAAATTGTACTGTAATTAGTAGTAACGGTAACGGAATAATTTCCAGGATTTGCAACAACTATCGTAGATGTCGTTGCGCCTGTTGACCACAAATAAGTATCGAAACCTAATCCGGCATTAATCGTGATTGTATTGTTTTCACAAATGGGAACAACATCTGGAATCGTTATTTTTGGTTTTGATAAAAGGGTTAGTTTTAATTCAACTATAGCGTAGCATGGGGTATTTGAGTTGATGCGAATATAAATTTTGTTGTCGCCCAAAGCTAAGTTGTAATTTGAAAAATTATTGATTTGATTACCTGACAATTGATTTTCTGCACCTAAAAAAGTCGAATAATAAGAAAAACTATATCCTAAAGTATTTGAAATCAGCTTAGAATTATAATCAGATAAATTCACTTTCTCGGAACCGTCATTCAAATCATCACAAAATAATTCTTCATAGTTATTTGCTGGTAAAGTGTTTATTAGCGAAATAGTAACAGCAAGTTTATTAAGACTTTCGCAGTTGTTTTCTGTTTGCGAAGCATAATAAGTCACGCCGTCTTGTAAAGAAGTAGAATTGGACAAAAGAATTCCGGCTGAATTATACCATTTTATCGCATTTCCTGAAATTACAATGTTTTCTAGAGTTGGATTTTGACTGGAACACAATGTTTGATTTGTATTTCCTGTTGGAGCAGGAGTATTTTGGATATTTATTAGGACAGGAATTCTTTCGCTTTCGCAGCCACTAATAGTTTGCGATGCATAATAAGTGGTTCCGTTTTGTAGTGGAGTTGTGTTTGATAAAAGAGTTCCATTTGTTAGAGCGTCATACCATTTTATTTTTTGACCCGTAATTGCAATGCTACTAATTGTTGCATTTTGTTGAATACAAAAATTTTGTGGCGAAGTTGAAATTGGTACCGGCTGATTACTAATTGTTATGGTTTGGTTTTGTGTAGATGTATTTCCGTTTCCATCATTATAATTCCAAACCACAGTATAAGTCCCGGGTAGGTTATACGAAAGTGCATTTGCAGTTGTTGCTGTAATCGCTCCTGCACAACTGTCGGTCGCTGTTGGTATTGTGGTAATTACAGTATTACAATCACCGTTAACTATAGGAAGTGAAGTAAGATTCGGAATTGGCGATTCAACATCACCAACAATTACATCAACTATTTTTGTATCGTCGCAATCGCCAGTTCCTGTAATGCTACAACTATATTGACCGCTATTTAGAGCTGTTGCATTAGGGATTGTTGGATTTTGTTCCATTGATATGAATCCATTTGGTCCAATCCAAGCATAATTTGTTCCGCCAGATGCTTTTAGTTCTATGGTATTTCCAATACAAATTGGGGAATTACTTGACGCAATAGGATTAGATAAACAATCTTGAAACTTGGCAATATATAAATCTTCCCGGCCATTTAATAAAGGTTGATAGGCGTTGTTGGAGGCCATAGTATTATCACTTAATGTTCTTCCTGCTATATAAATATACCCGTTTATTCGGTCTATACGAATGATAGATTCAAGTTCAAGATCTCTACCTCCGTAGTAAGTACCCCAATCTTTAACATAATTAGATTTATATTTAACAATAAAAGAATCTACAGTGTAATTATTGAACAAATTTTGTTGATAAGCATTTGATGTTCCAATTCCTGTTTTGCTTGTTATCCCACTAATAAATATGTTACCATCATTATCAAACCCGGAGTCTAAAATAATATCTTCAAAATAGCTACCCATTTCTAAAGTTCCATTTTTATTGAATATTGAAAAGAGTCCAGCAGAATAACTATTAATTGTATTTGGCGGAATTGGGTATGGTGCATTTATTGTAGCTATATTACTAGTACTAAATGTTCTGCCTGACACAAGAAGTTTCTGGTTATTGTAATCTATTTTATTAAAATAGTCATTTTTATCGCCGCCATGATAAGTTCCATAAATAATTTTTCCTTGAGGGTCAAAAGAAGCAATAAATCCATCTATTGAATTGGTATTTAAGTAATTTTGATGGGAGGAGCCAAAAGCAATACCATCAATACTAAATGTTTCTCCAACGATATAGGTATTATTGTTTTCATCTATAGCAATGCTTAGAGCTTTATCATCAGTAGTACCTCCATAATAGGTGCCCCAAATCCTTTGACCATCAAGGCTTATTTTTGCTAAAAAAACATCATTTGAATATTCAAATTTTGTTGCTTTATGGGTTCCTGGTGTCGCAATATTTACAACACTACCAGTGTACCCCGTAACAATTATATTATTGTTAAGGTCAATTACAGCTGAGTATATTATATCTTCTCCTGTGTCACCATAGAATGTACCCCATTTCCTAATTCCATTAGCATCTAGTTTTAAAATGTAACCATCATGATTGTATAATGCTTTATTAGGTTTGTGCGTACCAAGTGTTCCAATAGTACTAAAATTATACGCGTATCCTGATGAAATAATATTATTATCAGAATCAATATCAATGTCGTAAGGGAATGCATTTAAATAAGTTCCCCAAATTCTATATCCGTTTGTGTCAAATTTCGCTATGTATCCATCAGGTTCAAATGATGAAGGCTGAGTCGAATAATGATTTGTAATAAATGCTCCTGAAGTTGTAAAATTATTTCTGCTAAAAGTACTTCCAGTGATAAGTAAATTTCCAGAAAGATCATTATTTGCTTCCACAATATAGTCTGTTTGTGCTCCCCCATAATAAGTCCCCCACAATCGTGTCGGAACAGGATCAATTACCACCGTTTTACCTGATACATTTTCAGTGCTTTCAAATCCATAAATATTATTTTTGATTTTTTTGTAACCAACAGCAATTTCCTTTTTCTCTAGGCCGTCTTCTGTCCAGCTAGCGGGCAGGGTTTCTTCCATTTTACCAAAACGAACTTGCATTTGGATTTTGTTGTTAACTAACTCCGTTTTTGCCCCATTAAATTTCATTTGGATATCCGAAATTTTACCTTTTGGATGCACCACAAAATTATATTCCACTGTTTTCAAAGTATCTTTTGGAACGAAAAAAACTACATCAATATTTGGGTAAATGTTTTTATATGTGATTTGTTGGAACTGATGTACGTTAACGACACCGTCGGGTTTATTCGGGATATTGTAATAATTGTCATAATCTTTCGAAGCTTCCGTTGTAACTAATTCTACGTTAGGATTTGAATTAACAAAATCGATATCTATTCTGTGAAATACATATTCTAAAGTGTAATCTTGGATCTTTTCTCTATTGTAATCTAAAGGAGAAAAGCTTCTTTTTTCTTCTATCGAATGTCTTATAGGATGTTTTTTAGTCTCATAAATATCATAAGAAAATCCATTTTTCTTTAACTGTACATTTAGTCCATTTGAATTTAACAGGTACTTTACAGCTGGATTCGCTTTTCCTTTTTGGTCAATAATCTGGCCTTTATTTTCTTTAAAACCGATCGATTGATTTTTATTTTGAGCAAATAACGGTGTAATTAACAATATAAATAATAGCAGTAATTTTTCTTTCATCTGTGCCGTTTAATCAGTTTTTGTTGGGTTATGATTGTTAGCGTTTCAAACTAAAATGACCTTTGTATTCTTTTCCATCTGCTCTGGTCGCGATAAACCAATAATCATCGGACGAGAGTTCATAACCATTCATGGTTCCGTTCCAATTGTTATTTTGGATTAATTCTTTGATTAATTTTCCATAACGATCAAATATTTTTATAGTCAAGTTGGTTTCCAAGTCTGAAAATTTAATATTCCAAGTGTCGTTGAAACCATCACCGTTTGGAGTAAAATATTTGGGATACATTAATAAAAAGACTTCATCTGTGGCGGTTCCGCAACCATTTTTGTCTCTGACATGTACGGTATATTCGCCACTAAACAATCCCGAAAATTGATTGCTGTCCTGAAAATGCGTACCATCAATTGAATATTCGAAATCACCTTCGCCAGATGCAAAAACGGTGATTTTATTCTGATTGTCGGTCCAATCTTGTGTTTCTACAGAAGTAATGGTGGCAATGTTTGATTTTCGTACCTCAAAATTCTTAGTACTCGAACATGATATTGTACTGTAATTAGTAGTAACGATAACGGAATAATTTCCTGGATTTGCAACAACTATCGTAGATGTCGTTGCGCCTGTTGACCACAAATAAGTATCGAAACCTAAACCAGCATCAATAGTAATGGAATTGTTTTCACAAATGGGTACAACATCAGGAATTGTAATAATTGGTTTCGATACAAGAGTTAATTTCAATTCAACAATGGCATAACAAGGCGTATTTGAATTGATGCGAACGTAAATTTTGTTCTCACCAAAAGTTAAGCTGTAACTTGAAAAATTATTGATTTGATTACCTATCAATTGATTTTCGGCACCTGAAAAAGTCGAATAATAAGAAAACGTATATCCTGAAGTATTTGAAATCAACTTAGAATCATAATCTGATAAATTCACTTTCTCGGAACCGTCATTCAAATCATCACAAAATAATTCTTCATAATTATTTGCAGGCAAAGTGTTTATAAGTGAAATGGTAATAGCTATTTTATTTGAGCTTTCACAATTATTTTCTGTTTCCGAAGCATAATAAGTCACGCCGTCTTGTAAAGAAGTTGAATTGGACAAAAGAATTCCGGCTGAATTATACCATTTTATCGCATTTCCTGAAATTACAATGTTTTCTAGAGTTGGATTTTGACTGGAACAAAAAGTCTGATTTGTATTTCCTGTTGGTTCAGGAGTATTTTGGATATTTATTAGGACAGGGACTCTTTCGCTTTCGCAGCCACTAATGGTTTGCGACGCGTAATAAGTATTTCCGTTTTGTAGTGGAGTCGTGTTTGATAAAAAAGTTCCATTAGTTAAAGCATTATACCATTTTATATTTTGACCCGTAATTGAAATCTCTCTTAAAGTCGCATTTTGTTGGATACAGAAAGTTTGAGGTGAAATTATAATGGGATTTGTAGGCTTATCCAATGCATAAAGTTTTAAATCGGTTTCAACAAAGCAAAATGAATTATTTTGAAAATAACTTTTGACTCTTATGGTTTCTTCTTTTTTGATAGTATTGGTATATGGATTTGGTAAAGGACTGGGTAATAAATTTCCATTTGAATCTATATATTCAACTACTAAATTAGTTTGACTCCCTACTATAGTCGAGTTTATATTCGAAGTATCAAAGGAGTTCGATATTCCAGATCCTGGAATCGTCTCGCAGGAATAAATGGAGTTCAGAGTATTAATAGCAGGGGTATTAGTAATAGTGATGTCTTTTTCTAGCGTTTGTGAATCAGAGCCGCAATTTACTATCACTTTAACGTGATAAGTCCCTTCAGCTGAAAACTGGTGTGTTGGATTACTAATTGCTGCACTATTTGATGATGAATTAGGGTCGTTAAAATCCCAAGTAATTGAATCAAATGTTCCGTTTACCGTAAAGCTAGTCAAGCCGTTCAAACAGGTATTTTCAGTGATTATTTCACCAGTGGCATTTGATGCATCAAGTTTATATTTATAAAACATAACATCGCTGGCATTGTTACCACTGTTATTGTTGATAAAAGAACCGTTGATAGTTAATGGGGCACTTTGAAAATTTGCCGTTAGGAATAGGTCATTTCCATTAAATAAAATTGGGCTAGCAGCATCAGTAGACATGCCTTGCGAATAATAATTTGTTCCATTTGATTTTAGTATAAATTCAGATTCAAAATTGTTTAAATTGACTTTAAAAAGTACCAAATCCTCACTATTATATTCAGACGAACCACTAGTGTACGTTCTACTTTTGATGGTTGCATTGGGAAATGTCATTGTGCCGGTAAAACTAGAAAAAATAAATAATTCATTTCCTTTTTCAGTTAAATAACCCGTGTTTCCTGAAGAGTTTCCATCCATTCCGGGAATGTCCAAACGTGATGAGTTGTTAATTTGTTTAATTCTCTCTAAGTTTCCTGTGGTAATATTGAATTCTGATAAAATACTTTGGGTAAAATGATATCCTTCGATAGGATCTGTATAAATAGTTCCAAGTATATCTGCTAGTTTGTAAAAAGATGCCCACAGATATAATTTGTCATTGTTAGGGTTATAATGTAAAAGAGTTGGTCTGTGAAAAGATGCATTTTTAGTTTTATTGTTGGAAATTTCTTTACTCCAGACAATATTTAAATTAGTATCGATTTTATCAATGTCTGAATGAGTATATGAACTATTTGAAGGTGAATATCTTGCGAAATATAAATCTCCATTTTTATCCATTGCAGAGCTAGTATACTCAGCATCGCTAGTTCCAAATTTTTTAGCTTCTTTTAGATTTCCATCAAGATCAAATTTAGAAATGAATAATAATGGATGATACAAATAATATCCGGTATTAAAGGTGTTTGTCAGTGTTATTTGATTGTTGATTGTTATGCTAGCCATGAATGTGCCAGTTATGTATAGAATATCATTGTGGATATAGATATCTCTCATTCCGTAATCTGCACCACTACCTATCGATCGGTTCCAAACAAAATTTCCATTTTTATCAAATTTCACCAGATTTAATCCAGGATACATAGGCAATCCACTAAACAATTGTGGATAGGTGCCTACAGTATTATGAGCATTATACCAAGTAAATAAAACATATATATTGTCTTGGCTGTCAATTGCTAACTTACTTAAATAGAGATTTCTTTCGTCAATTTCTTTTTTCCAAACTAAATTGCAATTAAAATCAAATTTGTAAATAGACATCCAATCTCCGAAATTCCCTCCATTCTTTGCTAAGTATATACCATCGCTTGCTTTCTTTAAATCAGCAGTAGCATCATCATTCCAACCACCAAAGTTTTTTGTACAATCAAAACATTGACCTTGCATTGCAAATGAAAAAGTAAAAAGCAAAAAGTAAAAAAATAAAAAAGGAAAAAGAAAAATTCGCTTCATAAGTAAGATTTATAGCAAAACAAATGTAATTAAATATCTACAGATTATATAAAAACTAGAAATTGCATTATTTTATATTTGAATCTAAAGAATAAATAAAAATGTAGCCTTTAACTTTTGTGCAAAGAATAGAATTATCCCTTATTTTTGCACAAAACAATTCCTCTTGAAAACCAAATTATTCGTAATCACGCCGCCTTTCACCCAACTGAATACGCCGTATCCGGCAACGGCATATATCAAAGGGTTTCTGAATACCAAAAATATCGAATCCGTTCAGGCCGATTTGGGTATTGAAGTGATTTTGAAATTGTTTTCGAAGGAAGGTTTGCAAAATTTGTTTGAAGTTGGAGGTTTAACGTTTAAAGTTCCAAATCATACCATTTCAGATAATTCCAAGAGGATTCTCGCTTTGCAAGAAGAATACCTTAAAACTATAAATCCTGTTATTGCTTTTTTACAAGGGAAAAATCCAACATTGGCGCTTCAGATTTGTCAGGAAGATTTCTTGCCGGAAGCGTCTCGGTTTGCACAATTAGAAGAATTGGATTGGGCTTTTGGAACCATGGGAACACAGGATAAAGCAAAACATTTAGCAACTTTATACCTTGAAGACATCTCTGATTTTATAGTCGAATGTGTTGATGCTAATTTTGGTTTCAGCCGCTATGCGGAACGTTTGGGACGAAGTGCCAATTCTTTTGACGAGTTGTATGAAGCCTTGCAACAAGAACCAACGTATATTGATAACGTTCTTCTTTCAATTTTAAAAGAAAAAATAGATACGATTCAACCCACATTATTCTTAATTTCAGTTCCGTTTCCAGGAAATTTATATTCGGCTTTTCGTTCCGCACAATGGGTCAAAAAGCATTATCCGAATATTAAAATCTCAATGGGTGGCGGTTTCCCAAATACCGAATTGCGTTCACTTTCGGATGCTCGTGTTTTTGAGTTTTTTGATTTTATTACGTTGGATGATGGCGAAACGCCAATTGAAGAATTGATTTTTAATATTGAAAACCCGGATTACAATTCCTATAAGAGAACTTTTCTGTTGAAAGAAGGAAAAGTAGTTTACAAAAACAATTCCCTAAAACACGATTACAAACAATCGCAAGTGGGAACTCCCGATTATTCGGATTTGCTTTTGGATAAATACATTTCGGTTATCGAAATTGTGAATCCAATGCACCGCATGTGGAGTGATGGCCGCTGGAACAAACTCACCATGGCGCACGGTTGCTATTGGGGAAAATGTACTTTTTGTGATATTTCTTTAGATTATATAAAGATTTACGAACCTGTTGCTGCTAATTTATTGTGCGATCGAATGGAGGAAATGATTGCTCAAACAGGCGAGAACGGATTTCATTTTGTAGATGAAGCGGCTCCTCCGGCTTTGATGCGTGCTTTGGCTCTTGAAATTCTTCGCAGGAAATTAGCGGTTACGTGGTGGACCAATATTCGATTCGAAAAAAGCTTTACGAAAGATTTGTGTTTGCTTCTAAAAGCTTCTGGTTGTATCGCCGTTTCTGGCGGTCTGGAAGTGGCCTCGGATCGATTATTAAAATTGATTGATAAAGGCGTAACGGTAGAACAAGTGGCGAAAGTCACCCGTAATTTCACTGAAGCAGGTGTTATGGTTCATGCATATTTAATGTACGGATATCCTACACAAACCATTCAGGAAACCGTTGATAGTCTGGAAATGGTTCGCCAATTATTTGAAGTGGGCGTGTTGCAATCGGGATTTTGGCATCAGTTTGCGATGACTGCGCACAGTCCAGTGGGCTTGTATCCAGAGAAATTCGGTGTGGTAAAGGAAACCGAAGCGATTGGAACTTTCGCCAATAACGATATCAATTATACGGATTCAACAGGAATTGATCATGATAAATTCAGTTTTGGACTTAAGAAATCCTTGTTCAATTTTATGCACGGAATCTGTTTCGATTATGAGTTGCAGGATTGGTTCGAGTTTAAAATTCCAAAGACTAAAATTTCATCTGATTTTATATTTGACGCTTTACAGGAAGAGGAGGATTTCAACATCAAGCCTACAGCCAAAATCGTTTGGTTAGGCGGAAAGCCAGCTGTTGAATATTTTACCAAATCCAAAAAAGGGAATTCTTGGGAAATGATGACTTTGACTTTCCATGATAAAAAGGAAAGTTTCAATATTCAAACTAATAAGCCGGAAGGAGAATGGTTGTTAGAAATGCTTTTGAAAATCTCCGTTTCTAACGCTAGAATCTACACTTTTCAGGAAGTTAAAGCTGATTTCGAAGCACAATTGGAAGACTTTGAATTATTTTGGTACTCAAAACCTATGAAAAGTCTTAGAGAGTTTGGATTATTAGTCTTATAAATTTATTTCATATAACTATATCTATTTAGCATAAAATTTAATTTTAGGTTTACGAAAACGTTTTCTTTTACTTATTTTTACGATTCTAAAATAGAAACAAATGAGTATTGGCTATAAAGTTAATGTAAACGACACTTTTCATTTTGATTTGGAAAAGGAAAGTGTTTCACAACTGGATGCAGTGCGTGTGGAAACGAATAAATTCCATGTTTTACACGAAAACACTCCTTTTCAAGCGGAAATCATCACTTCTGATTTTCTTCAAAAAAGCTACACCGTCAAGGTAAACAACAACACGTATACCGTTGCTATTTCAAATCCTTTGGATATTTTAATCAAAGAAATGGGATTCGAAACGGGACTGACCAAACAAGTCAATTTTATCAAAGCACCTATGCCCGGATTGATTTTGGAAATCAGTGTGGTGGTAGGACAAGAGGTAAAAGAAAACGACAATTTAATTATTCTTGGGGCCATGAAAATGGAAAACAGTTTCCTTTCTCCGCGCGATGGTATTATCAAAACCATTTCGGTAATGATGGGAGATGCCGTGGATAAAGGGCAGTTGTTAATTGAATTCGAATAACTATATACCGCTAATTCGCAAATTACAAATAGAGCGTTGAATTTTGCAACGGAATTTATTGTAAGTGAATTAAAATTAGCGAATCTGCGGTTAAAAAATAAAAAATGAAAAAAATATTAGTTGCCAATAGAGGGGAAATCGCTATCAGAGTGATGAAAACCGCACAAAAAATGGGCATAAAAACCGTAGCAGTTTATTCAACTGCCGACAGAAATGCACCTCACGTAAAATTTGCTGATGAAGCTGTTTGGATTGGAGAAGCACCTTCGAGTCAATCGTATTTATTGGGAAGTAAAATCATAGAGGTTGCCAAATCTTTAAACGTGGATGCCATTCACCCAGGTTATGGATTTTTGAGTGAAAATTCTGATTTTGCTGAAGAAGCAGAAAAAAATAACATCATTTTTATTGGCCCAAAGTCGAAAGCGATAAAAATCATGGGAAGTAAACTAGCTGCGAAAGATGCAGTTAAGCAATACAATATTCCAATGGTTCCCGGTTTTGACGAAGCAATTACAGATGTTGAAAAAGCAAAAGTTATTGCCAAGGAAGTTGGTTTTCCAATACTGATTAAAGCTTCAGCAGGTGGTGGAGGAAAAGGAATGCGTGTGGTTGAGAGCGAAGCTGATTTCGAATCTCAAATGGATCGTGCTATCAGTGAGGCGATTGCTGCTTTTGGAGATGGTTCTGTTTTTATAGAAAAATATGTGGGTTCACCAAGACATATCGAAATTCAGGTTATGGCTGACAGTCATGGCAATGTGTTGTATTTATTCGAAAGAGAATGCAGTATCCAGCGTCGTCATCAAAAAGTAATTGAAGAAGCACCTTCTTCGGTTTTAACGCCGGAATTGCGTAAAAAAATGGGTGAAGCAGCCGTTTTAGTGGCTAAATCATGTGATTATTTAGGAGCTGGAACCGTCGAATTTTTATTGGACGAAAACAACAATTTCTACTTTTTGGAGATGAATACGCGTTTGCAAGTGGAACATCCAGTTACGGAATGGATTACCGGTACCGATTTGGTAGAACTGCAAATAAGAGTGGCTAGAGGTGAAGAATTGACAATCAAACAAGAAGACTTGAAAATAAAAGGACACGCGATGGAATTGCGTGTGTATGCCGAAGATCCGATGAATGATTTCTTGCCTAGTGTGGGTCATTTGGATGTCTATCAATTGCCTGTTGGTGAAGGAATTCGCGTAGATAATGGTTTTGAACAAGGCATGGATATTCCTATTTATTATGATCCAATGTTGGCCAAATTAATCACTTATGGAGAAACCCGCGAAGAAGCGATTCAAATTATGATTAAGGCCATTGAAGATTATCATGTGGAAGGCGTGCAGACAACATTGCCTTTTGGGAAATTTGTTTTTGAACATGAGGCGTTTCGTTCTGGGAAATTTGACACGCATTTTGTAAAGAATTACTACAGTGCCGCAATGTTAAAAAATCAAATAGCGCAAGAAGCCGAAATCGCGGCGAAGGTCGCTTTGAAACAATATTTTGAAGATCAAAAAATCGTACGCTTACTAAATTAAACAATGATTTAAAAAAAAATTAGCGGATTAGCGGTTAAAAAAAGAATAGTATGAAAGACAAAATAGATACATTAAATCATAAAATTGCCGAAGCTCATTTAGGTGGAGGTAAAAACAGAATAGCAAAACAACATTCGAATAAAAAACTGACGGCAAGAGAACGCGTTAATTATTTGATGGATGAAGGTTCTTTTGAAGAAATTGGGATGTTGGTGACGCACCGAACCTCTGATTTTGGAATGGAAAAAGAACTCTATTACGGCGACGGAGTCATTACAGGATATGGAACCATAAATGGGAGATTGGTTTATATTTTCGCTCAGGATTTTACAGTTTTTGGTGGTTCTTTATCCGAAACTCATGCTGAGAAAATCTGTAAAGTTATGGATATGGCAGTCAAAATGGGAGCGCCCATGATTGGACTAAATGATTCTGGTGGAGCACGTATTCAGGAAGGTGTTCGTTCTTTGGGTGGTTATGCCGATATTTTTTACAGAAACGTTCAAGCCAGCGGCGTGATTCCGCAAATCTCTGCGATTATGGGACCTTGCGCCGGTGGTGCGGTGTATTCTCCAGCAATGACTGATTTTACGATGATGGTTGAAGATACTAGTTATATGTTTGTAACAGGACCGAATGTGGTGAAAACCGTAACCAATGAAACCGTAACGTCGGAGGAATTGGGTGGAGCAAGTTCGCATTCAACTAAATCGGGTGTGGCGCATATTACTTCTACCAATGATGTGGAATGTCTGGAGGATTTGAAGCGCTTGTTAAGTTATTTGCCACAGAGTAACAAAGAAAAAGCACATAATTTACCTTATGAACTGAATGACGAAGTTCGTACCAAATTAGCGACTATTATTCCGGATAATCCGAACAAGCCGTATGATATGCATGAGGTGATTGGTGGAATTATTGACGAGGATTCTTTTTATGAAATTCATAAAAATTATGCCGAAAATATCCTTGTCGGTTTCGCCCGATTGGGAGGAAAAAGCATCGGAATTATAGCCAACCAACCGATGATTTTAGCTGGTTGTCTGGATGTGAACAGTTCGAAAAAAGCAGCAAGATTTACCCGTTTTTGCGATTGTTTTAATATTCCGTTATTGGTTTTGGTGGATGTACCGGGATTTTTACCAGGAACCGATCAAGAGTGGAACGGAATTATCGTTCACGGTGCAAAATTGTTGTATGCTTTAAGTGAAGCAACCGTGCCGAGAGTAACTGTAATTACCCGTAAAGCCTATGGTGGTGCGTATGATGTAATGAACTCGAAACACATTGGTGCCGATATGAATTTTGCTTGGCCAACTGCCGAAATTGCCGTGATGGGAGCCAAAGGAGCTTCTGAAATTATCTTTAAAAAAGAAATTAGCGAAGCCGAAGATCATGAAGCAAAACTCTTAGAAAAGGAAGCGGAATATGCTGATTTATTTGCGAATCCGTACACTGCAGCACAACGTGGTTTTGTAGATGAGGTAATCTTGCCACAAGACACTAGACGCAAATTGATAAAAGCTTTTAGTATGCTCGAAAATAAAGAGAGTATTACTCCTAATAGAAAACACGGAAATATTCCTTTGTAATTATTAGATAGAATTAAGATTTTAAAATTTGAATTACCCCAAAAAGTTAGTTACTCTTTGGGGTTTTTTATGGAAAAAAATTTTAAGACGCTGTTTATTTTTTGATGTAAGAATTTCCAATTCTAGATTTTGTAATAATTTGAATTTGCAGTGCTGGTTCGCAGGAAAAAAAGTCAAAATAAAAAATGAGATAAAAACCTCAATGGAATCTAGGAGATAAATTCACAATTAAAATACAGGTTGATTTAAGCATTGAGTTAAATTAGTTGATAAATAGCTCATAAATGTGATAAACTGCATTAGTTTAATCGGTTGGGTTTTTTTTTGAATAAAAAAAGCTTACCTTGCGCCAGCTAAAAAAAAGTGATATATCTTACAAAACAATGCGTAAGATTTTTTGATTACTTTTTTTATTTGTCTAATTATTATGAACAGATTATTTAATTTAAATACGTATTTCAAATTACTTTTGTTGATTGCTTCAACAACTGTTTTCTTTTTTCTACTATACACTTCACTGTATCTATATACACTTAAGGAAGAAGAACGCTTCTATAAAACTACCTATGATCAGTATGATAATGAGGTAAAATCATTGTTCAGACTTAACTCTAAAACGCCAACAGCCACAATTATCGATGTTACATTTTGGGATGAATTAGTCAATTTTACTAAAACAAAAGATGAAAAATGGTACAATGATTTCATAGTAAGTGAATTTGAATCCTATGAAATGGATTATATCGGAATTTATGATTTAGATAAAAAAATAATAAATAAAACTACATCGAACAGGATTAAAAGTTTTGATTTTATTCCAAAAGAGATGATGAGCGTACTCTATGAATCTAAACTTAAAAGGTTTTATGTAAAAATTCCTGAAGGTATCGTTGAGGTTTTTGCCGCGACTATTCATCCTTCAAGAGATCCAAAAAAGCGTAAAACAAAACCTTCAGGCTATTTTTTTATGGCCAGACTTTTAGATAAAACTTTTTCGTCTTCTTTAGGAAATATAAGCAGTTCCAAAGTTAATTTGACTGATGCAGATTATGTGGCGAATCCCGAAGAAGATTTTGTTGTAGTAGCTTTGGATTTAAAAGATTGGAAAAATGAAGTAGTAAGTAAATTACTTTTTAAAAGACCCTTTAATTTAAATTACAGCAAAACAAAAGAAATTCTTTTTATAGTTGTGGTGGCCTCGATAATAAACATGCTTATTTTCATTTATTATACTAAAAAATGGGTTTATAATCCTTTAAAGTTAGTCAAGAATATCTTGGAAACCGGAAATGTTAAGTCGATAAATAGTTTAAGAAAATCCAAAGGAGAGTTTGGTTACATTGGAAATCTTTTTGAAGAAAATAATAACCAAAGGACGCAATTAGAGATTGCCAAGCAAAAAGCCGAAGAAAGTGATACGTTAAAATCATCATTCTTAGCTAATTTATCGCATGAAATCAGAACTCCTATGAATGCCATCATGGGTTTTAGTGATTTATTGAATGATGATAAGCTGACAGAAAATGAGAAATCCGAATATTTAAAAATCATCAGAAATAGCGGAAATAGTTTAGTTTCAATAATTGAGGATTTAATTGAAATGTCCAGAATTGATGCAAAGCAAATTACGCCAAACTATAAAGGTTTAGATTTAGAAAAATGTATGGCCGATTTGCATAAGTCCATAAAAATCACTATTCCAAAAGAAAAAGAAATTGAGTTTTTTGTAGTGGAAAGTGCAGATAAAATTCAGAAGAATATTTTAACTGACGAAACAAAACTGAAACAGATTATTGTAAATTTAATAACTAACGCAGTAAAATTTACCGAAAAAGGTTTCGTGTCTTTTGGATATAAAATAAACAGAGAAGAAGGAGTTGTAACCTTTACGATTCAAGATTCCGGGTTAGGAATTAGCGAGGATTATTCGAAAGTTATTTTTGATAGATTCAGAAGAATTGAAGATAATGCTACTAACGAAATGACAGGTTTAGGACTTGGTTTGTCTATCACTAAGGCGTATGTTGAAATGTTGGGCGGAGAAATAGGCGTACAATCTACAATTGGAATTGGATCGGTGTTTACATTTACAATACCGCTACAGTATGATGAAGCTGCAGTAGAAAGTTTGCCAAGGAAGAAAATATCCTTTTCTGGAAATTATGAGAATGAAACTATTTTAATTGCGGAAGATGATAATATCAATTTCTTGTTGTTAAAGAAAATTATTGAATCAAAAAACCATACCGTTTTACGCGCTTTTAATGGTCAGGAAGCCGTAAATATATGTGCTGAAAACCCAGATATTAGTTTGGTTTTTATGGATATAAAAATGCCTGTTTTAAACGGTTTTGAAGCATTTGAACAGATAAAAGTATTCAAACCGGAACTTCCCGTTATTGCCCAGACTGCTTATTCCTCCTTTGAAGACAGAGAGCGAATCATGCAATTTGGTTTTATGGACTATATTACAAAACCATTGGATAAAGAAAAAATATTCGAATTATTGGATACTATTTTTATGGAAATTAATTCCTAAATTTTGAATGTAAAGTACTCCCATTTTCCATTTGAGTAGTTGTCTTTTTCTGTTAATCTTTTCTTCTGAATCAATTAGAAAATCTGCTTCCGAATTGATTTCCTATTTTCTAAACCTGCATTCGTGAGGAATTTAAAATATAAATAACATGATATTTAAATCTATAAATCCATTTTCACAAGAAGTGATTGCGGAGCATGAAGTATTGACTAATGCGCAATTGAATCAAAAATTGCAATTGTCCGAAAGTGCTTTCAAGATTTGGAAAAATACTTCTTTTCAAGAAAGAGCTGACAAGATGCGTAAACTGGCTAATATTCTCCGTGAAAACAAAGAGAAATTAGGGTTGCTGATTACAAATGAGATGGGTAAAATCATCTCCGAAAGCATCGCAGAGGTCGAAAAATCAGCAGCAAATTGTGATTTTTATGCGGAAAATGCAGCGGAAATGCTGAAAGACGAATATTACGATACTCCTTTCAAAAGCATGTCGGTTTATGATCCGATGGGAGCTGTTTTTGCCATTATGCCTTGGAATTATCCTTTCTGGCAGGTATTGCGTTATGCCGCTCCGGCAATTATGGCGGGTAATGTGACACTTTTAAAGCATGCGCCAAATGTTATTGGCTGCGCCAAAGCAATAGAAAGTGCTTTTTTAGAAGCTGGCTTTCCCGAAGGTGTTTTCCAAGAAATTACTATTGATATTCCTCAAGTAGAAAGTGTAATAGCTTCAAATAGCGTTTGTGGTATCACTTTGACAGGAAGTGAAATGGCGGGTTCATCTGTGGCTGCATTGGCAGGAAAGCACATCAAGAAATCGGTTATGGAATTAGGGGGTTCAGATGCTTTTATAGTTTTGAATGATGCTGATCTTGAAAAAGCTGCAACTGTTGCTACACAATCCAGGATGTTGAACGCTGGTCAGGCTTGTATTTGTGCCAAACGTTTTATTGTTACTGAAAAAGTTGCGGATGAATTCGCTGCTCTTTTTACGAAAAAAGTACAATTGCTGCAACAAGGAAACCCATTACAGAATGGGATTCAAATGGGGCCATTAGCACGATTGGACTTAGCAGAAAAATTAGAAGGTCAATTGGCAAAATCACTTCAACAAGGAGCGAAACTACTAGTAGGCGGAGAGCGGGAGAATTGTAATTTCCAACCCACATTAATTGATTTTGTGGATTCAAATAATGTTGCGTTTCAGGAAGAAACTTTTGGACCGTTAGCTACTATCATTAGAGCGAAGGATGCAAATGATGCAGTTGTTATTGCTAATAATCACAGATATGGTTTGGCTGCAGCAATCTGGACCGAAGACCGTGAAAATGCGTATCAACTGGCGCGTAAAATTGAAGCGGGAAATGTATTCGTAAATTCTTTGGTACGTTCAGATTCCAGAGTTCCTTTTGGAGGAATAAAAAAATCAGGTTATGGTAGAGAATTAGGCGCAATAGGAATCAAGGAATTTATGAATATGAAATCCTTAATTATCGAATAACGATTGTCACTAACTGGCACAATATTTTTTAATACAGATTTGGTATAGAATGTATGTATTTAGGATGTTAAATAAAGAATCGAGAACAGGATTTGTAATTGTAACAAATCTATTCTCGATTTTTCATTGAATTTCTACCTTTCAATACAAGTTGACAGCAGGTATGATTGCTTTTGTTTTACTAATAGGTGTATACTGCCGCTTTTAAATCTTTCGGATTATTGGAAAGAATTACAATAAATGGCGATCCTTTTAGTGCTGCATTCTGTTTCAATCGTTTTTCACCGTTATCTGAAAACGATACAGGAGATTCTCCTTTAATTCCACCGTAAAAACTTGTGATTATTCCAGATTCTTTCAATCCTTCAGTTTGATGTTTTTCTAGCACAACAACCTTTTTATAATCAGATTTTCCATTCAGTTGAATTTTTTCAGATAGGATTGCAGAAGCACTTTTTGATTTTTCATTCAGCTGTGACACGGCATATTGACTGATTGTTTTTTCTTCAGCACTTTGCGGTAAAGTGTAGTACACTATATTATTTTCTTTTTTAATAAAGTTTACATCCATCGTTTCGCCATTATGTTTGACTATTTGATGAGTTTGAGCAAGTAAAGAAGTAGTAAATAAAAAAGTGAACGCTATAAATAAATTTTTCATGTGTGTATAATTAGGAGTTTCTATGTCTCCATTTTTGGATTGTAACATAGATTAATAATGTTTTAGTAAAAAAAATGGGTTTAAGCTTGTTTTGGAGGTGGAGTAAGATTCTGTAAAACAAACTCTTTTATTTGAAACGAATCAAGAGAATTGATTTTTCTACTCTCAAAAGAATCGTATTCAAAACAATTTATACTTTCAATTGAAGCAATAAAGAGTGTTTTAGTTTTACTCTCTGAAGTGTTTTCTTCTGCATTTTTTTCGGTTTGTTCGTATAAATCCTGATTATTTTCATTTGAAAACATGGATAATTTATCGCTTATCCAAAGGGAGGAAAAAGCGACAAATAATAGCAAAACGGAAAACTTAATTAGTAATCGAACCATGTTATAAATTTAATGAAAAAGGATTTTTTATGCTATTAAAATTTTCATAAAAAATAGAGAAATAAGCGTGTAGCAAACCTGACGGAATCACAGTTTAATTATTGGCTTAATGAGTTTTAATTTTAATGAAATTGAATCAATTTATGAAATCTTAATCTATTAGTTTTTATATAAATATCTATTTATTATTTTTGATAAAAAAAAATTAAACCCCTATTTTTTAAAGGGTATGTTGTTTTATTTTGTTTTAATATTTGGTAAAAGTGTGTATTTTTTAATAGAATTTAATTATTAGTTGTAAAAAATAAGGGTATTTGTTTGAAATTGTTATTATTGAATTTTTAAAATAGTTCTTTATAAATATGGAATATCCATTTTTTTTTGTTCATTTTTCGTTATTGATAATTCTTCTTAAATCAAGGTAAAAAAGTTGTAAATAGTAATTTTAGTGAAATAAAAGTTAATAAATTCGCCTCAGATAAAAGGAAAATTTAGAGCTAAAAAGGTGTGAAAAAACATGTTTTTCGTAAAAACACTAGTTTCTAAATTTCAAAAATAGTATTAACCAAAACCAAAAAATTACCAACTAGATTACTAACTAAAACCAACTAAAGATGAAAAACCAATTAGCAGCCATAGCATTATTGCTAACTACAACATTAACATTTGCACAAGAAACAACACCAGCACCTGCTACTACTTTTGCGGGATCAGCTGATGCTTATTACAAATATGATTTTTCAGGAATAGATAATAGCTTAACCAGTTTTACAAATTCTCATAATTCATTTGAATTGGGAATGGCTTCCATCGAGGCTTCTCATAAAATGGGGAAAGCTTCTGTTTTTGTTGATTTGGGTTTTGGTAGCAGAGCCGCTCAATTTACGTATAATGACGATTCGACTACTTTTATGATTAAGCAATTGAATTTCACCTATGAGTTCTCAGACAAATTCAAAGTAACTGCAGGAAGTTTTGGAACACACATTGGATATGAATTATTGGATGCAGTAGATAACAAAAACTACAGTATGTCCTATGCATTTACCTATGGACCATTTTTTAATACTGGTGTAAAAGCTCAGTATACTTCAGGAAAGATGAGTTTTATGGCAGGAGTTTCAAACCCAACTGATTTCAAAACAACTATTGAGGCTGGTTCTTCTCAGAAAACTTTCATTGGGCAAGTTGCCTTTTTAGGAGATACTGGAAGTGCTTATTTTAATGTGACTTCTGGAAGCAGCAACCCATCTTCTGATGAAAATAAAACGCAGTTTGACTTCGTTGGAACAAAAAAACTGAGTGATGCCTTTTCATTAGGATTTAATGGAACGTACGCAATGACTAACAATGATTTTGATAGTACCTTAGATGGAGAATGGTTCTCTTTAGTTGGATACGCAAATTTAGCATTGAAAGAATCATTGAGTTTGGCTTATAGATTAGAATATCTGGATGCTAAAGAAGCTACAGCGGGTCTTGGTGTACTAGCAGGAACAAGTGTGATAGGGAATACTTTATCATTAAATTATAAAGTAGGAAACCTAACTATTATTCCTGAATTTCGTGTAGACACAGCATCTCAAGATATCTTTTCAAATAGTGATGCAGCCCCAAAAGGTGTTACTGCTTATGCTTTATTGGCAACAACCTATTCTTTCTAATTCCTCAATAATATTTTTTTTTTTTTTTGCTGCCAAGATATTCTAAAGTATTTTGGCAGTTTTTTTATCAAGTTTTCGCTGCTGAAACAAACTGCGTATTGTAATGACTAGCGTTTGATATGACTTTATTGCAAAAGAAAACGGTTTTTTGAAAGATTCAAAAAACCGTTTTTATAGTTTGATTGTACTACTAATTATTGTTTTTTATAAATAGAATAAATAGTGTTTATTGTTTTTTCATTTAAAAGATCGTTGACTTCAGTTTGAATAAAATGGAGTTTGAAAGCCATAATTGCCGCTGGTAAATTTTTTGTATCATATCCTATGATTCGCAATCCTTGTTCTACATTGAAATCAGCAGGAGCTGTTTCTAAATATTCATCGGGCCAAATTCCAAATCCTTTCTCAGCTAGGATTTTCCATGGAAATAATGCGCTAGGGTCTTTTTTTCTGGTTGGCGCAATATCCGCGTGACCAATGATATTTTGTACTGGTATATTATAATCCTTTTTCAGTTTAGTCAAAAGCGCTAATAAACTATTGATTTGCGCTTCAGAAAACAACTCAGTTCCGTTGTTATCCAGTTCGATTCCTATTGATGTGGAATTAATATCAGTATTTTTTCCCCAAGAACCATTTCCTGCATGCCACGCTCTGAGATAATCATTCAACATTTGAACCACTTTGCCGTCGTCCGAAATGACATAATGAGAACTAACTTGAGCCTCAATTTTTGTAAAGGTTTTTATAGTTTGTTGTAATGAATCTTGTGCGGTATGGTGGATAATGATAAAATTGGGTTTTCTTAAATTAAAATTTACAGTTCCAATCCATTCCGTATTAATGCCATTTTCTAGTGGTGTTGAACCCATTTTGAATATTGTGTCTTTATACGTGTGCAATTGTTTAGTATATAAAGTATCAACATTTAGTACTACTTTAGGGATCACCGGTAGTGGTTGTGATTCCTTATTAGAAATAGTTTCTTTAAGTGTTTTTAGTTTAGAGTCGTATATTTTCTCGCTCTTTTTGTAAGGATTCGTGGAGCATGAAGTGATGACAACAGCAAAAATTAAGTAGTAAAAAATTTTTCTCATATTGGGAATTAATTTTTGTGTTTAACAAAAAAATTATTGTTTAGCTTTCTTTTTAGCTTTCGATTTTTTTGGATTTTTTGCTTCTTCATTCATTGCAATATATTTTTCTTTCTGGTCCTTATTAAGCAATTCCATTATTTTTCTGTCTGTGACTTCTGATAGCGCTTGGACATTTTTTATTTTATCTTCTTGGCTAACCTCTGCTTTTATAAGCATGCCTTGTGTTCTTATACTTTCTATCAGAATATTCGAGATGGCAATTTCCTGAAGTGCATCAAGATTGAGTTCCGGTTTTATCTTCTCTATAATTTTTCCAACGGTGACTTCAACAGGAATTTCTTTTGGTTTGTCTATTGCTCTGGTTTGGTCCATTCCGCTATTCATTCTACGATTGCTCCCGTAACCATTTCCATATCCGCCATTCCCGTATTGTGCGGAAATAGTATTTGTTGATAATAGTACAAATGCGAAAATTAGTAAAGAATGAATTAGTTTCATAAATAGCGTTTTAAAATGATTTTAAAAATCGTCCCCAAAAATTATGCTGGTTCTCCGTACAAATCGAATTCTGTTGCTTCAATGATTTTTATCATTACAAACTCACCCGTTTTCACGTAATGTTTGCTAGCGTCAATTAATACTTCATTGTCTACATCAGGACTGTCAAATTCGGTTCTTCCTACAAAATGTCCACCTTCTTTTCTGTCGATGATGCATTTAAACTTTTGTCCGACTTTTTCTTGGTTCAAATCCCAAGAAATTTGGGATTGTAATTCCATGATTTCATTAGCACGCTCTTGTTTTACAGTATCTGGAACGTCATCTTCAAGTAAGTAAGCATGCGTATTTTCTTCATGTGAATAAGCAAAACAACCCATTCTGTCAAACTTCATTTCCTGAACAAAATCTTTAAGTATGTTGAAATCCTCTTGAGTTTCTCCAGGATATCCTACGATCAACGTAGTACGAATTGCCATTCCTGGAACTGCCGCACGGAAATCTTTTAATAATTTTGTTGTTTTTTCCTGAGTCGTTCCACGGCGCATTGATTTCAATACTGAATCAGCAATGTGTTGCAACGGAATATCAATATAATTGCAAATTTTTGGTTCACGTTTCATGATTTCCAATACTTCCATTGGGAAACCGGTAGGGAAGGCGTAATGCAGACGAATCCATTCGATTCCTTCTACTTTTACCAATGCTTCCAATAATTCTCCAAGGGCTCTCTTTTTATATAGATCTAAGCCATAATAGGTCAAATCCTGAGCAATTAAAATTAATTCTTTTACCCCATTTTTGGCTAAACCTTCTGATTCTTTCACCAATTTTTCAATAGTTTGCGAAACGTTTTTTCCTCGCATCAATGGAATTGCGCAAAAGCTACACGGTCTGTCACAACCTTCAGAAATTTTTAAATACGCATAATTTTTTGGAGTAGTAGTCAAACGTTCTCCCAATAATTCATGTTTATAATCGGCACCTAAAGCTTTCAATAATTGTGGCAACTCCGTAGTTCCAAAAAACTGGTCTACATTAGGAATTTCCTTTTCTAAATCCGGGCGGTAACGCTCTGAAAGACATCCGGTAACAAACACTTTGTCAACCAGTCCTCTTTCTTTTTTGTCAGCATATTCTAATATCATATTCACTGATTCTGCTTTAGCATTATCAATGAATCCGCAGGTATTTATAACAATAATATTGCCTTCTTCGGCTTCTGGAGCTTCATGTTGTACGTCTTTACCACTGGCGCGAAGTTGGCCCATAAGCACTTCACTATCATACACATTTTTCGAACACCCAAGAGTGATTACGTTAATTTTATTTTTCTTTAAAGACTTAGTTCTCATAACAGTATAATCCCGATATTTTGGGAATTTTGCAAAATTACAATTTTTTATTCAAACTTTCCCGATACTTTTCGGTATTGTTTAGGCTTCTTGCCGATGTTCTTTTGGAGCTATTCCTGCTATACCTTAAAATCTTCCGAAAAAATCGGGAGAATTTTCACTGCAAACGAAGTTCACTGAACTCCGCTTAAAATTGAAATTAAGTGAAGTAATCAGGGCTAAAAAAAATCCGTTTCATAATCACGAAACGGATTCTAAATTTTATTTTTTGGTAAAATTACAATTCAAACAAAAGGGATACAGACACTGTATTATTAATAGCATCTACACTTGCTCCGTCCGTAAATCCTTGATTGAAAAATCCTTGTTGAGAATTTCTTTTGGCATAAGAATACGCTAAATCTACTTTGGTTGAACCAAAACTATATCCTAAACCAGCTGAATATCCAGTCAAATCACCTATTGTCACTCCGTTTTTATAAGGACTTTGTTCATAACGATATCCTGCTCTTAAGCTCAAAGCCTCTATTTTGTATTCAGCACCTATCCTTAATTCTCCAGTAGTGTCTAATATTGAATTGATGTCACTATTTAAATCATTAAAATAAGAGTCGTTTTCAGGTTTGAATTTAGTATTACTATAATCTTTAATAGCATAATCAACACTGATTAATCCAGATTTTCCAAAAACGTAAGCGAAACTTCCGGTTAGCTTGCTTGGAGTTTGTAATGTATAAGTTTCATAAATATTTATAACCTCCGGATCTACTACATCTGCGGGTAATTCTCCGCCAGTATTGGCACTTACCGCAACAAGACTTTGTGATAATTCATCCGTCAATTTATACCAAGTTGAAGATTCATATGCTAGTCCAAAACGAACTTCATTCGTCAATTTTGCAATGGCTCCCACTTGAAACGAGAATCCAGTTCCGTAAGTGTTTAAGTCATTATTGAATTGCAATCTTGAAACGGTATAATTATTAGTTAATGGCGCATTATTGTCTTCGTAAAAACTAGACGATTTTTGATAATCAGTAAAATGCGAATTTAAGTTTAATCCAATGTATAATTTATCTTTGTAAGAAGTGGCTGCATTGAATGATAATTTTCCATTATATCCGGTGCTGTAAACTGAATTTTCCTGATAATAATTTCCTCCTGAAGGAGTATTTGAGGTATAGGCAGAATTGTTATTGTTTTCATCAACTGCATCTATAACAAAGGCTTGGTATCCTAAAAATGCTTGCTGTGCATCAAAACCGCTTAGTCTAGGAAATTGACTATTAGGTAAATTACTTCCTAAAAACGAGTATAAATCAGATATTGATTCTCCGGGTTCTCTATTGACAAACTGTTGCGGAACGGGCGCTCCATTATTTCCGTTATTGGCATAACTTAAAAAATAATTGGCTACAGAATTGTTTGGATTAGTTCCTGCAGAAAATAATCCATTATCAAAATTGTTGGTGTTTTCATAATTTATGCCCATTGAAACTTTTGTCCAATTGCTATTTGTATTTCTGTTGTTGAATACAAAAATAGCTCCGGCTTGGTTCAAATCGAAAGAATTGGATTTCTCGGATGAGTTAGTCCCAAAGTAATTCGAATTGTTTTTAATGTCGTTATTACTCAGCGTAATCGCCATTTGGTTATTAGTGAAAATAGCTGAACCGGCAGGATTTACATTAATAGAAGACAAATCACCGCCAAGTGCACCAAATGCGCCACTCATTGCTCTAAAGCGGGCAGTTCCGTTCAAATTATCCTGTGAATAACGCATCGCATCAGAGATTTCTTGTGATTGCGCAACGCTTGCTGTCAAACCTAATGCTAATAAAAATATATATTTTTTCATGTATTTCGAAAGTTTTAATTTAGTAATATTTAAGTAAAACGAATCGGATTATCCTCTTCCGCCTCTTCCGCCGCCGCCAGTCGATCTTCCACCACCGCCACCAGAATTACTGGATCTTGAGCTGCTATTAGAACTTGGACTATACGATCTCGAATTGCTGTCATTTCTGGTAGCAGGAGTGTATGATCTGGAAGGAGTGTTACTTTCATTTCGAGCATTGGTGGTATTACCTCTTCTGCCTAGATTATAATTAGAATTGTTTTGTGATTGTACTTGATTTCTAGAAAAAGTTGGACTTGTTCTGTTCAATCGACCTGCTGAACCTCTACCAAAATCAGTGCTGTTATTTCCTCTATAGTCTGAGTTTACAGCTCTTCTGTTAATTGTAGTGCTTTGTGTTCTATTATAATTTCCAGAATTTCGATTGCTATTTACTGAATTTGCGTACGAAGAACCTCTGCGACCTGGATTGTGTGAGTACGCTCTATTGTTGTAATAATTTGAATAACCCCAGTTGTTTCCATACCAGTTATTCCATCCCCAATTGTTACCGTAATAATTATTCCATCCCCAGTTATTCCATCCGAAACCAATGTTGTTTCCCCAGCCAAAACCGCCGTTCCAACCCCAATTGTTTCCGTACCAGTTGTTCATTCCCCAACCGAAACCGCCATTCCATCCCCAGTTGTTACTATACCAATTGTTCATACCCCATCCATTATCATAAACGTTTATGCTTACGGTTTGAGGATTACTGCCCCATCCGGGATAGTTGTTATAGTCTAGGCTATCGTTTTCTATGTTATAATCATTGTAGTTGTCTACATCTGTAAAAATTTCTACCGATTGATTGTTGTTTTGCAAAGACCCAAAGTAATCTTTGTATTGATTATTTGGATCATTTTGCGTCTCTACTTCTACAGCTCTTCTTGGAGCGTTACCATAAATTCCATCGGAATCATAGTAAGAACTGTTTTGGTATGAGCCACAAGATGTCAACAAGATGCTCAAAAATCCAACGAAGTAATATATTGTTGGGTTTCGGAAGGAAAGAGTACTAGTTTTCATATATATGGAGTTTTTATTGTTGCACATTACAAAAATAGTTAGTTTTGCTGAACTATTTATTTAAAAATATTAATGCAAAATTTGTGCCAAACTATTCAATATGAGTAAGAACTTAACTACAAGAGCAGAAGATTATTCAAAATGGTATAATGAGTTGGTTGTCAAGGCCGATTTAGCCGAAAATTCAGCAGTTAGAGGGTGTATGGTTATCAAACCGTACGGATATGCAATATGGGAAAAAATGCAAGCTGAATTGGATCGAATGTTTAAAGAAACTGGTCATCAAAATGCCTATTTTCCTTTATTTGTTCCAAAAAGCATGTTTGAGGCAGAGGAGAAAAATGCGGAAGGATTTGCAAAAGAATGTGCTGTTGTGACTCATTATCGTTTAAAAAATGATCCTGATAGACCTGGGAAACTTATGGTTGATCCTAATGCAAAATTAGAAGAAGAATTAATTGTTCGTCCTACTAGTGAAGCTATTATTTGGTCTACATACAAAGGATGGGTTCAATCGTACAGGGATTTACCTTTGTTAATTAATCAATGGGCTAATGTGGTGCGTTGGGAAATGAGAACCAGATTGTTTTTGCGTACAGCAGAATTTTTATGGCAAGAAGGACATACTGCGCACGCTACCAAAGCGGAGGCTGTGGAAGAATCAGAAAAAATGATGAATGTATATGCTGATTTCGCCCAAAATTTTATGGCGATCCCAGTTATAAAAGGAATAAAAACTGAAACAGAACGTTTTGCCGGAGCAGAAGAAACCTACTGTATCGAAGCGTTGATGCAAGATGGTAAAGCTTTGCAAGCGGGAACTTCACATTTCTTAGGACAGAATTTTGCTAAAGCTTTTGATGTTAAATTTGCAAATGCCGAAGGAAAGCAAGAATATGTTTGGGGGACTTCTTGGGGTGTTTCAACTCGTTTGATGGGTGCATTAGTAATGACGCATTCAGATGATCAGGGATTGGTTTTGCCTCCTAGTTTAGCGCCTATTCAAGTCGTGATTGTGCCTATTTATAAATCAGATGAGCAATTAGAAGCTATAAGTACTGAGGTAAATGTTTTGACTGCTGCTTTGCGAAAAATGAATATCTCTGTAAAATTTGATAACAGAACTACTCAAAAACCAGGTTTTAAATTTGCGGAGTGGGAATTAAAAGGAGTGCCGGTACGAATTGCTGTAGGTCCCAAAGATTTAGAAAATGGAACTTTTGAGGTCGCAAGAAGAGATACCCTGACTAAAGAAGTTGTTTCTAAAGATGGAATCGAAACTTACATTAGCGATTTGCTTGAGAAAATTCAAAAAGAATTATTCGAAAAAGCATTAAATTATAGAAATACGCATATTACTGAAGTAAATAGTTTTGAAGAGTTTAAAGAGGTTATAGATTCTAAAGGAGGTTTTGTATCAGCGCATTGGGATGGAACAGCTGCCACAGAAGAGAAGATTAAAGAGTTGACTAAAGCTACTATTAGATGTATTCCTTTGGATAGAGTAGAAGAGGCGGGAAGCTGCGTTTTCACTGGGGAAATCTCCATTGGAAGAGTGCTGTTTGCAAAGGCGTATTAAAAAATAATAATTTTTTTTGCATGTACTATTGTACGTTTCAAAAATAGTTGTATTTTTGCATCCGCATTAGAGAAGCAGGGCCCGTTCGTCTATCGGTTAGGACGCATGGTTTTCATCCATGTAAGAGCGGTTCGATTCCGCTACGGGCTACTATTTTTATTGCATATTAAAGTTTTCCTGAACTTAGAAGGAATAATGGCCCGTTCGTCTATCGGTTAGGACGCATGGTTTTCATCCATGTAAGAGCGGTTCGATTCCGCTACGGGCTACAATTTCAATGTTTTAGATTGATAAAAACTTAGGGGATAATGGTCCGTTCGTCTAGGGGTTAGGACGCCAAGATTTCGTCTTGGTAACAGGGGTTCGATTCCCTTACGGACTACGATTAGTTGTAAATAAGTTTTGTAAAACAGAGGTTGGTGTCTCCAATCGTTGTTTTATTAGTTAAAACCAAAGTGATTGATTAACAATTGTGGGAGGTTTTTCTTTTTTAACTAATAAATTATAACAATTATTACAATTAAAAAAAAATAAAGTAAAATGGCAAATCATAAATCAGCTCTAAAAAGAATTAGAAGTAACGAAAAGAGAAGAGTATTAAACAGATACCAACACAAGACTACTCGTAATGCTATTAAAGCGTTAAGAATAGCAACTGATAAAACTGATGCTACATCTAAATTATCAAGTGTAATTTCTATGATTGATAAATTAGCTAAGAAAAATATCATTCATGATAATAAAGCTTCTAATTTAAAATCTAAATTAACGAAACTTGTTGCTAAATTGTAATTAAAACAATTTGTTATATATAAAAAAAGCTCTCATTTATGAGAGCTTTTTTTATGTCTTGTATTTTTTTATTTTAATTTATTCTTCAGATATTCAAGCATCGATTGACTGATAGGCTTTGATAAAAAGTCAATTACCATTGGGTATTGTTTCGATTTTTCGAGGTCTTCGGGATCAATTGTAGAGGAAAGAACGACTACTTTTATAGTGTTGAATTCTGAAAATTCTTCGCTATTGAAATAATCCAGAAATTCCCAACCTCCCATTACAGGCATGTTTAAATCTAAAAAGATTAATTGTGGTTGTGGAATTGGCTTGTTTTGGTTATTTGTATATTTAATAGTGTTGAAGTAGCTAAGGGCTTCTTCGCCATTTTGTGATGTGATTATTTCATTTGAAAATGAGGATTTTACAATTACTTTTTTACAAAGCATCAGTGTTATAGGGTCGTCATCAATACATAGAATTTGATCTAACATCATTGTTTGTTTTTAAATGTTAATGTAAATGTAGTTCCTTTGTTGACTTCGCTTTCAATATCTATTGTTCCTCCCATAGTTTCAACTTGTGATTTTACTAGGTATAAACCTAGTCCTTTACTGTCTGGATAATTATGGAAACGCTGGTATAGTCCAAAAACCTTATCTTTATTTCGTACTAAGTCGATTCCTATTCCGTTGTCTTTAAAAATTAAAACAACAGTATCATCAATTTCTTCGGTGGTTATGGTTATCTTCAGTTTTCTGTTTTCTGATTTGTATTTGATAGAATTTGTCAATAGATTCAATAATATGCTCTCAATATAAGCTTTGTTGGTGTTTATTATAGAAACTTTTTCAAAATTGAGTTTGATTATGGGTTTGTACAATTCAATTTGGAAATTAAGTTGACTAAAAACATTTTCGAAAATCTCTTTTATCAGTACCGCTTCTTTTTTAATCGAGGGGTTATCTTTTATAATAATCACTTTGACAAGATCGTTAATAGTGTCGTTTAGTTGATGGGTAGATTTATTAAAACCGCTTAATATTTCTTTTAACTCTTGATCTTCAATAGGGATGTCTTCAATTAAGTTTAAAAGACCGGTCAGGTTTGATAATGGCGCTCTAAGGTTGTGTGAAGTAATATAAGAGAATTGCTTTAAATCTTTATTGTTTTGAGTTAGTTCTCTTATAAGTTGTTCTTTTTCCTTTTCTTGCTTTTTTTCTTCGGTAATGTCTCTTTGAATGGAAATCCAGTGGGAAAGTTCATTGTCAGCATTGTAAATTGGGATCATAGAAAGACGTACCCAGTATTCATCTTTATTTTTGGTATAGCTGATGGTTTCTATCAGGCATTCTTCTTTATTTTTTATTGCTTTCAATAATTTTTCAAGCTCACTAACATCTGAGTTTGGACTGTTGAAAAGATCTGGGGATTTTCCAATAATTTCATCAGATTCGTATCCTGACATGATGGAAAAAGCAGGGTTTACATAAATGATATTTGGGATTTTTGCGTCAATAGAGTCAGCTTCTGTAATGATAATGGAGTCTTTGGATTGAGTAATTACCGTCTCTAATAATTTAAGTCTCTGCTCTTCCTCTTTTTGTTTGGTAATATCTTGTATGGCTCCAATCATTCGGATTGCTTTACCATTTTCATCTTTCAAAAGAAATCCTCTGTCTAATACATATTTGTAAGAGTTATCAGAACATCTGAAACGGTATTGATCTTGCCATTTTTCCGTTTTTTGTTCGATGAAAGAGTATAATTTAACAGACATTTTGATACTGTCCTCAGGATGTATTTTATCAAACCACCATGTTGAATTTTCACCCACTTCTTCTTGTTTGTAACCAAAAACATTCTCGATTCCTTTGTTCCAAGAAAAATTGTCATCCTCTATTTTCCAGTCCCAAATAGTGTCGCTGGTTGCCTTTGCTACAATGTCATATTTTTCATTTGATTCCTTAATTTCGTTATTCGAATTTTTAATTTTTTCAAATGTCGCTATGTTTCGGTTGTCGTTTTTTGAGAGGATAAGTTTGAAGATTATTCCGGTAAAGAGTATAAATAATATATCCCTGGTAAAGGTATATAATGGGAGTTTTTCATTAGAAATATATTGTAGTAATAGTTTATGACTAACAATAGCTACAAACATTGAAATAAGAATGTAGATGATGATTACTTGATTGGTTTTGCTTTTCATTACTCAAATATAAATAATTATTGCCGAATTATTAAACATCAATGGGAACTTATTTTTTAGGTTTTTTTTAAGGTCTGTTTTTGTGTCTAATAGGTTAACAATATGTAAACTATTGGATAAATATTTTTTATATCAAAATAAAGTGTACCTTTGCACCCATTAAAAATCACAGATGGAATCTATTAGAAACATTGCAATTATTGCCCACGTCGATCACGGTAAAACAACTTTGGTTGATAAAATTATGTATCACTGTCAGTTATTTCGTGACAACGAAAACACAGGTGACTTAATCCTTGATAACAACGACTTAGAGCGTGAAAGAGGTATCACTATTACTTCAAAGAATGTTTCTGTAGTATACAAAGGAACAAAAATCAACATTATCGATACTCCTGGTCACGCCGATTTTGGTGGTGAAGTAGAGCGTGTATTGAACATGGCTGATGGAGTTTGTCTACTTGTAGATGCTTTTGAAGGACCTATGCCTCAAACTCGTTTTGTTCTTCAAAAAGCTATTGATTTAGGTCTTAAACCTTGCGTTGTAATCAATAAAGTTGATAAAGAAAACTGTACTCCTGAAGAAGTACATGAAAAAGTTTTTGACCTAATGTTTGAATTAGGTGCTGAAGAGTGGCAATTGGATTTTCCAACTGTTTACGGTTCTGCTAAAAATAACTGGATGTCTGACCATTGGGAAAACGTAACTGATAATGTGGAAGCATTGTTGGATATGGTTATAGAAAATGTACCAGCTCCTAAAGTTTCTGAAGGAACACCACAAATGTTGATTACATCATTAGATTTCTCAGCATTTACAGGTCGTATCGCTATCGGTCGTCTTGAAAGAGGTATTTTGAATGAAGGTATGCCAATCTCTTTAGTAAAAAGAGACGGTACAATAATGAAATCTAGAATTAAAGAACTTCATACTTTTGAAGGACTTGGTCGTAAAAAAGTACAACAAGTTATTGCTGGAGATATTTGTGCAATTATTGGTGTTGAAGGATTTGAAATTGGAGATACTATCGCTGATTTTGAAAACCCAGAAGCATTGAAAACAATTGATATTGACGAGCCGACTATGAGTATGTTGTTTACAATTAATGACTCTCCTTTCTTTGGTAAAGAGGGTAAATTTGTAACTTCTCGTCATATTAGAGACCGTTTGACAAAAGAATTAGAGAAAAACTTAGCAATGAAATTGGGAGAAACTGATTCAGCTGATAAGTTTATGGTTTTTGGTCGTGGTGTACTTCACTTATCTGTTCTTATTGAAACAATGAGAAGAGAAGGTTATGAATTGCAAATCGGTCAACCACAAGTTATCATCAAAGAAATTGATGGAAAAAAATGTGAGCCAATTGAGGAATTAACAATCGATTTGCCAGAATCACTTTCGGGTAGAGCGGTTGAGTTCGTTACTATGCGTAAAGGCGAAATGCTAAGCATGGAAACTAAAGGGGAACGTATGATTGTAAAATTTAATATTCCATCACGTGGAATTATTGGATTGCGTAATCAATTACTTACTGCAACAGCTGGTGAGGCTATTATGGCACACCGTTTCATCGGATATGAACCTTACAAAGGAGAAATTGCCGGACGTAACAAAGGTTCATTGATTTCTATGGAAAAAGGAAAAGCTATTCCTTATTCTATAGATAAATTACAAGATCGTGGTAAGTTTTTTGTTGAACCAAATGCTGAAATTTACGAAGGTCAGGTAATTGGAGAAAACTCTCGTGGTGATGATATGTGTGTAAACGTAACAAAAGAGAAAAAACAATCTAACGTTCGTTCATCAGGAAATGACGAGAAAGCAAGAATTATTCCTCCAATTATTTTCTCACTAGAAGAAGCTTTAGAATACATTCAAAAAGATGAATATGTTGAGGTAACTCCAAAATCTATTCGTTTGAGAAAAATCTATTTGACGGAAACTGATAGAAAAAGATTTAAAATCTAATTCTATTTTTTATAATATTGTAAGCCATTCGTTGATTCGAATGGCTTTTTTTTTGACAGGATAATTGTAATTGTTAAAATTAGATTTCTTTATTACTATGGATTTGCATGAGGGATAGGAACTAGCTACCGAAGTAGCGTGGATAGCCCGACAACATTAATGGAAAGGGCTACTCATTACAACAATGAGTAGCCCTTTCCATTAATGGTGGCATGCCCTATAACTAAACTATCTCTTTAAACTAAAATGCCCTTTAGCTTCTCTTCCGTCTTCTAATTTTATGGTGAACCAATAATCTTCTGCAGGCATTAATTTTCCAGTGTACGTCCCATCCCAACCAAGTCCTGAAGGAGATAATTGTTTCAATAATTTTCCATATCTGTCAAAAATATATATAATAGCTTTTTCATAGATATTGCTATTTATTCCTTTTAGATTCCAATAATCATTGTAAGTGTCACCATTAGGAGTAAAGTATTTGGGAGCATTTAATATTGCAAAACTTTTTGTTGTTTGACCACACCCATCATTATTCTCCGCTATTAATTCATGAAATCCTCCAGGTAGATTTTCAAAAATGGTAGAACTTTGAAATGGAGTTTCTGTTCCATTTTGAAAATGAATCAGATATTTATAGTCGTTTGGATTATTTACGTCTATTATGACATGGTTTGTTTGCTCTAAATCGTGTACAATTATATTGTTTATCTTAGGTAAGTATGATAGGGTAACTATACATTTTCGTTTAGCTGCACAGCCAGATCTGTTCGTTACAGTTACTTCATATTCGCCTTCTTTGTTTATTGATATTGTTGGAGTTATTTCGCCTGTTGACCATAAATATGTAAAATCACTAGTTTTGTCGGTAGATATAATACCTGAATTTAATAATATGGAAGGATTTTCAAGTCCTTCACATAGAATTATGTTTTCTAAAATATTAATTATTGGTGATGGCTCGACTATAATTTCAAAATTTCCGGTTCCATAACAGCCTTCGGTATTTTCTGCTCTGATAAACAGTGACTTCGAAGTTGATATGTATGTCTCTTTTAATTCATTTTTGCCTAAATCCGCATCGTTTTTAGAGGAATAAAAAAACAAATTAACATCTGCTGGCAAGCTCAATTCTGTTTTGATTAATGTCTTCTTTTGCTCTAAATCAAATGATGCAGTTCCATCGCCAATGTCGCATTTGTTGAAAGGTTCAGGAAGTATTGTATTATTTTTATTGGCATGTAAAATAATTGTTGCTATGTTGTAGCATGAAGAGTTCGCTTGAAATACTTTTGCATATAGAGTTTCATCCGGAATGCTATTTTGGTAAATGACAGGGAGGGATTGAATGTTTTCAGTATCATTTTCGGCTTCGGCAATGCTATGATAGTAGTTTACTTCATAATCTTTTTTTCCTAAACATAGTGGTTCATTGGCAAGAGATAAATTGAATATTGATAAGCCGTCAGTGGGAAAAGTGTCTTGGGTGTCACATTGTATCAATTTATAAGGCGTTGCCAATATGTTTGGAGTTTCAAATATTGTAATGGTTTTTTCTACAGGTTCCCTGTTTTCACCATTTACCGTTTTTGTCAAAGTTACTTTATAATCACCTGGATTCAAATAAGTGTGATACGGTTCCCTTTCAGTCGATATCGTTCCATCGCCAAAATCCCAAACAACAGAGTCAATTGTTTCGACTGAATTGATGAAAAAATGTGTGGCTTGGCCAAAACAATTAAATTCGTGGCTAAAAGTATAAAGAAATAGAGAGGTTATAAAGGGCGGCAGTCCCTGTTCTATACTACCTGTTTTCAAATCAATGGCATTTGGTATATAATTGCAGCTGGTTCCATCTAATTCTGGATTGTTGATTACGGAAATTTTATTACGTTTAAAATCAGTTGTAAGATATCCTGCGCGATATATTTTTTCGTCAATGGCTAATTGCAGGGCTCCTGAGATAAGAGGTGATGTATTTACAATAGTCTTTGAGGATAAGATATTGGCACTTTTTAGGTCATATTGAATTAATGAACTTTCTAGAATAGTTTCGCCATCAGCATTAAATTTATTTGCCGTAACATATAATTTTTTTGTTTTAGCCGAAAATTCTACACCGTAAGGATTTGAATTATTCAATAACGATATTTCATTGCTAGTTTTTCCTGTACTAGAATCGAAATCGAAAAGTATAACATTCCCAGTATCTCTGATAGGATTTCCTTTTGGTCCCTTTTCATTAGTTCGCCTTGATGAATTGTTTGCGATAACTACTTTTTTACCGTTTGGAGAAGCTTTTAAATATCCAATTGCATTGGCAAGATAACCGCCTATTGGAATAGTAAAAGCAGTCGTTGTCTTGACAGGTATTTTGTTGACTCCTTGTGTACTTATTTTAAAAGTATAAAAATTATTTATAAAATGAGTAATTACCCAAAACGAAACACCATCTCCGTGTTGAACGGCAGTAATTTTTTCGGAACATTTGTATTTGATTTCTTCGCTGTCATTTGGATTGTAAGTGACCAAAGGAATATTTTTTTCTGTAATTACTACATCGCCTAGACCATTATCTAATCTGATGTCCACTTGGGAGTAATTTAAACCATTATTTGGAGCATCCATATCATTTAATGGATTATCATCTGCATTTGCTGGAAGCGGTTGGTCAACGGTAAATATATAATAGATGTAAGGATTGTTTGGTTTTGGAATGATTATCGCCGATTGAGTACTTGAGTTATGTCCCATTAGACCATAGCCATTTGGCATAACTTGATGGTTTTTATTGAAAACGATGGAGCCATCTGTATAAAAAAGTAAATTACCGTTTTTGTCAGAAATAGTGGTACAACCTTCTTTTGTAACCAATTTACCATTTGTTAAAGCAACTGGACTCCCAGAATTGAAATCTAGACCAGCGTTATTACCAAAATACCATATAGCCGCTTCTTTTTGTCCAAAAGAGGGAATCGTAAAAAAAAGGAGAATAAGTAGTAAATGATAATAATATTTCATGACAATCAAATGTAGTCAATATTTATAAAAAAAAAATTATATGATTAATCATGAATTTGGTTTGTGAGCTATCTCTTTAAACTAAAATGTCCTTTAGCTTCTCTTCCGTCATCTAATTTGATGGAGTACCAATAATCATCAGAAGGTAAAGGTTGTCCTGTAAAAGTGCCATCCCAACCTTGACTGGAGGTCGTAATTTGTTTTAGCAATTTGCCGTAACGGTCATAAATATAGATGGTAGAATTTGCATTAAAAGTGTTATTTACTCCTTTTACATTCCAATAATCATTTTGGCCGTCTCCGTTTGGAGTGAAAAATTTTGGGATTCCAATAACGGCTATAGTTTGGCTCACCGTTCCACAACCATTTTTGTCATTAATGTATACTTCATGAATTCCAGCAGCTATATTGTCAAAGAAATTAGAATCTTGAAAAGGTCCGGAAGGAGCATCAAGACTGTATTCGTATTGTCCTTGTCCACTAACATTTATAGTTATGGAGTTTACATCGGATAAATCTGTAATCGTAATATTCGTAATTTTAGCAACATCGGAAGCGGTTACTTTTATGGTTCTAATTCTGCTACAGCCGTCAAGCGAAATTACTTCTACAGTATAATTCCCTTCTTGATTTACATCCAATGTTGGTTTAATTTCATTCTCTAAAACAGCATTCTCTTTGGTCCAAATATAAGTATAATCAGAAGTTGGTGAACCGTCTTTAATACCTGCGTCTAATGTTACAAAAAAAGTGGGAAGGTTTGAGCACACCAACTGATTTTCATCTAAATCTTCATTTGTATCAATATTTGGTTTTGGATTTACGGTTAATGTAACTCTTGGACTCAAACCATAACAAGCATTATCGGCGGTGCTTTCCACTCGAACCCATATTTTTTGTTGATTCGAATAGCCTTCATTTCTATAGTTTGAAGTATTTGTTATTGCATCATTTTCAGATAAAGCATCTTGCTCATTTTTGTAATATTGAATGGAGTATGGTGTTGCGGCGAGTGGAAGAATAGCCATGATTTCTGTAGTGACGCTACTAAAATCAAAAGTAGCAATTCCGTCAGTATCATCATTAGCAACACCTAAATCATCACATGTAGAAAAAGCACGACCGAATGAAGCTGGAATTTGAGTAGTAGAAACTATCAAGTTAATTCGAACAATACTACTACATTCATTATTATTTTTTACTCTCGCCCAAACCAGCATGCCGCCCGAAGTGGTATTTCTAAATGCGGAAGGATTGGAAATTAATTCCGTGGAATCTTCATTTTCAGCTCCAGCTAGTGAAGTGTAATAGGTAAATGTTTCTGAAGTTGCATTAGAAGAAATTTCATTGTTTTTTACCGTTAAATTAAAATCAGAGAATCCATCTGTATCATCATCACATTGTACAATTGAGACAGTTTTAACAACAGGCAAAGGATTTACAATTAAGTTAAACTGATTTAATACAAAGCATCCTGTACTATTATTTGTTAACCTCACATATATTATTCTGTTATTTGTGTACATAGTATTTATACTATTTTGACCTAATTCAGCCTCACTTAGTAAATCATGGTAAGTAATATTTATTCCGGTTTGTGTACCTAATACTTCGTCAGTTTTTGTTGTTAAGTCAAAATCAACATAACCGTTTGTCTCATTACCATCAAAATCATCATCGCACTTTTTTAAGTCTGTAATGGTAGAAATTGTGGGTAAAACATTATTGGTTACATTTATAGTAGCTGAAACGATATCGCAGGAACCTATAGCAGAGAAGGAATAAGTATAAATGCCACTAAAATCTACTGCAGGATTGAAAATACCTGTACCAGATGCCAATGCAGGAGTCCAGATACCACCAGTATCAGCATTACTTCCTAATAAATCAAATAAATTCAAAGAAGGGGAGTTTTTACAGACTGAAATTGAGTTGCTTACACCAGTATTTTTTGAATTTTGGATAGTGACATTAACTTTTATACTTAATGTAGTTAAAGCGGTATTACAATCTTTTGTAAACGTGTAGATGTATTCGCCGGGACTATTAATCGTTGGGTCAAAAAGATTGCCATTTAATGGAGTTCCGCCAGAAGGAACTGTCCAAGTACCACCGGTTCCTGGATTTCCATTTATAACATCAAATAAATCTTGCGTTGCATTAGAGCAAACGGTTACGTTAGTATCCTGTGGAATGCTTCCGAACCCAGAATAATATCCCGCATACCCAGACGCAATTCCTATAAATCCAAAAACTCCGACTGCTAAAGGACCTGAAGATTCAACACTGGCATTACCTGTAACGTTTGAAATTCGGTAGGTAACCCAATCCGTATTTCCTAAAACAGCTTGAGACTGAGAGGCTGGAATTATATTTCCATCAACTTTTAAAGTTGATGATGGGCTTGTAAGTATCATTAAATCAGATGTATAATATGTATCACCAATTTGATTAACTTTCGGGATACTCACTGAATTTTGAAAGAAACAACTTAAGGGAGGAATGAAATTCAGGCCCGCAGCGGCCGTATCAGCCCCACCACCTAATAATTGATATGCAAATACAGGCTTACTTGTCTTTACATAAAGATTTCTATTAGTACTTCCTTGATAATAGGAATTTGGAATTATATAATATTTACCAGCATCAATTGTTGCTATAGGCGCAGCGTTATCATTAATGTAAATAGCAGTTCCATCTTCATTTGCTACTATTAAAGGCGTTTCCATACTCGGCAATCCATTTCCTTCAATAAAGATATATTCATTTCCAATTTGTGATGCTGAAACAATTTGATCTATCGCGATATCAGCTCTTCCGTTTTCAATTCCACCAAGAACATTGCCTGTATTTACTGCTACTGGTTTATTGGATGTTATTAAAGCTCCGATAATTCCATCTAAGTTTGCAGGAGTATCACTGTAACCGCTAAATACGATACTTTGTCCTGCTTTTAAATTTTCAAAAAATTGGCTGTCTGAAGTTATATTGCCAAGTCCAGATTCGAAAACAACTCCAGTGTTATATCCTGACAAAGTAATATTTGTATTATCTTCAGTAGCCATAACACTTGCGACAAACGATTTTCGATTGTCTTGAGATTCATTAATCATGCAACCTAATCTAAAGCTTGTTCCAATACCAGGTTTTCCTTTTGAAATTAATGTTTCTGAATGATTTAAAGCTCTCATTCTAAAACTGACATAAAAATCTTTACTTCCTTCAAGTATTATTCCTTTCTCTGAGACTATGGTATTGACATCATCCAGGCTTAAGAACATTTTTGTAGGTTGACCAATTCCAATGTTCAAATCAACTGGATTATTTGCAGATAATAAAAATGGAGAACCATTATATGGATTTCCATTTCCGTCTGTTACAGAAACAAGAAATGGAGTCGTCTCAGCCGTTGACAAATATACGTACTGATCAGATATTTGGTTGGCAGCTCTTGAATGCAAGGGTGGAATCCAATGTTTATTACTCAACTGCGAGAAACAACTTATAGAAAAAAGAATAAAGAGTACGAGTAAAGTTTTTTTCATTCGCTAAAAATAGCAAAATTTATATTATCTTTTTAATGAAAAATGACCTTTTATTGTTCTGCCATTTTCCAAATTTAAATGAAACCAATAATCATCAGCAGGTAACGCCGAACCATTGAAAGTTCCGTTCCAACCATTACTTAAAACGGTTAACTGTTTCAATAGCTTTCCATAACGATCAAAAATGTACAAAGTTGATTTGGGCAAAGTTTCTAAATTTTTAATTTTCCAAACATCATTGTATCCATCATTATTTGGTGTAAAATAACGAGGACAATCTAATACATAGGTTAAAAAAGGAAGCGATAAACCACAACCATTTTTATCTCTAGCCAAGAGTAAATATTCTCCGGGAGCAACGTCTTCAAAAGTTGAATTATCTTGAAAAAAATCACCGTCAATTGAAAATTCGTAATCACCAATTCCCGTATATTCAATTGTAATTGAATTTTCATTTTTAGCAAAATCATTTACTTTTACTCCGGTAATTGTTGCAATTCCTGAAAGGGAAACAATGAAATTTTTAGTTTTTTGGCATCCCTTTTCATTCGTTACGATAACGGAATATGTTCCCGGAGAATCAATTGTTATGCTGTTTGTTGTAGCGTCGGTACTCCATAAATAGCTCGAGAAACCAGCGTCAATAATTAAGTCGATTGTGTAACCGTCACATAGTGTTAAAGATTCGTCTTGAAAATTGGGCGGGTCAAAAGGGTTTATTTCAAGTACAATGGGTGTAATTGTATAACAATCAGGACCATTTAAAATTTTAGCAAAAATCGTTTGCTGATTCGGAATCGTATTTTTAAAAAGAGTCGATAACTCATTTTGTTCCACAACAGCATCATTGGTATTCAAATAATATTTAACTACTAATCCAGGCGGTAATCCTGCTAATACTTGAGGCGTGACTTGCGAATTTAAGTCAAATTCAGCCAATCCATCTTCGGAACCATCGGCATCACAAGTAGCAATAGGGTTTTGTGGCGCTATTGCGATATTAGAAACAAGCAGCTTTATTTCTGCAAAATTTTCACATCCTAACGCATTGGTTACTCTTGCAAATACGGTTTGATTGGTGCCGGTATTTGTGAAAGAAGTGGCATTGGTAATTGGATTCAGTTTTGCTTTGGCATCAGCCAAAGAATTATAATAAACCACCGCACTTAAATTTGGTATGTTATTTTTTACAATGGCATCTACTTTAGTTAAATCGAAAATAGTAATTCCATCCGCATCATCGTCACATTGTGAAAGGGTAGTGTCCATTAAATCGATTTCCGGAATGTATTCGATTTTTATTTCTTCGGTAGCGATACAACTGGCGGTGAGCAAGACGTCTACTTTATAAATTCCAGGGCTGGTAACGTTATAAGTTGGTGTAGTTTCTGGTAAAAGCACATTGTTTTTGTACCATCGGTACGTATAATTCGTCGGTAATTTAGGATCGATTGTAAAGCTTTCTCCAAAGCAAATGGCATTATTCGTTGTTAGTAGTCGATCTGGTCCTAAGTCAATTTTTGGTAAAAAACTACCTGCTTCAAGAAATACGGCTGAGTCATAATCTTCATTGTCATCATCTGCAATGACTAATTTGATTTGATATGTTTTGCCTGCAATAACAGTACTTTGAGCATTCAAAACCACGGTTTGGGCGCTGTAATTTATTGGGCTGGTACTACCATTATATCCGCCAAAATAGTTTTCGTTTTCAGGCGGACATCCTGCTATGAGTCCGCCTTCTGAATTGAATGGTGAAATTAAGGGGTGAACATTTGTTGAGGAGACCGGAATCGCAGTGTTGGGTATAACTGCTATATTTTGATAGCCTGCTGTACTTCCTTTTTCTTTAATCAAAAAAGTAAATCCATCTGAATATAGACAAGGGAAATAAAACTGATATTCATTAGATGCAAAGATATAATTGAAACTAATGAAATTTGTCAACGGCACAAAATCAAATTCAAGAACAGTCGCATTAAATGTTTGATTTAAATTTAATGCTTGTTCTAAATCAGAATCACCAGCCCAACGCGAGTCGCCTCCACCTCTGTTTGTTACAAACGGACCTACAGAATTTTGACTGGTCCAGGTGCTCAAGACAACTCCTTCTTTGAACGGAAAAGTACTGGTAGCAGCATTAAAATAAGCATAACTTTTTTGGCTTCCAGAATAATTATCTCCAGTTGCTATTGGATTCATAATGGTGGCACAGGAACTATTTACTAAAACATTTTCTATAAGTTGACTAGCCGTATACGTGTCGTTTACTGTAATAGATTGTGCAGTTGCATTAGTAGAAATGCAACAAATGAAAAGATAAAATAGTATTGTTTTTACACCACTCATAGAGATGTAAAGATACTACAAATCTCTATTTTTCAGTAATCGGTAAGAAAGGAAAATGAAAATCACTGTCCAGCATAAAACAATAATAATGGATGATAATTCTACATCGTATTTTTTAATATTATCTAAGCCAATTTGTGTTCCCAAGTTTTTAACTACAGATAATCGGGAAAAAGGTTCAACAATTAAATTCGACATGGATTCTAAAGGGAAAAACTGCATAATTGAAGCTGCTGTTTTACTTTCAGGGAAAATTTTGAAAGTCAAAACTCCCTTGATAATCCCTTCAATAATATTCCAAACCAATAGAAATCCCAGTGCAAATGCTGATCGTTTGACTAATATTCCTAAAAATAAACAGAAAGAGAAAAATCCAACTAATTTGATGAAATAGGCCAACAGGTATTCTAAATCCGAGAATACAATGCTAATTTCTTTGTACGAAGAAAAGCTAAATCCTAAAAGAAGCGACATTATAAAAATAAAAACGGTCGATACTGTTGCAAATAAAACGACGGTTAGAAACTTAGATTGAATAAATTCCTTCTTGCTCATTCCATCAATTAAATTTTGTTTTAGCGTTCCATAACTGTATTCGTTTGCCATCATGGAAACGATTACAATTGCTAAAAACAATTTTAAAACGGCCGCAATATATGTGTTGAAATGCCAAATAAAAGGGAAATTGAATATTCCCATTTCCGCAAGATGAAATTTGAAAATACCTAAGTCAAATTTTATCGAGGCGATTAATGCAATGAAGGTTAAAAGGATAAAATAGGTCAAAGTCAAAACTCGGCTTGCTTTGTTTTTCCAAATTTTTTGAAGTTCTATTGAGAGAAGTCGTTTCATTATGAAATTGTGATTTGAGTTTTAAATGGTTGTGACTAGTAATACTGTTGTTATTGATTTTTTGTCAATTCCAAAAATTGTTCTTCCAAGCTGTTTTTTCTCTTAACCAAGTGATTCAATATGATGTTTTTTTCAAAAAGAAATCGGTTTAATTCTTTTGCGTCTAAATCGTCTTTTAAATAAACTAAAACCTTTCCTTCTTCATGTACAACCTTTTTTACGGCAGGATGTGTTTGAACTACTACTATTAAATTGTCAATATCATCAGCATGTATTTCAAAGAAACCTTCGTTTGCAGACATTCCGTCTACTAATCCGGTGTATAAAATCTCACCTTTTCTTAAAACTAAAACATGCGTACACACTTTTTCTACTTCGTCCAATAAATGAGAAGCCAGTAAAATTGTAGTTCCTTTGGCTGCAATTTGTTTGATAATATCTCTTATTTGATGAATTCCCTGAGGATCTAAACCATTTGTGGGTTCGTCGAGAATTAAAATTTCAGGATCATTCAATAGGGCAGAGGCTATGGCTAAGCGTTGTTTCATCCCTAGAGAAAAAGTACTGAATTTGCTGTTTTGACGATCTGTTAAACCTACTAATTCCAATTTTTCGTTGACTTTAGCATAGTTTATTCCTTTGATCTTACAAACCAGTTCCAAGTTTTCCTTAGCGGTCATGTAGGGATAAAAATTAGGTCTTTCTATGATTGCTCCTACTTTTTTTAGGGCTTCATGGGTTTCCATTGTACCGCCAAACCAGCTGTATTCTCCAGAAGTTTTATTAACCACATTTAGAGCGATACCTAAAGTTGTTGATTTTCCGCTGCCATTGGGCCCGAGAATTCCATACACATTGCCTTTATGAATATCGAAAGAAACGTTTTTTAGTGCTTGAAGTGCGCCATAACGTTTGTTGAGATTTTTGATAGAAAGTATCGTTTCCAATGGGTTCATCTTTTACAGTTTTATATAGGACGAACAAGAAAGGAATTTGTTACTATTTAATCTGAATTAGTTTATTTCTCCAATTAAGAGGCAGAGCGTATTTAATTTTTCGGCTGTTATAGGTTTCATAATATACTGTTTAACAACGCTATATTTTTTTGCCATCTCAATATCAGCGGGGTCTATAGAAGAAGTCATGATGAAAATAGAGATTTCTTTTTTTAGGGATAATAAAATAAATTCATCTAAAAACTGCCATCCGTCCATGAAAGGCATATTTAAGTCCAGCAAAATAGCATCGGGTAAAAATCCACCTTCAAGGTCATTTTGTTTTAATTTATCAATCGCGTGTTGCGCGTTATAAAAGGATTGGATTTCTTCACAAAACTCATTTTTAGAAATGAGAATGCTCATAAGTTTCACGGTTAATTTATCATCATCAATAATATACGTCAATTTATTTTTCATTTAGATAAATTTTAAAATTAGAACCTTGACCTTCTACACTTTCTACCTCAATTTTGCCATCCATAGCTTCCAGTTGGTTTTTGGTTATAAATAAACCAATCCCTTTTGCATCTTCATTACCGTGGAACGTTTTATACATTCCAAAAAGTTTATGACCGTTTTTTTCTAAATTTAATCCTAGACCATTGTCTCTAAAATTTATTACAATATAATTTTCAACAATTTCAAATCCTATTGTTAAGGTAGCATTTCGTCTTGGTGATTTGTATTTTATGGCATTTGTAAACAAATTTAGTAAAATACTGTCTAAGTATGCGGGAATTGCAGTAACAATTAAATCATCAGGAATGGTGTCAGTAATTTGTATTTTACTTTCTTTTATTGCTAAACGTAATGATTTTTTTGTTTTTTCGATTTCTTGCTTTAAACGAATTTCTTTCTTTTCAATATTTGTTTTTTGTTGAATAGTTATAATTTCGTTTAAATATTCAATAGTTTCTGATAGTTTTTCGGTTCCTTCTTTGAACAGGTCAAAATACGAAAGTTTCTCATGAACATCATCTGTATTTTCAATCACATCAACAACCATAGAAAGGTTGCTGGTATGGGAACGGATGTTATGCGAAACAATGTGTGTGAAATTGTATAATTTGTTGTTTTGACTGCTTGTGACTTCTAAGAGTTTTTTTAGTTCTAACTCTTTTTCAATTCTCGACGTAACATTTCGGCCTACACCAATGAAATTGATAAAGTTATTCTGGCTGTCAAACACTGTCGTAATATTCAACTCAAACCAGTATTTTTCTTTGTTTTTAGTGTAATTGAGTATCGTGATTTTTATGCTTTCTTTATTTTCGATTGCTTTTTTCATCAATAAAGTAGCTTGTTCATCCGTTTCAGGACCTTTGGATAAATAGCCTGGTTTCTGTCCGATGACTTCTTCCATTTCTAAACCCGTGAGATCCAGATATGCTTGGTTCGCCCAAACCGCAACTCCTTTTGCATCAGCAATAACAATTGTATCTGTAGTTTCGGAAGCAGCAAGTGAAAGCAAATTTAATTTGTTTTCAACATTTTTTCTTTCACTGGTATCTCTGATGTAACATACTAGATACGTGATATCTCCCACTTGAAATTTCTTTCCGGAGGCTATCTCGACAGGAATTGATTCTCCCCATTTAGTTTTTATATACGTTTCATTTACGGTATATTGATTCCGGGATAAATTATATCTAAGAAAATATCGTGCTTCCTGTCTGTGTTCCTCTGGAAAAAGTCTGGAATTGTGAAGGCCTTTTAATTCAGAAATTTGATATCCGGTGAGTTCTTCGGATCTCGGATTGCAATCTGTAATAACCCCGTTAGAAGTGTCAATAATGAAAATAGCGTCATTAGCACTGGAAAATATAGACGAAAATTTTTCTACATTTAATTGAAGTTGATTAATTAAATTTTGCTCATTTGTGATATCTTGAAAAGTACCCAATAAATTGGAAGGTTTTCCATCAATAAATTCTACTTGGCAAATGCATTCTACATATTTAATATTGTTTTTTGCCGTCGTTATTTCAAATTTGTCTTCAAATGAAATGCCTTCGCTAATCGCTTTTTCAACAAGCATTGCAATTCGCTCTCTATTTGGACCAGCAGTGTAAAAATTGATTCCACTACCGTAAACAGGCTCAAAATCATCGGAAACTTCCAGAATACATTTTGTAACCATATCCCAGAAAATGTGATTGGTTTCTATATTCATTTTCCAAATACCAATCTTGGCTGATTGCGCAGCCTTGAAATAGAGTTCAAGTTTATCTGTCATTAGTAGGTTTTAAATATTTTAAGGCATAGGGGGCTTCCAAATATAAAACTAATATCTTCGGTGTCGGTTTTTTTAACATAAAAAGACTTCTTTACTGAGTCGAAACTAAAATTCACAGATAACTTCCTAGAGATTAAACAGTACAGACATTTCTGGTTTTTGTGCGAACTTTGAAATTGATTGTTCAACTTAGTTTTTCTGCAGGAAGTAATGTTATTTATATTATTTAATTGATGGAAATTTGAAAGGGTACTCTTTATGGAAGTTTAACTTTCTGTTTTTAAATTTTTGATCTGTTTTTCTTTAAAATCATTCAATTTGAAACGGGTATATATTTAGAAACTATTCCCATTCAGCAGGTTAATTTATTGTAATTTTGTATTAAATTTTTTCCAATGAGTGAGCCAATAATGCTTTTCAAAAAACCATCATATCCTATAAATGATTCCCTTTTGGAGTATTTAGAGCGTTTTGATCGGTTATCTAAAGTTTCAATTTTTTACGATGATTTATTACGCTTTTCAGGGTCTATAACGGTTTATGATAAAAACGATCAGGATACCTTATGGATTAGGGTATATTACAATGAATTTGAAAGAGAAGAAATTGATTTGAATCTAAAAAAAATCTATTCGCTCTTACACTCGGATGGAAATTTGGGGATTATCAAATTCTTAAACGTGGATTCCATTGATTATTGCACTTTTGGGAATTCGAAACCATTCCGAATAAAAGTTAGAAATATTCTCAATGACAATTACACTCATTTTTACATCAAGAAAGCGGATGCTTCCCGTGTTTATGGGCTAGAGCTGGAACACATTCTGTCACCTGATAAAATCAACTTTTTAGTCTACAAAGACACTTTGATTGAAGAACATATTATGGGAATTCCCGGCGATGTGTTTATCAAAACCTTACTGGCTGATTGTACAGAAACCGAGAAATCACAAATAGCCAAAGAATTTGTAAAGTTCAATGAACGCTGCATGATTCGATTATTAGGGGATATGCGTTCCTATAATTATGTGATTGTTCCCACGCATGATTTTGATCACGTCGTTTATAAAATTCGTGCAATCGATTTTGACCAACAGTGTTACGAGGGAAATTTCAAAGTCTATCGCCCGCAGTTTTTTAAAGAAAATTACCCAATGGTAAAATTGGTCAAGGATAAACTTCAGGACAGTTCAATCGAACAATATAAAGATGAGGAACGATCAGTGCTGGCCAAAAGAATTCTTTCTGCAGAAAATAGAATAAACAGGTTGTTAGAGATTATGGGTGAGGATGAACTTGCGCCTGAACCTCATTTGAAACAATTGCAAATGGAATTGTATCGTTATACCAATGATTTAAATTTTAAAAAGGCAAAATCAATGGGGAATATTATGACTGCGGCGTTCGAATTTATCACGAGAAATTTCAAAGGAAATAAGGTATTCAAAAATAGAATTTAAATTATTCTTGTATTTAATGTTCAGTTTAGTATCAATTATCGTTTTAATAATATGAAAAAATATTGCTCTTATGTCGTTGTTTTTGCTCTGTTTGCCTGTCAGCAAGAATCGGAATCCTTGACAACTCTCTATGCGCTGCCGAACAAATTAAAAGAAGTTTCAGGAATAATATACAGTCCTGAAACTGATTTACTTTGGACTTTGGAGGACCGTGGGAATGCCAATGCCATTTATGGATTAGATTCCAATGGCAAAATTGCGAAAATTATTACCATCGAAAACACAGAGAATATCGATTGGGAGGATATTACAAAAGACGCTGAAGGAAACTTATATATTGGTGATTTTGGTAATAATGATAATGAAAGACAGGATTTAAGCATTTATAAAATCGATAAAAACGCTTTAACTTCTAAAGGTACAAATCCGGTTTATAAAGTTTCCTTTGCCTATCCTGAACAGAAAGATTTCCCACCTAAAAAATCTGAAATGTTTTATGATGTAGAAGGTTTTTTTGAATTTAAAAATAATTTCTATCTCTTTACAAAAAACCGAAGTAAAGGATTTGATGGAACCGCATTTTTATATAAAATTCCAAATACGCCCGGTTTTCATCAAGCGGTTTTAATGTGGGAATTCAAAACATGTGACGCGTATAATTCTTGTGCTATTACAAGTGCAACGATTAGCCCTGACGAGACTAAAGTTGCAATTTTAACGCATGATAAACTCTTTTTATTTGAAAATTTTCAAGGGGATAATTTTCTAAAGGGAACAAAAACAATATTAGAATTAGATCATTTTTCCCAAAAAGAAGCGGCTTGCTTCACTGACAATGATCGCTTGTTCATTGCCGATGAAAGAAACAAAAGTCTGGGAGGAAACGTTTACGATGTTTCCATAAAAATGTTAAAATCCAAATCCTAACCCAAAAGCAATTCGGGCTTCTTCGCCGACACTTTTAAAATAAGTCAGACGTGCCGTCAATGCATTCAGACCGTTAAGCCATAATCCGCCACCAAAAGATTGGTGCCATTTCTCTGAACTTTCGCCTTTCAGCCAAACTCTACCATAATCAAAACCTCCTAAAACTCCGAAAGACATCGGGATAATACTTCTTTTTATTTTGCCTAAATTCCAGCGTACGTCGCTACTTTGATAAAAAGATTTGTTTCCTAAAAAACGTTCGTTTCTAAATCCTCTTAAATCATAGTCACCGCCTAAAGTGGCACCTTGGTAAAAGTCAAAATTATCATTCAACACCATTTTTCCCCTCAGGATGGTGGCCAAAACTAACTTTCCGTTAGCATCAATTTTATGGTTAAAATTTAATTTACTTTCTATGGCAGGGAAATTTCTTTTGGTATCATCCAAATTCATTTTCCACGTACCAGCAATAGAAAATCCCATTCCCATCGTTGGAAAGGAAGGAACATCGTAATTTTCAAAACTGTATTTTAAGGTTGCTCCTGCAAATTGTTGGTAATCAAAAACAGCGGGACTTATATCTCCAGAAATGTCTACAAATCGATTCATGGTTTGTTCCACAGTGATTCTTTCAAAACTGGTTTGAAACTGGATGGCGCTACCGTATTTGCCAACTCGTTTTATGGTTGGCATCACTTTCAACATTTTGATACGAACGCGATTAAAATCCATTCCAAAAGTATCATCAGCATTTACCGTCTCATTTCCATAACCAAAATAATTGATGGTAAAATTTGGACTGGTAAATCGACTTTCAAAATCTAAATTCCATTTGCCAAATAATTTTGGAAAATTAGCATTGTAAATCAGTTCATATCCTTTGGTGGCAAAGAAATAATTGGCTTTAAAACTGTGTTTTTGTGTGTATGGATTTTGTTTAAAGTCATTGACAACATAACCACTTACAATTCCTAATTTGATACCGTCATCAGGATTAAAACCAATATTTGGAAGTGCTGAAAAGAAATTATATTTTGGTTTTTTATAATCGTACAAACTCGTTTCATAGTCATCAGATAACAAAACTTTACTTTTAGAATCTAGATTATAGGTATTGTTTTTTGATTTAAAATCATGGATTTTTATTTTTCTTCCGTTTTCAACTAGATACGAATCTTCGTTTTGTCCTCCAATTAGTCGTATTTTTATTCCCGAGTTTGATGCGCCATTTACTTCAAAAATGTCATCATCGTCTAACCCGTAAATCCATATTTTCTTTGTTTTTTTAGCGGTGAAATTTTTAGTGTATTGCAATTCGTCTGTTCCGTTTTTTACACGATACACTTGTATTTCAAGTTTATTTTTTTCTTTGTTCTGAATTATGAATTTATCTTTTTTATCTGTCCCAACAATTAATACGGTGTGTTGCAATACTGAATAATATGTTGAAGCAGATTGATGCAATTCATTTCTTCTCAGTTTGAGTTTACGTTTGATGTCCTTGATTGTCTCGTCCTGAACTTCATTTGGTAAATTTCTAAAAGCACCATCAATATCCGCATCTGAAAGGTTTTCCTGAATGTATTTTGCTTGTTTGATCCACTCATTTTCATCTGCATTTTTTATAAAGGCAAGATCTAACGGGTATGGTTCACGGTTCATCAATTTGACATTAGATATTTTCTCATTAAAAGGTTTCATGTGTCTTAATGCAACGTTTTTCATTAAAACAAACAGCAAAGTACCGTCATACTTTGTAAAGGCTTGATCTCGGTCACGCGGAATGGGTTTGTAAATAATTTTATTTCCTTCCTTATATTCGCCCCAGCGCCATTGATCTTCATGTCTGTCCCAATCTCCTATGAGCATGTCAAACAATCTAGCTTTGATGTAGGCACTTTTATCAACAGAAAATTTTTCGTCCTTGTGAAGGTTCTTCATTACGTCTTCCGTACTTATAATGGCTAGAGGATTGCCAAAACTTTTCACGTTTATCTGGCTGTCCGTTGGTCGTTCTTCAACAAGGTACAATTCGTCACCAAAATTAGCATTGAAATTTTTCAAAGCTTTGTGTTTTGGAATATAGTACAGTTTCGGATTAGTATGTGCCACACCAATTTTTGCGGCTAAATTCCCCACAGCAAAAGGAGTGTAAGGATGCGCGGTTGTATAAAAATCAGATAACAAATCGTCAGCATACGTGTTCTCAAATTCGTCTTGAATATATTGGTTTTTGAATGCCACTGCTTGCAGGAAACGCGTGGTACTTTTTTTCATGGCACGCATCACATATTCCTTGCCGTTTTTATCCGTGAGTTGTAATGAATTTGACTGATGGCCGCCACCGGAACGTTTGGGTTGCAGTCCACCAAAAAGGGTGTCAATAGTAGTTGTTGCTGCGGCTATTGGCAGGCTGTAATATTTTCGGTAATGGTTCCCAAAGAAGAATCTGTAAAATCCTGATTTCTTGGTTTGTTTGTTCGTATAAATGCTTGAAGTAGTCGTTTTTGGAAATGTAGCAGGAAAAACTTTGCTGTTATAATCGTCTTTTTCATCCAAGACCAATTGCTCGTAAATAAGTTTTTCTTTGTTATCTTCCTTACCAAAAAAAGAAACTTTTGCGGCTCCATTTTCATAAACAGCCAGTGTTGCATATCCATTTCGACCATAAGAAAAGTCATTAGGAAAAATTGCTTTTGCAGCTTCTGATTTGGAACCCGCGCCACTTATAATTTGTTTGATATTGTCTTTTTCAATGTATTGCAAATTGTGGTCATGACCTGAAACTACAATAACATTATCCTGATTTTGCAATAATGTTTTTACTCTTTTTATAAAAAGGGTGTATTGCTTGTTTTGAATGTCTTGCGGACTTACGCCGGAGGTTTTTCGTAAAAAATTAGCAACAGATCCTAAAATCGGAAGTGGAATTTTTTGTTCCAATGGGAAAAGTTGTTTCTCTACTGAAAATTGTCCTCCATGAGATCCATTACTCATCAATGGATGATGCAGCGCTAGAACGACTGTTTTTTCTTGATTTTTAATTAGAAGATTCTCAAACTCGACAAAAAAAGCTTCCCGGGTTTTTATGGTGCAATCATCGTTTATAGTTGGACTGTTATCCCAATCTTCCAGAAACCATTGGCTGTCAATAGTGATTAAAACCAGATTTTTATTAATTTCTAAATCATCAATACCGCAGCTTTTTCTAGGAAGGAATGACTTTTTATCGTTGAGGTATTCGGTTACAAATTTAGCCTGACGTTCTAATCCTTTTATGCCGCTGTACCAATCATGATTTCCAGGAATGAAAATAGTTTGGCCTTTGAAATTTTTTGATAATTTCAGTTGATTTGTCAGCTTACTTTCGGCAATAATGCGTTCGTTCGTAAGTTCAGTATTAGGCAATCCTTTTGGATAAATATTATCTCCAAGAAATAAAAGAGTCGTATTTTCTGTTGCTTTTTTTAATCTATTTTCCAGATCTGCGAGTGTTTGTTTTGCTGTTATTTCATTGGTATTTCCGGCATCGCCAATTAAATAAAAAGTATGCGCAATTTTTGAACTGTCTGCTGCGTTCAGAGTAACTGGATTTTTAATGTTTTGTCCAAATTGTGCATGATGAGTTGCACATGATTGCATCATTAATCCCGATAAGAATAATATAAAACCTGCTTTATTGAATGTAATAAAACAATTATCAGAAAATAATTTCATAATTTAGTAGTATAAAAATATGTCCATGAATCTAGTAGAACAGGCCAAAGACTTTGTTGAAAAATTGTTCAAAGATAAACTTTCTTCCTCATATACCTATCATAATCTAAAGCACACAACTGATGTAGTTTCCGCTGTTAATAAGCTCGTTAATTCTCAAAATATAGTGTCATCTGATAAAGAAATCTTGCTCGTTGCTGCATGGTTTCATGATACAGGATACATCAACGGTTGCTGCAATCATGAAGAAAGTAGCGCTGCAATAGCGGCAAACTTCTTAACAGAAAATAAACAATCGGCGGATTATATAGCGAAAGTGGCTGATTTAATTCGTTCTACAACGTATGGATATCTGCCAAAAACTGCTCTTGAAAAAATAATTAAGGATGCGGATTACTACCATCTTTCCACTGATGAATATGCATCAAGCTGTAACGCATTGCGAATAGAGTGGGAGAATTTAAACCAAAAAACATATTCTGATGCCGATTGGGTAGCTGAAAACATCGATTTTTTATCGAACAGACATCAATATTATACTGATTTTGCTTTGGAAAATTGGCAAGCATTAAAGGAGAAAAATATAAAAAGGTTGCAGAAAAAAAGAAACAAAATGGAATTGAATACCAATAAAGAATTAGACAAGGAATTAAAAAAACGCGAAAAGGAGGAAAAGCCTGATCGTGCTATTGATACTTTGTTTCGGGTAACGTTGAACAATCACACCAGTTTAAGCGGTATTGCTGATAGTAAAGCTAACATCTTACTTTCTGTAAATGCTATCATAATCTCTATTGCGCTTTCTACTTTGATCCCAAAATTAGACAGCCCAAGGAATGCGCACCTGATGATTCCTACTTTTATCATGTTGATGTCCAGTGTGATTACTATTGTTTTTGCAATACTTTCAACACGACCAAAAGTGACTAAAGGGATTTTTACCCGTCAAGATATCGAAGATAAAAAAGTGAATTTACTTTTTTTTGGAAATTTTTATAAAATGGATTTGGCAGAATACCAATGGGCCATGAATGAAATGATGAAAGACAAGGAATACCTGTATAATTCAATGATTAAAGATTTGTATTTTTTAGGAGTGGTTCTCGAAAAAAAGTATCGTTTATTACGAATTGCTTATAATTTTTTTATGATTGGAATTGTTTTATCTGTAATTGCTTTTGTAATTGCTTTTAAAATGGTGTAAGCCTAATTTAACTCATCTAACAAATCTTGGTACGAAAAGCTTTTTTGAGTTTCGTCTGAATTTTTATTGCTGACTTTTACACGAATGGCTCTAAGTCCTGAAACTCCCTGTAATTCCTCCACTTCAAATTGTTCTACATTAGGTTCCAAAACATTTTTGAATTGTAAAAACTTGATATAATTCAAATATTCGGTTTCCTCATTATTGTGTGAATAAACAATCGTGATTTTTTCTTTTTCGGTAATTCGTTCTTTGGTTCCTTTAATATTTGCTTTGTCAATTCGCTTTTTTACCACTTCATAACGGGCATTGTACGTCCCATCCACATCAAAACGTTTTTCATCCATTCTGAATCGGATGGAAATGGGCGAACTAAAAACTAAAATTAATGAAGTTACATCGAGTTCATATGGTAAGGAATATTTCAATTGGTGATGTTCCAATTCCATTTCGCATAAGGTTTGCAACTGCCACAACCTTAAATTATGAAGGTACATGGTGTCAAAAGCTTTTGATGGAGCAATCGAAGATCCAATATAAAGATTGTGTTCTACACCATCCGTTTTGAAACGTTCGTAATAATGAGGATAAATATTTTGCGCTTCGGCTTGTTTTTTATCAAGAATAGACGCTAATTTTTTATTGATAATCGACATGGCATTATCGAACTTCTTTCTGGAGTGATAAAACATTCCTGATTTTTCATCCAGACTCTCAAAATAATTTTTTTCTAAAGTTTCTCCGGCAGAATCCGTTTTAGTATTTCTTAAAATAGGATGGATTTCATTTTCAATATAAAGCTGAATTTGTTGTTCCGTATCTGCTTTCAAAGGGAATTCCAGTTGTTTTAGAAGAGATTGCAGTTCGAACTTTCGTTGTTCCAATAAAACTAAATTCGTCTTTGTTTTTTGATTGTCAAAGATTTGGATAAGCGCATTCAACTGGTTTTTTAAATCCTCCTTTACGGTTTCATTTCGGTGATTAGACGAACCTTTAATATCAATTTGTCCATACAAAGGATAAACTTCTTTGAAAACAATTTCTTTAAAAATGTAATCTCGGGTCTGCGTTTGAAAATATTTCTGTGCCTCTTTACGAAATTTCCAATATACACTGGGGTGAATTGCCGTATATTCTCTTTGGATTATTGCCTCAATTTGGTTTTGCATATCCGTATTGTATCGTTCCACCGTATCAATCAAATAAGGTAAGATTAAGTCCAACTTACTGGCATTAATGCTGTTCAGTTCTCTCGGACTAGCCGAAACAAGCTCAACTACTCCAAGAAGTATTCCGTTTTTTATAATAGGGGCAAAAATACAACTGTGGATGTTTTGTCTTAATAAATGATTACCAAATATTTGGTTTCCGGGTTTGCGAGCAAATTTTTCTACATTAGAAATGGATATGGCTTTTTTGTTTTCCAGTAAATTTTCAAAAGAACAACCTAATAGTGCGTTTTTACAAGGTACTTCTTCTTCAGTTGAAAGAATAAAGCTGCTCAGGCTCTTGTCATTCAACGTTGGTTTTACAAATTTATCTTCCTCTGCATTGTAAACAATGACGCCAACTCTTAAATCAGCTATTTTAAAAATAGAACGAAAAATGGATTCGAAATTTTCCTGTAGCGCTATTTGTTCTCTTTCCGGTTTCAAGAGATTACTTTTTAACTTGGAAATAGAACTTTCGGTGGTTGCATCAAACAGAATTGCAATTCCAAAACCTTTTAAAATCCAGCTCTCAACTGGAAATTTCTCTTTCCACAAATCAAGGTCATCATAATTATCCATTAACATATCGATGTCGTCTTGCGATAATTTTGGTGATTTATCAGTGGCAATTATTTCTAAAAAATCAGCATTGTACAAAATACGGTACTGATTCATGATTCCTTTTTTGTTGGGAATATCGTAAAATAAAGGTTTGTTGAAATCAATTTTTTGACCATAAAATTCATTCAAAATAAGCGTACAACTCATCACGTAGAATTGATGTTCATCAAAGTCCCGAATCGCTATGTCAAATGAAACACCTGCTTCATTTACTATTTTTTTGAAGCGCTCTGTATAATTAAAAGTAAAATTCTGAAACGGAATTGTTACTGCTTTGATTTCATTGTTCGTTAAAGCGGTCGGGAATAAATCCGCTAATAAATATTGGATTAAAGTTTCCTTTTCTTGGAGTAAATCCAAATTTTCAATCCCTGTTCTAAATTCGGGAAAAGGTTCAATTTCTTTCAGTAATGCTTTGGCATAGTTCGCTCGATAATCTACATTGGTAATCGCAATTTCTTCCAAAGCTTCTATTAGCTTATGGAATGAAATCATAGTTTTGAACGGACTTTCTTTAAAAAAAATTTGAGCCATTTTCTTTTATTTTTGGAAAAGCAAATTTACAAATAAACCAAATTTGAGAAGTTGATTTTTGCGTTTATTTCGAAAAAAAAATCTCCAACTACTTTCGTAATTGAAGATTGATATTTATAAGTAGCGTTTTTTAAACTGCTACTGCAGACGGAACTAATTGCTAGCTACTAACTTTTCTCTTCTTTATTGAAATAAACTAAGTAATAATACATTTGTTTTTCCTCGTCCCAGCCTTTTTCCACATATTTTTCGGCACTTTCAGGGTTGATGAAATCCATTTTGATTTGAATGTGCGTATCTAAATTAATGACGTTTTTGATTGATTTTCTGGCATCAGAAACGGCGGCATTAGCAATAGGAAAAGTGGTTACATCTTCAATGCTGTACTTTTCTCCTTTGTCCATTTTGTAGTTTTTAAACTCTGGAATAAGGTCTGGATTATCTAATACTTCATTTAAAAATTCTGTCTCTTCAAATTCATCGTTTTTGGCAAAATAGTTTACCGAACGGTTCATAAACATCACTTCTTCTTTCTTGTCCTCGGCAGGGAAAACGACATCTTTCGCAAAGTTCTGACAGAATTTAAGGTATTTTTTAGTGATAAAGTTTTCGTCCTCAAAAGCATCCACAGATAAGAAATGCTCCAACCAATATCTGGCATCATAACGGTTGCTGTCAACCGTTAGGATTTTGTATCCTTCTTCTTTTTTGTAATTAAAGATAATACAACCTTTGTCTAGCTTATTCAAACTGACACCTTGTTGTAAAATCATTTCTAAGTGTGTTGCTTTTTCTTCAAACTGCAAAAAATCCGCTTGAATCTCACTTTTGAAAATTCCTATAGCATCCACCACATTATTATCAATGCTCACGTTCGTTAAATACGTTACGTAAACTTCACCATTCTTAATGTGAGGATGATTGGACTGTTCAAATAAGTGCGTAGTAATTTTTTTAGAAACATCATGAATCGTACTTGGATTATCAAAAACTTCCGTTGCAAATTTGAACATATCATTATAGTCCAAATCAATTTCATGTGCAAACTGAAAATAGTTTTCTTCTTTCTCTCTAAAAGGTTTAAAGAAAAATTCTTTCATCAAAGGCACAATCTCATCATTCAGATTAAATGGTTGCTCCGATAAAAAAATGGCTTCGTTTCTACTTTTATTTCCCACTCTGTGAATGGATAAGTTTTCGATGTGTGTGTTATATAAGTTGATCATATTTTATGTTTTTTAGATAAAAGAACCAAGATGAAAGACAGCAAAAAAGGTCTTTTATCTTGGCTCTTGATACTTAATCGTCTCAGTTTTTAATTCCAGTTCTCCTCAAATCCATAATCTTCAAAACTATCGTCGCCCTCAAACATGTCCAGATCATCTTCGTCTAAACCATCTTCAAATTCGGCGTTATAATCATCGGCATTGTCAGATTCAAAGTTTTTTTCCATTGCTTCATCCGGCATTTCTCCATGAGAAAAAATAGTTTCAGGATATAAATTTCCAACAACTTGATCTTCTACCGCAGCTAGCTCTACAAGGAATGTCCACATATTTATGAAATCATAGACGTATAAAATTTTGGTGTTTTGCTTGTCTAAAATATCGGATAATTGGTAATCGCTCATGATTTTTTGTTCGCCAGGAACATCACCGGTATCAAAAAGTGAAATTTCTTCTTCTTGGTTCCAAGTTTCATCACAAGTATAAAAAGAAGCCACTTCCATTCCGTCAAAACCGAAGGAATTGAAAATTGCATTGTGCAAATCTTCTAAGGTATCGTCTTCAAGTATTGCAATGTCTCTAAAAACATCTTCTTCCGCGTCTAGAATCACTCTAAATTTATAAACCATAATCTTTGTTTTTATGAAAGGTCAAAGGTAAAATATAATTTTAGATTTAGATTTCAGATTTTCGATTTGTTGATAATATTTTTGCGTATGCGTAAACAAGGAATCCATCAATATCGAAATATTTTCGAAGAAAAGGAAAAAAGTAAATCTTGTTTTAGAACTAAATATTTACCTCCGAAATTAAAGTTTTTAGTCGTTTGGTTTAATTTTAAAAACACTTGCGACTCTTTTTCGGAACTGATGGTATTTTTTATGAGTTGGATATTGTCTATTTGATGTCATGTTATTAAAAACTAAAGCTACGGCCAGCAAAATAAGAACACCGGTTAAAACAGGAGAAAATACATACCAGTAGCCTAGATTTTTAATTTCGTTTGAACCAGTTACCGCTATCAGTGCCGTTGCGCCGCCGGGCGGGTGCAACGTTTTAGTCATTTGCATAAAAACAATTGACAGGGAAACAGCAAGTGGAGCGGTTAACCAAACGATATCCGGAACGAATTTATATACTGTAACGCCTATGATTGCAGAAATTAAGTGCCCTCCAATAAGATTTCTAGGCTGTGCCAATGGACTTTGGATGACACCATAAACCAATACGCTGGATGCTCCAAAGGAACCGATTAAATAAACCACATCAGATTCTGGAAGTGTTTGAGATTGTAAAAAAGCGATTAATCCTATGCCTATAAAAGAACCGAGAAAAGCCCAGAAATGTTCTTTGAAATCAACTAAAGTTTCTTTGTACAGAATGTACTTCGTTTTGCGGTAACTCCTTTTTATTTTTTGAACTGCCATCGATAATTATTTTGCTAAACTTGTAGAATAGGAATATACGGTGAAAGGATAAATCATTTTAGCCGTATATTTTGAAATCAAACAAACCACCAAAATTGGAAGAAACAACGTATAATCATTGGTTAAACCACAAACAAGAAATAGTGCTGTGAAAGGCGCATGAATACTGGCACTCAAAACGGCTGCCATTCCTATTATGATGAAGTTTAGCGGAATTACATCGGCATTGAAATACGTGTTGAGAATCAATGCAAGTAATAATCCTAAAAAAGCACCAATAAATAAGCTTGGAGCAAAAACGCCGCCATCTCCTCCAGAAGCTAAAGTGGCTGATGTTACGATGGGTTTCAAAACTAAAATCCCAATAAAAGTAAGTACCATTGAAAGTGAAAGTACCATTCCATTTGGGTTAATAAAAATAGTTTTGATGGCATGATATCCTTCGCCATAAAGCTGTGGAAATACAAAAAGAGAAACGCTTAAAATCACAGATCCGAAGATTATTTTGAAATAAGGCACTTTTATTTTCGAAAATTGTTCTTTGAAAAATAACACACAACGGGTTAAATAAACCGAATTTATTCCTGCAATAATTCCAAGCAGTACAAAGTAGGGAATAGCTCTTAAATGCCAAATCATATTATGTACTGCAAATAAAGGTTTTTCGTCCAACAAATAAATGAGTCCAAAAGCGATTGAAACTGCTATCAAGTTTGTTAATACAAATGCCCGAGTTACTTTTCTGGAGATTACTTCAAGTGAAAATAAAACTCCGGCAATTGGGCTACTGAATAATGCGGTTATTCCTGCCGCTACTCCCGCACAAATTAACTCGGTTTTGTATTGTCGGAACACATTTTGTTTCCTTTGCGCAACGGAACCAATCGTTGCCGAAGCGACAACTGTCGAAACTTCGATTCCAGTAGAGCCACCAAAAACGACTGTCAATAAGCCGTTGATAAAATGAGAAGGAATTTTATAACTGGGTAAATTCTTTGAATTGGAATTAGTGCTTTCAAAAACTTCTTTTATGCCTTTGTTTTCCTTTTTCTTGAATACATATTCCCGAAGAAAATAAATAATTGACAATCCAAAAACTGGAAAAAAAACAAAGAATATTGGATTTACAATCGTTTGATGAAAAAATATTTCTTCGTAATATTCCGTAGTGTTTTTTAAAATAACACCTAAAAAAGCCGATAGAAAACCAATTAATATGGATACAATAACTAGTTTTTGAACTTTAATGATGCGATAATTTTTTTTAATTTGTGTGGTATTGTTCATTTGAAAAATTAATTATCTGAGTATTACAAAATTAAAGAAACAAAATCGGAATCGAATTGAAAAAAGGGTTGGACTATTTTCTTTTACGATTTAGATATTATTTTTACTTTTTTATAAACAAAAATGCCTTATTTTTCATAAAATTCAACCGGTAAGTTATCTGGATCTGCGATAAAGAAGAAGCTTTTCTGAGTAAATTCATCAATACGAATTGCTTCTGCAGTTATATTTTTATTCACTAAATAATCTCTTGTTTTTTGAATGTCATTCACTTCAAAAGCTAAATGACGCATACCAGCCGCTTCAGGCGTGGAAGGACGTTTTGGCGGGTTTGGAAATGAGAATAATTCAATCACATATTCTCCGTTAAGTGCTAAGTCAAGTTTGTATGATTGTCTTTCTTGACGGTAAATTTCCTGTATTATTGTTAATCCTAGAACGCTTGTGTAGAACGTTTTTGATTTTTGATAATCAGAACAAATAATGGCAATGTGGTGAATCTTATTGAGTTGTAGCATTTGTATTTTAATTAAGAAAGCCTAATCGGTTGATTAGGCTTTAGTTTTTTATTTTTTTGCGTCAGAACAAAGTCCCACAATTTCATGGAAAGTGTCGTGTAAATCAGTAATTGATTTCACAATTGCGGTATCAGTTCCATTAGACTTTACTAATTTATGCAATGCTTTGCTTTTTAGTTGTAATCGTTCCGCTGAAGCTAAAATAGCGTCAGTTCTAAATTCTGTTGGAATATCTGATTTTAATAACATCGCTGCTTTGTTCATCATTTCTTCCGAACGTGCTTTTATTGGAGCCAAATTCCCTTCTTCTGCAGGATGGAAAGTTTGCGACATTACTTCGTGAAATTCTTTTATGGCAGGCCATTTATCAAAAGTGGATTGTGCCGAAACAGAGTTTGCGACAACAATAAATGCCAAGACTAGAAATGTTTTAAGATGTTTCATTATGATTTGTTTAAGTTGTTATAACAAAGATAGGAAAATTTAGTTTTGAGAAATTGTAATTCCAATATTCATTATTCGTTCAATTTCCGAATCACTTTTGCCGGATTTCCTACTGCCAAAGAATTATCAGGAATATCTTTTGTAACCACTGAACCTGCGCCAATAACACAACCATTTCCAATGGTAATACCTGGACAAATAACGGAATTTCCACCAATCCAGCAATCATCGCCGATGGTTATAGGCAATGCATTTTCTAGTGTTTTTCTCAGTTCAGCATCCAGCGGATGAGTAGCGGTGTACAATTGAACGCCCGGAGCAAAAAAGACATTGGAACCAATTGTGACTTTGGCGCAGTCCAAAACGACACAGTTTACATTGAAATAAACATTTTCTCCACAACTGATATTGTAGCCGTAATCGCAAAAAAATGGAGGTTCAATATAAAGATTTACTCCTGCATTAGGAATCAATTCTTTCAGTATTTCTCTCGCTTTTTTGGTAACTCGATATTCAGTAACGTTTAATCGGTGGAGTAAATTTTTAGATTTTCGTCTGTCTTTTACTAAAACAGGATCGCCTGCCAAATAATATTCTCCGGCAATCATTTTTTCTTTTTCGGTTATCATAATTTATAAATTTGAGCAAAACAAATTGCTTTATATGCTGTTACATTTTAGTTTTGGCAATTTTAGAATGAATTTTCAGTGTTTCTTGCAAAGCAGCACTTCCATACCAAAGCGTTAATTCTGCTTCCAAAAGTTTCGATTGTACCGCTGGATCTGTCTCCACAAATGTTTTGGCTTCTTCGATGCTGCTGGCATTAAAAATATAAATACCTCGATAATTTTTATCATTTTTCATAAATGGACCTGCCACAACCAGCTTTCCTTCCACTGCCAATTTACTGATATTAGCCATATGTCCTTCAAATAATTTTTGAGTTTCTTCTTTAGTCGCGGTTGTATTAGTTCCTGTTTTTAATAAACAAAAAACATATTTTTTCATACCATATTCATCTGCATTCAGAGATTTTGCCAGTTTTTCATCAAATGTGGGTGTGTTTTCCTGAGAGAATATTGTTGTGCTAAAGCAAAGTAATACAAGTAAAAAGATTGATTTTTTCATTTTTTCAAAATTTGAATGTACACAAATTTAAGGTTTTTCATTATATGTTAATAAAATTATCATTAACAATACCAATTAAATAGAAAACAAACGGTTTTACAAAATCAGCCACAGATTCACAGATTAAAATCATATTATTGGCAATAAATAGCACCTTATTTATTACCTGTTTTTTTAATTATTTCAATTTCAAAAAGGGATTCAAATTATAAATCAGTGAATCAGTGGCAGAAAAAAACACTAATTATGTTTTGTAGCAAGTCATAAAATTTATTGATTAAACAACTCATCCTATAATTTCAACAGTTCAGTATTAACTTTTTCTGGTTCTGATTTTTGCGATAGATATTTGCTTCATCAAAATCAAACATCATGAAACCATCATTTACTCAACAACCCAATCATTTTCAGAAAAGTCTTAAATCGATTTTCACTTTTGCAATTCTACTATTCAGCCTGACTATTTTTTCACAAAATACAATTTCAGGGAAAGTGGTGGATGAGAAAGGGAAACCGGTTTCTGGCGCTAATGTTTTTATCGAAGGCACTTATGATGGCGCCTCAACTACTGAAACTGGTGATTTTAGTTTTACGACTACTGTAAAAGGGAATCAAACTTTGGTAGTGAGTTTCTTGATTTATGAAACTTCAAGAACAGTGATTGATGTGGCTAATTTCCAAAATAAAACCATCAAATTACGAGAAAGTGTTACATCGCTCGATGCGGTTGTTATTACGGCCGGAACATTAGAAGCAGGTGACAAAGCCAGAGTTTCAGTTTTGAAACCATTAGACATTGTAACTACTGCGGGTTCAGCGGGAAATATTATTGCGGCTTTGCAAACGTTGCCGGGAACACAAACGGTAGGTGAGGACGGAAGATTGTTTGTTCGTGGTGGCGAGGCCAATGAAACACAAACATTTGTAGATGGAATTCGGGTGGCGCAACCGTATGGCGCAACCACAAATAATTTGCCAACACGAGGTAGGTTTTCTCCTTTTCTGTTCAGCGGAATTTCTTTTTCTACAGGAGGATATTCAGCTGAATATGGCGAAGCGTTATCCAGTGTTTTATTGTTGAATACACAAGATGACCCGGACCAAAATAAAACCGAAATATCATTAATGACTGTTGGTTTAGGTATTGGGAATACTCAAAAATGGGCAAAAAGTTCGTTGAGCGTCAATGCGAATTATATCAATTTAGCGCCTTATCAAGCAGCAATTCCTCAAAACGTGGATTGGAACAGTCCTTTTCAATCGTTGTCCGGAGAAACGGTGTATCGTTATAACTTCAATAATGGGATTTTGAAAGTATACGCTGCTTTTGACTCTTCAAAATTTGATATTAATCAGGAAAGCATCAATTCAGCGGAGAAAATCAGAGTGGATTTAAACAACAATAATTTCTATTTGAATTCGTCTTACAATGGCGTTTTTGGGAACAATTGGCAAATTACTTCTGGATTGAGTTATGGCTACAGCAACAACAAAATAAATTTAGATTCGGATAAAGTGTCGAATGATGAAAATGCAGCTCATTTGAAATTAAAATTAAGAAAAAGCTTTTCAGAAAGAGTGAAACTTTCCTTTGGAGCAGATTATTTTGTGACCCAATTCAACGAAGATTTCAACGAAAATTTAGGTTCGGTTTTCACCAATGGGTACGATGCGAACATTGCAGCTATTTATACCGAAGCTGATATTTTCTTCTCTAAAAAATGGGCTGCCAAAGTAGGGGTAAGGGCTTCGAATAATGATTTTCTTGACGAAACCGCTATTTCACCCCGAATTTCATTTGCGTATAAAATGGCTAAAAACAGTCAGCTTTCATTCGCTTATGGCGATTTTACTCAAACCCCAAGTGCGGAATACATCAAATATTCCAACAACAATCAATTTGAAAGCGAAAAGGCATCACATTACATTTTGAATTTTCAATACAATAAAAACGGAAAAACGTTTCGTGCTGAAACCTATTATAAAGACTATCGCGATTTAGTGAAATTCGACACCCAAATGGCAGCTTATAATTCGGTTTTTGATAATTCCGGTTCGGGTTATGCGAAAGGTCTGGATTTGTTCTGGAGAGACGGAAAATCAATCAAAAACTTAGAATATTGGGTTTCCTATTCGTATATCGATACGGAGAGAGATTATAAAAATTTCAGTTCTCAAGTCACACCAAGTTTTGTTGCGGATCACAGTTTGTCAATCGTTACAAAATACTGGATAAATGACTGGAAATCACAAATAGGCTTCACGAATTCCTACAGTTCCGGGCGTCCCTACAACAATCCAAACGAAACAAAATTCATGAATGGTAAAACAAAATCGTACAACAGTTTGAGTTTCAATTGGGCGTATTTATTGAGTCAACAAAAGATTTTATATTTCTCAGTCTCCAATGTTTTAGGTTCTCAGAATGTATTTGGATACGAATACGCCAATAATCCAGACAATGCGGGCTTTTACAACAGAAAAGAAATCATTCCTACAGCTGATCGTTTTTTCTTTGTAGGATTCTTTTGGACCATCAGCAATGATAAAAAAGATAATCAGTTGAGGAATTTATAAAGGTTCAAAGGCCCAAAGGTTCAAAGAGGCAAAGAAAGTTGTTTAGGTACGAGAGCAACTTTAACTCTGGTTCTTTGAACCTTTGCAACTAATAAAAAACAATTCATCCATCAAATTCTACAGTTCAGTATTTATAAATTTTAAACCAATAGAAACCGATATACTTTTGAAGTATAAATTAATTAGAAAGTTTCAATCATCAAAAAAATAACCATTTAAAACCAAGAAATCATGACAAAAGTTATCACCACAATCGTATTTTTTATCTGTAGTTTAGTATCTGCTCAAGGGCAATTTGAGCAAGGAATGGGAAAAGCGTTCCAGTTATGGGGCGAAGGAAAAAACACCGAAGCTTCGGATTTATTCGAAAGAATTGCCGCTGCGGAAAAAACAAGTTGGTTGCCTAATTATTACGTGGCATTAGTAAATACGACAACTGCTTTTAGAACTAAGGATAAAGATCAAATGACTTTATTACTTTCGAAAGCACAAAAATCATTGGATATAGAAATGGATAAAAATCCAAATAATGCCGAATTATTGGTGATGCAAGCGATGATTCATACTGCTTGGATTGCTTTTGACCCAATGACAAACGGACAAAAATTATCCGGAACGGTGATGGAATTGTATGGAAAAGCACAGGCAATTGCTCCGGAAAATCCAAGAGTTATTTTTGGTAAGGCCGAATTTGAAATTGGTGGAGCGCAATTTTGGGGAACCGATACCAAACCAATGTGTGGCCAAATTGAAAAAGCTATTGGACTTTTTGCTACTTTTAGACCGGAAACACCTTTTTCTCCAAAGTGGGGATTGGACAGAGCTTTAGCAGCACAGAAAAATTGTAAGTAAGAGAAAAAAACTTTTTCTTGATTGTAGCATCGGAATAAAAAGCAAATTAAAATGAATATACTATACAAACAACTTCAAAAAGTAATAAAACTAACCCTGATTATATTTATTGTAATTGAAGTGATTAATGTCATTATGGGTAGTGAAATTCATTTTGACAAAAGGCTTTTGGTTCATTTTTTCTTTACAGCATTGTACACTTTTTCACTTTATGGAGCTAATGCTTTGCTTTTTGTAAAATTGGACACTTTTTTTGTAGATCGATTTTCAATAAAAAGATTGGTAATGGGTTTTATAGGTTCTTTTGTAGTATCATTAACAGTTATTTTTTTACTGCATATTTTCGAAGAAGTTGTCTACAATAAAAATACCTTTGATTACTTCTTAGCCAATGAAAAACCTTCCAATTATCTAGCTTCGATAATCATTACTTTTTTTGTTACGTTGTCAGTACATGCAATTACTTTCTACAAAGCATACAACGAAAATAAAGTTAAAGAACAAAAAATCATCGCAGGAACGGCAAATGCGAAGTTTGAAAGCTTAAAAAATCAAATTGATCCTCATTTTCTTTTCAACAGTTTGAATGTACTGAGTTCCTTGATTGAAGAAAATCCGGAAAATGCACAACGATTTACGACTTCGTTATCTAAGATTTACCGTTATGTTTTGGAACAAAAAGATAAAGAACTGGTTTCGGTAGATGAGGAACTGGCTTTCGCCAAAACGTATATGAATTTATTAAAAATGCGTTTTGAAAACAGCTTATTTTATGAATTGCCAACAACTACAATTTCGGCTGAAGCCAAAGTAGTACCGCTTTCTTTACAGCTTTTATTGGAAAATACGGTGAAGCATAATGTGGTTAGTGAACAAAGACCATTGCACATAAGGATTTATGTGGAAGGCGATTATCTGGCAGTTCAAAACGATTATCAAAAGAAAGAAGTTTTGCAGGAGCGTCAAGGTGTTGGTTTGCAAAACATAATCAACAGATATGGAATCATTACCAACAGGAAAGTTTTGATTGCCCAAAATGAAGAAACATTTACGGTTAAAATACCGATTCTAACAAAACAAATTTTAGTTATGGAAACAACTTCAAATTATAACGAAAATAGTGCGTATTACAACGCCAAAAAACGAGTGGAAGAACTCAAAGGATTTTACGCAAACTTGATTTCTTATTGTTGTGTAATTCCATTTTTAATCTTCATCAATTTAACTTTTTCGCCCCATTTTCAATGGTTTTGGTTTTCTGCAGCTGGATGGGGATTTGGATTAACGATGCATGCTTTCAAGGTTTTTGGGTACAGTTCCAATTGGGAACAAAGAAAAATTCAGGAAATTTTGCGCAAAGATGAGCATAAACAAACTTGGAAATAAGAATCAGAGGCATTTTAAACGTAGAAAAATTTAAATAAAAAATCATGGAAAATACATATCAAAATGAAGAGCGCTATTTTGAAGCGAAAAAACAAGTGGAAGAAATTAAAGGGTTTTACGGGAACTTGACCGCTTATATTGTCTTTAATATTGCTTTGCTAATCATAAATCTAGTAACATCTCCGGAGCATTTATGGTTTTTTTGGCCAATGTTAGGATGGGGAATTGGAGTGATTTTTCATGGTATGAAAGTCTTTAACTATATGCCGTTTTTTGGCAAAGATTGGGAAGAACAAAAAATCAAGGAGTTTATGGAAAAAGAAAATGGATGAAAAGATACTTGGACGTAATGCCTAATTTGTTCAATGTAATTGAATCGCTTTTTAAATAGTAAATGTCACTTAATAACATCAAAATGAAAAGAAATTATAATTTTGGGTTTGGAGAATTTCAGCCAGAAGATAAGTACGCTGCCGCCCAACGGGAAGTAAAGCGATTGAAAGGTTTTTATACGCATTTAATAGTGTACATAGCCGTAAATATATTAATTATGTTTATCAATATTAGAGATTTGGATCCAGGAGAAAGCTATTTCAAATTAGAGAATTTCTTCACGTCATTCTTTTGGGGAATAGGAATAGTGGCGCACGGATTTTCTGTTTTCTTGCCCAATTGGATTTTTGGGAGAAACTGGGAAGAGAAAAAAATAAAGGAGTTGATGGAGAAAGAAAAAAGTGAAAAATGGGAGTAAGGATAAATGTTCATCCCGAAGCTTCGGAATCAGTTTTTTTGTTATTCGGTAAAACCGCTAACTTCCATTCTCTATTTTCTAACCTCTAACTTAAAAAATGAAAACAATAATAATTGAAGACGAAAAACCAGCTGCCAGATTACTGCAAAGAAAACTGGAGAAATTAAATATTCAAGTAGGAGTGATGCTGCATTCCGTGGAAGAAGCACTAGATTGGTTTTCTAAAAATGAACATCCGGATTTGATTTTTCTGGACATTCAGTTGTCGGATGGGTTGTCCTTTGAAATTTTTGAAAAAGTTGAAATTAAGAGCGCCGTAATTTTCACGACTGCTTATGATGAATATGCGCTTCGGGCTTTTAAATTAAATAGTATCGATTATCTTTTGAAACCCATTGATGAAGATGATCTCGAAATTGCTGTTGCAAAATTCAAGTCTCTTTTGCCAAAACAGGAATTGCAAACACAAAGTCTTGGAATTGATTTTGAGCAAATCAAAAGGATGTTGACCAATCCGTTTGAGAAAAACTATAAAAAACGATTTACTGTAAAAATAGGCCAACATTTGAAAGTGATTTCGATTGATGAAATCGAATGTTTTTTTAGCGAAAATAAAGGAACCTACATCCATACTTTTGACAATAGGAATTATTTAATCGAATGTACGTTGGAACTTTTAGAGCAGGAATTAGATCCCGCAGATTTCTTTCGAATCAGCAGAAAATTTATAATTCCGCTGAAAGCAATCAAAGAAATTGTCGTGTACAGCAATTCTCGTTTGAAAGTTATTTTGCCCTCTTTCAAGGAAGAAGATGTGATTGTAAGTAGAGAAAAAGTATCTGATTTTAAGACGTGGATTGGGTAGTTTTAAAACAAAAAAAAACTGTTTCAAATGTGACTCAAAAAATCCTAAAATGAAATTTTTTGACTCTAACAATTGAAACAGTTTTAAGTACCTTTAGGATTTAAAAATTAATCAAATAATGATTTAATTTCTTTTTGTGTCTTGCCTAATTTTTGTTGTAATTTACCCCACATTTCATCTTCTTTTCCTTCTTCGTATAGTAAATCATCATCCGTCAAATCGGCAAATTTCTGTTTAAGTTTTCCTTTCAACTCATTCCAGTTTCCTTCAATCTCTTTTGAATTTGGCATAATATCTAAGTTTTAAATTACTATTTGTTCTTTACAAATTTGGTGATTTTAAGCTGTTTGATTGTTATACAATTCTGTGAATCTGTTGTATAATTCCTGTAGATGGGATTGTCTAATATGTATTGAGGGGATTTATTAAATCGAAATAGATATTAAATCATAACTACAAGTGTTCGATGATAATATAATGGTAATCTGTTATTTGTATTTTGGATATAGATATTCTCTATGATGAATTTACACCTTAAAAAACGTCTTTCGAATGCCAATTAGTACAAAAATCAATACAGTGAAGAGAATGAAAAAAGGGATGATATAATTGATTAGACCTGCTGGTAACATTACTGCTATAATCAATAACTGAAAGCCTAAACCGTAAATAGAAACCAAAGTCATAAACCAGTTAGGGAAGGTTTTTACTTTGTATGCATCTTTATCGAGAAAGTGAATTATCTTGTCAAACGTTCCATAAACGATGGTGTAAATGCGAAACAAAATATCGACCGATTTTTGCGTTTCTCCTGGTAAAGCTCTGGGTGATTTGTACTCAAAAATTTTACTAGTTGTATCTCCGCCAACGGACTTATTTCGTAAAATCACATAGTAATAATTGTATAAAGTTCCTTGTAATTGAATACCAATAAAGGCCAAAATAGTTAGCCAAAATGATGTTTTTGAGACATAACAAATCGTCATTAAAAACAGAAAATTCAGGATGATATCAAAGACGCTGTCCAAGTATCTTCCGGTGTACGAAGGAGTGTTTTTTAAGCGAGCCAGTTCGCCATCGGCAGCGTCAATTCCGGATTTTAGTAAGATGAAAAAACCAGCTAAAAAGTACGATTTATCTAAAATATAGTAAATGGCTATCAGACCGGAAACGCCAAAAAGCAACGTAACATGTATAGGTGTAAAACGGGTATTTTTTAATTGATTGGCGAGAAATTTTCCGAAAGTTCTTCCATAATCTGATAAATCTAAAAATTTATCTTGAGCGGCAAGTTTAGACATTTACGTTAATAAGCAAAGAAATGTGACAATATAGTCAGGCAATATTGGTATTGAATTATAATTTTATTTGGATAATCGGTGCAAAGAAAATGTCATTGCTGTCAGTAAAAAGAAAGCCATTACTTGGTGTAACAATCCCAACCACAACGGGACACCGTATAGCAAAGTAAATACACCTAATGCAAATTGTAAAAATACAATAACCACCAAAGTCTTGATTCCTTTTTTCTGTAGTACGCTAAGGAGGTGTTTGCGGCTTGTAAAATACAACGCCAAAATAAGTCCAACTACGACATAAGCCATCGTACGATGAACAAATTGAACACCGCTTTTTCCTTCGATAAAATTCAAAAACAACGTGCTTTTTTCAATGAAAACACTTTCGTGGATGAATTGTCCGTCGCTCATCAAAGGCCAGTGATTGTGAATTAAACCTGCATTTAGACCCGCAACGAACCCACCATAAATGATTTGGATAACAAGAAATACTAATGCAACGCGTGCAAGATTACGCAAAGGAACTATTACTTGGGATCTGTTTGGGTAAATTAAATCCAAAGCAACCCAAAGTGTATACGCAAACGTAATGAAAGCAAATGTGAGGTGTAAAGCCAATCTAAAATGACTTACATCGGGATTGTCAATTAAACCACTACGAACCATGAACCAACCCAAAAATCCTTGAAAACCGCCCATGAAAAGCAAAACCACACATTTTTTAATGGTAGCAGTCGAAAGACGTTTCTTAAACAAGAAATAAACAAATGGGACTATAAATGCCAGACCAATTATTCTACCTATAAAACGGTGAAACCACTCCCAAAAATAGATGAATTTGTAATCGCTTAGCGTAAAATCATTGTGGATATTGATTTTTTGATATTCAGGAAATTTTTTATATTCTTCAAAGGCTTGTGACCATTTTTCTTCTGTTAAAGGTGGAAAAGTATCGGTTACTAAATGCCAGTCGGTCATTGATAATCCAGAATTTGTCAATCGGGTAATTCCTCCCACTACAACCATCATAAACAATAATAAGCATCCTGATAACAACCAAATGATAACGTAATTATTCTCTTTTTTCATTGTTTGAAATTAATTTGTACAAAGATATTTGAAACACAATTAAATGTTAATTCAACAAGCGTTAATCTTTAATCCGATTTTTGCGGCTCTTTTTAACATGTAATCATATGCTGCCTGATATTCATTAGGAATTTCTCCTTCTAAAATGGCTTCTTTTATGGCTTCTTTCAGCATTCCGATTTCTTTGGAAGGTTTTAGGTCAAAAATCTTCATGATTTCTTCACCCGAAATTGGCGGTTGGAAATTACGAACCTGGTCGCGCTCTTCGACTTCGACAATTTTCTTTCGGACGATTTCGAAATTATTATGGTATTTCTTAAATTTATTTGGGTTCTTGGTTGTGATATCTGCTTCACACAAAGTCATTAAATTCTCAACATCTTCGCCTGCGTCAAAAACCAATCGACGCACCGCAGAATCCGTTACTGTATCTTGGGATAATACAATCGGACGCGAACTCATCATCACCATTTTTTGCACAAATTTCATTTTATGATTCAATGGCATGTGCAAACGTTCAAATATTTTTTTAGCCATTTTTCCGCCCAGAAATTCATGCCCGTGAAAAGTCCAACCTTGTTTTTTATTAAAACGTTTCGTTGGCGCTTTTCCAATATCATGCAACAATGCTGACCACCGCAGCCAAACGTCATCCGTATGCGGACAAATATTATCAACAACTTCCAGCGTGTGATAGAAATTATTTTTATGTGTGTGGCCTTCAATTTCTTCAACTTGGTTCAGCGCGGTCAACTCAGGAAGAATAATATCTAAAAGTCCGGTTTTGAATAATAACAAAAATCCAACAGACGGTTTATCTGTCGAAAGTATTTTATTCAATTCATCAACAATGCGTTCTCCGGAAATGATTTTGATGCGCTCTGCGTTTTTTGCGATTGATTCCAATGAATTTCCTTCAATTTCAAAACCCAGTTGGTTCGCAAAACGAATGCCTCGCAACATACGCAACGGATCATCAGAAAAAGTAATATCTGGATCCAGAGGAGTTCTGATAATTTTGTTTTTTAAATCTTCAAGTCCGTTAAAAGGATCGGATAATTCTCCAAAATTCTTTGTGTTTAAAGATATAGCCAGCGCATTTATGGTAAAATCACGACGGTTTTGGTCGTCTTCTAACGTTCCGTTTTCTACAACAGGATTCCGACTTTCAAAATGATAGGATTCCTTTCGGGCGCCTACAAACTCAATTTCGGTGTCTTCAAAGCGCAACATTGCTGTTCCGTAGGTTTTGAAAACCTGAACTTTTGGTTTATTAGGAAGTAGTTGAGAAACTTTTAAAGCCAATTCAATTCCGCTGCCAACGGCAACAATATCTATGTCTTTTTTAAAGTCTCTGTTCAAAAGTAAATCTCTAACAAAGCCACCAATCACATAACTGTCAAAGTTAAGTTCTTGTGAAGCTTGAGAAATGACTTCGAAAATTTTATTATTTAAGGCTTCTTTATATGAAGTTTTAATGCTCATTTTAAAAATGTTTAAAGTCTAAAGTCTAAAGTTGCTAAACTGAAAACTGGAAACTGAATACTGCAAACTATTTCCGAATCACTTTTACCTGAGAATCGTTCGTCAATTTTATGATTGTCGAAGGTTTACCTGCGATTTTTTCGCGATGCAAATTTACAACATAGTCTACACCTTTTATAATTTCCGGACTAATATCTTTGAAGGCAATAGGAGTAGGCTGTCCGGAGATATTTGCAGATGTTGAAACCAATGGTTTTTTCATTTTTTCCATCAACTTAAAACAAAAAGGCTCTTTTACAATACGAATTCCTAGTGAGTTGTCACCTGAAACTAAATTTGGAGCTACATTTCTTGGCTTGTCCAAGATTATGGTCGTAGGTTTTTCGGATAAATCAATGATTTGCCAGGCTACTTCAGGAATGTCTTTAAAAACATTGTACATCATTTTTTCGCCATTCATCAAAACAATCATGCTTTGCGTTTCGGCTCTTTTTTTGAGTTTGTATATTTTGGCGACAGCCTCAGGATTTGTTGCGTCACAACCTATTCCCCAAACGGTGTCCGTAGGATATAATATGATTCCGCCTTCTTTTATGACTTCGTAGGCTCTATGTATTTCGTCATTAATATTTTCCATTCAAAATAGTTTTATATTGTTGTAGCGTTTTTTGTGCCATAATCGATGTGGTATAATACTGCAACAGATTTTCCTTAGAAATAGCGACAAAATTAGATATCATATTCTCATTATTAAATAAATATTCAATTTTTTCAGCTAAAATTTCAGGGCTTTGTTTTGGAGCTAAAAGTCCATTAACTCCATCTTGTATAATTTCAGGTATTCCCCCAACATTTGTACTGATAACAGGGACTTCATGATAGAAACTTTCATAAATTACTTGTGGAATTCCTTCACTTTGTGAGGTTAATAATAGTGAGTCGAATTGCGGAATGAAATTTGACGCATTTGGCATATAGCCGAGAAATAAAAGGTTTTTTTCTAAATTTAAACTTTTTACACTTTGCAATAAATCCTCAGTACGATCTGTATGACTTCCTATTTGGATGAAAATAAAATCTGTCCTTTTTTGTACATTCACAATTATATTGACGGTCTCAATCAGAGTTTCAAAATTTTTGGCCCGGATATGATTGCCTATAATTCCGATTATTTTTGTAGAAGGATCAATCCCAAATTTGTCTCTCAGTAGAAATGGTGTTTGAGAATTTTTAGTTCCAATATTAGTTCCGTGATAAATCGTAATTAATTTATCTTTATCAATGATGGATTCTTCTGTGATTCTTTTTGTTTCCTCCGAAACACATAAATACTTCTTAATTTTAGAATAATTGTATTTATAAAGAGTCAGCTTTTTATTTTTTATAGGAAACGATGTTTTTTTGCTGAATACAAAAGGTGGTAAACCGGCAAATTTATCAGCTACAATAGCCAGAACAATTGCGGACGGATCGTGCAGGTGAATGACATCAGGTTTGTATTTTCTATTCAGCTTAATTATTTTTAATACAAAACGAAGATCCATATTAATAGACAAAGGTGCAGTTTCAGTGATGATATTAGTCTTTGATAAACGTTGATGAAAAAGTTCATCTTTTACACATAAAACGATGTTGGTGACTTCAGGATTTGATTGCGCCAATTCAAAACATAAGTTTTCAATATGATTTTCGCCGCCACCCCAACTTTTTACTGCAGATATGTGTAGAACTGTCATTATTTTTTTTTCATTTTAATGTTGGTTTTTCGATTTGATATCTTGTATTTATTTTTTTTAATACACTATTTTTCAAGAAATAGTTGGTCTAACTATGCTGTTTGCTTTTGTTCAAAGTTGACAAATAATCAGTAATAGAGATAAAAATTCGGGTAAAATTACATTAAATATTTTAAGTCTTGAATTCAATACTTACTTTTGTCTTTCAATTCTGCTTTTTATGAAATATATCTTTAACCCTTCTTTTAAATCTTTAGAGAAACAAATTAGGAACTTTGTAAATAATTTTGATACAACAGGAATACTATTTGGTGACGGTCAAAGAAATAAGATTAAACTATTTGATTTAGAAAATAAGACCATTAATATCAAATCCTTTAAAATCCCTAATATTATCAATCAAGTGGCTTATAAATATTTCAGAAAATCTAAAGCCAGACGTTCTTATGAATATGCGAATAAATTGCTTGAAAACGGAATAGGAACTCCTCAGCCTATTGCTTATGCCGAAAATTTCAAATTATCAGGACTGGAAAAAAGTTTCTACATCAGTGAACATCTGCAGGCTGAACTAACTTTTAGAGAATTAGTGCTGCAACCTGATTATCCCGATCACGAGAACATCTTGCGACAGTTTACCCGATTTACATTTGATTTACATCAAAAAGGAATCGAGTTTTTAGATCATTCACCTGGAAATACATTAATCAAAAAAGAGGCTAACAACGCTTACAGTTTTTACTTGGTGGATTTAAACCGAATGAATTTTCATGATATGATGGATTTTGATTCTCGTATGAAAAATTTCAACAGGCTTACGCCAAAAACAGAAATGCTGGCTATCATGAGTGATGAATATGCTAAACTTTACGGTAAAAAATACGATGAAGTTTTTGCTAAAATGTGTTTTTATACCAATGATTTTCAGACAAAATTTCACAGAAAGATTGCTCGAAAAAAGAAATTATTGTTTTGGCGATAGCGATTCTTCGGCATGCCAAAGTTGTTCCAATTCTTGATATCGAGTAGAAACGGAATTTGCATTTAAATAGCAAATAATCAATCCTTTTTTTCCGTCAAGAAATCCTAATCGCACAATATAATTGAATAAAAAATTATAGGCAGGATGCAAAAAATGCAATATTATTGAAGGTTTTTGTCTCTTTAAAAATTTCTCCTGAGCCTTAAATTTTCCGTAACGAATGGTTTTTGATTTATATGCTTGAAAATTGGAATAGGAGTAATGAATGAGTTTGTTTTTTAGCACACCTATTTTCCCATTGACTTTTAATTTTTCATGTACGAGCCTTTCTTTAGTGTAAGCTGCATGATTTTTATTGAAAAGCCTAAATATTTTATCATTTTGATTTCCACTGAAATGTAAGACTTTGTCTTTGAACATAAAAGTTCTGTAAAAAAGAAAAGCCGAATATGTTTGGTTAGTATTTACCGTAATTATGATTTCATTTTTTAATGTAGGAGTCAGTCTTTCATCTGCGTCCAAAAATAAAATCCAATCATTTTTTGCTTGAGAAATCGCAAAATTCCGTTGCGATGAATAATTTTCGAATGTATTTTGAACGAAAGTGACTTTGTCAAATGATTTGCAAATACTTTCTGTTTTATCCGTACTGAATGAATCCACAACAATAATTTCATCAGCAAAATCCAAATCAGCCAGAAGCGACTTCATTTGATTTTCCTCGTTTAATGTGATTATTAAAACTGAAATGTTCTTATTGGGATTGTCTTTCATTAATTTTTTACTGTTTTACAAAAATATACCATTCGGAGTAAATTCAATTTTTACTTTAAAAGTTTATTTTAAATGTGTTTCTAAAAAAGTATTTAATGTAGGATAAATTAATTCAGGAGTGAATTCTGTGTAGAATGAAATGGTTTCTTTTTTTACGATTTTAGCTGTTTTGCCTTCGAATAAATTGGGTTTAAACTCTTTTAAATGTAGTGAAACATGATTGATTCCATCTTCAAATGTGGCCCAGCCTTTTTTATCAATCCATGGAGAAAAAATAATAAAAGACGGTTTTTCTAATGCTTTTGCCATATTTATTGCCCCGCCATCGTTACCAACAATCATGTCACAATGGTTCATAATAGCAATAAACTCTCGGATGCTTTTGCCTAAAACGGAGAAATAAATTTTCTGTTTTGTGCTTTCTTGGCAGCCATTATAAATTGTTTTTGCTTCTTCAATTTGTTTTGGAAAATAATTAAAAAGAATATTGACATCATCTTTAGCTGCAATAAAATCCACTAACTGCGACATGTATTTCAGCGGATAGGTTTTGTCTGGACTGCTTCCAATAATGCTGACCATTATAGTCTTTTTGGATTGGTCTATTCCGTGCGATTCAAAAAGGGAAGTGGCAAAATCGTTCTCTTCTTGCGATACATAAATGCGGGGAAAAGTCTCTAATTCAATATCCAGATGCAAAGGATTTAACAATGCTAATCGTTGTTCGATAATTAAACCCAAATTAGAATTGGATGTTTTTCTTCGTTTCACGGTATCCGTATAAAGAAATTCTCTTCCTTTTTTCCAGTACGATATTTTTTGTTTAGCACCAGAAAATAATACCACTAACCAACTTTCTAATTTGGAATACGCGTCAATGACAATGTCATATTTTTCTGCTCGAATAGATTTCAGTAACTTATAATATTCCCATTTGCTTTTTTGATGTTTTTCTTTAAAAAGTATAAGATTATCAAAACTTGTATTTCCTTGTAAAACAGCGATTGTAGATTCGTAAACCATATAATCAATTTGCGCTTTTGGATACGCTTTTCGCAGATTGTCGCATAAAATGGAGCTTACTAAAACATCACCAATCATTTTTTGTTGAATTACAAATATTTTCATTTGGAGAAAATTAGAGAATTAAGCTTTTGTTTTCAAGTAATTCATCGCTCGAGGACTAATCCATGTTTGTTTTTGGAGCGCATTAAAATAGTAAACTAATAAGTTTTGAAGCATCAATCGATTCACTTTTAATTTTGGAATAAAAAATAAAAATAAACTTAAAATAGATAATAATGTTTTCTCCAGAAGGACTCCTATAATCAATAGACTTTGCAAATAGATTTGAATTCGTGTTGAGAATTGATTGCTGATATAGACGTGTTTAGAAATAATTACTTCGGTTTTTGTGAGTGCTTTTGTCTTGACATTTATTCGTGAGGCACCGCCATGCTGATGGAAAATTGTAGCTTTTCTGGTTACGGCAACTTTTCCTCCAAGATCAGAAACTTTTTTACAAAAGTCAACATCTTCAAAATACAACCAGTAATCTTCGTTCCAACCTTTAATTTTATCAAACCATTTTCGGCTAATAAAAATAACAGCTCCAGTAACCCAATCCGGGTAAAATAAATCGCTAGCATTGTTGAAACGTTTTTCTAATTTGGCTTTATTCAGTTTTCTAAAGATGGCTCTTGAGATTCCAAAAAAACGTCCTAAAGCGGGAAATAAATTATTCTGTTTGTAAAAAACATCGTTTTCATTTATTTGAAGACAAGACAAAATTCCAATTTCAGGATGTGAAAAAGCAGTTTGCAAAAGCGTTTCTAAAGCTTCAAGTGTAAGTTTTGTATCTGGATTTAAAAAAAGGAAATGGTTTCCCGTAGCAATGCTTGCACCAAAGTTGCAACCATTTGAGAAACCATTATTACCAGTATTTTCTATAAATGTAAACTTGGAATATTTTTGTTTAAAAACAGGAAATTGTCCGTCATTAGAAGAGTTATCCACTATGATAACTTCAAATGAGAATGTTCTAGATCTAATGGAATCAATAGATTCTAAACACTCGTCTAAGGCTTTCCAACCCCGGTAATTGACTATAATTATTGAAATATCCAATAGGTTTTTTTGTAAGGTTTATCAATGAAAGCGTATTAAACCGCTACGTCATATTCACGCAACGCATTATTCAACGATGTTTTCAAATCTGTTGAAGGTTTGCGTTTTCCAATAATTAATGCACAAGGAACTTGGAAATCACCTGCTGGAAACGATTTTGTATAACTTCCAGGAATTACTACCGAACGGGCAGGAACAAAACCCTTCATTTCGATAGGAGTTTCACCAGTAACATCAATAATTTTTGTTGATGCAGTCAAACATACATTGGCACCAAGAACGGCTTCTTTACCAACATGAACGCCCTCAACTACGATACAACGTGAACCTATAAAAGCACCGTCTTCAATAATTACCGGAGCCGCTTGCAAAGGTTCTAAAACACCACCAATACCAACGCCACCGCTTAAGTGTACGTTTTTACCAATTTGAGCACAACTTCCTACGGTTGCCCATGTGTCTACCATAGTTCCTTCGTCAACATAAGCACCAATGTTTACATAACTCGGCATCAAAATAACACCGCTTGAAATGTAAGCACCGTAACGCGCAACAGCATTAGGAACCACACGAATTCCTTTTTCGGCATATCCTCTTTTCAATAACATTTTGTCATGGTATTCGAAAATTCCAGATTCCCATGTTTCCATTTTTTGAATAGGGAAGTACATAACCACCGCTTTCTTAACCCATTCATTTACTTGCCAACCTTCACCAACTGGCTCGGCAACACGCAATTTCCCGGTGTCTAATAATTCAATAACTTCTCTGATTACATCAGTAGTTGTAGTTTCTTGTAACAAAGCACGGTTTTCCCAAGCTTGTTCTATAATCGGCTGTAATGGATTCATTTTTTTTGATAATTTTTGACAAAGATAGGATTTTTAACCAAAAGCAAAAAAGCAAAATGGGTTGAAAATGTTACAGATTTAACTTCTTGTTTATTTAATATTTTTAAAAGTTATAAATTTGGAGTATTAATGAAAAGAACTAAAAGATGAAAGATAATTTCTCCAAGCAAGCAACAGAATATTCAAAATACAGGCCTCAATATCCAGATGAAATGATTGATTATTTGATTTCATTTGTCAAAAATAAAGGAGTTGCTCTTGATGTTGCTACAGGAAATGGTCAGGTTGCACATAAACTTTCGAGATTTTTTGAAACGGTTTATGCAATTGATATTAGTCAGAAACAACTTGATAAAGCTATTCCTGGCAAAAATATTATCTACAAAGTATCTCAGGCCGAAAATACCCTTTTTAAAAATCAGGAATTTGATTTAATTGCTGTAGCACAAGCCATCCATTGGTTTGATTTTGATTTGTTCTACAAAGAAATCTATAGAATCTTAAAACGAGATGGAATATTTGCCGTTCTGGGTTATGGATTGTTTTCCACCAATGTAGATTCAGATAAGATATTGCAAAATTTTTATCATAATACAATTGGTCCTTATTGGGATACTGAGCGAAAGTATTTGGATGAAAATTACAAAACGATTCCATTTCCATTTGATGAAATTGTTACGAAAAGTTTTGAAAACCATTTTACTTGGACTTTTGAAGAATTAATCGGATATCTAGAAACTTGGTCAGCGACACAGCATTATATTTCTAAGAATAATAAAAACCCAATAGACTTGATTTACGATGATTTGAAAGTTTCTTGGCAAAAAAATGATAAGAAAGTTACTTTTCCGTTGTTGCTGAGAATCGGAAAATTAAAATGGTTACCTTTGAAAAAAATATATAAATGCCAAGAATTCTCTCCATAGATTACGGACAAAAACGAACCGGAATAGCTGTTACCGATGAAATGCAAATTATAGCTTCAGGACTTACAACCATTCCATCTACAACCGCAATTGCTTTTTTGAAAGACTATTTTTCCAAAGAGAAAGTAGAAGCCGTTCTAATTGGTGAACCCAAACAAATGAATGGACAACCTTCCGAAAGTGCTTCTATAATAAAAGGTTTTGTAACTCATTTCACGAATCATTTTCCCGACATGAAAGTTATTCGGGTAGATGAACGCTTTACTTCAAAAATGGCTTTTCAATCCATGATTGACAGCGGTCTCAGCAAGAAACAGCGTCAAAATAAGGCATTAATAGACGAAATTTCGGCAACTATAATGCTTCAGGATTATTTGTCCAGTAAAAGATTTTAAAATCAAGACAAAAAACCAGTGTTTAGGCTGAAAAGGTTTGATAAATGTAACTTTTGAGTCAAAATTTATGCTTTTTTTTGCAATTATATAAATTATCTTTGCACTTTAAAATCTAGTTATGCCTGATACAACCATACGTACAAATAGTGAAGTAGTTCTTATAGGAGCTGGAATTATGAGCGCCACTCTTGGTTTAATCCTTAAAGAGTTGCAGCCGGATATAAAAATTGAAATTTACGAACGCCTTGATATTGCCGCCGCCGAAAGTTCTGATGCATGGAATAATGCCGGAACGGGACATTCTGCTTTTTGCGAACTCAATTATACTCCAGAAAGTGAAGATGGCAGCATAAATCCTAAAAAAGCAATCGGTATTGCGGAGTCGTTTGAGGTTTCGCGACAGTTTTGGGCATATCTCGTTCAAGAAAATAAAGTTCCATCTCCCGAAAATTTTATAAAAAGCATTCCACACCTGAGTTTTGTTTGGGGTGAAAAAAATGTGGAGTACCTAAAAAAGAGATATGAAGCTTTACAGGCGAATCCTCTTTTTGAAGAAATGGTTTTCAGCACTGATTTTTCGGAGTTAAAAAAATGGATGCCTTTGGTTATGGAGGGCAGAAAGGAATCTGAAACAGTTGCCGCTACTTCGATGGCAATTGGTACCGATGTGAATTTTGGAGAATTAACGCGAAGTATTTTTGGTTATTTGACAAAATTAGAAGGCGTTACGATTCATTTTAACCATGAAGTTCAAAAATTAAAACAAAGGGAAGATAAATCTTGGAGAATAAAAATTACTGATTTGGCTTCAGGCCAAAAGAAAAAAGCATATACCAAGTTTGTTTTCATAGGTGCCGGTGGCGGTTCATTACCATTGCTAGAAAAAGCAGATGTTCCAGAAGGAAAAGGATACGGTGGTTTTCCTGTGAGCGGGCAATGGTTAAAATGTACCAATCCAGAAGTGATTGCAAAACATCAGGCCAAAGTATATGGTAAAGCTAGTGTTGGCGCTCCGCCAATGTCTGTTCCGCATATTGATTCCCGAATGATAAATGGAGAAAAAGCATTGCTTTTTGGTCCTTTTGCAGGTTTTTCAACTCGGTTCTTAAAAAATGGTTCCTATTCAGATTTGCCATTATCTATAAAACCAGACAATATTATTCCTATGGTTGCCGCGGGTATCAAGAATATACCACTTACTAAATATTTAATTCAGCAAGTACGTCAGTCTCCTAAAGATAGAATAAACGCTTTAAGAGAATATGTTCCAGGAGCACGATCTAAAGACTGGGTTCTTGAACGAGCAGGACAACGCGTTCAAGTGATTAAGAAAGATGAAAAAGAAGGCGGGATTCTGGAGTTCGGTACCGAAGTCATTACCACTGCCGATGGTTCTTTATCTGTTTTGCTGGGTGCTTCCCCTGGCGCTTCAACCGCTGTTTCTATTATGGTTGATTTGATAGGTAGGTGTTTTAAAGATCAATTTGATACGCCGGAATGGCAGAAGAAATTAAAAACGATGATTCCTTCTTTTGGTCAGAAATTAAATGAGAATCCTGATTTATTAAAGGAAATTAGAAAAGATACCGCTACCGTTTTAAAACTAAATAATTAGAATTTTATAAAAATTACAAAGGCGCTGAATTTTAGATAATATCTAATTTTAGCGCCTTTTTCGTTATGAATTCTTTAATATTTTTGTAGTTTTTAAAATATTTTCAGACAAATTAGTCAACCAGATTAATTGTTCAATTACTAATTGAGCTTCCTGCATTTTCAGTTGAAACGCCTCTTCATCGATAGGAATTCCTTCTTTTAACTCCTTTTCCCGAATGTTTTTTAGCTCTGTAAAGCGCAACGCTAAATCTTTTTGCGGAAGGTTTTCTTTAAGTGCTACATCATTTTCTTTCAGGATTGCAATTGAATTGTCTAAGTTTTTAATGGCAGTATCAACCACTACATTAAACGCGTCAGATGCAGTTGTGGTTTTGTGGGACTGAATATAAGTTCCTAATGAAGCCAAAGATGACAATAGAGAATGATTTAAAACAGTCAGTTTGTATACTTGCGGCATTTGTTTTTGCTTTGATTTAGGTTCTTGAACCATTCTTTGAAATGACGCCATCAGATTCCCAATTTCGATAAAAGCATTTTTTCGCGCTAGACGATAGGAAGTAGAAATATTCCCTTTTTTATTATAAAAAACTGAAATTTCTTTTAAATAATCTTGGTTTGCCTTGATTGCTTTTTCTAGATATAAGGGAATGTTTAAAAATTCCCAGGAAGGCCATAAAAAGTGGTTTGCCAAAAATGCTAAAGCAGCACCCACAACAGTGTCCAAGATTCGATATTGAACTAAATCACCAATATTAGGCGTAATTATTCCATAAATAAAAACGACATACATGGTGACAAAAATTGCGCTCACCTTATAATTAATTTGTGTAAAAGAGAATCCCAACAGCATACAAACAATAGAAAGAACACTGATTATGATGTTGTCTTTTACGATGAAAAGAATCCCGAAAGCAACTAATCCACCAATCACTGTACCAATAATTCGGTGAAAAGAACGTTCTTTAGTTAAGCCATAACCCGGTCTCATAATTACAATTATGGTCAGCAATATCCAATAAACATTATGGAAGGGTAGAAATTTTCCAATAAAAAAAACAAGCATTAAAGTTATGGTTAATCGCAAGGAATGTCTGAAGATAGTAGAGGAAAAACTCAGGTTTTGGGTCAAAGTGCTCAACGGATAATATTGTGGACTCAGAAATTTTTCCAAATCGGTATCGATTCCTTTTATATCCTGAGAATTAAAAGCAAGAGAAAAAGCACGCTCAACAATTTTTATTTTTTCGACTTGTTTTTCAGCGTATTGCAACATCGTTGTCAACATAAAAACGCCCTCGGAAGCAGTAGTTTTCCCTAAATCATTTTCATAATCCGAAATAGCAAGCTGTAAGGCACTTAAATCGCCCAGTAAAGTATGTTTAGAAATGTATTTCGTACTTTTTTTAACACTTTTAGATAATTGCTTCAAGCTAGCAGCCAGATTGTAAGCTAAATTTTGATACGTATGTAAAACCTTTGGATGATCATCGAATTTTTGATGTAATTTATCATGGTCGAATGCTGTAGATAGCGCGAGTTCCAGAATTTCTACTAACGAAATAAAAACCAAAAGCATTTTACGGTTTTGATTGGAAGAACCTGAAGTTGTATGACTACTAATTAATACTTCTCTAATATTTTGATGAATGGTATTGAGCTCGACTTGAAGATGCAATTGTTTTTCAATGATTGATTTTCTGTCAGCATTCAAGGTCCATAAATCACCTCTCAGTTTCAAATATTTGGCGGTAAGCTTGATACATTCCGCAATTTGTAACTCCACATAACGATGCGGTCTGATGTAATGAAAAATAAGTGAAATCAACAGATAGAATAAACCACCGGCAAGTATTAATCCGGCATGAAGGAGCATTGCCCAACCGGTATTGATGCTTGCAAATGCTAATGAAACGGCAATAAGACCAGAGAAAGAAACCATGGTAGCGCGTTGCCCGTAAACAGAAAGCATCGATATGAGGAAAATTAAAACCGCCAAAAATGGATAGAAAATCCAAGAATATGGAAATACAATATTAACAAGTAAATTGATACCCGCAACCAGAAAAGCAGTTACCAGAACACCGTTAATTTTATGTTTCAGACTGCTTGGAATATCGCTTGGGTAAGTGAAAACTGCCCCAAGAGCTATAGCAAAACCCATTTCAAATTTGCCCAAAAACGAAAATATCACCACGGGAATAACTGCCGCAATAGTGACTTTTATAGCATTGGTAAAATAAGTGCTGTCGGTAAATTTTCGGATTTTGTAAATCATATCATAGTATTGTTGCAAAGGTAAGATTTGTATGAATTATACAACCAATAAAGGAGGTGATTTCTTTTAAATTGTAAATATTAGCTAATATTTAACGGCAGATTATTCATTGTCTATTTTTTTACTATTTTTGCAAACTGAATGAAAAGGAAAAATATTCCAATTTCAGTAGAAAATACTTAATACAACACGAATGATTTTACCAATTATAGGATATGGCGATCCAGTTTTAAGAAAAACAGGAGAAGTTCTTTCACCAGAACATCCAAACTTGAAAGAAACGATAGCCAATATGTATGAGACCATGTATAATGCCTATGGTGTGGGACTTGCTGCGCCACAAGTGGGATTAGCACTTCGTTTATTTGTAATCGACACCACTCCTTTTAGTGATGATGAAGAATTAGAAGATGCGGAACAAAAAGCATTAAAAGGATTTAAGAGAACTTTTATCAATGCAAAAATGATAAAAGAAGAAGGTGTAGAGTGGAGTTTTAATGAAGGTTGCTTGAGTATTCCGGATGTGAGAGAGGATGTTTACAGAAATCCAACTATCACAATCGAATATTGCGAAGAGGATTTTGTAATGAAAACAGAAGTTTTTGACGGATTAATCGCCAGAGTAATCCAACATGAATACGATCATATTGAAGGAATTTTATTTACGGATAAAATATCATCATTAAAAAAACGGTTGATTCAGAAGAAATTGAAAAATATCTTAGAAGGAAAAACATTCCAAGACTACCGCATGAAATTTTTTGCCAAAAAAGGAAGATAAAGTAAATCTAAGGCTTCGCTTGGTATGATTTTTGGTTTTAAAGAAAAAATAAATAAGTCAAATTCTTAATAATAATTACACAAAACATGAATTTAGAAAAAATATTAGCCATTTCTGGGAAACCAGGTTTATATGTATTGAAAGTGCAAACAAGAACTGGCTTTGTAGCAGAATCATTAGCAGACGGAAAAAAAATCACAGTGAACTTGAAAAGTAATGTGAGTTTATTGTCTGAAATTTCAATTTATACGTATGAAGGCGAAAAACCTTTAGCTGAGATTATGCAAAAAATTGCTGATAAAGAAAGCAAAGGTCCAGCACTTTCTCATAAAGAAGACAATGCTAAACTAACGGCTTATTTCAAAGAAATTTTACCGGATTATGATGAAGAAAGAGTTTATCCTTCTGATATCAAAAAAGTTCTGAACTGGTACAATATGCTTCAAGCAAAAGGATTAGTTACGGATGAAGTTCCAGCTGCCGTTGCAGAAGAAACTCCAGAAGCTGAAGTGAAAGCCCCTGCTAAAAAAGCAAAAGCTAAAAAAGAGTAATTTTACACTACAATAATATTTAATCCTGTTCAGCTATTTTCTGAACAGGATTTTTTTATTTTTACCAAAAACAATTTCTGATGAATTCAAGACAAAACCAACTGCAAGCTTTCGAAAGATTATTAGACATTATGGATGATTTGCGTGAAAAATGTCCTTGGGACAAAAAGCAAACCATGCAAACCTTGCGTCATTTGACTATTGAAGAAACCTATGAATTAGGCGATGCTATTTTAGATAATGATTTAAACGAAGTCAAAAAAGAATTGGGTGATTTGTTATTACATATTGTTTTTTATGCCAAAATAGGAAGCGAGACGAATGACTTTGATATGGCGGATGTATGTAATGAAATTTGTGAAAAGCTAATTCACCGTCATCCGCATATTTATAGTGATGTTGTGGTTAAAGATGAAGAGGAAGTGAAACAAAATTGGGAAAAACTAAAATTGAAAGAAGGCAAAAAATCTGTTCTCGAAGGTGTTCCAAGAAGTTTACCTGCATTAGTTAAGGCAAGCCGAATACAGGATAAAGTAAAAGGAGTGGGTTTTGATTGGGAAGAATCGCATCAGGTTTGGGATAAGGTTCAAGAGGAATTGGAAGAGTTACAAGTTGAGGTTGAAGCAGGTGATCAGGATAAAATTGAAGCCGAATTTGGAGATGTTTTATTTTCGATGATTAACTACGCTCGATTTTTGAATGTAAATCCTGAAGATGCTTTGGAACGAACTAATAAAAAATTTATCAAGCGATTTCAATATTTAGAAAGTAAAGCTGGAGAATTAGGAAAACCTTTAATGGACATGACTTTAGCTGAAATGGATATTTTTTGGGAAGAAGCGAAGAAGTTATAGTATTCAGTATTTTAGTAATCAGTGCTCAGATTTCAGTCCCGATACTTCGGGATTAGTGTTCAGTTTTAAATAATTAATTTACCAATGTCAGAAAATAAAACCGAGTTAAAACGTTCTTTAGGATTAATAGATGCCACGAGTTTAGTAGCCGGTTCCATGATAGGATCCGGAATTTTCATTGTAACATCAGCCATGGCGAGAGATATAGGATCTGCGGCCTGGTTATTGGTCATTTGGTTGGTAACGGGGTTAATCACTGTTGCTGCCGCGTTGAGTTATGGAGAATTGGCAGGAATGATGCCTAATGCGGGAGGACAATTCGTTTATATACAACGCGCTTACGGAAGATTAGTTTCTTTTTTGTACGGCTGGACTGTTTTCACGGTAATTCAAACGGGAGTTATCGCTGCAATTGCAGTTACTTTCGCTAATTATGCCGCTATCTTCTTTCCTGTTTTAGATCAAAGTCTTTTTACGGTTGGGACCGGTTTTGTTTTTTCCTACCAAAAAGTATTGGCTATTTTCAGTATAATTCTGCTAACTTATATCAATACTAAAGGTGTCGAAAGTGGAAAAACCGTTCAGTTAATCTTTACCTCTGCTAAATTGATTGCACTATTCGCTTTAATAATTTTAGGATTGTATGTTGGTTTACAAACGGATGTTTTGTCGAATAATTTTGAAAATATGTGGGAAGCCAGTAAAACGGTTGTGAATCCTGACGGAACAATTACAGTAACAAAATTAGCTGGAATGGCTATTTTGGGTGCTGCAGGAGCAACGATTATCAACTCATTATTTTCCAGTGATGCTTGGAACAACGTGACTTTCATCGCAGGAGAAATTAAAGAACCGAAAAAGAATATTCCTCGAAGTTTGTTTCTTGGAACCCTGATTGTGACTGTTATTTATGTTTTGGCTAATCTGGCTTACTTGGCTTTGTTGCCAATGCAAGGAACTCCAAATACTGCTGATAGTTTGAGTAAAGGAATCATGTTTGCCAGCAACGACAGAGTAGGAGCGGCCGCAGCAAGTATCATAATGGGAAATGTAGGTGTATTTGTAATGGCTGCGTTAATCATGGTTTCCACTTTTGGATGCAATAGTGGTTTGATCCTTTCGGGAGGAAGATTATTTTTTGCCATGGCAAAAGATGGATTATTTTTTAAACAAGTAACAGAACTCAATAAAAATCAGGTTCCGGCGAAAGCATTGTGGGTGCAATGTATTTGGGCTTGTGTGCTTTGTATTTCTGGAAAATTTGGTGATTTATTAACGTACGCAACTTTTGCATCGTTGTTGTTTTATATCCTGACTATTTTGGGTGTTTTCATCCTTAGAAAAAAAGAACCCAATGCGGATAGGCCTTACAAAGCCTTTGGATATCCAGTTGTACCAGCCATTTATATTATAGTGACTTCGGCAATTTGCTTCACTTTATTGATTTATGATACGTTTAATACGGGATTAGGATTGTGTATTGTGGCGCTGGGAATTCCGGTGTATTATTTTGTAATGAATAAGAAAGAATAAAATGAATCTGGCTATTCTGCTAATTTTTTTAGCGCATTGATATCTTTTAAAACAATTTTTTTCCCTGTTAATTCAATCAGACCTAATTTTTTAAAATCCGATAGCAAACGGATACAACTTTCAGTGGCAGTACCTATTATACTGGCTAATTCGTCTCTTGAAAGTTGTACTTTTAAAGAGTTATCCTCGTTTTTTCCAAAAGTATCACACAGATAAAGGAGCGTTTCGGCTAATCTTTCTTTGACTGTTTTTTGAGCTAAATTTACCATGTGATCATCGGCTTCTTTTAGATCACCGCAAATACTTTTCATCACATTCATTGAAAACTGGTTATTCTTATCGAAATATCCCATCACTTCTGATTTTGGAATAAAACAAACCTGCATATCTTCAAGAGCTACAGCGCTTAAGTTGACCGGTTCATCACTAATCATTGAGCGTTGCCCCAGTAATTCTCCTTTAGTAACTAATTTCACAATGTGGTCTTTGCCGTTTGCACTCAATTTGGTCAGTTTGCACACACCATCTTTGATACAATAAATTCCATTTACATTCTCACCTTCCTCAAAAATAACTTCACCTTTTTTAATAATATGGGAAGTTTTACAGTCGGAGAGTTTAACTAATTCGTCTTTAGTTAAGGCTTTTAAAGAGCTAAATTCTCTGACGATACATTGTTCGCATTTGCTCATAGTATATGTGATTTATTGGAATTACAAAACTAACTCTTTAATATGACAAATATCATATTTTTAAATTATTCAATTAATCACCTTTGTTCCAGGTAAAATGAGCAAAGTTATGGACACACAAAACTGTTTCCATTGTGGGTTAGACATTATTAAAGAAGACGAAATTATTTTTGATGCTAAAAATTTCTGTTGTAACGGTTGTAAAACGGTCTACGAAATTTTCAGTCTGAATGATTTGACGTGTTATTATGATTTTGAAAAATCCCCTGGAGCAACCCCGCAAGATATTAATGGTAAATATGATTTTTTAGACAATGAGAGTATTGTATCCAAATTATTGGAATTTCAAGAAAATTCAACCGCAATTATTTCACTTAGTATTCCACATATTCATTGTAGCTCGTGTATTTGGATTCTGGAAAATCTACAGCGTCTTCAAAAAGGAATAAGCACTTCGCAGGTTAATTTTCCTGAAAAAAGAGTCCGAATCACCTTCAATCCAGAAGTTGTTTCTATCAAAACGATCGTTTATTTATTGAGTTCCATTGGTTATGAACCCTATATTAGTTTAGAAAACTATGAAACGGGAAGTAATGATGTAGATAGAAGTTTGACTTATAAACTTGGCGTTGCTTTCTTCTGTTTTGGGAATATTATGTTGCTTTCGTTTCCTGAATATTTTGAAGTAAAAGAATTTTGGTTAGACCAATATCGTGGCTTCTTCCGTTGGTTGATTTTTGTTTTAGCATTACCAAGTTTCTTTTACTCGGCAAGTGGTTATTATGTCTCTGCGTATAAAAGTATCAAATCTAAAATGCTCAACATCGATATTCCTATTGCTTTGGGAATTGTTGTGATGTTTGTGCGAAGTACGTTTGATATCGTTATGGATTATGGTTCTGGTTTTTTCGACAGCTTAACTGGATTGATTTTCTTTATGCTTTTGGGGAAAATGTTCCAAATCAAAACCTATAGTTTTTTGAGTTTCGAAAGAGATTTTAAGTCCTATTTTCCAATAGCGATTACCAAAATTAATTCGGATTTATCAGAAGAAAGTGTGGCGATTTACGAAGTTGAAAAAGGCGATCGATTACTCATTAGAAACCAAGAACTGATTCCCGTTGATGGGATTCTAATTTCTGAAAAGGCAGAAATCGATTATAGTTTTGTTACCGGAGAAGCAATTCCTATTACGAAACAATCTGGAGACAAAGTTTTTGCAGGAGGAAAACAAATAGGAAAAGTAATTGAAATGGAAGTTTTACATTCCGTTTCCCAAAGTTATCTGACGCAATTATGGAGTAATGATGTATTCCAAAAGAATGTAGAGCAAAAACACAAAACGATTACTGACAGCATTAGTCGTTATTTTACACCTATTTTATTACTGATTGCTTTTGCAGGATTTGGATATTGGATTTTTATTGATGCCAACACCGCTTTCAATGTGTTTACTGCGGTATTGATTGTTGCTTGTCCTTGCGCTTTGGCATTGACGGCGCCATTCACTTTTGGGAACGTTTTGCGAATTTTAGGCAAACAGAAATTTTATCTCAAAAATGCTTTGGTTATTGAACAATTAGCAAAAGTGGATACGATAGTTTTTGATAAAACAGGAACGATTACAACCAATAAAAAATCGAATATTTCTTATGAAGGAACCGTTCTTTCCGATGAGAATTTATTGCTGGTAAAGAATGTGCTTCGCGCCTCCAATCATCCGTTAAGCCGAATGTTATATGATTATTTGCCGATTCCAATTTTGCAAAATAAATCAGTAAATGACACCAAAAAGTTGAAAGTAGATCATTTTGAAGAAATCACCGGAAAAGGAATTCAAGCACACATTTTTGGTCACCAAGTCCAGATAGGTTCTGCCGAATTTGTTGAAAAAATCGAAGAAAAGAACGTTCAGCAAACATCGGTTCATATTAAGATAAATTATGTTTATTACGGGAAATTCATCTTTAATAATCAATACAGAGAAGGTCTAGAGGAACTTTTTAAAAACTTAAAAAGCAACTATCAGATCAAAGTTTTGTCAGGTGACAACGAAGGCGAACGCGCTATTCTTGAAAAACTTTTGCCGAAAGGCACGGAATTGATTTTCAATCAGAAACCGGAACAGAAATTAGAATTCATTAAAAATTTGCAGGAACAAGGCAAAAATGTGATGATGGTAGGAGATGGATTAAATGATGCCGGAGCTTTGGCGCAAAGCAATGTAGGAATCTCCATTTCTGAAAATGTAAATGTTTTTTCACCGGCTTGTGATGCTATTTTGGATGCCAGTGAATTTCAAAAATTGAATTATTTCTTGAAGTTGTCTAAAAACTCTATTACCACCATCAAAATGAGTTTTGGACTTTCCTTACTGTACAATGTGGTTGGATTATCATTTGCTATAACCGGGAATTTATTGCCTTTGGTCGCAGCTATTATCATGCCGTTGAGTACAATAACCATTGTAAGTTTTGTAACAGTGATGAGTAGTTATTATGCTCGGAATAAATAGAATTGAGCACGATTTGTTTTTTTCTTCACATTTATTTAACAAAAGCAATAAGTATGATAATTGTCATGTTTTACTCGGAAACGTAAAAGTAACTTTGTTAACACAAATTAAGGTATGAGTGTCATTTATTTATTAATCTCCATCAGTATAATAGTCGCCATTGGTTTCTTTATTGCTTTTATAAGGGCAGTAAAGACGGGTCAATATGACGATGATTATACGCCGTCAGTCAGAATGCTATTTGACGACGAGCTAATTCAGCCCAAAGTTGAGAAGTCAAACATCGAAAGCCAGGAGACTTTGTGACATTCAACAGTAATTTTTTAAATTTTTCAATCATTTAATTTTTTTATTTATGGAAATGCAGCAGTTTTATTATGATAACAAAATTGTAAAAAACTTCATTTACGCGACCATTGTTTTTGGAGTAGTAGGAATGTTAGTAGGACTTACATTGGCCTTTATGTTTCTTTTTCCAAATATTACCGATGGGATTTCGTGGTTGAGTTACGGTCGATTAAGACCTTTACACACCAATGCGGTTATTTTTGCCTTTGTAGGGAACGCAATGTTTGCGGGTATTTATTATTCCTTGCAGCGCTTGTTGAAAGCCAGAATGTTCAGTGATTTTTTGAGTAATCTTAATTTCTGGGGCTGGCAATTAATAATCGTAGCGGCAGCCATTTCGTTGCCACTTGGATACAGTACCTCTAAAGAATATGCAGAACTGGAGTGGCCAATAGATATTGCCATTGCATTGATTTGGGTTGTTTTTGGTATCAATATGATTGGAACAATTTTAAAACGTAGAGAGCGCCATTTGTATGTTGCCATCTGGTTTTACTTGGCGACATTCGTAACGGTTGCGGTTTTGCATATTTTCAATAGTTTGGCATTACCGGTTTCCGGAATGAAAAGTTATTCCGTTTACGCCGGGGTTCAAGATGCTTTGGTGCAATGGTGGTACGGTCATAATGCGGTTGCGTTTTTCTTGACTACACCTTTCTTAGGATTGATGTATTATTTTGTTCCAAAAGCGGCAAATCGTCCGGTATATTCTTATAGATTGTCAATTGTTCACTTTTGGTCGTTGATTTTCATTTACATCTGGGCAGGACCGCACCATTTATTATATTCTGCTTTGCCTAACTGGGCGCAAAATTTAGGAGTTGCTTTCTCTATTATGTTGATTGCTCCATCTTGGGGTGGAATGATAAACGGATTGTTAACCTTGAGAGGGGTTTGGGATAAAGTACGTGTGGAACCTGTTTTAAAATTCTTCGTAGTAGCAATTACCGGATACGGAATGGCCACTTTTGAAGGGCCGATGTTATCCTTGAAAAACGTAAATGCTATTGCGCATTATACAGATTGGATTATTGCTCACGTTCACGTAGGTGCATTGGCTTGGAACGGATTTATGGCTTTTGGTATGATTTATTGGTTGGTTCCTAGAATGACTAAAAGTAGTTTGTACTCTCTAAAATTAGCTAATTTCCACTTTTGGATTGGTACTTTAGGGATTATATTATACACGATTCCAATGTATGTTGCCGGCTTTTTACAAGCATCTATGTGGAAACAATTTAATCCGGACGGAACTTTAACGTATGGTAACTTTCTGGAAACAGTAACTCAAATTATGCCAATGTATTGGATGAGAGCTATTGGTGGAACCCTTTATTTAATCGGAATGTTTACCTTAGTATACAATGTAATTCAAACGGTTCGATTAGGTTCTAAAATTGAAGACGAATTAGCGGAGGCTCCTGAGTTAATAAAAATTAGTGCAGGTAGAGTAAAAGGAGAAAAATTTCACCCTTGGTTAGAAAGAAAACCTATTCAATTAACCATTTTGGCAACTGTTGCTATTTTAATTGGAGGTGTTATCCAAATTGTTCCTACAATTATGGTTAAATCTAATATTCCAACTATTGCCAGTGTCAAACCGTATTCTCCACTAGAATTAGAAGGACGTGATTTATACATCCGTGAAGGTTGTGTAGGGTGTCACTCTCAGTCAGTTCGTCCGTTTCGTAGTGAAGTAGAACGTTATGGACCGCAATCTAAAGCTGGGGAATTCGTTTACGACCATCCATTTCTTTGGGGATCAAAACGTACAGGCCCGGATTTATTAAGAGTTGGAGCAAAATACAATGACAATTGGCATTTTAACCACTTCTGGAATCCACAAAGTATATCTGCAGGATCTATTATGCCAGGTTACAAATGGCTTTTTGATAATAAACCGATGGATGTTTCTTTGACTCAAAAGAAAATGCAAGCTATGGTTACGCTTGGAGTTCCTTATACAGAAGCTCAAATTGCAAGTGGTTTAGATGATTTAAGAAAACAAGCTGTTGCAATTGAAGAAAGCTTGAAAAATGATCCTGACTTTGTGAAAAGTTATGACGAAAGCAAGAAAAAAGCCGAAGCCAGAGGAGAGAAATTTGTTCCAATGAACGAAAGAGAAATCGTTGCCTTGATTGCTTACATGCAAAGACTGGGAACCGATATTAAAGTAAAAGATATTGCTAAAAAATAAAAGTCATGTTCGAACAAATAAAACATAATATGGAAACGATTGAAGGTGTGGCGATGTATCCCATCTTATCCCTATTGATTTTTTTCGTCTTTTTCGTGGGCCTTGGTTTATGGGTGTTCTCCTATAAAAAAGAAACGATTAGTGAATTAAGCCAAATTCCATTGAGAGACAACTAAATAGTATAATTTTTTAAAATTTAGAAAATGAAAAAATTAATTCCAGCATACGTTAGGGTACCTGTTATTTTCTTCGCTGTATTTATGGCAATGGAATATTTTATTGACTCAGGAGACAGACCTGCTTTTATAAAATTCCCAATGGTTTCCGTATTCTTATTCGTGTTTCTTTTCCTTTTGATAGCAATAGAAATTACCGTGAGTGCAGTAGATAATATTACGTATCACTTGTTGACCGAGGAACAAAAAATCCAATTAAATGAAGCAAATAATTTAAGTTTCAAGGATAGTGAATGGTACAAGAAATTGATGACGAAATTGACTAAAACAGAGTCATTGGATAATGAAGATCAGTTGTTATTGGACCACGATTACGACGGTATCAAAGAGTTAGACAACAATTTGCCGCCATGGTGGGTGTACCTATTTTATGCTTGTATCATCTTTGGAGTTGTTTACATGGTGCGATTTGAAGTGTTAGGTGCTGACAATCAGGAAATGGAGCTTAAGAAAGAAGTGGCTCAAGCCAAAATTGATATTGCAGAATACATGAAAACTGCGCCGGATATGATGGATGAAAAAACGGTGACCTTACTGACAGATCCTGCAGATTTAGCAGCTGGAAAAGAAATTTTCACAACTAATTGTGCGGCCTGTCACAGAGCTGACGGTGGAGGACAAATTGGACCAAATTTAACGGATGACCAATGGATTTTAGGTGGCGGAATAAAAAATGTATTTCATACTTTGGTAAATGGAGGACGTGACGGAAAAGGAATGATTTCTTGGAAAGGAACCTTGAAACCTAAAGAAATGCAGAAAGTTGCCAGTTATATCTTATCCTTAAAAGGTAGTAATCCACCTGATGCTAAAGCTCCTGAAGGAGAGGTTTGGGTAGAAGAAAATGTTACTGTTGCAGTTAAATAACAATTAGAAACACACGTTTTATTTAGCTTAATAATTATTTTGAACTTGTGTTTTAAATAAAAAAAAATGTCAAAATTACCAGACGAAGCGTTTAGAGATACCATTGGAACTATTGATGAAGAAGGAAATAGAAAATTTATTTTCCCCAAAAAACCTTCAGGAAAGTTCTATGATTACAGGAAATGGGTGAGTTATTTTTTACTGATTGTACTTGTTGCGAATCCTTTTATGAAGATAAATGGCAATCAGTTCATGATGTTCAATATATTGGAACGCCGATTTAATATATTCGGATTTCCTTTTTGGCCTCAGGATATTTATCTTTTCGTTCTTTTTATGATTATTGGCGTCGTTTTCGTCATTCTTTTTACGGTAATTTTTGGACGGATATTTTGCGGATGGATTTGTCCACAGACCATCTTTTTAGAAATGGTTTTCCGCAGAATAGAATATTGGATTGAAGGAGATCGTGGTGCTCAAATTCGTTTGGAAAAACAAGAATGGAATGCAGAGAAGATCAGAAAGAAAGGCATAAAATGGACTATTTTCCTAATCATTTCTTTTTTCATTGCCAATGTGTTTCTGGCATATCTTATCAGTAGTGACAAGTTGCTTTTAATGATTGAAGAAGGACCTGAAAACCATGTTAGTACTTTGGTTTCTTTATTCATCTTTACAGGAGTTTTCTATTTTATTTTTGCTTGGTTTAGAGAACAGGTTTGTATCATAGCTTGTCCTTACGGAAGATTGCAAGGCGTTTTATTAGATGATAAATCTATAAATGTTGCGTACGATTTTGTTCGTGGCGAAAAAGAAGTGGGCCGTGCTAAATTCAACAAACAAGAAGACAGAGCGACTACTGGGAAAGGCGATTGCATCGATTGTAAGCAATGTGTAAATGTTTGTCCAACCGGAATTGACATCCGTAACGGTACACAAATGGAATGCATTAATTGCACCGCTTGTATTGATGAATGCGATACAATTATGGATAGCGTTGGTTTACCAAAGGGACTAATTCGATACGCTTCAGAAGATGAAATTGAGAAAAAAGTAAAGTTCAAGTTTACACCAAGAATGAAAGGCTATTCAGCTGTATTATTCATTCTAACAGGAATTTTGATTGGATTATTGTTCTTACGTTCGGATGTTGAAGCGAGTATTTTAAGATTGCCAGGACAACTGTTTCAGCACAAAGGCGAAAATATCAGCAACATATATACTTTTAAAATTATCAATAAAACTAATAATGATTTTGATGATATTCATTTTAAACTTGTTGGAATAAAAGGGACTTTGAAAGTGGTTGGAAAACAAGAATTAAAAGTGCCCAAACAAGGGATGAATGGTGGAACCTTATTTGTTGAAATCAACCAAAATTTATTGGATAGTGATAAAACAAAATTGAAGATTGAGGTGTATAATGGAAACAAAAAAATTGAAACGGCGACCACTAATTTTTTAAGTCCACGTAGTTTTGATTAAATAATTATCTAATTTAAACTTTAAAAAATATAAATAAATTATCATGAAAATAAGCTGGGGAACAGGAATCGTAATCGCTTTTGGTTTGTTTATGACCTTTATTTTGTTTTTTGTTTTTACGGTTCAATCCGATTCAAAATACGATAATGAGTTAGTTGTAGAAGAATATTATAAACATGATGCACATTTTGGAGATGAAATGGCTCGTGTACAAAATGCAGCTGATTTGGCTCAAAAGCCTACAATAAATAATGTTTCAAACGGAATTGAAATAGTATTCCCAAAAGTTTTTGATCCAAAAAATATCAAAGGTAAAGTGTCCCTTTACAGACCGTCTAACAAAAAATTAGATTTTGAAATTCCCATTTCACTATCTGATGCTACTACTTTGCTCATACCTAAAAAAAGTTTGGCAGGCGGTCGATGGGACATTAATATGGAATGGCAATACGATGGAAAATCGTATTTGACTAAAGAAACGATATATATCAATTAGTCTTATAGTAAAAAGTTTTAAAGTACATCAATTGGCTTTAGGGTCTTTTAACTTTACGACATTAGAATAAAAAAATGCTTTATACTGCCTTCATTTTTGGTTTAATAAGTAGTTTTCACTGCATCGGAATGTGCGGTCCTATTGCTATGATGTTGCCTGTAGACAGAACGAATCAGACCAAAAAAGCAATTCAAATCATTACTTATCATTCAGGAAGATTAACGGCGTATGCGATAATAGGCTTTGTTTTTGGACTGCTTGGAAAAGGTTTCTTTTTGGCCGGTTTACAACAGAATTTATCCATATTTATTGGTTTAGCCATGATCTTAGTAGTTTTGACTCCGGAGAAAATTTTTGCGAAATACAATTTTTCAAAACCGGTTTTTAAATTAATTTCAAAAATAAAAACAGCTTTAGGGAGTCAGTTTAGAAACAAAAGTTACAAATCCCTTTTTACTATTGGTTTACTGAATGGTTTTTTGCCTTGCGGAATGGTTTATGTTGCTTTGTTTGGCGCTATTGCCATGCAAAGTGAAAGTCTTGGTGTTGTGTATATGATTTTATTTGGATTAGGAACCGTTCCTATGATGAGCAGCGTCGTGTATATCAACTCATTTCTTACAATTCCTATTCGAAACCGAATCCAGAAGGCGATTCCTTATGTAGCAGTATGCATTGGTTGCTTATTTATTTTACGAGGATTGGGATTGGGAATTCCTTATATTTCTCCATCCAATATGAGTTTGTTTATTCAAGCTGATCCAAACTGTCACTAACTTTTAGATTTTATAGGATATGAAAAAGCACGCCATTACGCGTGCTTTTTTATTATTTTTATTTATAAAATATTAAATTGTCATTGAAAACAAAGCAGTTTCCGGTGCTTTTCTTTTCAAGCGTAAATCGAATGCCATACAAATATTACGAACATAAGGTTGTCCTTTTTCTGTAACGGTAATCCCATAGTCAATAACTACTAGTAATCCGTCATTTTCCATTTCTTTCAATTGTATTAATACCTCTGGAATTTCATTAAAATAATCCTCTTTATTTTCCCAGGAAGTTTCAAATTGGCACATTAAATTCAGAATGTGTTTTCGGATGATGAGGTCTTCATTGGTCAATAAATGCCCTCTGAAAACCGGTAATTTGTTCCATTCTAAAATTTGATAATAATCTTCCAAGTTTTTTACATTCTGTGCAAAACTGTACCAACTGTCACTGATGGAAGAAACTCCCAATCCAATCATTAATTGCGTTTTGGACGAACTGTACCCCATGAAATTACGGTGCAATGTGCCATTTTGGAAAGCATCGTATAAACTGTCTGTCTTCAATGCGAAATGATCCATTCCTATTTCATGATAGCCATTTTCAAATAATAATTTTTTACCTGTTTCATAAAGCATTCTCTTTTTATCATCTTTCGGAATGTCTTCATCGTTAAAACCGCGTTGTCCATTTCCCTTAATCCAAGGAACGTGCGCGTAACTATAAAATGCCAAACGGTCGGGTTGTAATGATTTTGTTTTCTCAATCGTATCAATTACATCCTCTATTTCCTGAAAAGGCAGTCCAAAAATAATATCGTGACCTATGGAAGTATACCCAATTTCTCTGGCCCAAAACGTAACTTTTGCCACATTATGAAATGGCTGTAAACGGTGAATTGCTTTTTGTACTTTCTCAGAATAATCTTGAACGCCAAAACTAACTCTTCTAAAACCTAAATCGTAAAGCTTTTGCAAATGTTCGTGAGTTGTGTTATTAGGATGCCCTTCAAAACTAAATTCATGATCTTTGGCTTTTTTGGCATGAACAAAAATACCATTTATTAAATCCTCTAAATTTTTGGTAGAAAAAAAAGTGGGAGTTCCACCACCCAAATGAATCTCTTTTATAGTTGGTTTTTCTCCATGAATCTTACAATATAAGCTCCATTCTTTCAAAACTGCTTCTATATATGGATTTTCAACGCCGTGATTTTTGGTGATACGCTTGTTACAGCCACAAAAAGTACATAAGCTTTCGCAAAAAGGCAAATGGATATATAAACTAATACCTTCTGAAGAATTGCTCGCTTGAAAGGATTTTTTTAATGTTTCAGCCCAGATTTCATCAGTGAAATCCGTTTCATCCCAATACGGAACTGTAGGATAACTGGTGTATCTTGGTCCCGGAACATTGTATTTTTGTATCAAGGAATTTTTCATGGCAAAATCATTTATCGTTATTCAAAAGTAGAACGACTACTCAACTATTAAAATGATAATTATCATATTGAAGAAACCTTTTGGAAAAAAAATAAGAGGCTTAAAAGCCTCTTATTAAAGAAATTTGTTGTTTAAATAGTGATGCAATCCTGAATTATTTTAGTCCATTTTTTGGCTAATTGATGATCTTCGTATAAACAAACTTGACCTATTTGATCATTCTCAATTTTGTAAAATGATATATAGTCAGCTTTTTTGCCTTCTTTATATTGAAATTCAAATTCAATTTTTACAATTGTATCACTATTATTCTCCGTTGCTGGAACCAGTTTACAGGATTGAATTGTATTTAAATCTACAAAAGAAGCAACTTCTTCCTTAGCATTAAAATCCATTAAAAGAAAACCTTTGTTTTTTTCGTCTAAAGCCAAGACTTTTTTGTTTTGCGTTTCAGTCAATTCAAAAGTAAAGTGATTGTTTTGGCTGAATTTAGTTTTTATGGCTTCAATTTTTGCTTTGTTAATTGAAGATGACCTCATGGAATAGAATAGAGGAATGGCAATTATTAAAGTTAATATTAGTCCAATTATAGTTACGGAAGTGTCCATTTTTTATTTTTTTAGTTATTTGTAAAACATGATAAGTTGAACTGAAATCTAAAGGTAATCAATTCAAAAGGGAAGATATTGTATCTTCAATTTACGAAATCAGTGTTTCAAATCACCAAAAAAAATGGAAAGGAAAGAGCAGGAGCGAAACCATCTCACATCGATTGATGTCTTGTTTCGCAAAACGAATAAAGAATATACTACTTTTAAAATCCGGAATTACATTCAGAAAATTTTCCAGATATTTTGCAATCGTATAATCAGGAGTTTTATGATAGGAAGTAAAAGTATTACTTACTTGAGGTTGTATAAAATCTGAAGAATGAATGCTGTTCGCAGACAATGAAGAATTTGACTTTTCTATTTTAATGGTTTGAACAGGAACTTCATTTGCACTAAAAGCAAATAAAAAAACTATTAAAAGTCCAATAAAAAAAAGTGTTTTTCGAAACCAATTCATTTCGTAAAAATAAAATTTCGCTGTTGATTACTATAATTATTTCTAATAAATGAAAGTTAAAATTTGAATGCAGAAAATCGTTTTTATAAAAAAGCCCCGAACTAATATTGTCCGAGGCTAATAGTTTTAAAATAATATCAAAATTTATTCTATTTTCAAATTTCTCAATTGTTTTAGTTTTTCTTTCCAAACATCAAGACTTTCTTTATGAATGGCGATGTTTTTGCGGACTTCTAATACAATTGAATTTTCTTTTTTTGCATTTCTCGTATTGGTAAAGAACTGAATGTTATTTTCCAATTGGAAAATTTCATTTTGTACTTCGTCAATTTTACGCATGATAAAAATCTTTTCATTATCAAGTTTACGAGTATCATGACTTTCTGATAAATGATCCATTCTATTGGCGAAACGCATCATATCAGTATCTTTTTTACTCAAACTCAATTTTTCAAAAAGTGCATCCAGGATTTTATTGAATTTCCCTTCGATATGCCTTCTTGGAAAAGGTACTTTTCCAAAACCTTTCCAAGTTTCAATATGCAACTTAATCGCATCTAAATCCGTTTTATGGTCTCCAGTCAACTGAAATTCTCTCAAAGTTTCTAAATAGGCTTTTTTATTATCAAAAGCTTCTACTTCTTCGCTGTTCTCTTCGTTTTTCTGCTCTTTTAACTTGTCAAAATAATGGTTACAAGCATCTTTAAACTCTTTCCAGATTTTATCGGAATATTTTCTTGGCACATGACCTATCTGTTTCCACTCATCTTGAATTTGTTTCATGATAGGTGTTGTAGCGGCAAAATCAGTGCTTTCTTGTAATTCTCTAGCTTTGGCAACAAGCGCTGTTTTCTTATTTAAATTGTCATTTTGATCTTTCTTAATGTCTTTATAAAAAGAGTTTTTGAAAGAATTAAAATTTCTGACAGCAGTTTTAAAACCGGCCCAAGTTTCCTCATTTACTTCCGATGGTACTTTACCTGCAGAGAAAAAAGCTGTTCTTAAGGCTTCAATTTTTTCTATTTGAGCTAGCCATTGCGCATGAGCATTGACTTTCTCCGTAGCTAAAACCTCAATTTTGGCAATTATTTCTTTTTTCTTTTCTAAATTCTCAAGTTCTGTTCCTCTTTGATTTTCGAACAAAACCTCACGTTTATCGTGCATTTGTTTGGTCAAATCACTAAATTTATTCCAAATATCATCGCGATGTTCTCTGGAAACGGGACCAATATCTTCTTTCCAGATACGGTGTAAGTCTTGTAATTCTCTAAACGCTTTATTGATATCAGCTTCTTTAACCAATTCTTCAACACGAGCGACAATTTTTTGCTTTTGCTCTAAATTGTGTTTGAAATCTAAGTCTCTCGCTTCTCGGTCCAAGTGTAAATAGTCATAGAAATTTTCCACATGAAAATGGAAGTTGTTCCAAACGTGATTGTATTTATCCTTCGGAATCGGTCCTGCATTTTTCCATCGTTCTCTTAAATCATTAAAATGCTTTAAAGTGTCTTTGATGTTTGCCTGCGGATTAATCAGCTCCTTCAATTCCTCAACAATTGCCAAACGGTTTTCTAAATTAGTTTTCAGATTCGTTTGTAAACTTTTGAAATGGGTATTTTTAGTATCTCTAAATTGAGTGTAATATTTGTCAAATTGAGTCTTTAATGGAGAATGGTATTGAAAATCTTCATTTGGATCTTGATTTTCTGCAAGGAATTCCTCTTTTTTCTCCTCAACAAGATGATTGTATTTGGCTAAGAATGCTTTTTTAATTTCTTCAATATGATCCTTAAACGACATTATTTTTTCATTAGAAACCAAACTTTTAAGCTCGTCAACCAGTGATTCAAGTGATAAAGTATCGTAATCCTGCATCGGTATATCATGACGCTCTTTCAGCGTTTCATCTTCACTTTCTTCCGCGTTTGATTCTGCTATTGCATCAGTGGCCGATTGATTTTCTGTCTCAGCAGTTGGCTCTGTTTTTGCAACTTCATCTTCAGCTGGAATAACAACATTATCCTCTGCCGAAAAATCGCTAGGCTCCTCAATTGACGCACTTTCTAAACTTTCAGGTACTGATTGATTAGATTCAACAGCTTTGTGCTCTAAATTTCCATCTGCCTCAAGCAGGTTATCGTTCTTTTCTTCTAACATTTTTTCAATGTGTAAGGTTTCTAATTAGATTCAACACGAAAGATAGTAAAGCAGTATGAAAATACAAAATAAAACCCCTTATTTATTGTCATTTTAGGTTACAAAATTTTTCTTTTTGGAGCATTTTCCCGCTGTTCGCTGTATCTTTTTTGTTCGCCCAAAAGGCTCTCAAAAAAGGATGCCGCTTCCATCAGGGCTAGGGTTTTGCGATTTCAAATTTATGTTTCTCTAGAATATAATGGTGTTACAAACGAAAAAACATTCAATAAAGAATGTTTTCTGAAGCATACAAATAGGTCTATGAAGTTAATTCCGTTTTTAGATTATTTATTCCAAATCTTCCATGCTTTCTCTGCTTGAAAAATAAGCATATCCAGACCATTTTTGATTTGTGCGCCCTGTTGCTTGGCTTTTTTTAGGAATTGCGTTTCTGCAGGGTTGTAAATTAAATCATAAGCAATATGCTTGTCTGTGAAAAATTCGTAGGGAATTAATGGAAACGCATCTACATTAGGACTTGTTCCTACCGGAGTAGCATTTATAATGATTTGGTAATTGTCAAATGTGGTTGCATTGATTCGGTCGTAATCAATTCCATTTTCTTTGGCTTCTCTCGAAACAAAAGTATAGGGGATATTAAGTTCGTCCAGAGCAAAAGCGACTCCTTTTGAAGCACCTCCAGTTCCTAAAATCAAAGCTTTTTTGTGGTGCGCTAGTAATAGTGGTTCTAATGATTTTTTGAAACCATAGTAATCTGTATTGTAGCCTTTTAATTTCCCTTTTTTGGTAATTCTAATGGTATTTACAGCACCAATTATTTCCGCTTTTTTTGATAATTTATCCAAAAATGGAATTACCGTTTCCTTGTACGGAATAGTAACATTCAATCCTTTTAAATCCGTAGTTTTTTTAATCACCTCTGGAAAACCTGATATTTCAGGAATATCAAAATTTTCATAGCTGCAACCTACAAAGTTTTCGTTATTAAATTTGTCAGTGAAATATCCTTTCGAAAAGGAATAACTAATGTTACGTCCTAATAATCCAAAGCGTTTTATAACTGTATCAACCATTATTGTTTTTTATGTTTTGCAATATAATTCTGCACCATTTTTTTTGTCCAAACTACCGGGAATAAATCTTCTAAAAGGATGTAATTGTCAAAATTCAATCGTAGAGCATTGCTTAAATGGAATTTTGCTTTTGTATTATCCGCAAGCATAAAATACAATCCTGCTAAACGGTATTCTACTTCGTTCTCTTCCGGAAAATATTCTGAAGCTTGTAACAAGGTTTGAATTGCACTTTCAAATTCACCTAAAAATTGTAAAATATCAACCCAAAATAACCAAGTGTCTAAACTATAATCACCAAATTCGACTGCTTTTCTATATCCAAATTCAGCTTCTTCAAAGAAATTCATTTGCTTGTTGATAGTCGCAAAACGTTTCCAGTACAAACGATTTTGATTGTCAATGGCTAATGCTTTGTTGACAAAAAATAGCGCTTTTTGGAAATTTTTCTGACGTACGTAAAAGTCAGTGATGGCAATCCAACCTTTATCTAAAAGAGGATCTTCATGTACAGTTTGATTGAAATATTTTAATGCCAGCGCTTTGTTGCCTAATCTTTCATAACATTTTCCCATTCTAAGCAGCGCATAGGAAGTTGCGTCATCTAATTCGATAGTTCTGCTGTAGCTTTCAATGGCTTCTTCATATTTTTTTAATCGCTCATAAGCTTTTGCTTTTTCCATGAAAGCACCAAGGAATTCATCATCGATTAATGTGGCATAATCAAAGGCGCGAATCGCATTTTCATATTCTTTAACGCCATAATGCAAACGTCCCAGTTGATGCCAGGCAATTTCACTGTATGGGTTTTTGTCAATGTATTTTTTTAAATAGCTGATTGCTTCTTGGTTTTGATCTAAAAACTCAAAACAATACACCACGTTGTACAATGCGGATTGGTCTTCCAGATCTTCTTCTAAACATTTGATAAAGCTTTCTTTTGCCATTTCAAGATTGTCCATAAAGAGGTATTCCATGCCTATTAAATTATAGACATCAGCAAAATCATCGGTGTATTTTAAAGCTATTTTTAATAATTCAACTGCCTTTTCGTGTTGGTCTCTTTTAGAACAGATATTGGCTTTTTGAATATAAATTTCTTCATTAGTTGGTTCAATGGCATACAACTCATTCAATAGCTTTTCGGCTAATTCGAGTTTGTCATCATAGACTAACATTTCCACTTGAACTAGTTTTAGTCCGGTAGATTTTGGGTGTTGTTCTAAAGCTAGTTTAAGTGCTTTTTTTGCCAAAGCGGCCTTACCCATATCGAGATAATGAAGAATAATTTCTTCAAATTCTTCGGAGTCAAAAAAGAGTACTTTGTTGGTTTTCAACATGGACTCAAATTTAGACAGGGATAAGTTATAGTCTTCTTCTTCGTTGCTTAATTGCATACTGTGTGTTTTTAATTTGGCCTAAATAAATTTAGGGAATCGTGCTTGTACTGTGAGGTAAAGTTAGAATTGTTGTGAACAATTTAATTAACAAAAAAAGGGTTGGTTTAAACGGATTCCATAGCCCTGATAAGAGTGGAAATCCTTTTACTTTTTCTTTAAAAAGTAAAAGATTATAACGGATAGCAGGAATAGCTCCCAATTTTTTTAATTTTTTTGAATAGGTATTTTGATGTGTATTTCCATTCTTACTACTTCTGCAATCAAAAATCGTTAATCATTATTCTTCAATCATTATTCCATCCATTACTTCAAGTATGATACTGCAACCTTGTCGTATTTCTTCTTCAGAAATGGTAAGAGGAGGCGTTATTCTTATGGCGCAACCTTCAAATAGTAACCAGAATAAAATGAGTCCTTTGTCTTGACATTTAAGAATCACTTCGTTAGTAACATCGGCACTTTTAGTCATTGCGGCCAGCATTAATCCTTTCCCTCTTATTTCTTCTATCAAAGGATGTACCAAAAGTGATCGGAACAGCTTTTCTTTCTCCATCGCTTCGGCCATCAAATTGGTCTCAGTTATTTCCTGCAAAGTCGCTAAGCAGGCTGACGCAATGACAGGGTGACCTCCAAAAGTGGTGATATGACCTAGTTTTGGATCATGACTTAGCAAATCCATTATTATTGATGAAGCCGTAAAAGCACCTACAGGCATACCGCCGCCCATGCCTTTTCCCATCACCACGATATCTGGAACGACATCATAATTTTGGAATCCAAAAAGTTTTCCCGTTCTCCCAAAACCCGGTTGGATTTCGTCAAGAATCATCATCGCACCAACTTCGGTGCAGCGCTCGCGTACTTTTTTAAGGAAATCATTATGTGGCTGAATAAATCCGGCGCCACCTTGAATGGTTTCCAGAATAATTCCTGCTGTTTTATTCGTTATTTTTTGTAAATCTTCTTCGTTGTTGAACGTGATAAAATCAACATCAGGAATCAACGGACGAAAAATTTGTTTGCGCTCTTCAAATCCCATGACGCTCATAGAACCCATAGTATTGCCATGATAAGCGTTATGACATGAAATCAACTGGCTTCTTCCGGTGGTTCTTCTGGCGAGTTTTAAAGCGCCTTCAATAGCTTCTGTTCCTGAATTGACTAAATATGTGGTGTCTAAAGGAGAGGGCAGTAGTGAGGCTAACAATTTACAATATTCTACAGCCGGACTTTGTGAATATTCGCCATAAACCATGACGTGAGAGTATTTGTCTAACTGATCTTTGATGGCTTGATTGACTCTCGGGTGTTGGTGTCCCAAAGCGCAAGCCGAAACTCCAGCTACAAAATCCAAGTATTTTTTAGAATTAGTATCGTAAATATAAGAACCTACTGCATGTGAAACTTCCATGCCCAATGGATAGGGTGAGGTTTGCGCTTGGTATTTTAAGAAATCGGTATTCAATTTTTTAGAAATTTAACCGCAAAGTTTGCAAAGTTTTTTCGCAAAGTTCACGAAGTTTTTTAAAGGTATTTTTTTTAATTGGATATCCAGAAAGCTGTTGTCTGTAATTTGAGACTGAAAACTGCTCACGAGGCTTCGGGATGAACACTAATACTATTTTTTCACTTTCTTCTTGTCGTAATTCAGGGTTTCCTTTCGGATTTTCATCGGAATATCCTCTTTGGCTTCAGCCGTTTTGGTTGCTTTAGCTATTTTGTCGTTATCTTCATTTTCTTCGGGAGGAAAAATATCATCCTTCGATTTTATTCGTTCATCGCCACGCCAGACTAGTCCTCGCAGTTTTCTGGCATTTTCTGGTAAATCCTTTTCCGGAAAAATATCGCCATCTATTTGTTGAAAAAATGTGATGGTTTCTACCTCATTATCTTCAATAATAAGATTGATTTTGCTGCTTTTATTTTTGTTGATACCTATGAGTTCCTGAGCTTCATTCCGCATGTAATAGATAACTTCGGCATTTTTTACAATATCAACATCATGAAGTTTTCCCTCCTGAAACTTACCATAGAGATCTTGTCCCTTGACTTGATTATAGCCAGTTCCTATCGTGTCTTTGGAGACGATGAATGTATTATTGAGTACTTTGAGTGAATCTAGTTTTTGAGTTGTATTATTTCCTATTAGATGCATAACATCGCCAGTAATTTGATTTTCTGCGTTCCAAAGTATCGGATTTCCAATTATTTTTGTCAAAGCTGTTTTAGAACTAGAATGAATCGAATCACATTTTCCACTCATGTCCGTTTTGAAAAATCGGACATTATTGAACGCTCTTATAATTCGGTTTCCTTCTTTTCCGGTAACCATTAATTTTTTTCCATGGATATAAACAGAGTCATTTTCGACAAAATTCACGGCAACGGCTCTTTTCGTCACGTACATAGAATCCAGTTTTTTATACACTTCGGCATAATGCCCTTTCACGATTCCGCGATTGATGGAATCCGTTATTTTTACATTTCGTGTTGCTGATGCAAATTCCCTGTTTCGGTCATAATACAAACTATCGCCTTTAATCACCCGATCATCGTATCTGATATAGGATTTATTCAGGAAATGCGCCAGATTTTTTTTGGTGTCATAAAACCCTTTTTCGGTATAAATATAATTGGCTTTACTGGTAATTGTTGAAGGTCCAAAAAGATAAGAATGCCCCGAATTGCTAAAATAATCCAAGTGATTTGATTTAATTACATACGTTGGATTTGTGATGGTAACCGCAGTCAGGAACTGGAATTTTTTCTGTTTTACGTAGTATCTTCCAGAATTACTTTTTAATGTATTGTCTTTATTGGTAATTGTCCCTGGCGTATCGTAAAATACTTCTTGAATATTTCGGTCAAAATTAATTATTTCCGTAGTCAAAGTTGATTCTGGAGAACTCATTACGGCATCTCCGGAAGCATACGCTTTTTTTACATTCCCGTTGTATTCCGCATATTTACTGTTCAAAAATAAAGTATCACCTTGCACCATTTGGACATTTCCAAAAGCCTTGATGTAGTTTTCTTTTTGGAAATAATAGGCTTTATTACAGGTCATTACCACACCGTCATGATTGACACGTACGTTTCCGATAAGCAGTAATGCATCAGGAATTTCTACTTGATTTACATCGGCAAAATCAGAGTTTTCTACAATAATTTTTTTTGGGGCTTGCGCCAAAGCCAAATTAGTAACAAGTAGTAGCAAACAATAACGAAGGAAAAACAGTGATTTCTTCAATGGATTTAATTTTTGTCAAATTTATGAAAAAGGAAACAATCCTAATCCATATTAGGATTTATTTATAATTAGTCAAATGGGCAACGAAAGTTAAGATTTTTCCTTTTTAAAGTTATTAACAAATGCCACAACTCCTACGTTGTAGTGTCTATTTTTGAAAACAGAATTATTTAATTTCAAACGATATAGACTTGTTTTATTGAAAAAATATTAAATTTAAAAATTGATATTCATTTTGTTATTAAAGAATTGAAATCAGCGTAAATAATTTTATAAGATGAAAAAAACAACTATTGTTGCCAGTATAAGCGTGGTGCTTTTGGCTGCAGCCTGTAAAACGAAAGATCTAAAAATGAACGCAGAACAGAACGAGCCAGTCTCTAATAAAAAAGAAGTTGTATATCAGGTTTTTACCCGATTATTCGGAAATAAAAATACGACTAACAAACCTTGGGGAACCATTGAGGAAAATGGAGTAGGTAAGTTCAATGATTTTACGGAAACAGCTTTGCAAGAAATCAAGGATTTGGGAGTTACTTATGTTTGGTACACCGGAGTTCCGCATCATGCTGTGATTCGGAATTATTCCGCTATCGGGATTTCTAATGATGATCCAGAAGTGGTAAAAGGACGAGCTGGTTCTCCTTATGCCGTAAAAGATTATTACAATGTAAATCCAGATTTGGCTGTAAATCCTGCGAATCGTTTACAAGAATTTGAAGCTTTAATTGCCAGAACACATAAAGCGGGATTAAAAGTGATTATCGATATTGTTCCCAATCACATTGCACGTAAGTACGAAGGAAAAAGTAATCCTGCTGGCGTTAGGGATTTTGGTGCTGATGATGATACAACTGTTGAATATAAAAGAGACAATAACTTCTATTATATTCCAAATACACAATTTGAAATTCCCGATACGGACAAGCCGTTAAATGGAGAAAAGAATCCATTAATTGATGGAAAATTCGAAGAAAGCCCAGCAAAATGGACTGGAAACGGTTCCCGTTTGGCGAAACCTGATAAAAACGACTGGTATGAAACGATAAAAGTAAATTACGGAATTCGCCCGGATGGCTCCAAAGATTTTCCGGAACTTCCGGCGGGTTTTGATACCAAATCGTATCAGGAACATTTCGATTTTTGGAAAGGAAAAGACGTTCCAGATTCTTGGGATAAATTCAAAGACATTGCGTTGTACTGGACGGCAAAAGGAGTGGATGGTTTTCGATTTGATATGGCCGAAATGGTTCCGTATGAATTTTGGAGTTACATGAATTCAGCCATTAAAGTGAATAATCCGGATGCTTTTTTATTAGCCGAAGTTTACAATCCTAAAGAATATAGAAATTATATTCATCTGGGTAAAATGGATTATTTGTACGATAAAGTAGAAACGTATGATAAATTGAAAGATATCATTCAAGGAAGATCGTTGCCTGATGGATTATCAGACATACAAAACGGAATGGCAGATATTGAGCATCACATGCTTCATTTTTTAGATAATCATGATGAACAGCGTTTAGCAAGTCCAGAATTTGCGGGAACGCCGCAAAAAGGGAAACCTTTGATGGTGGTTTCTACAACCATAAGCACTTCGCCTACGATGGTTTACTTTGGTCAGGAAGTAGGTGAGGCTGGGAATGAAAATGCGGGATTTGGAAACCATTCCAGAACTTCAATTTTTGATTATATCGGTGTTCCGAATCATCAACGCTGGATGAACGGGGGAAAATTTGATGGCGGTCAATTATCGCAGGATGAAAGAGAGTTGCGTGATTTTTACAAAAGAGTATTGAATTTCTCTTTGAATAGTACGGCATTAATGGGGAAATACCAAGAAATTCAAACGTTGAATCGCCAATCAACTCAAGGTTACGATCCGGGGATTTATGCTTTCACACGCTGGTCTGATACTCAAAAACTAATAGTTGTCACTAATTTTTCTTGGATTACTACCAGCAATTTCGAATTAAAAATCCCTTCAGATATCATTCAAAAATGGAATTTGAAAGATGGGAATTATACCATAACGGATCAATTGTACCATAAAAGTGCTGTTCAGCTACAGGTTTTGAATGGTGAAGGAAAAGCAAAAATTACAATCGCACCATCGGAATCGTTTATTTATCAATTGTAAAAAAAATCAATAACTAAATTTTAAACTCTATTTAATGACAAAAAAAATCACAATTTGTTTACTGTTTTTAGTATTCATCCCATCATTTGCACAAACTGATTTTACCCCAAATTGGAGTAAAGGAGTAGTTTGGTATCAAATATTTCCGGATAGATTTCATAATGGGGATCCTTCAAACGACCCAAAAGTAGAAGATCAAGATGGAGCTTATCCCTTTGATAGTACTTCTGATTTTCAAATTCATCCCTGGACGAGTGATTGGTACGAATTGAAACCTTACGAAAAGAAAAATGGAAAAGATATTTATTACAATCTTCAACGCAGACGTTACGGTGGAGATTTGCAGGGAGTAATTGATAAATTGGATTATTTGCAGTCATTGGGCATTAATGCTATTTATATGAACCCAATTTTCTGGGCGCCATCTTCCCATAAATACGATGCATTGTGCTATCACCATGTTGATCCATCATTTGGACCTGATCCGGAAGGTGATAAAAAAATCATAATGAACGAAGATCCTTTAAATCCTGAAAAATGGGTTTGGACCAAAGCAGATTTATTGGCTCTTAAGCTAATAGATGAAGTACACAAACGTAAGATGTATATCATTTTTGATGGTGTTTTCAACCATTTAGGAGTCAACAGTTTTGCTTTTCGTGATGTGGAGGAAAAACAGGAAAAATCAGCTTACAAAGATTGGTTCATGGTCGACAGCTGGCGAGATGCTGCCATAGGAAGTAAGTTTGAATACCAAGGTTGGTTTGGTGTAAAAACCTTACCAGAGTTCAAAGAGGATGAGAACGGAATCGTATCCGGTCCTAAAAAATATATTTTTGATGCGACCAAGCGTTGGATGAATCCAATGAATAAAGGCGCTCAATACGGAATTGATGGTTGGCGATTGGATGTAGCGTATTGCATTGCACATCCTTTCTGGAAAGACTGGAGAAATGAAGTAAAATCGATTAATAGTGAAGCGTATCTGACAGCTGAATTAGTTGATCCGATTGATAAAACAAAACCATATTTAAACGGAGATGAATTTGACGCGACGATGAATTATAATTTTTCTTTTCTGGTGCATGATTTTTTTGTGCAAGATGCAAAAGGGATTTCTGTTACCCAATTTGATACTCAATTGAAGGAATTGCGTGAAGGATTTGGAGAAGGTGTTGCACAGAATATGCAGAATTTAGTGGGAAGCCACGATGCCACAAGAATTGGTAGCGCGGTAGCAAATCCTGATGGGAAAAAATTTAGCGATTGGGGAGCCTACTTTAATTGGAGTCAAAAAAGTAATAATATCGATTACAATGCTCGAAAACCGACTGACAAACAATTAGAAAAGCAAAAATTAATTGCGGCATTTCAGATTTTATATTTAGGTTCACCAATGATTTATTATGGTGATGAAGCTTGTATGTGGGGAAGTAACGACCCGGATTGTCGTAAGCCAATGGTTTGGTCTGATAAAGAATATGATTCAGAAACATTCAATCCTAACCAAAGTAAACATGAGGCTGACAAAGTAGATTTCAATTCTGATTTATTTGAATGGTATAAAAAATTCATTGCTTTACGCAATCAATATGAGGCAATCAGAATTGGGAACTTCACTACGATTGAAACTAATGATGCCGGAAAGACGTATGCTTTTAGTCGTAAACTTGGCAATCAGGAAGTGATTGTTATCATTAATCGAAGTGACAAAAATATTGATTTCACCAATCCAATTCTTAAAAAAGGAAAATTCAGAGATGTTTTTACTAAAAAAGTAATGAAAAAGTTGGTGGTAAAACCTATGGATGTTGTGGTATTGAGCAATACCATTTTCAAATAATCTAAAATATTTGGATAATATTCAAGTTATAAAGAAAGTATTAAAGAAAAGTTTATTGTAAAAAAAATGCTGATATAAATTTATATCAGCATTTTTTTATGATTAGAAGTGAAAGCTATTTTTTTACAACAGCATCAAAATTTTCTTGGACTTTTTTCCAATTGATGACATTGAAAAAACCATCAATATAATTTTTCCTTCTGTATTGATAATCTAAATAATAAGCGTGTTCCCAAACATCTAATGCTAATATTGGTGTTCCGGGAATAAGTGCATTTCGCATCAATGGATTGTCTTGATTTGCGGTACTTGTTACCTGAAGTTTTCCAGTTCTATCCACTATAAGCCAAGCCCAACCGGAACCAAATTGTTTTGTAGCTTCGTCTTTGAATAAGGTAACGAAGTTATCAAAAGATCCAAAATCTCTTGTAATAGCCTCGGCTAATGTATTAGTTGGCTCACCACCAGATTTTGGTGCCATGCATTTCCAATATAATGAATGATTGTAAAATCCACCGGAATTATTTCGAAGTGTGGCATCGTTAGGATCTAATTTGGCTAATACTTCTTCTATTGTCAAATTCTCCAACGGAGTTCCTAATACGGCTCTGTTCAAATTGTTTGTATACGTGAGATAGTGCTTAGAATAATGCATTTCTAATGTTGTGGCTGATATGCTAGGAGATAATGCGTCGTACGCATAAGGCAACTTATCCATTTGAAATGATCCTTCATCAGCTTTGACGTCATCAGGAGAACCAATTGCTATTTTTTCTTGAATATCAGTTGGTAAAGGGACTTCAACTACTTCAATTAATTTTTTGTCATTGCAGGATTGCAATGTCATAATGAGAATTATAAAAGGACTTAAAAAAAATAAATTTTTCATGATTAGATTATTATTTCAACAGAGAATGAATTAATTCGATATACTGTTCTTTGGATTCATCAGGACTCAGATGACTGATTTGCATCCAAGCATTGGTTTTAAAAGCATCTCTTAAATGGTAAGAAGAATTTTGTTTTAGATCTAAAGTTCCCAAAGTAGCTTGTTTATAAAACGCATACAGTCGCAATTGTACATCTTGTGGTAGTGATGCTTGCGTCATTTCGGAGGCTATTTCTACAGCTTCCAGAAATCGGGTATTTAAATCTTTTTCAATCATTATGCTTTGGTCGCAATAACTGTCTTTCCTCCAATTGCTTTTTGGTTCAATACAACATTTATAGGTGTTCCTAAAGGTAAAAAAATATCAACTCTGGAACCAAATTTTATGAAACCAGCATCAGTTCCCTGAACGACTTGAGTTCCTTCTACTGCATAATTTACAATTCTTCGGGCTAATGCACCTGCAATTTGTCGGTATAACACTTCACCAAAGGTTTTGTTTTCGATAACAATAGTTGTTCTTTCGTTTTCCTCACTTGCTTTTGGATGCCAAGCCACCAAGAATTTTCCAGGATGGTATTTGCTGAATTTTACTAGTCCACTTAAACCATATCTCGTAACGTGTACGTTTATTGGAGACATGAAAATTGATATTTGTAGACGTTTTTCTTTGAAATATTCGCCTTCATAAACTTCTTCTATGACCACAACTTTACCGTCAACAGGAGCCAGAATCTGATTTTCATTGAGTACAACAGTTCTTTTTGGGTTTCTGAAAAATTGTAAGATGATAATCAAAAGCAATAACGCTGCTATTTGAATGGCCATTTTAAGCCAATTGGTGTTTATAAAATTGTCAGACAATAAAAGGACAACAGCTGTGAAAATGGTGCCTAATAAAATAGATTGGGTTCCTTCTTTATGAAACATAGTTTAAAATTTGATAAAATAAAAATATAATTGGTGCTACAAATATAACACTATCTAAACGATCTAGTATACCTCCATGGCCAGGCATTATGCTTCCGCTGTCTTTTACTCCTGCAATACGCTTGAATTTGGATTCGATTAAGTCTCCAATAGTACCTGCAATTCCTACAATAACAGCTATTGAAGTCCAGATTAATATAGATCTCTCGCTAAATTCAGGATTAGCCTTGATGTAATATTTTGAAATTAAATATCCCGCTAAAATGGCAAAAAGAATTCCGCCTAAGAATCCTTCTATTGTTTTTTTTGGCGAAATTTTTTCGAATAATTTTGTTCTTCCTATAGATTTACCCACAATGTAAGCAAAAGTATCATTCGTCCAGATCAAGATAAATAATCCAATTATGATTTTTGGATTATAATCATTAATACCAAAAGAAATTTTAGTGATAAACACAAAAGGCAAAATTATATAGCCTAATAAATACAAATATTTTGAAGAAGTGCTTATTTTCTGAATGTTGTCATAAAACAAAAAAAGAATACATTTTATAGAAACAACTAAAGCTATCACTAATAAAACGATATCTAACTGTTGGATATTTATGTCAATTAAATAATCAGTATTGAAAATTTGATTTAAAGTATTTGCAGTAATTGTATTGTAATGACTCACTAAAGTAACCATAGCATATATAGCAGTGGCTAAAATAATTGGAAAAACTTTGTGTATTGAAACTAAATTACAAAATTCATAAACTGCAATGATAAGAAATATACCAAAAAGGATAAAAAAGCTTTCCGTTGAATATAAAATAGAAGCAAGTAATAATACAATATAAACAGCTCCTGATATACCTCGTTTTAGAGTTTCATTCATTTTAAAGATCTTCTAAAAGCAATAAATAAAGATTTTTGGCTGAACTTCCGTATTGTGTAAAGTCTTCTTCTTTGGCTTTCTCGAAATATTTTATTGTAGTAATGTTGGTAGGATAATCTCTTTCGTACTTCTTTTTAATGGCGCTTAAACCATCACTTTTAGCACCAAGAATTTGGCTGGTTTTGGCTAAAACAATAATGTTTGCGGGTAATTCGTTTGGTTTATGTTGTTTGATTTGTTTGGATGAAAATAAAATAGAACCTTCATCTGCAATTAAATTTTCACAACTAGCAAGAAGAAATTTAGGATTTGCAGGTTTGTCATACATAAGTTTATTATCGTCAAGCATGCTAAAAAGCGTTGAATCATAACATAAAACTTCACTTTCAAACCAGTCATTTTCTTCTAATATATTTTCAAACTGCTCTTTTACTTCATCAGCATTTTCACAATATAAAAATTTGCCTCCATTTTTTTTAAAATTAAAGATAAATTGTTCATCAATAGAGATAGCGTTTTCAGCATGGGATTTACTAAATTCACTTTCTTTATCTTCCTCAGAAGTAGGATTACTAGAACCAAAAATTTTTCTAAAAAGACTCATATTTCTGTAAACTGCTATAATTTATTATTTGAAAACGTCCAAAGATAAAAAAATCTTAATTCAAAAGTAGTTTTTGAATTAAGATTTTAAAAATAATTAAATAATGATGTGTTTTTCTAAGATACTACTTCTTCTAAATTTTTATCAAAAGTTCTTTTTCCGAAAATAGCTTCTAAATCATCTTTGAAGATTACTTCTTTTTCAATTAGAATATTTGCCAATTGATCCAGTTTGTCTTTATTTTCTTCTAATATTTGAATGGCTCTTTGGTACTGGCTTTCAATTAGTAATGAAATTTCTTCATCAATTACTCTAGCTGTTTCTTCAGAATATGGTTTAGAAAAGTTGTATTCACTTTGTCCAGTTGAATCGTAATAAGTTACATTACCTATTTTGTCATTCAGTCCGTAAATAGTTACCATAGCGCGAGCTTGTTTGGTTACTTTTTCTAAATCGCTCAATGCACCAGTTGAAATTCTGTTGAAAGTTACTTTTTCAGCAGCTCTTCCGCCCATAGTTGCACACATTTCATCTAGCATTTGGTCTGGACGAACAATTAATCGCTCTTCCGGTAAATACCAAGCGGCTCCTAAACTTTGTCCTCTAGGAACGATTGTTACTTTGATTAACGGAGCAGCATGTTCTAACATCCAACTTACCGTTGCGTGACCTGCTTCATGGATTGCAATTGCTTTCTTTTCATCAGGCGTCACAATTTTGTTTTTCTTTTCAAGACCACCAACAATTCTGTCAACAGCGTCAAGGAAATCTTGTTTATCAACAGCAGTTTTGTTATTTCTGGCAGCAATCAAAGCAGCTTCATTACATACATTTGCAATATCAGCACCAGAAAAACCAGGAGTTTGTTTAGCTAAAAATTCGGTATCTAATCCTTCAATTTTTTTCAAAGGCGCAAGGTGAACTTTGAAAATTTCAGCTCTTTCGCGAATATCTGGCAAGTCAACAAAAATTTGTCTGTCAAAACGACCAGCTCGCATTAATGCTTTATCCAATACATCGGCTCTGTTTGTCGCAGCCAAAACGATTACGTTAGAATTTGTGCCAAAACCGTCCATTTCTGTCAGTAATTGGTTCAATGTATTTTCACGTTCGTCATTTCCGCCTGACATATTGCTTTTTCCTCTAGCTCTACCAACAGCGTCAATTTCATCAATAAAGATGATAGCAGGAGATTTTTCTTTTGCTTGTTTGAACAAATCACGCACACGTGACGCTCCAACACCTACAAACATTTCCACAAAATCAGAACCTGATAAAGAGAAAAATGGTACTTGAGCTTCACCGGCTACGGCTTTTGCTAATAATGTTTTACCTGTTCCCGGAGGACCAACGAGTAAAGCTCCTTTTGGAATTTTACCACCCAGGTTGGTGTATTTTTCAGGATTTTTAAGAAATTCAACAATTTCTTGGATTTCTTCTTTTGCACCTTCTAAACCAGCTACATCTTTAAAAGTCGTTTTGATATCTGTTTTTTCGTCAAATAGTTTTGCTTTAGATTTTCCAATATTGAAAATCTGACCACCGCCACCTGCACCACCACCTGACATTTTTCTCATTATAAAAATCCAAACGGCTATAATGATAATGATAGGTAATAAACTAATTAAAATATCTGACCAATTGTTTTTTGGTAAGAAATTGAAATCTTTCAATTTACCTTCTGCAACTGCTTTTTCTAATTTATTTTGAAATATTTGGTCGTTACCAATGTCAAAGGTATAATGTGGCCCTTTATTTGGTCGGTCAAAAACATCTTTAGAAACTTTCTTGTGAACAGCATCTTTCATTGCTGCAGCATTTAGAAAAACTTCTGCTTCAGTTTTGTTATAAACGATCACCTTTTCAATTTGGCCTTTTTCTAAATAGTCGTTAAATTTAGAAGAGGTCAATTGTCCCGGTTCGTTTAGACTTGAACCACCAGTGATAAAACTTATAAATAAGAAAATTAATAATATTGCGGTATAAATCAGCCAAGGGCTTACTTTAAACTTATTCGGATTTGGATTATTTTCTTTAGCCATTACTACGGATATATGTCTTTAGTATTTGTTTTCTATGGTTGTTATTTTAGCATCGCCCCATAAACTTTCGATGTTGTAGTATTCGCGGATGTGTTTTTGAAATACATGAACTACAATGTTAACATAATCCATCAAAACCCATTCTGCATTGTCAGTACCTTCAACATGCCAAGGCTTGTCTTTCAATTCTTTAGAAACTGTTTTTTGGATTGAGTTTACTATGGCGTTAACTTGTGTATTTGAATTACCGTTACAAATGACAAAATAGTCGCAAACTGCCGTGTCTATTTCTCTTAAATCAAGGATTGTAATGTCATTTCCTTTTACTTCTTCTATTCCCTTAATGATGTTCGCCAACAGGTCGTCATTATTTATAGTCTTTTTCGCCATGAATTATTTTTATATAAGTTTGTAAAGTTACCATTTTTTGTGATTATTTTTGAACCTTAACACAATATTAAATTCTGTTTCACAAATAAACGTATATGAAAGTAATCAAACTCGATGCCATAGATTCAACAAACGAGTTCCTTAAAGGGCTATCGAACAAACAAGAGCTTGAAAACTTTACGGTTGTTACTGCAGAGACTCAAACGAAAGGCAAGGGGCAAATGGGTGCCGTTTGGGCCTCCGAGGCAAGTAAAAACTTAATAATGAGTATTTTGGTAAAGGATTTTCTGTCCGATATTTGTCAGATATTCAATCTGAATATTGCTGTTTCGCTTGCTGTTATTGAGGTTTTAGAATCCAATAATATTCCGGATCTTAGTATAAAATGGCCTAACGACATTATGTCATACAATAAAAAAATAGGTGGCATTCTGATTGAAAACACTATTAAAAGTGACGGAACGATTCTTTCTATTGTGGGTTTAGGACTCAATGTTAATCAAACTGATTTTGAAAATTTGCCAAAAGCCTCGTCTTTGGCTGTTATTTGTGGTAAAGAATTCGATAAAGAAGCACTTCTTTTTACAATCGGTAGCGCAATTGAAAAAAATATTGGGTTGTGGAAACAGCATCCAACTATCTTGTGGACTAAATACATCGATAATTTATACAAAAAGGGTTTACCAATGCCTTTTTCAGACCAAAATAAGAGTAATTTTATGGGAATTATTCAAGGAGTTTCTGCTATTGGTAAACTTCAGGTTCTTCGAGAAGATGATAGTATTTCAGAATTTGATATTAAGGAAATCCAGATGTTGTATTAGAATCGAGCATTTACAAAACAAATTTTTCTCCTAAATAAAATTTGATTAGCGCATTATTGAATAGCAATTCATATTTTGCTTGTATTAATTCTGCTTGTGAATTATTAAAATTCATCTTTGTCAGGTTTAACTCGTTGATATTTATTTTGCCTAATCCAAATTTTAAAACATCGGCTTCATAGCTTTTTTTTGAAAATTCAAATGCTATTGCCGCTGATTCATTCTTTTTAATGGATGTTTTGGTGTCCGTTATTGCTTTCAAAATTTCTTTAGAAAGTCTATTTTCTTCAATTTGTGTTTCTATTTTGGATTGGCTGTAATTGAGTTTACTGGTTTTAATTCTTGAAAAATTTTCAAACTGATTGAAAATTGGTATCGTTAAATTGAATCGAAGTCCTTTGGATAAATTAGCGTTAAATTGCTCATCAAATGAAATTTGTGGATCTTTGATGATATAATTTGAACCCGTTGAAAAGCGCATATTCAATGAAGGATATGAGGCTGATTTAGATATTGATATTTCAGTTCGCATTTTTTGTTCATTTAGGACACGCATCAAATAGGACGGATGAATTGCTACGGCATTTTGAGTCAAAAAATATTGATTTTCATTCATTTCCAGATTTTTATAGAATTCTAAAGTTGGCTTTATCAGGACAATTTCGTTCTCCAAAGAGATATTCATCAATTGTTTTAAACTGATGAAATTATCCGTTAAATGATTCTGATTGGTTAACAGATTTAATTCTTCTGTAGCTTTTTGAGATTTTATTTTGAAAACCTCACTTTCACTGATAACACCCGCTTCAAACTTTAAAATTGCTAATTCCAATTGCTTTTCACTTGCTTTTATTTGTTCCTGATTGGACAAAATAATTTCTTGTAAATATAAAATGGTAATGAATTTCTGTGCCAAATCAATCGTGATTTCATTCTCGATTTTTTGAATATTTACTTCATTGATTTGAAGATCCTTCTTAGTTGATTTTATTGTATTGATTGCAGAAAAACCAGCGAATAAATTATATTCAGCGTCAATATCTCCAGAATAATTTTCAATTTTTTTATTGACGAATAAATTAGTGTCTGGATCAATTTCCCTGCCCCAAGATTGTTTTTTTTCAACTGCTCCGTTTATCGATGGCAGAAGTTTGCCATAGCTGGATTTGTATTTATAGTTGCTAATTTCTTTAGATAAAAGTGCATTTTTCAGAGCCAAATTATTTTCTAAAGCTAATTCGAGACAGGAATTAAAAGACAAGAGTTCCTGTCCAAGGATTGCATTGGAAAACAACAGCAGCATTATTTGAAAAAGCCTGGTTTTCATAAAACTTAATTGAGATTATTATCAATTTTATTGAATAATTTCTTCATGATATATTGGTACAGTTTCATTTTTTCAATAATCACTTCTCCTTTTAGTTTGTAGCCCGCTTTGAGATTAATATTGGAGTTGTATTTTTTGATCGTGGCTAAACAATAAAAGGTTTTATCCACATCGGAGGGGGAAACGTAAGTGATTTTCCCTTTGACCGCACCAAAACGGTAATAGTTGTAAGCATCTAGTTTTAGGTTTATTTCCTGACCTTTTTTTATATATGCAAGGTCTTTTTCATCTAAAATTACTTTGGCATAAAAAGCTTCTTTTTTAGGTGCAATGATGGTCAGTATTTCGCCCTTATTTACAATTTCAAGATTTTGTCTGGAGTTGAAAAGATTCGAAATTGTGCCATCAATTGGAGATACAACAAGCAATTTCCCTAATTCGTCCGTAATGTAAATTAGGTTTGATTTCCCATCTTTAATGAGCGTTTCAAGTTCCACAATATCTTGCTGATAATTATGGATTTGATTTTCCACATCAATTATATTCCGAAGTAAATCATTGTTAGTCTTCTGATAATTGTTGGATAAATTTTCAAAATCATAATTCTTCACTTCATAACTGGATGTAATATCAATTTGTCCCTTTCTGTCATCCAAATTCCTATTTTTGGTTTCCGTCAATTCATATTTAGAAATGGCGCCTTTGGCATAAAGCACCGAATCGGTTTGAAATTTATCTGTCAAAATCGAACTTTGTTGTGATGATAAATTGATTTTATTATTCAGGGAACTAATTTCTTGTTCTGCTTTTCTACGATCTGTTTTATAAATATTAGCTTGAATATTTAAGAGTTGTTTCAAAGAGTTTTTACGATTTCTAGTATTCTGAATCAATTTATTAATAATGTTTATTTTGTGTTTCATTCCAGCAACACCAGTATTCAAAATCTCAAAATCTGATTTTGTTTTTTTATTTTCTAGTAAGAAAAGAGTATCTCCTTTTTTTATTTCCTGACCTTCTTTCACCAAAACCTTTATTACTTTGGCTTCATTTGGTGCATTTATTTTTAGTTGTGGCGTATCAGAAAATATTTGTCCTTCTTTAAAACTTACGGTATCATTCATTTTTATGGTAAAAATCAAAATGATTGTAATGATAAGAAACGCCACTAAAATCCGATTTAGAATTTTAATAAATCGGATTGACTTCGTGTTGTAATATAAAGAGTTCTCCATTTGATATTTTATATTTTTTAGAAAAATTGATATTGGTTATTGGTTCATGCGAGATGATGATGTAGGTTTTTGTGTCATCTTCATCTATCATTGTTTCTATCTTGTTCCTCGATTCTATATCCATTCCTGATAGTACTTCATCTAAAATAATGAGTTCCGCCTGAGAAAATAAAGCGCGAAGCAAAAGGATTTTTTTTCGTTGTCCGGTGGAGAGATTTTTCCCGTTTTCGTTGATGATAAAATCCAATCCGTCGTCTTTTGAAGCTATAAAATCATAAAAGTTGATTTGTTTAGCCATGTCCAAAATTGCCTCGACTGAAATTTCTTTTCCCAGAATGATATTGTTTTGAATTGTATCGTTGAACAATGTATCTTCATTAGTGACCAAAAGTATTTTGTCCCGCATTTTATCATCATTGTAAAATTTCTTCTCTCTTTCGTTAATCAAAATAGAACCGGAATTGGGATGATAAAGTGTCGTTAAAACTTTGCTGAAAGTTGATTTTCCAGAACCATTTTGTCCTTCAATCTTAATTTTTTCACCTTTTCGAATTTTTAAATTAATGTCTTTCAGTACAAATTCATCGGGTAAATAGCCGTAATTCAAATTCTGAAATTCAATCTTTTCAATGCTGAAATCCTGAATTCCTTTTTTACAGACTTTTTTTGTTTGTTCATCAAAATCCAAATATCTCTTTAAGATTACTTCATTTTCCTGAAGCGTCAAGTTATCATCCAAAATTCCTTTCAAAGACGAAAATATCTTCGAAGAGAGCGCTATAAAAGTCACGATTTGTCCAAGAGTAATTATTTGAGTTTCGATAGCTGATTTGGTCAGAAATAAAATGATAAAAATCGTGGAAACAATGACTATCAAGGCTACAACAATTTTATTCAGTAAATCAATATAGCCGTTTCTGAGCTGGATTTTAAGGTATTCATTGATACTTACAAAGATTTTATTCGAATGAAACCGCTCTATTCGGAAACTTTTGATAACCTGTATTCCATCTACTTTCTCCATCATTTTAGAAAGAAAATCGGCTTTCCGCATATAGCGCAATCTTTCATTTTGTTTCAAATACGGAGTTATGAATTTGAACCAAAGAAAAAACAAAATCATTACTCCCAAAACTATTAAAGTCAGTGTTTTATCTATAAAAAATAAAATACATAAGGAGTAAATTGATACGCTGACATCCACAAGTATGTTAGTGAAAAACTTCATGAAAAAGCTTTTTAGTTTCAACGAATCACTGACTCGCTCCATTAAATCACCTTTTTTATAAGAATGAATATAGGAGAGGGATGAATTATTAATTTTGTTATCGAAAGAGAATAAGAAATATTTATCCAACGCATTGCCTAAATGAATCCCCACAAAGTTTTTATAAACCGTGGTGAAAATGTCAAAAATTTTATAAATCCCAAGCCCTATTGCAAATAAAACCAACGTGTTTAAATTATAAGTTGGTAACACATTATCAATCATAATCTGATTGGTGAAAACGGCAATTTGTGCTGTTGCTGCTGAAAATAAAGCAGCAAAAATATAGATGTACCACAGATTTTTATATTCGCCTAATTGATTGAATAATTGCCAATATAAACTGCGGCTGTCTTCCTCTGGAATTGACTGTTGTGGTTCTATTTCCTGTGTTTCTTCTTTGACAACAAGGATAAGCGGTGAATTGTTTTTTATTTTTCCCTTTTCAAATTCCAGTATTTTAAAGCTATTGGGAATCGCAGAAATTTCCTGATTTTTCAATAAATCTTTTATAAAATTTCTTTCGGCTTCGGAGTCTTTAAAGCCAAAACTTTCTTTTAGGTATTTGAAATAGGTGAGTTTGTTAAACAGTAAAGCGTGACCGTTTTCTTGTAAAGCATTTTTATAATTAATATGGTATTCTGCTAAATCTTGGGTGCAAATTGTTACTATTTTATCTTCGGTATCTGTTAGATCCCAATGATTTTTGTTGAAATGTGCTTTTCGTTTTATTTCTTGTAAGGACAAAAAGTATTGACTGCCCTTACTAGGATCGTATATTTTGAGTTGCTTATTTTTCAACTCGTTAACAACCACATAATGCAAACCATTTTTATTTTCGATAGGAAGAATAAACGGGAATAACGCTTGAAGGTTAGCTTCATTTCCTGCAATGTAATTAATGTCAAATAATTTGAACTTCGCTTTAAAGCCATTTGAATTCAAAAAATTTTTGATATCCGAAATTCGTGATCCTTTTTCTTCCAATGGAACATTTTGCTCGATATATTTTCGAGAAATTTTCCTTTCATAAATATTAAAAATAGTTTTAATTGCGCTAATTCCGCAATCGTTGCTCTTTAATTGGGGATCAGTAATTGGCATGGATCATGTGATTTTTTATCTCTGGTTATGGGGCTAACTAGAGTTTAAATTATTATTAACTATTTAATAATCAGTAATTTACTAACATTAAATGAGTAATATAATTTTTTTCCATGACGAACCTAAAAAGACGATAAAATGACATTTGTTGCCTTTTATGTATAAAAAAAGTCTCTTGGTTTTCACCAAAAGACTTCAAAATATTATCTTATTGTTACTATTTAAAATAGTTTTTACAATTTGTTCATGTTGCTTGCTAAAGTTTCGATAAATTTTCCAATTGGACCTTTTATCATCATGGCCATCATAGGATTGAAATCACCTTCGAAATCAAGTTTTACATCACTTGAAGTTTCAGAAACTGCATCTATATTTGCTACCAATGTAAATGGAAGTTTGTCGCTTGCTGCACCCAAAACTATTTTGGAGGGAGCTACTTTTTCTTTCATTTTTAACTTTATTTCCGGCATCCCTTTTAGTCCAAAAATGAAAGCATCGTCACCAATAACTTCAAATTTAGCGATGTTTTCTGGCATTAATTTTTCAAAATTTTTCACATCACTCAATAAATCAAATAATTCTTGAGCTGATTTTTGAACAGTAACTTTAGGACTTTCTAAGTTCATTGTTTTTATTTTTTATTAATTGTTTAAACTTCAATTGTCCATGTGGACGGACTCACATTCCATTCTCTTAGAGTCTGTTCTTCGTCCTCAGTGATATATCTTTTGGCAACAGCCAAATTCAATAAATTTTGATAATTACTTAGAGTAAATAAATCCAAATGTGCACTTTTAAAATTCTGTTCAGCTACATCAAAACCGTACGTGAAGATTGCGGCCATGCCTTTTACATTAGCACCAGCTTCGCGCAACGCTTCCACAGCAAGTAAACTGCTGTTTCCGGTACTGATTAAATCTTCTACAACAACTACATTTTGTCCTTTTTGTAAAAAACCTTCCACTTGATTTTGTCTACCGTGTTTCTTTGGTTCAGGGCGAACATATACAAACGGCAATCCCATACTTTCCGCTACCAGCATACCAATTCCTATCGCTCCAGTAGCAACACCGGCAATAACATCTGGTTTACCAAATTGCTTCTCAATATTCTTGGAAAATTCATCCCGCACATAATTTCTCACGGCTGGAAATGAGAGGATTAATCGGTTATCACAATAAATAGGCGATTTCCATCCAGAAGCCCATGTAAAAGGATTTCTTGGATTCAATTTAATTGCATTTATTTGCAAAAGAAATTCGGCTGTTTTTTCGGCTGTATCTTTATTAAAAATCATAGTACAAATGTATAAAGTTTTTGTTAACGACAAACCACTTTTTTTGACAAATCACATCTCTAAGGAGACAGATTTTCAATTATTTCTATTAGAAAGTATTGACATAGAACAACTTATAGTCAAAATCTTTCAAAATAAAATTAATAAGGCCTATCTTTATCATCCTGACGAAAGCTTGATTATGAAGACTTTAAAAGCTAAAATACCCGTTTGTAAAGCGGGAGGCGGCTTGGTATATAATAAAAAAGGGGAGGTTTTATTCATTTTTAGAAATGGAAAATGGGATTTGCCTAAAGGTGGAATCGAAAAAGGAGAGGAGATTGAGGATACTGCCATGCGTGAAGTTGAGGAGGAGACTGGTGTAAATGGCTTGTCAATTTCACATAAACTTCAAAAAACGTATCATGTTTTTAGACGAAATGGTAAGTACAAATTAAAAATTACGCACTGGTTCGAAATGCAATCTGATTTTGAAGGAACGCCTCAAGGACAATTAGACGAAGGAATTGATAAAGTAGCCTGGATGAATCCGGCACAAATCAAGGAAGCTTTGAAAAACTCCTACGAAAACATTAAATTATTGTTTGAAGAAGAGAAGATTATATAAATTGAATGCCCCCAGAAAGTGAAAACTATTTGGGGGCATTTCTTTAAAAGAGGAATTTTATTTCAATACACGATAGACAGGATATTGTAAATGTGCCTTTTCATAGTAAACCGAATGTTTGTAAATCCAGTCGAGTTGGGCTTCCGGATTATTGATGAAATTTACATCGCTTTGCTTTTTCAAATCAAATTCAGCTTTTAGTTTTGGATTTTCTTTCAAAATTTGCGTTGCTGAATCTTCAAAAACATAATCAGAATAGCCTTCTTTTTGTTGCAACATCGTATCGAAAAAGTTCCAGTTGAAAAAAGAATCGATTGCTTCCGGTTCTAATGTTTCCAATAAATATTTGATTCCTTTTTGTTGAGTGGGAATTACATAATCTCCTTTGGCGAAAGCCACTTTTTCCATTTTAGAAGTTACCGAAGTGTTTCGGTGCAAATAATGGCCTTCATAAGCTGAATTTGTCGTTTTGAAATCTGCAATTCTATAGCTTTCTACTTCAATTATGGTGTCGTTTTTTAGTTGGGAATAGGTAATTGTATTACTTTTTAATAAATCAATTATTGGCCAAAATCCCCTTGGAATGATATACGCTTCTGGAATTATTATCTCTTTTACAGATTTGAATTCCTTGCTGTACGGAATGTCTTTTTTGAATGGTTTTGTACGGTCATAAAACAAGCGATTTCCTGACGTGACATTACTTTTTTTGTAACTGGCTTCATAACCTAAAAAAGAAAACGGAATCGTTTTTGTACTATCAATTTCCCATTTAATCGTGTACGATTTCTTTGGTTGGTACTGCTCTTCATTTTTCAAACGCAGTTGTTTTATTTTTTTGTAATTAGCATCTGTAAAATCGATTGCTGAACGCATGTATTCGTATGTCACTTTCACACGATCTGCATATTTTTTAAGCATATGCGTTTCAACGACAAATCCTATTGTATTGAACAATGATGTGTATCCCGTTGCAAATCGTGGGCTTTCAAAAAATTGACCAAAACCTTTGTCCGGTGTGTCCTGAAAAGCATTGACATAAGGCGTAGTTTCGATGTTCTTTTTTTGTAAATCTTTGACTAAAGCCGGCATCATTTCAGTATTTAAAAAATCACCTAAAACGGTTCCCAATTTATTATGTTGGGTCATAATGTACGTGAGTTTGTATTGGTAATCTGCGCCATTGCTAACGTGATTGTCAATAAAGACATCGGCGTTTATTTTATGGAATATTTCCACAAAACTTTTCGTATTTCGGGTGTCAGATTTGATGAAATCGCGATTCAGATCATAGTTTCTCGCATTGCCACGAAAGCCATAGATTTCCGGTCCGTCCTGATTGGCTCTTGAAGTGGAATTTCTGTTTAAAGCGCCGCCAATATTATATACCGGAATACAAACAATAACCGTGTTTTTAGGAGCTTTTATTTTGCCCAAAGCTAAATCTCTAAACAATTGCATACTGGCGTCAATTCCATCAGGTTCTCCTGCGTGAATTCCGTTGTTAAGCAAAATTACCGCTTTGTTTTTTTGGATAATTCCAAAGTTAAATTGCTTTTCAGGATTAAAAACAACCATGTGTAAAGGTTCACCGCTGTCTGTCAATCCCATTTTTTGAATTTCGATAGTAGGAAAATCATCTGCCAAAAGTTTGTAATAAGCAATTGTTTCTTGATAAGACGCTGATTGATTGCCATTGCCTTTTTCGAAAAAAGTATCGTATTTATTCGTTTTTTGTGCAAATGAACTGATGGAGAATAGTAAAAAAAGGAATGTGAAAACTCTCATATTTCGGTTTTTAAATTGAATTTCAAATGTAGCTTTTTTTAGATAACTGTAGAAATGAATGTACTAAAAGGAATTTTCCGATTGAAAAAGAATGAAATTTGATAATTCAAAATTCATAACTCACAATTAAAAATTACCTTTGTACCAAATTGAAAAAATGAATAAGAAACAACATTCCAACAATATACTTTTGAATTTAGGCATTGAAAGCATGAACGAAATGCAGGAAGTAGCACAAGATGCTATTCTAAATGACAATAATGTTTTATTGCTTTCGCCAACAGGTTCCGGGAAAACATTGGCTTTTTTATTGCCTATTTTAGAAATGTTGCAGCCTGAAATTCAATCGGTTCAATGTTTAATTCTGGTTCCATCACGTGAATTAGGATTGCAGATTGAGCAGGTTTGGAAAAAAATGGGAACCGATTATAAAGTAAATGTTTGTTACGGCGGGCATTCCATTGATACTGAAATCAAGAATTTAAGCAATCCTCCAGCAGTATTAATAGGAACTCCGGGAAGAATTGCGGATCATATCGACAGAGGAACTTTCCGAGTGGATAAAATTCAAACCTTGATTTTGGATGAATTTGATAAATCCTTGCAATTGGGTTTCCATGAGCAAATGTCATTTATCATTGGAAAATTAACGAAACTGAACAAACGCGTTTTGGTTTCGGCCACTTCCGATATTGAGATTCCAAGATATACAAGAGTCGTTCACCCAACTATTTTGGATTTCATTCCAGAAAACGTAGCAGAAACGAATCTTTCGATGAAAATTGTAGTTTCGAAAGAAAAAGACAAAATTGGAAGTTTGTTCAACTTGATTTGTTCGTTGAAATCACAATCTGCTATTGTTTTTTGCAACCATCGTGATGCTGCAGAACGTATCAGCGATACGTTGAACGAAAAAGGAATTTATTCTACCTATTATCATGGCGGAATGGATCAGGACGAAAGAGAACGTGCGCTAATCCAGTTTAGAAACGGAAGTGTGAGTTATCTAATCACTACTGATTTGGCCGCTCGTGGACTTGATATTCCCGAAATGAATCACGTAATTCATTATCATTTACCATCCAAAGAAGACGAATTTACGCATAGAAACGGACGTACTGCGCGTATGCTGGCTTCTGGTACGGCATATATTATTGCTCATGAAAGTGAGAAAAAAATGGATTATATAGATTATGGAATGGAAGCTTTGAAAGTTGAAAACTCTACCTCATTGCCAAAACCACCTGAATTTCAAACCATTTACATCAGTGGCGGAAAGAAAAATAAACTAAATAAAATAGATATCGTTGGTTTCTTTTCTCAAAAAGGGAAATTAGAAAAAGGCGATTTGGGATTAATCGAAGTGAAAGATTTTATCTCTTTTGCTGCTGTGAAATTCAACAAAGTAAAAGATTTATTGCACGCCATTAAAGACGAGAAAATGAAAGGCAAGAAATTTAAAATTGAAGTCGCTCGAAAAGTGATTAAGAAAGAAGAGGAAAATTAGTGTTCAGTTTTCAGTTTCTAGTGAGCAGTAAAAAAAAACATTATACCAATTAAAAAATCGTTAACAGTAAATTTTATTACTGTTAACGATTTTTTGTTATCAAGAAAGTCACTGATCACTCTTTTTTCCAATCACTGATCACTGCAAACTATATTTTCTTAACGTATTGTGTAATAATTACAATAGTCTGACCATCTACTTTACCTTCAATATATTCGGCGTTTTCGTGATCTAGTCTGATGTTACGCACTGCAGTTCCTTGTTTGGCCACCATGCTTGAACCTTTTACTTTTAAATCTTTGATTAAAACGACTGAATCTCCAATTTCAAGAATCACTCCGTTGCTGTCACGGTGTATAATTTTATTTTCATCATCTTCTCCTTCACCAGTTGCCTGAGCCCATGCTAAAGTATCTTCATCAAAATACATTTGCTCCAACAATTCTTGAGGCCAACCATTTTTACGTAAACGGCTTAACATTCTCCAAGAAACAACTTGTACTGGAATATGTTCGCTCCACATACTGTCATTCAAACATCTCCAGTGGTTTAAATCTTCATGTCCTGCATTTTCCATTTGATCAATACAAGTACTGCAAGCCATGATGCTTTCATCTACTCCACCTTTTTTTGTAGGAAGTACTTCATACACTTTTAGGTTTTCTGTTGCACCACAAAGTTCACATTTAGATCCGCTGCGTTTACTTAATTCTCTTTCTATACTCATGTTTAATGGCTTTTATTTTTGGTGAAAGTACGGCTTAACAGCGCTTTCCACAAATTTTATTGTTGTTTAGTTTTAATCTACAGTTAATGACCGAAAACTGCGACTGACCACTGAATACTAATCACTATTTCACTCGAACTGCATCTGGAACGAGCATTTCATATTGTCCTCCGTTACGAATTACATCTCTCACAATGCTGGAACTGATATACGATGTTTTTGCTGCGGTCAATAAAAACACGGTTTCTATTTTTGATAAACGGCGATTAGTGTGGGCGATTGCTTTTTCAAATTCGAAATCGGCTGGATTGCGTAAACCACGCAGGATAAAGTCTGCTTTCAATTTTTTACAAAGTTCAGTAGTCAAACCCTCGTAAGTAATTACAGAAATTTTCGGTTCGTTTTTGAAGGTTTCTTCAATAAAACGCTTTCTGTCTTCCAGCGAAAACATGTATTTTTTTTCAGCATTGATACCAATGGCAATTACGATTTCATCAAATAAAGGAATGCTTCTTTTGATGATGTCTTCATGTCCTAAAGTGATTGGGTCAAAAGATCCCGGAAATATGGCTTTTCTCATTGTATAAGATATAATTAAATCGAGCTTATGTTTTGTTCAATTAGGTTTTTCGAAGTGTTTGTATGGCTTGGACCCATTCCGATTTTGCACAAACGCTGCACAGTGCATTTCCTGGTTTGTGACTTTCCGTATTGCCACAAAAGGTGCAGGAATAAATACCTTCTGCTGGAATCGTTTTACTTTTGAGTTTAAATAAAAAAGGCAGAATTGGCAATCCTGGTTGAACATCGTGGTCTTCATAGTAGAAAACACTGATTTCGCCACTGGTTTCCATGAATGCATTTTTCACCTGTCCTAAATGCTCTATTGATTTCAAACGGAGTTCTGAAAAGAATTCATCTTGAGCCAGACTTTCTTTTTTAAAGGTAGCGATTGAAAATTTTCCTTCGCTGATGATGCATTCGGTTTTTCCTTCTATAAACTCCTCAAATCGTTTACTTTTTCCGGTGAGCCAAGTTACTAATCGGTACAATAGGATAATGACCAGAAATACGGTTATGGGCGGAATGATACCAACTTCTTCATAAAACATAGGGTCTCCGGCTGCTGATCCTAAAGCAATAATAATGACCGTTTCAAATACCGATAATTGTTTCACGCCACGTTTTCCAGCCACTTTTAATGTCAGTAGTAAAACGACAAACATTATTGTGGAACGGAAAATGACTTCTAAAAGAAAGGATTCTGGTAAATCATTGTATAATAATCGGTTCCATTCAAAGATTTCTGTCATAATGAAAAGTTAGTTATTTAATGCCAATTCTATCGCATTAGTAAATAAATCTTCCAATGAAATTCCGGCGGCTTTGGCTTGTTGCGGAATCAAACTTTCCGTTGTTAATCCTGGAATAGTGTTCATTTCCAACATGTGTGGTTCTCCGTTTACCAATATAAATTCGCTTCTGGAAAAACCTTTCATTTTGAGGACTTCGTAAGCACGTTTGGCTATTTCGCTTACTTTTTGTGTCATTTCATCTGAGATTCTTGCCGGTGTGATTTCTTGTGATTTACCCAAATATTTGGCTTCATAATCGAAGAAATCATTGTCAGAAACGATTTCAGTTATTGGTAAGACGGTTACTTTTCCTTTGTAATTAATAACGCCGACGGAAACTTCGGTACCGTCAAGAAAGCTTTCTATGATGATTTCGTTGTCCTCTTTATAAGCAACTTCAATCGCGATTGGTAATTCGGCAGCAGTTTTTACTTTGGAAATTCCAAAACTGGAACCCGCTTTATTGGGTTTTACAAAACAAGGCAAACCAACTTTTGCGACAATTTCATCTGTATTTATGGCATCGCCTTTATTTAAGTAATAGGAAGTGGCAGTTTTTATGCCGTATGGTTTTAGAACCGATAATAAATCACGTTTGTTGAACGTTAATGCTGCTTGGTAATAATCGCAGGATGTTTGCGGAATATGCAATAATTCGAAATAGGCCTGCATTAATCCATCTTCGCCGGGAGTTCCGTGAATGGCGTTGAAAACACAGTCGAAAGTGATTTTCTTACCATCAACGGTTACTGAAAAATCATTTTTATCAATAGGGAATTCGGAGTCGTTAGCATCAACATAGACCCATTTTTCTTTGAAAATATGGATTCGGAATCCGTTGTATTTCGTTTTGTCCAGAAATTGATATACGACGTTTCCGCTAATGAGTGAGATTTTATACTCGCTGGAATATCCGCCCATGATGATGGCAATGTTTTTCATTTTGTATCGTTTTGTTCTTAGTTGTTCGAATAAATAATAAGGTGTTTTTAGCACTAGATTCTAGCCCCGATAGTAGTGGAAATCCTTTTTATCAGCCTTTTCGGCGGATAAAAAGATTGTAACGGATAGCGGGAAATAGCTCCAAAAAGCATTAAACAAAATTATCATTTTTTTTGGAACGAAATAGCTTTATCTTTGCCGCATATAAAAATAAATTTATGAGTTTACGTAAGTATCTTACCAGCCGTGTCTTTTTTGTACAAGTATTAATTGCAATTGCCATTATTGCTGCTTTGGGCTATTTGTTTATGCATTGGTTGACTTTTACAACAGATCATGGACATGAAATTGAAGTTCCCAATTTGAGTAAATTGACTGAAGAGCAAGTGGAGGAAAAGCTGGACGAGTTGGACTTAGATTATGTGCTTTTGGATAGCGTAGATTATAGAAGTGATTTTCCGCAATACAGTGTGGTAGAGCAAGATCCAACGCCGGGTACAAAGGTTAAAGTAGGTAGAAAAATATATATAAAAATAAATACTTCAGGATTTTCATCTGTTCGAATTCCTGATTTAGTGAATAAAACATATCGTGAAGCGGTACCGACTTTGAAAGCTTTAGGACTTGAAGAAGGATCGGTTACGTATGTTCCAAATCTTGGAAAAGATATGGTATTGGAAATGCGTTTCAAAGGAAGAAACCTGAAAGCAGGGGACAGAGTCTTGAAATCATCCAAAATTGATTTGGTTTTAGGAGACGGAAAAATGAGTTACGAAGAAGAGGAAAATGCTGCCGATACGCTTGCAGCACCAATAGAAGAAGAAATACCAGTTGATGAACAATAATATAGATACAATAGATTTAGAAGACGAGTTATTTGAACATTTCAGGTTTGAAGTTCCTAAAGGCCAAGCGTCCTTGCGAATTGATAAATACTTGATGAGCCTTATTCAAAATGCGACTCGCAACAAAATACAAACTGCAGCTACCGAAGGAAATATTTTTGTAAACGACGCCACAGTAAAGTCGAATTACAAGGTAAAAGCCAATGATGTGGTTCGCGTTATGCTTACGCATCCTCCTTATGAAAACCATATTATTCCGGAGAATATTCCGCTTGATATTGTGTATGAAGACGATACTTTATTGTTGATAAACAAATTGCCAGGAATGGTGGTGCATCCTGGTCACGGGAATTATACTGGAACTTTAGTGCATGCCTTGGCGTATCATTTTGATAATTTGCCAATGAACAGCAGCGAACGTCCCGGATTAGTTCACCGAATTGATAAAGATACTTCGGGTTTATTGGTGATTGCCAAAACTGAAGCGGCGATGACGCATCTTGCCAAGCAATTTGAGGCCAAGACTTCTGAAAGAGAATATGTCGCTTTGGTTTGGGGAAATGTCATGGCTGATAAAGGAACGATTGAAGGAAACTTAGCAAGACACTTGAAAGATCGCATGCAAATGGCTGTTTTTGCTGATCCCGAAATAGGGAAACCTGCCGTGACGCATTACAAAGTATTGGAACGTTTTGGATACGTTACGTTGATTTCGTGCCAACTGGAAACTGGAAGAACGCACCAGATTCGGGCACACTTAAAACACATAGGTCATCCGCTTTTTAATGATGAGCGTTATGGTGGTCATTTGATTTTGAAAGGAACTACTTTTACAAAATACAAGCAGTTTATAGACAACTGTTTCAAAGCTTTGCCAAGACAGGCTTTACATGCCAAAACTTTAGGTTTTGTGCATCCTACAACCGGCGAAATGATGCGTTTTGACACGGAACTTCCTCAGGATTTGCAAGATTGCATCGAGAAATGGAGAGGATATTCAAAATCCCATGGTACAGACGAAGTAGATGAATAAAAATATGAAAAGCCCCGCATTGGGGCTTTTTTGTGGAAAGTAATTTGTATTACTTGTATTTAATGGCACACAAAGATTGTTATGCTATAGGTTTCTTGGTTTGTTCATTGTTTTCTTTTTAGCTTTTGGGCTTTTCCCTTAATTTTCATTTCAAATGATATAAATTAGTTAGATTTGTAAAGGTGAACTTTTTGGGATTCCATAATTTCACTGTTTCAATTATGAAATATAGAATTCTCATACCCATTATATAAATTTAAAGGATGCTAATTTAATTTTTTTACTATGAAATTTAAAAATATGAATACCATGAAATTGACATTGTTTATTGGTTTATCGGTACTTGTTTTAGGCAGTATTGCTTATGGTTCATCTAAAAGGGGTGGGTTTTTATCCCAAAAAAATGAAATTATTGTCAAAGATACCTTGGTAGATCCATTTGACAATAACACGTATTTGGGAGACAAGATTGTCAATTTTGGAATGGGATTATTAGGAACACCTTATGTTGCAGCGGGTTGTAGCAAGAATGGTTTCGATTGTTCCGGATTTGTTTATTATGTCTATAATAATTTCAAAATTAAGGTTCCACGCAGTTCTTCGCAGTTTAAAAATTTTGGCAAAGAAATCCCAATTTCCGATGTGAAAAAAGGTGATATTCTGTTGTTTTTGAGTCCTACCAGAAATGTTATCGGTCATTTGGGCATTGTAACAAATCCAAAAGGAATGGAAAGTGATTTTATTCATTCTACCTCAGGTCGTGAAATGAAAGTGGTGATTACTAGTTTAAAAAAGCCTGGTTATACACGTAGATTTGTAAAAGCTATACGTGTTTTGTAGATAATTTTTTTTGAAATTCAAGATTTATTTAACTTAAAGTAAATAGTTTTTACTAAAACTAAATATGTAGGTTTGATAATAATTTATGATTACAAAATTGCTATTTCTTAAAACTAATTTCATCCAGCCCAATCGTGTATTCCGCACGTTGATTGTCATTAACATCCCAAATTTCCATTTTTATTTGTGGGATTTTCTTTTTCCAGTCTATCGTTAATAAACCAAAATGGTTTTCCATAATTGGGCCTTCAATTCTGTTTTTGTTGGGTGTTGCAAAATGCCAAGTAGAGGAAAGTCCGCTTGAGGTAAAGTCGTAAATAGGATACAACCCGGGTTCCGCAAGTTTAGAGATTTCCCCATAATGCACGTCACCTGTTAAAAACAAAACTCCATTTGCTTTCGTTTTTTTGATAAGGTTTAGGAATCTTTTTTGCTCCAGCGGAAAATTAGCCCAGCCTTCGTAACCGTTGTATTCAATTCCAAACTGCGAACCTGAACCAATCAGTCTGACATCAGCGGGTTTTTGCAATTCGGCTTCCAGCCATTTCCATTGAGCAGCTCCTAAATAAGTCGAGTCGGGGTTTTGTATTGGCGCATAATCCAAAGAGTAGAAATACCGCTTGTCATCCTTAACTTCGTCATTATATTTCTTATAATTATCTCTGAAGGTGCGGTTGTCTAACAAGATAATTTGTACTTTTTTACCTTTATTTTCATACATATAGGACGTGTATATTCCTTCATGTTTTCGTCTTTCGGAAGCTGCAGGTTCATCAAAAAATTTCAAGAATAGTTCTTTAGATTCCTGTTTTTTGGGATAATGCCGACCCGCATCATTTTGTCCGTAATCGTGATCGTCCCAAGTAGCAATGATGGGCACATTTTTTTTCAAATTTTGAAAAGTAGGTTTAGCCGCGAATCGATCGTATTTAGATTGCAGTGTATTCATATTGTCTGTGTCTCCGTAAATGTTGTCGCCCAGAAATACAAATAAATCCGGTTGGTGTTTTACCACAACATCAAAAATAGGTAACGGATTACTTTGGTTCGAACATGATCCGAAAGCAATTTTTGAGATGTTCTTTTGCGAAAAACTATTCCATGATACTAGTAGGATAGCTATAAATAGAAAGGATTTTTTGAAGAGATTATTTTGAATCATAATTTGATTTTTAGTGTTTTAAAGTTTCTCTGTAAAGAAGAGTTGTTCTCTAAAGAATTCCCAGTTTCCATTTAATTTAATTGCCGACTGCAATACTTCGTATAAATTCCAAAAAAACGTATTCCCAAATGTAATAAAAAAAGGACTGTAACTAAAATGAGTCGAAAATATAAGCTAGAATTAAAAAATCGCCTAAAAAGTCATCAACGTCTGTTAATTAAAAGTTAAACCAATGAATGCTATTCAATTTGCTGACACTAAAATATATTTTTGATATTGATTAACCACTAAATAACCACTAAATGAAGAAATTTTTCATTTTAACAGCAATTGCAGCGGCGATGCTTGTGCCTACCACTCAATTTGCACAATCCAAAAGGAAAAAAGATAAAAATGCTACAGTAGTTCCGCCACCGGAAAAGAAACCGGAAGCCACGATTAAGGAATACAGCAAGGTCATTACTAAAGATGCTATTTCTGACGATGGATTATTTATTGTTCATAAAGTGGATAAAAAATATTTCTTCGAAATCCCCAATAAATACTTGAATAAAGACATGCTTTTGGTAAGTCGGTTAGCAAAACTTCCAGCTAATTTAGGCGGCGGATATGTAAATGCCGGCTCTGAGACGAACGAGCAATTGATTATTTGGGAACGTTTTCAAGATAAAATCCTAATCAAATTAAAATCATTCAGTGCCGTGGCTAATGACAGTTTGCCTATCAGTATTTCGGTGAAATCCAATAATTATGAACCTACTTTATTTGCTTTTGATATTGTAGCGTTCAGCAAAGATTCGGCAAATACGGTAATCGATGTGACTAAATTTTATGGTACGGATGTAAAGTCAATCAGCGGTTTATCAGGTGAAATGAGAGAAACGTATAAAGTAAAAGGCTTGGATGAAACTCGCAGCTTTATCAATACAATGAAAAGTTTCCCCATGAATATTGAAGTAATTCAGGATTTTACCTATAACGCTTCAAAACCGCCGGTTCAGGCAGATTCGGAAACAATCAGTATCCAAATGAATCAATCGATGATTTTATTGCCTGAAAAACCAATGCAACCCCGATTAGCAGATCCGCGAGTGGGCTGGTTTACTATGAATCAAATTGATTATGGAAGTAACGAATTAAAATCCGACAGTAAAACGTACATCCGCCGTTGGAAATTAGAACCCAAAGATCCTGTCGCTTACGCAAAAGGTGAACTGGTAGAACCGATAAAACCGATTGTTTATTATTTAGATCCTGCCACGCCTGAAAAATTACGCAAGTACATCAAGCAAGGAATTGAAGATTGGCAAAAGCCTTTTGAAACTGCAGGTTTTAAAAATGCGATTATCGCCAAGGATGCTCCAACTAAGGAACAAGATCCTGATTTTAGTCCGGAAGACATCCGGTATTCGGTGATTCGTTACGTGGCGAGTACAACGCGTAATGCGGTTGGACCAAGTGTTTCTGATCCTAGAACGGGAGAAATTATTGAAAGTGATGTGATTTGGTACCACAACCATTTGCGTTCTTATAGAAATCGGTATTTGTTAGAAACCGGAGCAGCAAATCCTTCGGCAAGAACATTAAACACCAGTGATGAAGAAATGGGAGAAATGATGCGTATGGTTATTGCGCATGAAGTAGGACATGCCCTTGGTTTTCCTCATAATATGGGTGCGAGTTGTGCCTATGACACTGAAAATTACAGAGACGGTGCTTTTACTCAAAAGAACGGTATAGCAGCGAGTTTGATGGATTATGCCCGTTTTAATTATATCGCGCAACCTGGAGATAAAAATGTGCGTTTCATCCGCCAAATGGGTCCTTATGATCATTACGCCACTAATTGGGGTTACAGATTCATTCCGAATATGACTTCGCCAGAAACTGAAGTACCCACATTAGACAAATGGATTATGGAAAAGGCTGGAAATCCAATCTATAAATTTGGGTCCCAAAGCAGCAGTTTTGACCCGACTTCACAAACAGAAGATATTGGAAATAATTCGATGAAAGCCGGTTCTTACGGACTTAAAAACTTGCAATACGTAGCGGCTCATTTACCGGAATGGACGAGTGATGTCACTAATAATTATGAGGATTTAGAAGAGTTGTACGAAGAAATGTTGGGCGTTTGGAGTAGATATGTAGGTCATGTTGTCACTAATGTTGGCGGCGTTTATGAAGCTACCAAAAAACCAAATCAAAAAGGAAGTATTTATGATATTGTACCAAAAGCAAAACAACAAGAAGCGATGCAGTGGTTGCACGCGAATGCATTTGCTTCTCCAACGTGGTTGGTGAATGTTTCTACATTAAAAAACATAAATTATGCAGGTTACACAGAACGTTTCCGAAACTTGCAAGCCAGACATTTGAATAGTGTTTTGAGTTTTGAACGCCTTGGTCGATTAATGGATGCCGAAATAATGGGAGTTACTAATTATAAAGCTTTGGATTTATTAGGTGACATGCGAAAAGGAATTTGGAAAGAGGCTAGTTTACCATCAAACGTAACGATTTACAGAAGAAATTTGCAAAGAGCATACATCGAAAGAATGGCGTATTTGATGAAAGAAGAAATTAAATCCGGTCGTCCATCTGATTTTTACAATGTGGCTCAATCCGATTTGAGAGGATTGGTGAGAGGTGAATTAAATGCTTTAAGAAACACGTTGTCTGTAGCTAAAACCAGAGCAGTAAATGCAGAAACAAAATACCATTATGAAGATTCAATCAAAAGAATTGAATTGATTTTAAATCCAAAATAATCAGAATGTAAATTCTGCTTCAACAAAAATCCGCTTTCGTAGCGGATTTTTTGTGTTTTAAAGATAAATATTGAATGAAGTTATCAGTTTATTTCAAAGGAAAATTAGCTTCGAAGGTTTTGAATTTCGCATCTAAATCCTTAAGCAACTGTTTTTTAACAAAAGCCTCTTTTATAAAACTATAATTAATGCTGTTGTACACATATTGCTTTATATCTGAATAGGAAACGTCTTTGTATCTCTTGGCTAACAAAACATATTGTTCGGTCATATTCGTACGCAAAATTCCTGCGTCATCAGTGCTGATTACTATAGGAACGCCAAACTGTTTATACAAAGTCAGTGGATGACGGCTTTCTTTCACTTTCAAAATAAACTCGTTACTCACTAAGTTAATTTCGATAGGAATGTTTTTCTTAGCCATATAACGCAATAAATCATACGAATCTTTCTCGTACGCCATATCAACTCCGTGACCAATACGATGAGCTCCTGCAGTATAAACGGCTGCGCCAATATGCCACGTTAGTTCTTCCGGTTGTACCAAACCAAGTGTCAGCTCACCGGCATGCATTGTATATTTTACATTTGGATAACGAGAATGACAATATTTAAACATCACCATGTGCAACCAATAATCTTTCATCGAAGTTTCGCCATCTTCTGGTGAAACAATGTTAACACCCGCCATCAAAGGACTTTGATCTGCCGAAATGAATGCGATTACCAGATTTTTGAATAAATCAACAGGTTCCATGAAACGTAATACAAAATTTTGATAGCGCATCGTAAATTGATTATCATCAATTTTTAAATCGTTATGCATTTTTGCTACTAAATCAGTATTGAATGTTTTGGCATAAGATTCAGCATTTTTTTTCAATAAGGAATTGTACACGGAATCCAATGTTTTTAAAATTGCCTTTTCATCTTTTGCCAAAGCTAATTTTCGCAATCTGGAATTAAATTTCGTCAAATCATCCGTGTTCATTATAGTTGGAATCGTAGATAATTGTGTTTCGATGTAACTGACATTTTCTGAAATGGCTCTGTTTTTTAGTTCCAATAAACCTTGTCCAAAATTTCCCTTGATGGCTGGTTCAAACTTCATAAACGATTCAAAAAACAGTTTGTCTGATGGATAATCTACATGATTATAATCTTTTACGGACCATTTTTGCATGATTTTTTGCTTGTAAATGTCTAATGTTCCTTTGCTTTTCAATGTCGAAAATAACTCCCAGTTTCCGGTTGATGGTTTTTCTTTTAAAACATCCATCGTTTCAATATTGAGATAAAAATCTTCCGCAATGGCACGTTGTAATAATGGTTCCGCGTAAATTGAACCGGAAAAGTGGTGGTGTAAATCGCCGCCTTTTGGCATTTGTGAAAAGAAAGCAGTTAATTCAGCTTCATTATTTCTAATCCTTTCAAAATAGTCATTTGTCGATTGTGCGTAACTGACATTGAAAAGAAGAGCGAAGAATAAAGTATGTAGTAATTTCATAGGTTTTTTTAATTGTGTAGATAGTGTTTTGCTTGTCATTTTCATAAAACGCTATTCCATTTTAAAGATTTTGATTCAAAGCTATTTTTAAATTTGAATCGAATGATGTGGAGTTAAAATGCTTTTTTTATGAAAAAAAACGATAATTTTTGCCAAATTTACACAATTTCACTTTCTGTTTGGGGAAACAAGTTAAAATTTTTACCTTTGCAGCTCTAATGAAAAACGTTATCCTATTAATCTCTGAAGGCACTCCGACCTGATTTAGAGTCTTTAAATCGAGGGATTTTCCCCAAAAAAGTTTATCGAATTTTTTTTTGATGCAATTTTGAAATATAAAATTGTACCGGAAGTTTGTTATTATAATTATTTTATGAAAAAAGCATTTAATTTATTTGATTTCTCACAAAAAGTCAATTACAGAATAGAAATCTTAGCGGGATTAACGGTTGCTATGACCATGATTCCAGAATCCCTATCTTTTGCTATAGTAGCGGGTTTTCCTCCGCTGATGGGTTTATACGCTGCATTTATCGCCGGTTTAATAACGGCAGTTTTCGGTGGAAGGCCTGGAATGATTTCCGGTGGAGCAGGAGCAACTGTTATTGTTTTAATCGCTTTAATGAACTCAAACGGATTAGAATATGTTCTTACAGCCGTTGCCCTGGCAGGTATATTACAAATTTTAGTAGGTATTTTTAAACTTGGAAAATTCATCCGATTGGTGCCGCAACCCGTTATGTTTGGTTTCGTGAATGGTTTAGCGGTTATTATTTTCATGTCGCAATTGGAACAATTCAAGACAATTGTCAGCGGGAAAAGTGAATGGCTTTCAGGAACTCCATTGTTCATTATGGCGGGATTAGTTGCACTGACAATAGGAATTGTGGTATTGCTTCCTAAAATGACAAAAGCAGTTCCAGCTTCTTTAGTAGCTATTATTGTGGTTTTTGCATTGGTATTTTTCTTTGGAATCGAAACTAAAACCGTTCGTGACATTGCTTCAGTAAGTGGTGGTTTTCCGCCATTTCATATACCTAATATTCCAATGACTCTGGAAACTTTACAAATTATATTTCCGTATGCCTTAATCATGGCCTCGGTGGGACTCACGGAAGGTTTATTGACTTTGAATTTAGTTGATGAAATCACCGAAACAAAAGGAAATGGAAATCGCGAATGTATTGCGCAAGGGAGTTCAAATATTTTAAATGGCTTTTTCTTCGGGATGGGTGGTTGCCCTATGATTGCGCAAACTTTAGTGAATCTTTCTGCGGGTTCCAGAGCGCGATTGTCTGGAATTGTTGCTGCGCTGACTATACTTATTATTATTTTATTTGGTGCCCCAATAATTGAACAATTGCCTATGGCGGCTTTGGTTGGTGTCATGATTATGGTGTCAATCGGAACTTTTGAATGGGCAAGTTTTAGAATTATCAATAAAATGCCGAAACACGATATTTTTGTTGGAGTTTTGGTTGCGCTAATCACTATTGTATTACATAATTTGGCTTTAGCTGTTTTAATTGGAGTAATTATTTCTGCTTTAGTTTTCGCTTGGGAAAGCGCCAAAAGAATCCGGGCTAAGAAATATATTGATGAAAAAGGGGTGAAGCATTATGAAATCTATGGACCTTTATTTTTTGCTTCCACTACGGCTTTCTCAGAGAAATTTGATGTTTCTAATGATCCAAACGAGGTCGTTATTGATTTTAAAGAAAGTAAAATTACCGATATGAGTGCGATTGATGCCGTAAATAAAATTACGGAGCGTTATGCGAAAGTCAATAAAACGGTTCATTTGCGACATTTAAGCACAGATTGCAGAACCTTATTAAAAAACGCTGCCACCGTAATTGACGTAAATATTCTCGAAGATCCTACCTATAAAGTAGTAATAGATTAGCGATGTAATTTATAAAATGGCAAAAAAAATAGCCACAGATTCACCGATTATATTTTTTAATAAATTAGAATCGGTGAAATTGTGGCAATATTGGATTTATTAATTTTTTACTACAGCAAACTATATTTTCATTGCTTCGGCAGCTAATCGTCCTGTTTTTAGAGCGGCATTTATAGAACCATTCAGTAAGTTGTCTCCACAAATAAATAGTGTATCTGAAATTTTTATTTCAGAAGCTTCAATCGTATTTCTTACACTTTCCTGCGTTGGCAAAGCATATTCAATGCGATGAGCTTTCAGCATTTTCCATGAACTTACTTTTTCGCCATACCATTGTTGTAACTCTTTTTTCATATTTTCTGCCAAAGTTGCGTCATTAATCATTGGGATTCCATTGAAAGAAACGGAAATAAGCACTTTTCCTTTTGGCGCATAAGCTTTGGAAACATTAGACATCACCGTCAAATTATTTACCCATTTTTTCTTAGTTGAAGCATTTAGAATGACAATAGCTTTATTAGTTGGCGCTTCATTGGCTTCAAAATAAATATTTGTTACCTGATACGAAGTCATTTTTTGCTTCGGAAAGTATTTTTGGGTTAAGGCATTTGCGGTCGTAGCCAAAAGGATTTGGTTGGCCTCGATAACGGTTCCATCTTCAGTAATTACGGTTTTGCCTTCAATAGCAGTGACTTTTGTATTGCATTGAATACTGCCTTCGGGAAGCATGGCAACTAACTGTTTGGGTATTTCTTCCATTCCTAGTTCAGGAACCGCCACATCTCCATCTGAAAACATTTTCATCACAAAATCAAACATTCTGCGGGAAGTTTGCAGCTTGTTTTCCAAAAAGATACCGGAAAGAAAAGGCGCATAAAAACGTTCAATCATTTTTGGACTAAAACCATAATCCGCCAGTTGCTTGAGCGTTGTTTGTTCCGGTTGCTCGAAAATTTCGTCAATCGTTAGTTTTTGTAATTTATTTTTTAACCAAAGTGTATTGATTTTATCTTTTAATGTACCAACGGGAGCAAAAAGAGTAGCAAATGCTGCCGATGGTCTTCGGAATGGATCTGCTATTTCAAAACTCCCTCCGTCATAAAGAACGGTTGCTCCGGGTAACATTTTCTTTAGTTTTAAATCGGTATAATTCAATAATGTTTGCGTTTCAGGATAAGCCGTCAACAACACTTGGAAACCTCTGTCTAAAAGAAAACCTTCATGAGAATCGGTTTTAATTCTTCCGCCCGCACGATCACTAGCTTCCAGAAGGAGTACTTTTCGCCCTTGACGGTGCAAATGAACAGCCGCTGATAATCCCGCCAGTCCTGCTCCCACAATAATTACATCCTGTTTCATAGTTTTTGATAAAATTTGGTACAAAAATAAGTCAATTGCCGTTTTAGAAGCGCCTAAACAAGTGATAATTTAATTTTATTTAGGTATGTGAAATCGCATCAATAAATCTGTTTGCTCGTCATTACCCATCTTGAAAACGTGTTTGTCAAATACAACAAATCCATTTTTTGTGTAAAATTGGAGTGCTCTATGATTTTCTTCCCATACACCGAGCCAAATATAATCAACGCCTGTAGTTTGGGCAATTTTCTTCACTTCGTCAAGTAGAAGCTGTCCAATGTTTTTTCCATGAAAATTTTGTAAAACATAAATCCGTTGCACTTCTAAAGTATTTTCTTTAAAAGATTCGGTTTGGGCATCACCAAAGTTTATTTTTAAATATCCAACGACTTCTATATCTGAATACGCTATATAAAACTGAGAATTGGCATTGTTTAATTCAGCCGATAATTGTTCGGTATTTAAGCTGTCTTTGATGTAATCAGTAATATTTTCTGGTGTATTTACAGCCGCAAAAGTTTCAGTAAAAGTTTGGATACTTATCTTTTGGATTGTTTCCAAATCGGATACTGTTGCTTTTCTAATCTCAATCGTATTCATAATTATTTGTTGGTATTTATTTTTCAAAAATAATTAAATTAGGAAACAATTCTCATTATCTATCGAACTATTAAACAAATCAATTTAATGATTCTTGATTTCTTGATTGCAATTAGTACTTTTGAGCGAACTAATAAAAAACGATCAAAAGAGTATTGTCTATGAAAATTGTAATATCGCCAGCCAAGTCTTTAAATTTTGAGAAACAGTTACCCATGCAATTGTACACCGAGCCTTTGTTTTTAAAAGAATCGCGTCAAGTTCATAAAGTTTTAAAAGAAAAAAAGCCTGCTGATTTATCTGATTTAATGAGTATTTCAGATAAACTGGCTGATTTAAACTGGAAGCGAAATCAAGATTGGAAAACTCCTTTTACGACTTCAAATGCACGTCCAGCAGTATATACTTTTGATGGTGATGTTTACATTGGATTAGATGCCTATTCGATTCCTGAAAAAAAAATAGAAGCTTTACAAGATCGTTTGAGAATTCTTTCCGGTTTGTACGGATTGCTGAAACCATTAGATTTGATTCAGGCATATCGATTGGAAATGGGAACAAAATTACCCATTGGCGACAGCAAAAACCTGTATGAATTTTGGAAACCAATAATTACAAAGGCTTTAAATAAAGAACTTGAAGATGGAGAGTTATTCGTCAATTTAGCTAGTACTGAATATTTTTCAGCAATTGATGTGAAAGCATTGAAAGTTCCGGTAATCACTCCGGAATTCAAAGATTACAAAAACGGAAAACTAAAAATAATCAGTTTTTTTGCTAAAAAGGCGAGAGGAATGATGGTGCGTTATATTATTGATACTGATGCTCAAACGATAGACGATTTGAAAGGTTTCAATTATGATGGCTATCAGTTTGATGCTAATTTATCAGAAGGAAATCATTTGGTTTTTACGCGATAGTAATTTAAAATCTGTAAATTATAAATAAATTTTTAAATCTTGTTAATCCTAAAGTAGCAGACTGTATTTCGTCTTTAGATTTAACAATAAGAAAATAGTTTAATCAGCTTATTGGTAGTATTTTAAACGAAAAAAGTCCATGCTCAGCATGGACTTTTACAATTTGATAACTATATTTTTATGCTTTAACTTGCTTTTCTTTTAGTTCTTCTACCTTTTTTACTTCATCTTTACGCTCTAACAAAGCCATGTAGAATCCGTCAAAACCAGATTCTGAAGCCAAGATTTTTTGGTCTTTAACAAAATTGAATTGTTTACCAATATCAGTAGTTAAAAAACGAGCAATTTGTTCTTGATTTTCTGATGGTAATATAGAACAAGTGGCGTACACTAATTTTCCACCCGGTTTTACAATTTTAGAATAACTCTCTAAAACTTCCGATTGTACTTTACGGATATTATCAATAAATTCCGGTTTCAATTTCCATTTAGCATCAGGATTTCTTTTCAAAACTCCTAAACCACTACAAGGCGCGTCAATTAAAACTCGATCCGCTTTTTCGTGTAATTTTTTGATGATTTTTGTCGAGTCAATAATTCGGTATTCAATATTGAAAGCACCGTCTCTTTTGGCTCTGATTTTTAATTGCTTCAGTTTGCTTTCATACAAATCCATAGCGATTAATTGTCCTTTGTTTTCCATCAAAGAAGCAATGTGCAACGTTTTACCACCTGCACCTGCACACGTATCCACAACACGCATTCCTGGTTTTACATCAAGGAAAGCAGCTACTAATTGAGAATTAGCATCTTGAACTTCAAAGAAACCTTGTTTGAAAGCATCAGTAAGGAAAACATTGGCTCTTTCTTTCAGTACCAAAGCATCTGGTTGATTTTTCAACGTTTCTGTTTCAATGTTTAAATCCATCAAAATAGCGCGAAGTGCTTCTCTCGTAGTTTTAAGGGTATTTACTCTTAAAATTACTTTAGCAGGTTGGTTTTGAGCTGCTATTTCAGTTGCCCAAACTTTTTCCCCTAATTCCTGAACTCCCAATTCATCCATCCAGTCCGGAATAGATTCTTTTAGAGCTCTCACTTTAGAAAGTTCGTCAAAACGCCCTTTTATCTTTCGTTCAGGAGTTCCTTCCAGTTGACGCCAATCTGGAATAGGATATCCTCTTAATACTGCCCAAACAGAAAACATTCTCCAAAGATTGTCTCTGTCAAATGGTTCTTTTACCTCGGCTATTTCTGCGTATAGTCTTTTCCAACGTACTATTTCGTAGATGGTTTCGGCAACAAACTTTCTGTCAGAGCTTCCCCAACGTTTGTCTTTTTTTAAGGATCTGGCAACTACTTTATCCGCATATTCACCTTCGTTAAAAATGGCGTTTAAAGCATCTATTGTTGTGTAAACTAAATTTCTGTGTAATCTCATTTTAAATAATTGAGGTGCAAAGGTACTATTAATTGATTGAATGTTATATTTTTAATAATGAATGTTGTTTTTAAATTTTCTGACAAAAAAAACACTGTACTACTACAGTGTTTTATTGATCTTTTTAAAAGCAAAAAAATTATTTTACTCTTGTCAATCCTATTTTTTCAGGTGCATGAAGAACCATCGGGAATTTCTCTACTTTAACAGAGCTACTGTCCAGGCCAAAAGCTCTCTCTTCGGATAAACTCAATTTTTTAATTAAGAAATAAGAATTCATAATTATTTTTTCATGCCATCTCAAGTCACTATCATTCGAAAGGAATTTTTCGGATAAAACAAATTTGAAATCACCAATGATGTTGTTTTTATTCAAAGACTCATATCTGCTGGTAATATCCATTTCCCCTTTTTGTACCATATCCTTGATAACTTCCTTAAACATCAAGTTAATTTTTGTAGGTTCTCTAAATCCTAAATTGAAGTCTACACGATACAAATCATCTTTGACAATTTCGGTAACTTTATATTCAGTTTTGTATGGTTCCGTTAAAATATTGACATGAACGAACCAATAAATATCAGCTCTTTTAGGTCTTTTTTGTAAAATAGAATACATTACTTTTTCTTCTATTTCGTCTGTTCTTCCAGCATTGGTCATGTAAACTAAATGTGTTGCATATTTTGGAATAGATAAGTCGGCACTTAATTCAACCAGAACTTTTTTGTAATCTTCAATTTTAACTATTTTCGTATAGCTCTTGTTAATTTTTTTCGCTAAATACCAAATTGTCATTATACTAATTAAAGTGATTGCGATAAAAAGCGTTACATAACCACCGTCAGCGAATTTAGTAATATTGGCAGCCAAGAAACTAAACTCAATTGCTAAATAAATACTAATCAATGGTATAATGAAATACAGTTTTACTCTTTTCATTATCAAATAAAAATTAAGTAAAATTGTCGTCATAATCATACATAAAATGATAGCGAGTCCGTAAGCATGTTCCATATTACTGGATTCTTCAAAGTGCAATACGATTCCAACACAGCCTAAAAACAGCAACCAGTTTATTGATGGAATGTATAATTGCCCTTTTAATTCAGTAGGATATTTAATTTTTACCTTAGGCCAAAAATTCAATCGCATCGCCTCATTTATCAAAGTAAATGAGCCGCTTATCAATGCTTGTGAAGCAATTACCGCAGCCAGCGTAGCGATTACAATTCCTATCGGTTGAAACCAATCGGGCATTATAAGGTAAAAAGGATTTCCATTTTTTCCACCTAAGCTTTGCAATGTTTCACCTTCATGCTGAATTAAATAGGCTGCTTGTCCAAAATAATTAAGAACTAAAGCTGTTTTTACAAAAATCCAGCTAATTCTGATGTTTTTTCGTCCGCAATGTCCCATATCAGAGTACAATGCTTCAGCACCCGTTGTACAAAGGAATACAAATCCTAGAACAAAAAAACCTTCGGGATGAATGGTCAATAAATGATAGGCATAATAAGGGTTGATTGCTTTAAAGACATCTGTGTGCTGCGCGATTTGGATAGAACCCAAAACGGCTAACATTCCAAACCAAATCAGCATCATTGGCGCAAAGAATTTTCCAACTAATTTAGTTCCAAATTGTTGAATGGTAAAAAGTATAAATAAAATACCAATAACAATGGGGATAGTATTTATTTCCGGATAATAGGTTCTGATTCCCTCAACCGCAGAAGAAACGGAGATAGGAGGAGTAATAATCCCGTCAGCCAGTAAGGCGCTTCCCCCGATTATGGCGGGGACAATTAACCATTGGATTTTTGTTTTCTTGACTAAGGCATATAAAGCAAAAATTCCACCCTCGCCATGATTATCAGCACTTAAAGTAATGATTACATATTTTATGGTGGTTTGTAAAGTAAGTGTCCAAAAAACACATGAGATTCCGCCTAAAACAATATCAGCATTTATTATATGATCTCCAAGAATGGCCTTCATTACATACAAGGGCGAAGTTCCAATATCCCCGTAAATTATTCCCAATGAAATTAATAATCCACCTAATGTCCATTTACTATGGAGGTTTTTGTGTGAAGTGCTCATGAAATTTTTTTAAAAAACTGGTCAAATTTACACTTTTAAAAATAAATTAACTCTTTTTTATATAATAAAAAAAACACGGCTTGTCGAGCCGTGTTGTATGTTTTATGGTGAAGTGTTTTTAGGATCTTCTATTGTCGTTTCTGGAAGAATTACCTCTTTGACTTTCTGACCTTTGTGGCGCTGATTCTCTCGAAGAATTCCCTCTGCTTTGAGACTCTGCTCTTTGTGGTGCAGCTTGTCTGGAAGGACTAGTTCTGTTTTGAGAATAATCCCTTTGAGGCGTTGCCTGTGTAGAACGATCAGTTCTGTTTTGAGAATACTCTCTCTGAGAATTTCCTCTTTGAGGAGTTGCCTGAGTAGAAGGATTACTTCTGTTTTGAGAATACTCTCTCTGAGAATTTCCTCTTTGAGGAGTTGTTTGTTCAGAAGAACTATTTCTATTTTGAGAATACTCTCTCTGAGAATTTCCTCTTTGTGGCGTGTCCTGTGCAGAAGGACTGGTTCTATTTTGAGAATAATCTCTCTGAGAATTTCCTCTTTGAGGCGTGGCCTGAGTAGAAGGATTACTTCTGTTTTGAGAATACTCTCTCTGAGAATTTCCTCTTTGTGGCATTGCCTGAGTTGAACGATCAGATCTGTTTTGAGAATAATCTCTTGAAGAACCTGATCTTTGCGGAGCAACTCCTCCTCTTGAAGGGCCAGTTCTGTTAAGAGAATTGTCTCGTGAGGTAACGGCTCTTCTATTAGAATATCCATTATCATTTCTTGAAACTCTTCTTTGATCTAATTCATATCGGTTTGCAACAGTAGCATTTCTTCTTGAGAATGAATAGTTTGGATTTTGCCTTTCATATCCATTGGAACGTCTTGAATTGTATAAAACTACAGCTCGATTACTTCTTCTATTAGTTACATAATTATAATTGTTGTTAATGTTCAAATTAATATTTATGTTATTTCTGTAACGGAATACTGGAAATGGATTCCATGCATAATAATAGGAAGGATAATAGCCCCAGTTCCAAGTTGAGTAATAAGGACGGTAATTATTAGACCAGAATGAAGCATAAATTACAGGAGTAGTGTAATAAACAGGCTCATAAATATAATTTTCGCCATACATGAAAACATCTCCTACTACTTGTACGTGGATTTTATTATTTCTGTCCTTTTCCACATCAATTGTGGCAACATCTTGGTATACATCTTGATCAATTACGGATTGAACAATGATTAAATGTGTTCTGTTTTCCACGGTTTCAATAACCCGCAAATAATCAACTTCATTATCATTATTTAAATCTAAATTTGATATCTGAAGTTTAGGATCGTTCAAGCGTCTTTCAAAATCCTGTAGGTCTCTAGATTCGCCAAAAATAGAAGCAACAGCTCTCAAATCAAGATTATCGCTGATTTCAGCATTCATGGCATTTACTGATGTTCTATCTTGCGCTTGTATTTGTGTTGCGAAAACAGAAGTCAATAGACTCAATAATAGTAGTTTCGTTTTCATAATAAATTGGTTTAAGTTTTCCCTTTTTTTTCAATATCCAATTACTGTGCCAATAAATATTAGTCTCTATCTGTATTTATATTATTAATTGTAAATTAGCGCTAAAATGTACAAAAATGAAAAATATTTTTTTAATTCTATTAGTTTTAATTGCGTTTGTGTCTTGTAAAACAGGTGCTTATGAATCTTTAAATTCAAATACTGTTAATTTTCAATCCGTAAAAATTGATACGTTATTTCAAGATAAAATAAGTATTCGAGCGATTCAAATGGATAAAAATAAAATTTGGTACGCTGCAGATAAAGGTAGATATGGTTTTTATAATTTAGGTACCAATCAGAAAATAGAGAACAAAATCACCAAGGATTCTTTAAAACTTGAATTTAGAAGTATTGCTCAAACAACTAAGCATGTTTTTATTCTGAATGTTGCAAATCCTGCTTTATTGTACCAAATTTCAAAAGAGGATAAGGAAGCAAGAGTAGTGTATCAGGAAAATCATGAGAAAGTCTTTTATGATAGTATGCAGTTTTGGGATGACAAAGAAGGAATAGCCATGGGAGATCCAATTGCTGATTGTCTCAACATAATAACGACACGTGACGGAGGGAATTCCTGGAATAAAACCCCATGTGATAAATTACCGAAAGTGATGGATGGCGAGGCTGCTTTTGCGGCAAGCAATACTAATGTTGTAATCAAAGGAAATCATACATGGATTGTTTCCGGTGGAAAAAAATCGAGAGTTTTTTATTCCTCTGATAGAGGAAATAGTTGGTCGGTTTATGAAACTCCAATTGTGCAAGGAAAAGCTATGACGGGAATTTTTACGGCTGACTTTTACGATGCAAATATTGGGTTTGTAGCTGGAGGCGATTATGAAATCAGAAATCAGAATTTCTCCAATAAAGCCAGTACAATTGATGGAGGTAAAACTTGGAAACTTGAAGCTGAAAATCAAGGTTTTGGGTATGCATCTTGTGTTCAGTATGTTCCTAGAAGTAACGGTAAAGGACTTGTAACTGTAGGGACTTCAGGAATATATTATTCGTTAGATAGCGGGACTTCTTGGAAACAATTATCATCCGATTCCACATTGAATACAATTCGCTTTCTGGATGAAAAAACCGCTATTGCTGCTGGACAAAATAAAATGATTCGTATCAACTTTAAACAAAAAACCTAAGCAATAGATTTTGTCCGATGCTTAGGTTCTTGTTGAACTAATAAAATAAAAAGTAATTATTTTTTTTGGCCTTTATTGCGATATTGGTGAAGCAATTTTCTATTGAAATCTTCTTCAGCCTTTCTAAGTTTAATAATTTTTACCGAGGGTAATACGCCTCGCAAATTTTGGGTAAACTTTTTTCGAAGTAAAAATAATTCTTCTTCAGTATCTTCCATTTGAACTAAGAAATTATTAGCTTCTTTTTCAGATATTTTATCTAATGAGCCATCACTCATTCTTTTCATATAAGCGCGCATTTTCTGATGTCTTAATTCAAATTGTTTGTCATCAAATGTGTTGTAAAGCGGCCAGAATTTTTCAGCCTCATTGCCTGTCAAGTCAAGCTCTGTTGTAAAAAAAGCTACTTTCAACGCTTTTATTTTTTCTTTTTTTTCTTTCATACTTTCGCCCTGAGCGTAAAAGCTGAATGAAACAAATAAGAATAGTAGGGGTAATAATTTTCTAACGTTCATTTTGTTATTTTTTAATTAAAGCTTAAAAAGCATGTTTGTTGTTTATTCTAAAATAAGATTTTCCAAATTTGAATTTCCAGATAAAAGATCTTCTATCGCTTCATCTTCTATTGCAATACTTGTATTCATGTTGTTAATATCTTCTGTTTCCAGGCCACTTATCAAATCATATTGATTTACATTAGATTGATACGTTATGTAATTTTCTAATTCAGTTGAATCCAATTCATTGCTGCTGGCAGATGAATAATTAAAAATTGGAATCATCAGCGCAAGTACCAAAACGGCTGCCACCATCATAATTAAATTTTTCCTTTTTTGAAAAATAGAAATAACTTTTGGTTCACTCGCAGGGAATTGCTCCATCATTTTGACTGAAAAATTTTCAAAATAATGATCCGGTGTTTTGAATCCGGTTTCAATTTTAGGCTCGTTTTCTAATTTAAATGCTTTCATATTTTCTTTAGACGTATTTATTGCAAAAAGGTTTAATTAGTAGATACAAAAGCTTCTATTTTTTTTACTGCAATATGATAGGATGCTTTTAATCCACCAACGGAAGTTCCCAAAATTTCAGAAATTTCTTCATACTTGAGTTCTTCAAAATACTTCATTTTAAAAATTAATTGTTGTTTCTCAGGTAATAATGCGATAGCTTTTTGCAATTTTATTTGAATATCATTACCGTCAAAAAACACATCAGCTTCCAGATTATCTAAGGTTTTGTTTTGCAATGTTTCAGATGAGATACCACTTATTTTTGATTTCTGTTTTAAAAAAGTCAAAGCTTCATTGGTCGCAATACGGTATATCCATGAAAACAGTTTGCTTTCACCTTTAAAATTCTTTAAATTTTGAAATACTTTAATAAAAGTATTTTGCAAAACATCATCCGTATCATCGTGATTCAAAACGATATTACGAATATGATTGTAAAGTGGTCTTTGATAATCCAATATCAACTGCTGAAACGCTTGGTTTTGCGTTTTAGGGGATAACAATTGGTTAATAAATTCCTGTTCTTCTTGCAAAATTATTATTTATAGGTTAGAGTGGAATTTATCATAAAGGTTTAATCGGTTTAATAATATTTAAAATTCAGATTGCTCTTCTTCTTTATTGATAACCGGTTCAGGAGTTTTTACAGGTTCTACTTTCTTGATAGCAGCGGGAACATAAGAATTTACAGGAATTACTTTTGGCTGTATCGGATAGTAGATTTCAGTTATCCATTTTGAAGGATTTTTAATTTCTGTTCTACTAGTAGTGAAAACTTCCAAGTGTGAAAATGTAGGATCTAGCACAATTTTATTGGCATTAATGTATGCTTTAGTTTTGTCCAATGCTTTTTGAGTATGGGAATAATCACCGTTTAAAGTTGTTTTAACAGCGTCGAATGGTTCTAGTTTTCCAGCTAAAATATCACTTCCTGAACTCGTTAAAATTTGAGTTTTTATGGGTACACAAAACGAAACTTTAGTCAATCCGCTTGCTACATCATAAGTGTGATAGATTAAAAATGGTTTTCCATTCAATTCAATGTTGTTTTGTTTACAGAAAGTGTTGATTTTATAAAATACGATTCTTGAATTTTTAATAACATTCGAAATTTTACTATTGAAGGTTTGTTTCAAATAAAAGGTTCCGGTTTTTTTAGCTGGTCCGTCCACTTTTACCGTGTAGGTGTTTATTTCAAAATCTAAAGTTTTATCAAGATTGGCCAGGCTTTTTTCATACATTTCACCAATGATTTTATCGATGCCGCCATTAAACGCAGTGTATACTTTCATTGAAAAACTCATTTTTCCAATGGTTTTCCAAGTTACTTTTGTTCCTCCAACGGTATCTTTAAATTTCCAAAAAACCGAAGATTCGGTACCGCTATAATTCATTTTCTGAGAAATACTATCGTTTTCTTTCACAAAAAGAGTTTTCATATCACCGTTTCCATCTTTTCCTTCCCAGGAATACGATGCTCCAGGACCAATTGTTTTGCCGGGATAATTAATTTTAATCTCGGGATCTGCAGTAATCCATGAGCCAAAATCTTCCCAGTTTCTGTAATCATTGACAAAATTAAAAACGTTTGATTTTGGAGAATTTATGATTTTACTTCTTTCTACGGTAAAATCTCCTTTTTGAGTAGCTACAAAAATGGATAAAGCCACAAAACTTAGTAGCAGTAAAAGAAATAAATATTTTAAAATCCTCATAATACACGGGTTTATTAATTTTTGTAAAGTTAAAGATTTAATTTACAAGTAGCGGAAAGTGTTAAATAAATATGATGGCAATTTTGATTCAAAAACGGAAGTTTAATTGTTAGAAGCAGTTAAAAAATTAATTTTCAATGCCTTAATTTTCAATTTTTATGCACAAACAAGAATTTTGATAGCATATTCAGATGTATTTCAAAACAAAAAATTCCACTGTAAAGTGGAATTGGTTTCTTTATTTGGAGAAAACTAACGTTTGAAAAATATTTTTATGAGGAATAAAATACCAATAAAAACTACAAATCCTATTACAATTTTGTAATTCCCCTTGTAAAACTCATTATGAATTTTGATATCTTTTCGATAGGAATAAATTGCAGCAATAACAAATGCAACAAAAAACAAGCCTGCGAACACTAATTGACCTTGACTAAACATAGTTTAAATTATTTCAGGCAAATTTAGATAATAGTTTGGAAATAGTTGCTAATTTGCCTTTTCATTTAACAAAATAAAAAGATGCAAAAACAGATAAACTCAGTCAAAGAATTTCATACCGCTTTTAAAATTGGGCACAGTGAAATTCCAACAGCTAATTTAGGTGAAAGTAAGCATGAACTTCGCTATAATTTAATGAAAGAGGAAAACGAAGAATATCTTGAAGCAGTTCAAAATAATGATTTAATAGAAATTGCGGACGCATTAGGGGACATGATGTACATTCTCTGCGGAACCATTATCGAACATGGTTTGCAACATAAAATAGAGGAAGTTTTTGACGAAATCCAACGCAGTAATATGAGTAAATTAGGCGAAGATGGAAACCCAATTTACCGTGAAGATGGCAAAGTGATGAAAGGGCCTAATTATTTTAAACCTGATTTTTCTAAAATATTAGAATATAAATAGGAGTACAGTTGGAATCTTATATTAACAAAATGCAAAAAGCGATTTTCATTGTGAAAATCGCTTTTTGTATGCATGCTGAATGTTGAAAAATTATATTTTAACAGTCCACCCAAAAGTATCTTCTTCTAGTTTATTCTGGATATTAGTCAATTTGTCTTTCAACTGAATTGCTACTGTTTTTTCAATTTTTGGTAATTCATAATATACGTCTTGGTATGAAAATCCTGAAATTGGACTTACAACTGCCGCTGTTCCAGCACCAAAAATTTCTTTTAGAGTTCCGTTTTTCGAAGCTTCAACAAGTTCAGAAACTAAAACGGGACGAATCTCTACAGCAATTCCTTCACTTTTAGCCAAGTCGATTAGTGTTTTTCTGGTAACACCATCAAGAATTCTTTCGCTAACGGGAGCTGTCAATAAAATATCATTAATTCTAAAGAAAACATTCATTGTTCCCGCTTCTTCCAGTTTGGTATGCGTGGCATCATCTGTCCAAATTACTTGTTGGAATCCTTCCTTGTTAGCTAATTCAGTTGGATAGAATTGCGCAGCGTAATTACCTGCAGCCTTTGCAGCTCCAATTCCTCCATTAGCAGCTCTACTGAAATGTTCCGCTATAAGCACTTTGACATCACCGGAGTAATAAGAGGTTACTGGAGATAAAATGATCATGAATTTATAATCATTGGATGGATTTGCAATTACACCTGTTCCAGTAGCAATCATAAATGGTCTGATATACATTGCATTTCCTTTCCCTTTTTTGATCCAAGCTTCGTCTAATTGCAACAATTGATTCAATCCATTCATGAATATTTCTTCAGGTACTTCAGGCATAGCCATTCTCACTGCTGATTTATTGAAACGTTTGTAGTTTTCGTCCGGTCTAAAAAGCCAAACAGCATCATTAGTATCCTTATAGGCTTTCATACCCTCAAATATAGCTTGGCCGTAATGAAAAACTCTTGTTGATGGGTCTAACAAAAAAGGAGCGTAAGGTTTAATGACCGGTTGTTGCCATTCTCCATTTTTAAAATCACATTCAAATAAATGATCCGTGAAAACGGAACCAAAGCTTAAGTTTTCAAAATCTACTTCACTTATTTTTGAAGTAGCGGATTTTATAATTTCAATTTTGTTAGTTTGAGTGGTACTCATAATAAGGTATCGTTTTTTAATTTTTTTTAAAGTGTTAGCTAAAGCTTAAAAAAATCTGGTTTCTACAAATTGGCGTTTAATATTTGCAAAATTAAATAAAAATCAGCAAATTACTTATCAAAACAATATTAATTATAGCCTTTAACTACGATTTGTTTACGTTTTAGAAAATTAAAAAAAAACGAGCTTAATTCTATCGATTACATAATAAATAGTGATTTATCAGCAGTAAACGCATTAGTTTTCATTAATTTTGACAAGTTTAAAAAATTTCACACTCGAATAACTTTAGAAAATAATTTTGAAAAGAGAAATAATCCAAACACTTGATGGTTCAACAACCATTCATATAGCGGAATGGGACGAATGTTATCATTCTAAACATGGAGCCATTCAGGAAGCGCAACACGTATTTATAAAAAACGGACTTTCACTGTTTCCAGACAGGATTGTCTCTATTTTAGAAATTGGTTTTGGAACCGGCCTTAACGCTTTTATTACTTTTTTGGAATCCAAAAAAAGGAATCAAAGCATTGATTATGTTGGAGTGGAAGCCTATCCAATTTCAGCAGACGAAATATTATCGATGAATTATGTAGAAGAACTTCATGCAGTGGAACAAAGTTCAATTTTTGATACCATGCATCAAAGTAATTGGGAAGAAAAAATTATTCTGGATGATAATTTTGCATTGACTAAAAGAAAACAATTCTTTGAAGAAATCAATGATGAAAATAAATTTGACTTGATTTATTTCGATGCTTTTGGATATAGAGTACAACCTGAATTGTGGAGTACCGCAATTTTCGAAAAAATGTATAAGGCGCTCAAACCAAATGGAGTGCTGGTTACTTATGCAGCTAGAGGTGTGGTAAAAAGAAGCATGATTGAAGTAGGTTTTACCGTTGAAAAACTTGCAGGACCACCTGGAAAAAGAGAAATGTTTCGGGCTACAAAAAACTAAATAGAGTTGTTAAAGTCTTTGTTTTCAGTTGTTTATTTTTTGTTTATTTGAAAATTTGATAACTGTAATAAAAAACTAAAAACTACGTTAAATAATTATGTTACAGTTATAATTAATGTATTTTTACACCGATTTATTATTAAAATCTAACTTAAAATCTTCATTTGCTATGTCGAAAATCATGTATGATTATACAAAATCAGTCTTAGAAAGAGTAAGTTTTGATCCGTTGCTTTTTTGCAAAGAGTTAGAAAAAGCCATCAAAATGTTGTTGCCTTACGAAATGGAACAATTACGAGAATGGTTATTGAACTATACGATAGGAAAACCAGAGTTGAAACAATGTTTACTTATTGTAAATTCATAAAAAAAAGGAACCGCGAAAACGGTTCCTTTTTTTTATTTTTTATGAATAGAACTAATAATTTGTACGTTCTGAAAAACAATTGCTCCCTTTATAACTCCGGCAATTGTACTTCTAAGAGCTTCAATTATCTGAATTTTCAATTCGCTTTTAGGAAAAATAAGGCTGACTTCCCGTGCTGGTTTTGGTTCCTTAAAATGGCGAAGCTTTAATTTATCTTTTTCTTTTAAATCCAGTGTATGCAAATAAGGAAGTAATGTTGTTCCCAAACCTTCATCGGCTAATTTTATTAAGGTTTCAAAACTGCCGCTTTCTATTTGAAAATGTTCAATTTCATTTTTGCTGCTATTGTTTTTGCACAAATTTAAAATTCCGTCTCTAAAGCAATGACCGTCCTGCAATAATAGAATTTCATCTAAGTTTAAGTCGGAAACTTCTATTTCTTCCTTTTGAAAATGATGGTGACTTTCTGGAATGTACGCCACAAAAGGTTCAAAGTACAATACAATTTCCTTGATTTTATCTTCTAATAACGGAGTTGCGGCTATGGCAGCATCCAGATGACCATTATTAAGTTTTGTAATAATTTCGTCCGTATTCAACTCTTCAATGATGAGTTTTACTTTTGGATATTTTTTAATGAAATTATTCAAAAACATTGGCAATAGTGTAGGCATAATGGTGGGAATTATTCCTAATCGGAATTCACCGCCTATAAATCCTTTTTGCTGTTCTACAATATCTTGAATGCGATCAGCTTCGTTGACGATATTTTTAGCTTGGTTAACTATTTTTTGACCAATATCAGTAAGTTGAATCGGTTTTTTGGATCGGTCAAATATCTGAATGCTTAACTCTTCTTCGATTTTCTGAATCTGCATACTCAATGTAGGTTGAGTTACAAAACATTTTTCGGCCGCAAGAGTGAAATTTTTGTGTTCGGCTACAGCCAAAACATATTTTAGTTGAGTAATTGTCATTTTTTATAGTAATATCTGATGCAAATATAAAAACAATCAATTTGACTTATAGTGTAAAGAGTTGTTTTCTTGCGTATTTTTGTTTAAAATAATAAATTATGAAAACAAATATTTTAGGATTACCAGTTAAAGAATCAGAATTGATTGTAAGTGAATTGAATATTTTGTTATCTAATTTTCAAGTGTATTATCAAAATTTAAGAGGAATTCATTGGAATATTAGAGGGAAACGTTTTTTTGATTTGCATGTTAAATTTGAAGAATTATATACGGATGCCCAAATTAAAATTGATTTAATCGCTGAAAGAGTGTTGACTGTAGGAGGAATTCCACTGCATACTTTTGAGGATTATATAAAAAATAATCAATTAGTTGTTGGGAAGAATGTTTCTAATGACGAGAAAGCTGTTCATTTAATTGTTACTTCATTGTCACATTTGCTAAAAATAGAAAGAGGGATTCTTAATAAATCTGGGGAAATTAATGATGAAGGAACCAACTCAATGATGAGTGATTTTATATCAGAGCAAGAAAAAACAATTTGGATGATGCAAGCTTGGTTGGAAGAAACCTTGTAGTTTTAGCAACGAAATAGAAAAAGCCAGATGGAATCATAAGATTTTATTCTGGTTTTTTTTTGAATGTTAATTTTTTTTTAAATTTATTAGAACTAATGTTTTTTCTAATGAACTTAATTCTATTTTTGCGACAATGAAAATTATATCTAAAATATTCTTAATCATATTTTTTGCATTTCTTGTCACGCCAACAATTGTTACTGTGATTGAGAAAAGCGCTGATATATCTATTTTCTATAGCATCTCTGAAGAGGAACATTCGCTCAAAGAAATCAAGACTTTTTTTTATGTAGATCATTTTTCAGAGGTTTTGGTTCCAATAGAATTAACTTCTAGCGCCATTCTATCTGAGAATCTATCAAAACATGATAAGATTACTTCCTCCATATTTATTCCTCCACCCAACGAGGTTTAATACAAGTATGATTTTGAATCATTTCAAAATCTGTTGTCGCATTGCTTTGTGCGAAAAAAACGCTGTATTCAATTTTAGTTAGGTATTATGTCAAAAAAAATTAATCTTTTTGCTAACCTTAAATCCGATTTCGCATCTGGTTTAGTGGTTTTTTTGGTGGCGCTACCATTGTGTTTAGGTATTGCAATGGCTTCAGGTGCTCCTTTATTTTCAGGAATTATTTCAGGAATTATTGGAGGAATAGTAGTAGGCTATTTTAGTACGTCGCACATTAGTGTTTCCGGTCCAGCTGCGGGTTTAACAGCTATTGTTCTTACGGCAATCACGGATTTAGGTGCTTTTGATATTTTTTTGACTGCGGTTTTCATCGCAGGTTTGCTACAATTAATATTAGGATTTGCCAAGGCGGGAAGTATTTCTAATTATTTTCCAACGAATGTCATTGAAGGAATGCTTGCAGGTATCGGAATTATCATTATTCTGAAACAATTACCGCACGCTTTTGGATACGATAGTGATTTTGAAGGAGATCAAGCGTTTTCACAAACGGATGGCAGTAACACCTTTTCTGCGCTGTTTAGTATTTTTGATTACATCCAAATAGGCTCAATAGTGATTACTTTGGTTTCAATGGTAATTTTGATTTCTTGGGATAAAGTTCCTTTTTTGAAAAAATTAAAATTAGTCCCAGGAGCTTTGATTGCGGTTGCTCTAGGTGTTATTTTAAATGAAATTTTCATTGCTACCGGAAGTGCATTAGCTATTGGAAAAGAACATTTAGTTTCCCTGCCAGTTCCATCTTCTTTCGAAGAATTTAAAGCAATTATTGTCACGCCTAATCTTTCTGGAGTGATGAATCCTAAAGTATGGGTAGTAGCCTTGACTATAGCAATTGTAGCGTCTATTGAAACATTATTAAGTATAGAAGCTTCCGATAGAATGGATGTTCAAAAAAGGTATACTGACACGAATAAGGAGTTGAAAGCCCAAGGTATTGGTAATATGGTGAGTTCGCTTTTAGGAGGTTTACCTTTGACCTCAGTAATTGTGCGTTCTTCTGCAAACAGCAATTCTGGAGCAAGATCTAAAATGTCGACCATCATTCACGGAGTGTTGTTGTTAGTAAGTGTTCTTGCTATTCCAGTAATTCTGAATAAAATTCCTTTGGCTACTTTGGCAGCTATATTAATTTTGGTAGGTTATAAATTAGCAAAACCGGCAACATTTATACATTTTTGGGAAAAAGGGAAATATCAGTTTGTTCCTTTTATTGCCACATTATTAGCTGTAGTATTTTTGGATTTATTGAAAGGTGTTACCTTGGGGATTATCATCAGTATTATTTTTGTTTTAAAAGGAAATCTCAAGAGAGCTTACTTTTTTAGAAAAGAACAATATGCTGATGGTGATGTGATTCATATTGATTTGGCTCAAGAAGTTTCTTTTTTGAATAAAGCGGCCATTAAACAAACCTTGAATCATCTTCCGGAAAATTCTAAAGTGATTATAGATGCAAAAGATACGGTTTACATTGCACATGATATTTTGGATTTAATCCATGAGTTTAAAACTACAAGAGCGTTAGACAATAACATTAAGGTAAAACTAAAAGGATTTAAAAAAGCCTATCATCTGGAAAATAGCATTGATACTCAGAATCATGTTTCTATTGAGCACTATTATGATGCGGCTAAAAGAGTTATGGTTAAAAAAGAAATCACCGACGAAGAATTTCTTAAACAAGAAAATGGAAACTAATTAAGGAATTTAATTTGAAAAATAGTTCCTTTACATTGCATTAGAGTTACAGAACGTTTGTATTAATAAAAATAATAAAACAAAAATTATGAGCGATTTTTATAAAAAAATATTAGAAAACAATAAGAAATGGGTTGAAACTTCGTTAGCAAGTGACCCTAATTATTTCCAAGATCTTGCCAAAGGTCAAACGCCGCCGTTATTATGGATTGGCTGTTCTGACAGTCGTGTTCCTGCCAATGAAATTGTAGGAGCTAAGCCTGGAGAAGTTTTTGTACACAGAAACATTGCTAATATGGTGGTTCACTCTGACATGAATATGTTGAGTGTTTTGGATTATGCTGTAAATGTTTTGAAAGTAAAACACGTTTTAGTTTGCGGACACTATGGTTGCGGTGGTATTAAAGCGGCAATGGGAAATGATTCTATTGGTATTATTGACAACTGGATTCGTCACATCAAAGATGTATATCGTTTGCACAGTGCCTATTTAGATTCTATTGAAGATGAAACAGAGCGTTTTAATACTTTTGTAGAATTAAACGTAAAAGAACAAGTTTTTGATTTAGCTAAAACATCGATCGTTCAGGCTGCTTGGAGAAACGGTCAAGATTTGACTTTGCACGGATGGGCTTATGGACTTAATTCTGGTTTTGTAACAGATTTAAATGTTAACATCAGTTCCGAAAAAGATTTAGATGCAGTTTACCAGTTGAAATTTTAATTCAAAATAAGCCGGCTATAATAGAGTGATTTTTAAATAAAATGAGCTCGATGTAATATCGGGCTCATTTTTTTTTCGTTTAAATAAAACTTTTGCTGCTTAATTGGCGTACTGTGTTTTACTTTTTAATCTTCGGTTGCAGTGAATATAAATCTTCTTATTTTAAACTATCAGATTATTAATGCATAGCATCTGCCGGGTTGATTTTGTTTTTTCCTTTTTTAATAAAAAAGATAATTGGAATACAACACAGGAACATAATTCCGAGATACATAAAAATATCCATATACGATAGAACAGCACTTTGTTTCATCACAGAATAGTCAATCACCTGATACGCTTTTTTCAACGATTCATTAGCAGTAAATCCTTTTGACATAAACCCTTTTTGCAGCATCAAAACCCGCTCTTGAACCTCTAATCTAGTTGTGTCTAAATGTGAAACTAAATTGACTCTGTGTTCCTGGCTAAATCTTGTGATAAAAGTTGTAATGATGGCAATACCAAAAGAACCTCCTAATTGTCGCATCATTCCTGTAAAGGCTGCACCTTCGCCAATATCTTTTCCTTTTAAAGTAGAAAGGGACAATGTGGTTATAGGTACGAACAGCAATCCTAATCCAATTCCTCTTAAAATTAAGCCCCAATATAAATGCTCAACACCAGTATTTGGTGTCATACTGTTGTGCATCATATAAGTAAAGAAAAAGAAAATCAAAAAACCAAGACCTACCATATAACTCTGGGGAACACCTTTTTGAAGTAAATTTCCAACAATTGGCATCATCAATGCGGTAGTTATTGAGCCTGGAATCAGTAACAAACCGGCATCAGTTGCGGTCCATCCTAAAATGGTTTGGGTATAAATTGGTATGATTAAAGTGGAACCATAGAGTCCAAATCCTAAAATAAAACACATTACTGTTCCAATTCTTAGATTCCCATCTTTTAAAACACCCAAGTTAACAATCGGATATTTATAGGTTAACTCTCTCCAAATAAACAATACTAAACCAAAAACGGTAATAGTGCTTAAAAGTATAATTGTTTTATTATTGAACCAATCGTCTTGTTGCCCGTGTTCTAAAACATATTGCAAAGAACCAATAAATGCCATTAATAGAAAAATTCCCAACCAATCGACTTGATTGGATTTCAACTTTTCGCCATATTTGGGACTTCTTACAAAAGTCAATGCTAAAATAGTGGCTATAATTCCAAGTGGAATATTGATGTAAAAAATATAGGGCCACGAAAAATTATCAACCAGATAGCCCCCTAATGGTGGACCCAAAGTAGGACCAACAATGACACCCATTCCGTAAATCGCTTGGGCCATACCTCGTTTTGTAATAGGATAACTCTCGGTTATAATGGTTTGAGCTGTCACTAATAAAGCGCCACCACCCAATCCTTGAATAAATCTAAAAGTTACAAGTTCCCAGATATTGTCTGCATTCCCACATAAAAAAGAGGCTACCGTAAAAATGATAATAGAAGTAACAAAATAATTACGTCTTCCAAATTGTTGTGACAACCAACTGGTCATAGGAATTACAATAACATTGGCAATAGCATAAGCCGTAATTACCCATGCAACATCGTTTAGCGTAGCACCCAGACTTCCTCTCATGTTCGTCAGCGCTACATTGACAATTGTGGTGTCTACGATTTCTAGCAGGGTACAAAGTATTGCTGTAATCGTAATCAGAACTCGTCTGTAGCCATATTCTACTAAATCGTCTTCTCCCGCTTGTACCATTTATGCTAAAGTGTAAACTATAATTGTCTTAAAAGGATCGCTTTTTTTATTTTTTTAAATCTAGAAAAATAGATTTATTTTAAATGCACATCGACATCGACATTCATTCCCGGGCGCAATAATTTTATTTTTTCAGGATCGTTTGTTGCGTTCAAACTTATCTTTACCGGTAATCTTTGAATCGTTTTTACAAAGTTTCCTGTCGCGTTATCAGGCGGTAGCAATGAGAATCGAGATCCTGTTGCAGGTGAAAATGAAGTGACTGAACCTTCAAAATCATAATCAGGATACGCATCTACTTTTACGGTTACTTTTTGTCCAATTACCATTTTGTTCAATTGCGTTTCTTTGAAATTAGCAATAACCCAAGCTTCCTTATTGTTAATAATATAAAATAAAGATTGTCCGGGCTGAACCAATTGTCCTGGCTGAATATCAATTTTGGATACCTGACCATCAATCGCAGCAGTTACCGCGGTATAGGTTAAATTCAATTTTGCGGCATCCAGCAAAGCTTTTGCTCTTTTAATATTGGCAGCAGCCACCTCGGTTTGTTTATCAGAAACCTTAGATTTAGCCACAATAACTGATTTTTGAAACGCACTGGCTCTTTCTTGCTGTTGCAAAACACGAACTTGACTTTCAGCTTCCAGTTTTGCTGCTAAAGCTTGTTCGTACTGCTGTTTCGTGATAGAATGGCTTTTATACAAATTTTCATATCGGTTGTAATCACTTGTAATGCGGCCCAATCTTATTTTTGCGGATTCGATATTTCCACCTGCTGATAACACATTTGCATCCGAAACAGAAATACTGGCTAAAGCACTTCCTATATCAGCTTTTGTCACTGCAAAATTACCTTCAGCACCAATCATTGCTGCATTGGCTTCTTCAATTTTCAATTGATAATCTCTTCGGTCAATAGTAAAAAGCGTGTCTCCTTTTTTTACAAAATCGTTGTCTTTGATGTACACTTTATCTACATATCCGGAAACTCTCGGGATAATTGGATTCATGTTTTTTTCAATTTGTGCATCATCAGTTTCCTCGTGGGATTGGGAATGGATGTATTTAAAAGTTCCATAAGTTCCTCCTAAAACAACCAATGCTACTAGGATAATAATGAATTTTTTATTTGTTTTTTTCTTTTCCATGGTAGTTGATTATTTTTGAGCAAGATTGAAAGATTGAGACAATTGACCAGTTACGGAGAGTAACTCGTAGTATTTTTGGATCGTATTGGCTTTCGCCAAAGCTTTATTGATTTGTGAATTTAGCTGTTCCACATCAGCTTCGAGAAGGTCATTTGTGTCCGAAAGTCCATTGTCATATTTGTCTTTTACAATTCGGAAATTTTCAGTCGCCTGTTCTTGTGCTTCTTCATAAACCGTGTTTTGTTTCAACGCTAAATCGTAATCTTCAATCGCTTTATGGACTTGGATTTTAATGTAATCCGTTAATATTGCTTCAGAATTCTGTACTTCTAAAAACTTATTTTCAGCCAGTCTGACTAAAGTTCCGTTTTTTAGAATAGCACTTAAATCATAAGAAATTCCAACTCCTATATTCATTGCATTTTGAACCGTAATCACATTACTCAGGTCTAAAGCGGTGTATCCGCCAATGATTGCGATGGCTGGATAATAGGAACCTTTCGCTATTTTGATATTCGCTTCGCTGGCTTTTCCCTGAAACCGAATCGCTTCTAAATCCTTCCGATTTTCTAAAGCCGGTAATTCATTGATTGGAATATTTGTCATTTGGAAATCAGCAAAATCATCCTCTCGAATTTCCAGTTTGGTGTCTGGATTTAATTTTAAAAGTGTAACCAAATAAAAGTTGATTATTTTTAAATTATTATTCGTTTCATCCAGTGACAATTGTATTTTTGAAGCCTGTAATTTAGATTTCAACAGATCATTTCTGGGAATAATTCCATTTTTTTCAAGCTCTATAAAATCTTTAACGCGTTGTTTGGCACTTTTTTGATTTTCTTTCAGCAGTTCAATTGTTTTTTGTGCTTTGTACAAACTGGCATAATAATCTATCACTCGCAACGCTATTTCTTCTTTAGTTTGGGATGCGGTCGCCATTTCAGCCTGATACAAATTTTCATTTGCTTTGATGCTGTTTTGGATTTTAAAACCAGAAAACACCGGAACACTGGCATTCAACTGTCCAATCATTAACTGATTGACAATAGGAAGCGCCTGCGGAGTACCGGAATTGTTTTGATTCAGTTTAAAATCTACTGATGCATTCGCCAATCTTTGGTACTGACCGGAAAGTTTCAAATCAGGATATTGATTGTTTTTTGTAGCCTGCAATTCGTATTTTTTGGTCTTTACTTTCGTATTGGCCAGCGTAACTTCATTGCTTTTGGTCCAAGCCAAATTAATAGCTTCGTTCAATGTTAAACTTGTTTTTTCTTGTGCTGATAAGGATGAAATTCCGATGAAGAAAATCCCAAAGAGCATGAATTGATTAACTTTCATATATCAGAAGTGCTTTTATAGTTTGTTGAATATGCTTTGTCAAATTGGTTTTGATGTAATTATTGTATAAATCTTCGGTTTTCAGGTTCAATAAATTTTCGAAGAAAGGTTTATTCATGTGAAAATGAAAGAAAGTACCGAGAATGGTGGGTGTAATCAACGGAATAATAACGTCTTTTCTAAAAATACCTTTTTTCTGGCCTTCCTCAATAATAGTTTCAAGGGATTTTAAATTTCCTTTTTTTAATTCCGAAAACGCCTGAAGATTTTGCTCTCTCTTTTTAGAAGTAAATTCGAAATGTAAAATTCTGTAAATTCCTCGGTTGCTATTGATTCTATTGATATAAAGCGCAATTAGCTTATTAATTTTTTCAATAGGTTCAAGGTCTTCCAGTAGTAAATTTTCTAATTGATTTTTGAGATCCGAAGTTCTGTAAACAATAAGGGATTCGAGTAATCGTTCTTTGGAACCAAAGTAATACGAAACCATGGCAATATTAATTTTTGCCACTTTTGCTATGTTTCTAATGGAAGTGCCATCAAATCCTTTCTCTGCAAAAAGAGTTTCTGCAACTTCGAGAATTTGAATTTGTTTATCGTTAAAATTACTTTTCAATGGAATCGAATTTTGTTAAACAAAACTAAACAAGTGTTTAATTTAAACAAGTGTTTAATATTTTTTTAACATTTTTTTAATAAAAATTAAGGGTTAAAGTAAAGTTGAATTGTCAATTTAATTAAGTTGAAAATTTTTTATAAACTGCTTGTAAAAATATTTTTGAATTATTGAAGGTTCTTTATTGATATCCTCAACCCATTTTTAAAAGAAAATAGCGAAACTATCCTGTTTATCGAAGCGTTTTCCTTTTCCTAACTTACTTTTAAGTGTAAACAAATCATAATTAAATCTAATTTATGAACGTTCATTCTTTTTTATGGTATCTTTGCTTTTCAAATGTGATTTTAGTACAAATGTGTTTTAAGCATTTTTTGGAAGAGTACTTATTGATCAGAAAAATAAAAATAACAGCAACATGGCGAAACTTCAAAAAAGTATTGATAAACGGACTGCTCTCTTGAAAGCTACTTTGACTTTAGTAAATAATGGAGGGATTCAAGGAGCTTCAATGGCAAAAATTGCCAAAATTGCAGCTGTTTCTCCTGCAACGATATATCTGTTTTTTCAAAGTAAACAAGATTTAGTCAGTCAACTGTATCTCACGGTAAAATCATCTTTTGCTGAAGCTGCCTTTTCAGATTATAATCTTCAGGAATCTGTGGAGGTTAGGTTTAAAAAAATCTGGTTCAATATGGCACACTATAAGTTGAACCATCAAGAAGAAGCCTCTTTTTTATCGCAATGTGATAATACGCCTATGATCGATGAAATAACGAGACAAGAAGGGTTGCAATTTTTGACACCACTTTTTGATTTATGGATGAAGGGAAAAGAAGAGGGTATTCTGAAGGATATTTCACCTTATCTGATGTATGCTTATTCGATATATCCTATGGCTTTTTTGATGAACATGAAAAATAGGGGATTGAGTCCTTTGGATGAAAAAACATTGCAAGAAAGTTTTCAAGCGGCATGGGATAGTATAAAAGTGTAAAAATTTTTAATATAAAAAACAGTAATTAATTAATATAATAGAAATGGAATTATTAGACAAATTGAATTGGCGTTATGCTGCCAAAGCGATGAACGGAGAAAAAGTAGCTCAAGAAAAAATTGATAACATTCTGGAAGCAGCAATTCTAGCACCTACATCAAGTGGTCTGCAACCTTTTGAAATATTGGTGGTAACCAATCAAGAAATTAAAGAAAAAATCAGAGCAATCGGTTGGAATCAATCCGTGATTACAGACTGTTCCCATTTATTAGTATTTGCGGCTTGGGATACATATACTGCGGAGCGAATCAATAAAGTATTTGATCATACCAATGACGTCAGAGGTTTTAAGAATGAGGGTTTTGAAAATTACCGTCAGATGTTGTTGAATACATATCCACAAAAAGATGCCGAAGTTAACTTTCAGCACGCAGCAAGACAGGCTTATATTGCTTTTTCAATGGCTATCGCAGCTGCCGCTTTCGAAGGCGTAGACAGCACACCTATTGAAGGTTTTGAGCCAGATGCATTAGACGAAATTTTGAACCTAAGAGCAAAAGGTCTTAGAAGTTGTGTAATTCTTCCTTTAGGCTACAGAGATACTGAAAATGACTGGTTAGCAAGCTTAGCTAAAGTCAGAAAAAACAAAGAGGATCTAGTAAAATTTGTTGATTAAGACTCAATTTTGAAAATATTTTTTAAAAGCAGCCTCTATCTTTTTTAGAGGCTGCTTTTTTTATGTGAGGAATTAATTATTTTCAAATTAAATAAAAATCAATTCCATCTGCTGCCTAAAATTGTGAATATCTATTTTAGTAATACTGTTGTTTTTTTTCTTTTAAATCTATCTTTGACATCCTTAAAAAAAAAAGAAATGAGCACAACTTGGTACGAATGCAAAGTAAAATATAGAAAAACAGACGAAACTGGCGGACAGAAGATTACAACGGAACCGTACTTGGTAGACGCGTTATCTTACACGGAAGCTGAAAGCAGAATTAATGAAGAAATGTCGGCGTATATCAGTGAAGAATTTAAAATCACGAATATAAAAGTGGCTAATTATGCTGAGATTCATCCTTTCGAAAATGCGGATCGTTGGTTTAGATCCAAAGTTTCCTTATTGGCCTATGATGAAGAAAGCGGTAAAGAACGCAAAACTAATATGTATTTATTAGTGCAAGCCAATGATGTAAAAGAGGCCTATGATAACACAATCAGCGTGATGAAAGGTACGATGGGCGACTACACCGTTCCTGCAATTTCAGAATCTCCTATTATGGATGTTTTTCCATATTTCAGTGGAGAAGAAGGTGAATTGGAACAATTAGAAAGATTCAATGCGCTGAAAGCATCAAAACCGGAAGTAGCTGCGGAAATCGAGGATCACATGGAATTTGAAACTGCTCCTGAAGAAGAAGCTGTAGTTTAAGATTGTTTTAAAAACTCACCGCAAATTCGCAAATTATTGAAACAGTTACTAACTGTTTTTATTTGCGAATTTGCGGTTTTTTAATTTTAATCAGTCTTGTTTGTGTAATACTTTCTCGTATGCTTTTCTCGGGCTTCCTCTAAAATAAACTTCTCCACAATAGGTATAACCTAAGTTTTCAAAAATTTTCATCATGGGGATATTGTCAAAATTAGTGTCTGCTTTTACACTGTAAATGTTGTTGCTCAACGCAAAATCTTCTATGTTTTTTAGCATCAATTTGGCAAGTCCTTTACCCAAATATTTTTCAGAAATAGCCACGCGGTGCATGACAACAAAATCATCATTAGTTAACCAGTTTCCTTCAATTGTAGCGTAGGCAGGTTCATCATTGATAAGTACCGCACTGTAACCAATGATAGTTTCTCTGTCTACTAAAACAAACCCTTCTCCTTTATCAATATCTTTTTGTATGACTTCAGGATTTGGATAACCGTCTTGCCATTGGGTACTGCCATCTTCTTTTCTGCGTTGTATGGCTTGTTGTAAAATTTCCCATATTGGAGCTATTTCAGATAGTTCCGCTTTTCTAAAGTTATAATTCATTATACTTTTTTGTTATAATTTGGGTCAAAATCTACCATCCATTCAATACCGAATTTATCTCTAAACATCCCAAAATAGGAACCCCAAGGACTGTCGTCAATTGGCACTTCAATATTTCCGCCTGCTGAAAGTCCGCTAAATAACTTGTCGGCTTCTTCACGACTTTCTGCGCTAATGGATATTTTAGATCTGTTTTCATTTTCATTTACCGGACCCATACTTTCTGGAACGTCATTGCCCATTAAAATATTTTGGCCAATAGGCAAAGCAATGTGCATTATTTTATTAGCTTCATTTCCTGTTACCTTAAATTCAGTACTTGCCAAGTCTTTGAAACGCATAATCTTTGCGAACTCTCCTCCAAATACTGATTTGTAAAAATTGAATGCTTCTTCGGCATTTCCGTTAAAGTTAATATGTGGATTGATAAGTGCCATAATTTTAATTTTTAAGTTGCTAAATGGTTTACTTTCTTAAAATTTTATCCAAACTCTTTCCTTTTGCTAATTCATCTATCAACTTGTCTAAATATCGTACCTGTTGAGTTAATGGATTTGCAATTTCTTCAACTCGATAGCCGCAGATTACGCCAGTTATAAGTTGAGCGTTAGGGTTTATTGTAGCATTTTTAAAGAATGTTTCAAAAGTTACTTTTTCATCAATCTGTTTTTGAAGACTTTTGTCATCATAACCAGTCAGCCATTCAATTACTTGATGTAATTCTTCTTTCGTTTTGCCTTTCTTCTCCACTTTTGCGAGATAATGAGGATATACTGAAGAGAATGTCATTTTCGCAATACGCTCATCGTGATTATTTGTATTTTTCATTTCTTTTTTGTTGTTGTAGAGTTGTACTACAATGACTTTTACCATCTCTTATTGCTAGCGAGAGCGTCTCATTAGTGACTATTACAAATTTACAGTTATTTTTGTTAATGTTCACGAGCGGGACACTCTGGATAGTTGGGTATTAGTTGTCTAGTTGTTAAAATTGTTCTACATTTTTTCCGCCAATATTGTGTTTCATTTTCTTTCCCATAGTACTCGTTACATAGCCACCAACGCCTTCTTCTTTTCGTTGACCTTTTGATAAGTAATCAATGTTTATGGAACAGTCACCAGTTATGTCAACCCAAACTGTTTCACTTTCTCCACTTTCTAATTTGTCAATATGTCCGCCACCACAACCACTTATGTTTATGTTTGTTAAAGTTGTCTGAGTCGAGTTTATAAAAGTAATTCTCATTGTGTCGAGCAGAATAACAGTAACCCAACAATACAACAGCATTACAGGAATATTTACCAACATAACTCCGCAAGTCTTGAGTAATTTTTTTCTATTTTCTTTATCCTTGTAAGCTTTGACTAAAATGAGGATTAGTATTCCAATATTTACTAGTACTGTTAAAGAAATAAAACCTACACCAAGCAGTAGTAAATCAAAAGAAGATGTCAAAAAATAAAGCAAGAAGATAATCGTCCCAAGCACAAATGAAATTAATGCTGTTTGTCGTCCGAGTTTGATGTGTCTTTCTGTTGTCATACGTTTGGTGCTATCGTTTTGATAATAGGCGTTGTAGCTGAAGTTTTTAAATTTAAGTTGATGAAAGTTAGAGACTTTATGATATTTAAGTTTTTCTATTAAGTTTAGGAAATTGCGCAAAGTCAGAGACATTTGCGCAGCATTCACGAGAAATTTATTTTATTAGAAGAACACTTTGCGGAGCAGGTGTTAGTAATCACCTATAATTTGCTCAGTTGAACAAACTTTACTAAGTAAGATATCAATCTCTTTAGCCGAAGCGGATTCAGAATAAAAATGATCACGTAATAATTTAATTATCTTAGGAATTTCATTTGTGTTTTTTACAATGATATACGAAATATCTTCGATTCCAAAATCCAATTTATATTGTGAAAGTTTTTGATTGTACTTTTCTTTCTCTTTAGTGTATTTTAAACTAGGAACTGAAATAGACTGATTTCCAATCTGTTCTTTCTTTGGGACATATCGCCATTCACGTTCATCGTAAAATTTATAATTCGGAGTATCAATATTTCCACGTTTAAGCGGTCCGGAATAGTTTTTTGTAAAAGATTTAGTTTGAAATAAAAAATCGATGAGAGTTTCCTTATGATTGCCACTTAATTCATCTTTTTGAACTAAAAGATTATATAAAAGATTTCCTATTTCAGATTTTTTTTCAATGTAGAGAACAGGATTAATGTTATTTTTATTAGCCCAATTTTTGGTTAAACCAATTCCATAACATCCATATAGTCCAAAGTGTTGGTGAGATAGAGAAAGTGGTATGTCACAAAATGATACCATGGGATGAGCTGCACCTCGTGGTGGGTTTTCAGATACATATAATATCTCAAGGCAATACTTAATATTAAATCCTTCAGTTAAAATCCCAGCTAGACTTTTGTAATCTTTTGTATAATGTATTATTGAATTAGTACTAATTGCCATTAATGTTTGTTTTTAGTTAATTCTGAATCTAATTACTGCCAAGTAGTATTTAGGCGAAACAAATCTTCGTATTTAGACTTCTAAATGAGTTGATTAGCGAAGGTTTGTCTCGCATTATTGATATTCAAATATATTAAAAAATTCTTACAAATCATGTTCTAATTTTCTAAGGTTTAAACCACAAAAAAACGGCGTTTAAAGTTTATTTAAATGCCGTTTGATTATATAAGAATAAAGTAATTTATCGAATCGCTTTTACAAATTCTTCGATTTTTCCAGTTCCGTTTTCGGTTAGGTGCTGAATGAATGCACTTCCGATAATCGCACCTTTGGCAAATTGTGTGGCTTGATTAAAAGTTTCCTTGTTATTGATTCCAAAACCAATTACTTGAGGATTTTTTAGATTCATGTCGGCAATGCGTTTGAAATAGTCTTCCTGAGCACTTCCAAAACCAGTTTGGGATCCTGTAACACTCGCCGAACTTACCATATAGATAAATCCATCAGATACGCTGTCAATAAAATGGATGCGTTCTACGGAAGTTTGTGGCGTAATCAAGAATATATTTTTTAAGCCGTATTTTTCGAAAGTGGCTTTGTATTCATCGGCATACACATCAACGGGAAGATCAGGAATGATTAATCCATCGATTCCAATTTCGGCACATTTCTGGCAGAAATTCTCTATTCCGTATTGTAACATTGGGTTGAAATAACCCATAATCACTAAAGGAATAGCAACCGTTTTACGAATGTCTTTTAGTTGGTCAAACAAAACTTGTGTTGTCATTCCGTTATGCAATGCTTGTGTGGAACTGGCTTGAATCGTTGGTCCATCGGCTAATGGATCACTGAACGGCAAACCGATTTCAATCATGTCCACACCATTTTTTTCTAAATCCTGAATGATTTGTACGGTATCGTTGAGGTTAGGATATCCCGCCGAAAAATAAATGGAAAGTATCTTTTTAGTCTCTTTTAATTTTTGATTTATTCTGTTCATTGTTGTATTTTTTATTCCATTTTCAAGGTTTTTTGCCTTGGAGTTTAAATTTAAAAGTTTAGATAGCGGCACTATATGCCCAAGCTTTTTGGTCGGATTGCAAATGCACTTCTACGCGTCTGTAATGAAGTCCTTCGTACAGATCTGTTTGGCGAAGTTCTTGTGGCGAAACAGAATACACCATTCCGTTGATGGTATCTTCCGGTTTTTGTGTTTCCGTAATAATGGGATAATGCACTATTCCAAATTCTTCTTCAATTTGGATTTCTTTCACGATGTAACCAATCAATGTTTCAGGCGTTCCGTCAAGAATACGTCCAAAAAGATCTTTTTGAATATCCTCATTTTGTAAACTTCCGTAAGCGAATAATTTTTCCATAGTTTCTATTTTGAAAATGTGAACTGAACTTCATTTTGTGTTGTCGACTTTGCGTTAAGGATTACTTCACTATGCTCTTATTTTTATTGGAGTTCAGTGAACTTCGTTTACAGTGAAAATCCTTTTTTATCTCGTTTTTTAACGAGATAAAAAAGATTGTAACGGAAAGCCTGACCTCGCTGTAACGCTAGTAGAAGCGAGGGAACGCCCAACTATAATTTAAAATAATCGATATACGTATTCAAATCTTTGTCGCCACGACCGGAAAGATTGATGACTACCACGTCCTCCTGTTTGAATTTCATTTCGTCCAGAACGGCAAAGGCATGCGCACTTTCAATGGCGGGAATTAGTCCTTCCATTTGAGATAATTTGATTCCCCATTGCATCGCTTGATCATCCGTGATCGAGATGAATTGCGCTCTTCCGGTGGCGAATAAATTGGCGTGCATAGGTCCAACTCCCGGATAATCCAGTCCTGCTGAAATGGAATATGGCTCAGTGATTTGACCATCCGTTGTTTGCATCAACAATGTTTTACTTCCGTGGATAACACCCACTTTTCCTAAGGCAGAAGTTGCGGCACTTTCGCCGGAATCAACTCCTAAACCGGCAGCTTCGACGGCAATAATCGTCACGTCCTCATTATCCAGAAAATGATAATAGGTTCCGGCAGCATTGCTTCCGCCACCAACGCAGGCAATCACATAATCCGGATTTTCACGGCCTTCTTTTTCCAGTAATTGTTCTTTGATTTCCTTAGAAATGACGCTTTGGAAACGCGCCACCATATCCGGATAAGGATGCGGTCCCACGACAGATCCAATAATATAATAAGTGTCAACGGGATTGTTAATCCAGTCGCGAATGGCTTCGTTTGTGGCATCTTTTAAGGTTTTTGAACCTGACATAGCCGGACGAACTTCGGCACCCAACATTTTCATACGAGCCACATTTGGCGCCTGACGCTTGATGTCAATTTCACCCATATAAACGATGCATTCTAATCCCATCAGCGCACAAACTGTAGCTGTTGCTACGCCATGCTGACCAGCGCCGGTTTCAGCAATGATTCGTTTTTTACCCAAACGTTTGGCTAACAAAATTTGACCAATGGTGTTGTTCACCTTATGCGCACCAGTGTGACATAAATCTTCTCTCTTCAGGTAGATTTTAGTGTTGTATTGCTCTGATAAGCGTTTGGCAAAATAAAGCGGAGTAGGACGACCTACATATTCTTTTAGCAAAGCATCAAATTCAGCCTGAAATTCAGGCTCTGCTGTGATTTTTAAATAATTTTGACGTAATTCTTCCACATTTGGATATAACATTTCAGGAATGAAGGCGCCTCCAAATTCTCCGTAATAGCCTTTTTCGTTGACGTTGTAACTCATTTTATTTAAACTTTATAGGTTTGAAGTTTTCAAGATATCCTTGAAACTATTTAATTTTTCTATGTTTTTTAATCCTGGTTGAATCTCAAATTTACTGTTTACATCAAGAGCATAAATAGGTAGATTCGTTTTTAAAATTTCTTTCACTGCTTCCAATTCATCAATTCCGATTCCGCCACTTAGGAAAAACGGTTTGCTTGAAGGATACTTTTCTAATACTTTCCAATCGAATGTGGTTCCGTTTCCGCCGGGTAATTTTCCTTTGGTATCAAAAAGAAAATAATCACAAACGGCTTCAAACGGTTTCAATAGTTCAAAATCAAAATCATCATCTACGGAGAATACTTTAATCATCTCAATTTTAGAATCTAATTCACTTTTTAAATGTAAACAAAATTCAGCAGATTCGTGACCGTGCAATTGAATGGCTTGTAAATCGTATTTTTGGGCTTTCGCCAAAATTACTTCGGTATTTTCATTAACAAAAACCCCAACTTTCTTGATTGATTTTGGTAATTCTGGAATGACTCCATCAAAATAGCGAGCTGATTTCTCCCAAAATATAAATCCCATATAATCGGGCAGGAGCGAACCTACTTCGAGAATATTATCGGGATATTTCATGCCACAGATTTTGAGTTTCATCTTTATAGTTTTGATATAAATTCCGTTGCTGCTTTACCGGCATTATCCGTTTTCATAAAGTTTTCTCCAATCAAAAATCCCTTGTAACCAAAGGGTTTTAATTCGTTAATAGCTTCAATGGATGAAATCCCGCTTTCAGAAACTTTTACAAAATCATCTGGAATTTGTGCTGCCAATTGCTTGCTAAAATCCAAACTCACTTCGAATGTTTTTAGGTTTCTATTGTTGACACCAATCATATCTAATGTTGGCATAATCGATTTTTCCAATTCTTCCTGATTGTGAACTTCCAGTAAAACTTCGAGTCCTAAACTTTTAGCAAATTCAGATAATGATTTGATTTCGTCTCTTGTCAAAACCGCAGCGATAAGCAATATTAAATCGGCTCCGTGCGCTTTAGCTTCCAAGATTTGGTATTCATCCACAATGAATTCCTTTCTCAATAATGGAATATTTACTGTGGCTCTTGCCAAAAGTAAATCGTCTAAGGAACCACCAAAATATTTTCCATCCGTCAATACTGAAATCCCGCAAGCACCTGCATTTTCGTAACCTTTTGTAACTTCTTCTACCGTAAAGCTGTAATTAATTTCTGCTTTGGAAGGGGAACGACGTTTGTGCTCTGCAATAATTCCAGAGGTACTGTTTTTTAAGTTGTTGCTTAAAGAAATTGTCTTTTTTCCAAAGAAAATCGAAGCTTCCAATTGCGAAACAGGAATGATTGATTTCTTGAGAATGACTTCTCTTTTTTTGTCAACTATAATTTTATCTAGGATGTTCATTCTTAATTGTTTGTTTAAAGTTTTCTTTGTTTAAGGTTTGAAGTTATCATTATTTGGGAACAACTTTAAACCTTAAACTTTAAACTGTTTTATTTACTCAATTCTTGTAATTTGTTCAAAGCTACAAGTCCTTTTCCGGATAATAAACTTTCTTTCGCTATTTGAAATCCTTCTAAAGGAGAACATTTTGTAACAGTAGCAATTGCCATGGCAGCATTGGCACAAACCACATTGTTTTGAGCTTCTGTTCCTTTTCTAGAAATAATATCGGTAAACATTTGAGCGGATTCTTCGATGGTTGTTCCACCTTCAATTTCGCTTTGCAATAAAAGACGAACACCAAAATCTTCCGGATTTAACATTCCTTCCATTGAACTGGTAATCGTTTTTGTAGGTCCTGTCAATGAAACTTCATCATAACCGTCAAGCGAATGAAGGATGGTGAAATTAGTACTGGTATTTTGGTACAAATAGGCATACATTCTGGCTAGTTCTAAATTGAAAACACCTACTAATTGATTTTTTGGAAACGATGGATTTACCATTGGTCCCAGCATATTGAAAAAGGTTTTTACGGCTAGTTCTTTTCGAATTGGACCCACATTTTTCATGGCTGGATGAAATAATGGCGCGTGTAAAACACAAATCCCTGCTTTGTCGATGCATTTTTCCAGGAAATCAGCTTCATTACTGAACTTGATTCCTAGTTTCTCCATGACATTACTAGAACCTGAAATAGAGGAAACTCCGTAATTACCGTGTTTTGCCACTTTTATTCCTGCTCCCGCAGCCACAAATGATGCCAATGTAGAGATATTAAAAGTATCTTTTCCATCACCACCGGTTCCGCATAAATCAATAGTATTGTAAGCGGATAAATCCACACGAATACACAATTCTAACAACGCTTCACGGAAACCGGCAAGTTCATCGATACTTATGCTTCGCATCATGTAAACGGTAAGAAAAGAAGCAATCTGGCTTGTGTTATAACTCCCGTTTGATATATTAACCAATACATTTTTTGCTTCTTCTTTCGACAGGATTTCGTGGTTAATTAATCTGTTTAATATATTTTTCATTTTTATTTTTTGTTTAAGGTTTCAGGTTTAAAGTTTAATAAAAAACCTAAAACTTCAATCTAAATATCCGTATTGGCTCCCCTTCCTTCGGAGGGGGGTGGGGGGAGGAATTACCCTTTCACCCAATTCTCTAATATTTTTTTACCATTAGGAGTTAAAACACTTTCGGGATGAAATTGAACACCTCGAACATCGAAAGTTTTGTGGCGCAAAGACATTACTTGCCCGTTTTCGTCAAATGAAGTTGCTTCAAGGACATCCGGTAAATTGGCGTCAACTACCCAGGAATGATAGCGTCCTACTTCAAATTCATTTCCTAATCCTTCAAATAAAAGTTCGTCATCGACTACTGTTTTTACATTGGTAGCTACACCGTGATACACTTTGTCTAAATTGGAAAGCGTTCCACCATATACCTCTCCAATAGCTTGTTGACCTAAGCATACGCCGAAAATGCTTTTGGTTGCACCGTATTTCCGAATTACATCTTTCAATAAACCTGCTTCATCTGGGATTCCAGGACCTGGAGAAAGTAGTATTTTATCGAAGATTGCAATTTCATCAATATCAAATTCATCGTTTCTATAAACGGTTACTTCGCAATCTAAATCTTCGAGATAGTGCACCAAATTATAAGTAAAACTATCGTAATTGTCTATGACTAGTATTTTTTTCATTTTTTTATCTTTCGTCTTTTTCTAAATGGTTTCTGCTAAATCTAAAGCCGCATTCAGCGCTCTCAATTTATTATAAACCTCCTGCATTTCGCTTTCTTCATCGGAACTTGCTACAATTCCAGCTCCGGCTTGAGAATGTAATTGGTGGTTTTTGCTTAAGAATGTTCGAATCATAATCGCGTGATTAAAATTACCTTCAAAATCCATAAAACCAATAGCGCCTCCATAAAAATTACGATTTGTTTTTTCATAATCCTCAATCAGTTGCATGGCTCTGTGTTTAGGAGCTCCGCTCAAAGTTCCTGCGGGAAATGTATCGGCTACGACTTGCATCGTTGTCGCATTTTCATGCAAATGTCCCGTAACTTTTGATACTAAGTGAATAACGTGAGAGAAGAATTGCACTTCTCTGTATTTTTCTACATTTACATTATGACCGTTTCTGCTTAAATCGTTTCTGGCCAAATCGACTAACATCACATGCTCACTGTTTTCTTTTTTATCTATTGATAATTCTTTTGCAAGAATCGCATCTTTTTCGTCATCTCCTGTTCTTTTGAAAGTTCCTGCGATTGGATGAATTTCAGCTTTACGGTCTTTTACAATAATCTGTGCTTCGGGTGAAGAACCAAATATTTTGAAATCGCCATAATCAAAAAAGAATAAATACGGCGAAGGATTAATACTTCTTAACGCTCTGTAGACATTGAATTCATCGCCTTTGAAGCCTTGTGTAAACCTGCGGGATAAAACCAATTGGAACACATCACCTCTAAAACAATGTTTTTTGGCCAAAGCTACATTATGCTTGAATTCTTCATCAGTCAGATTAGAAAAACCTTCGCCTTCTTTCGAAAACTTATAGGAAGCAATATTTCTGGATTGCAATAATTGTTCGATTTCGGAAATATTATTTCTACCCTCTAAGCTGTGACAGAAAATATAGGCTTCATTTTTGAAATGATTGATGGCAATGATGTTTTGATACACGGCATAATACACATCTGGAATGGTGTTACTATTTTCTTTTTTGGCAATGTTTACTTTTTCAAAATACCGAACCGCATCGTACGAAATATATCCAAAAAGTCCATTATTGATGAATTTAAAATCGTTCTTCTCAGATTTAAACTGACCTGAAAACTCTTGAATTACTTCCGGAATATTGGTAGTGGCATCAATTGAAATTTTCTCAGAACTCCCATCAGGGAAAGTCTTGTAAATAGTTTCGTTTTCTATTTTGATAGAAGCAATGGGATTGCAACAGATGTAGGAGAAACTGTTGTCATTTCCATGATAATCGCTGCTTTCCAATAGCAAACTATTTGGGAATTTATCCCGAATTTTGAAATACACACTTACAGGAGTAATTGTATCTGCAAGAATTTGCTTGTAATTTGTATTTAAGTTAAATGATTTCAATTGCTATATTTTTAATGTTGTGTTTTACTGATAAAATTGGCACAAAAAAAAAGGCCTGTCGTGATGACAAGCCTTTTATATTTATAGTTTTAACAATACTATAGGAGCTTAGTTCACGACGACTGACGTAAATTGTTCCACCACCAAGTATTATTTAAAATTGTTTTCATGTTTTATTTTGTTGCAACAAATATAGAAATGAAATTCGATTATTCAAATATAAAATGCGTTAAAAAACATTAAAAATGAAGATTTTTTGTTAAATAAAATTTTCAATAGAAATTCAGAAAAAAACAAAGCCCCAACAATTTCTTGTTGAGGCTAGTCTTTAATATTTGATGAAATTAGAATTTCAAAGCTACTGCTAAAGTGAAATCATCATTGATAGCTTTGTCTCCTAAGCTGTCAAAGAAACTTCCAGAACCATATTTAATATCGTATTTTGTTCTGTCAATAACAACGTTCGTTGTAGCTGTATTTGCTGTTGTAGCAAGATCAAAAGTTACTGGTTTAGTGATTCCTTTAATAGTTAAATCTCCTGATACAGTATATAAATTTGGAGCTTTAGTAACTACTTTTTTGAAAACTAAAGTTGCTGTTGCAAATTTATCAGTTCCAAAAAAGTCATCAGCTTTCAAGTGACCTTCTAGTTTTTCTTTACCTTGACCTGCTTTTAAGTCAGTAACTACGATTGAATTCATATTTACATTGAATGTACCTCCAACTAATTTTTTTCCTTTGAAAACTAAAGCACCATCTTTTAGGTTGATAGTTCCTTCGTGTTGTCCAGTTACTTTTTTTCCTGTCCAGTTGATGGTACTTCCAGCAGTGTTGATTTTTTTAGTCTGTGCTGTTACTGATAATGTAGATAAAACTACTACTAATGCTAATGCGATTGATTTGAAATTTTTCATTTGTTTAAATTTGATTTGAATTAATATTTGATTTTGAATTAGTAATTTATAATGTAATGAATAAGTCTTCGTTTGATTTTCTGACTTTTTTGTAATGTTGTGTAAGGTCCTCATCGTGTCTGTAACCTAGAGTTGCAATTAATGTAGCATTTAGTCCTAATTTGTCAAGACCTAATATTTCATTAACCTGAGCTGGAACAAAACCTTCCATAGGAGTAGCGTCAATTTTCAGCTCTGCAGCTACGTTTAATAAGTTTCCTAATGCTAAATAAGTTTGTTTTGAAGACCAGATGTTTCTAGTTTCTTCCGGTAAACCTGTGATATTCGATTTCATATACTCAACATAACCTTGAATACTTTCTAATGGAATTCCTCTTGTTTCACTCATGTTTTTACCAAAATTTACGATTCCTTCTTCGCCAAAGTTCATTTCATTTGCAAAAACAATAACGTGTGAAGCATCAACAATTTGTGATTGTCCATACGCCGCACCTTGAAGTTGCGCTCTCAAAGCTTCATTTTCAACGATAATGATTTTGTACGGTTGTAATCCGTAAGAAGATGCACTCAATCGAATCGCTTCTTTCAGTGTGCTTAAGTCTTCGGCAGTTATTTTTTTTGTTGCATCAAACTTTTTTGTTGCGTATCTCCAATTTTGATTTTCTAAAAAAGTACTCATAATGTATTGACTATTTATTGGTTTCTATATTTCTCTAATAATTGATTTAACAAATTTATTTCTTCTGAATTTAGATTTTTTGAAAAAAACTGCTCGTGAGCAATCACTTTTGGATCTAATGCGGATAAAACTTCTAATCCTTTTTGTGTAATTAATACTTCTATTTTCCGTCTGTTTTCAGGACATACTTTTCGAGTGACTAATTCTTTCAATAACAATTTATCTACTAATCGAGTAGTGTTACTGGTTTTAGCTAGCATTCGCTCTTGAATGGTCCACATGTTTGCCGGATTTCCTTTTTGTCCTCTTAATATTCGAAGCACATTGTATTGTTCTCCAGAAATTTCGTAAGGTTTTAATATTTCATTAAAATTTTCTGTTATTACATTTTGTGTATACAAAACGTTCAGAATAATTTTTTTAGAATTATCCATTGGAACAGTCGATTTTAAAATTTCTTCAATTTTCATATTTGTATATATGTAATTTGTTGGTACAAATGTAACACATTTTATAGTTGTATATACAAATGTGAATTAATTTTTTGTTAAAATTTTAAGAACCCTTGGTGAATCAGATCTGTAAAAATTATTATTCATTGTAAATCAATTATTTATATTTTGTTTTTAACAGTGCTAAACTGATTATAATTTAGCTTTCAATAATGGAACAAAATTTAATAAGTAGTTTTCTCTTCTGCTAAGTCAAAATGCATACCATAATTATTCAATTTTCAAGTATTGAATACAATAATAGAACGGTACTTCAATTTTGACTAATTTTTATCTCCTTTAAAATTAAAGTTAGTTAAGCTCTTTGTATTAAAATTTATTTTGAAATAGATTGGGAAGTGAAACTTCTGATTTTTATAATATTTTTTTAATTATTTGTAATTCAATTACTTGTGATTTATTAAAATAATAAAATTGCAAATTTTACTTGGAATTGTGTAAATTAATCATTGTTTAAAAGTGTAAATTTATAAGAATTAAAAAACTGTAGAAACTTTTAAAACTATTAAAATGAAAAACGTAAAAAAACAGGAACAAGATTCTGAAAATAGGAAACAGCAGGATTTAGAAGTCAATAAATCCGATGCTACTGGTCAGATGATGACAACAGATCAAGGGCTTAAAATCAATGATGATAATAATTCCCTCAAAGCAGGCGAGCGTGGACCATCATTATTGGAAGATTTCATTTTAAGAGAAAAAATTACGCATTTTGACCATGAACGAATTCCAGAAAGAATTGTGCATGCACGAGGTTCTGCTGCGCATGGTTATTTTCAGGTTTATAAAGCAATGGAAAAATATACCAAAGCTGGATTTCTTCAGGATCCTAGCCTTAAAACTCCGGTTTTCACTCGGTTTTCTACCGTTGCAGGCTCGAGAGGTTCCACTGATTTAGCCCGCGATATAAGAGGATTTGCAGTTAAATTTTACACAGAGCAAGGAAATTATGATTTAGTTGGAAATAATGTACCGGTGTTTTTTATTCAGGACGCCATGAAATTTCCGGATTTAGTCCATGCCGTAAAACCGGAACCGAACAATGAAATGCCGCAAGCGGCTTCCGCTCACGATACTTTTTGGGATTTTATTTCCTTGATGCCAGAAACGATGCACACTATTATGTGGGTAATGTCAGATAGGGCGATTCCAAGAAGTTTACGCATGATGGAAGGTTTTGGAGTACATACTTTTCGTTTTATAAATGCTAAAAATGAATCACATTTTGTAAAGTTCCATTGGAAACCAAAATTAGGAACACATGCCGTGGTGTGGGATGAAGCGCAGAAAATATCCGGAAAAAATTCTGATTTTCACCGTCAGGATTTGTGGGAAGCTATCGAAAACGGGAATTATCCTGAATGGGAATTAGGAGTACAGTTGATTCCGGAAGCCGATGAACATAAATTTGATTTCGATTTATTAGACCCAACCAAACTGGTTCCTGAAGAATTAGTTCCCGTAACTCTTATCGGAAAAATAGTTCTGAATCGTAATCCTGACAATTTTTTCGCTGAAACGGAGCAAGTAGCTTTTCATCCGGGGCATATTGTTCCGGGAATCGATTTTACAAATGATCCATTGTTACAAGGACGTTTATTCTCTTACACGGACACACAATTATCCCGTTTAGGAAGTCCGAATTTTCATGAAATTCCAATCAATAGAACCATTGCGCCCATGCATAACAATCAGCGGGATGGACACATGCGTCAGGAAATAAATGTGGGTCGGGTTAGTTATCATCCAAATTCTCTTGGCGGCGGCTGTCCTTTTCAGGCAAAAATTGATGAAGGTGGTTTTAGCAGTTTCAATGAACGTGTAGATGCACATAAAGTACGTGATCGAAGTGAGAGCTTTTCAGATCATTTTGGTCAGGCTACCTTATTTTTCAACAGTCAGACTCAAACAGAAAAAAATCATATTATAAATGCGTTGCGTTTTGAATTGGGTAAACTGGAAACCGAGGCAATACAAATCCGTATGCTGGGATTGTTGTCACAAATAGATACCAATTTGGCAACGAAAGTAGCCGAAGGTTTAGGGCTTAAAGTTCCTAAAAGTCCAGAAAAACCAATGAATCATGGCGTTGGTGCGGATGCGGATAAACATAAATATGAACCTAAAAAAGTAGAACAAAGCGTAAAGTCTTCGGATGCGTTAAGTATGCTTAAAAATAAGACTTTATCTAAAACGATTGCAACTCGTCAGGTCGCTTTTTTATGTTCGGAAGGAGTTGGCAGGGCTGCTATTAATGCAATGAAAGCTGCATTAGATAAAGAAGGAGCGACTATGAAAGTTATAGCGCCGCATTTAGGAACTATAAAAGCTAACGATGGAAGTGAAGTGAAAGTAGATCAAAGTTTTCTGATTGCTGCCTCAGTTTTATTTGATGCAGTTTATATTCCCGGTGGGAAAAACATAGGCTTCCTAGCTTCAAAACCAGAAGTAATTGAATTTATAAATGAAGCTTTCAAACATTGTAAAGTTATTGGCGCCGATGATGCTGCAATTTTTACGCAAACAAATGTCAAATCGGATGCCGAAGGAATTGTTTTAAATTCAAACAAAGAAGATAAGAACTTTACAAAATCTTTTATAGCAGCTATGGGCGAACACCGTTTTTGGAGTCGTGAAGAAAAACTATAGTGAAAAGCGTTTAATTTAACACGAATAATAAACAACAAAAACCGAAATGAAAGTTTCGGTTTTTGTTGTTTATAATATAAAAGAAATGGTAATTTTAATGTTAAATCGTTACGTAATTGGCTTATAAATTATGTTGTCAAGATTTTTTCAATGCGATTCTTAATGTTGAGGTTTTTTACTTTGTAAGTATTATTTATTATATTTAAAAATTATTTGAATATAATCCGTATGAATAAAGCCAATCTATCTTACGATGCTCTACTTCTTAAATTAAAAGAACAAGAATTAGAAATAAACCGGTTAACAGAAAAAGAAGCGTCATTGTCTACTTTCAAATTTTTTATTGAGGAGTCTAATGATTTGGTGTGCGTTGTTGGAACAGATACTTTTTTCAAAGAGATTAATCCCGCTTTTGTTGAAATTCTAGGATATTCAAAAGAAGAATTATTACAGGAATCCTTGCTCCATCTTTTGCATCCGGATGATCTTGAAAGATCGTTACAAGAGATTGGAAGTCTTGCAATGGGAAACCCAGCCATGAATTTTGAGAACAGATTTAAAAAAAAGAACGGTGAATTTGTAACGATTCAATGGACAGCAAATGCAATTTCTGCTGAAAATATTTATGCAATTGGAAGAGATATTTCGGAGATAAGAAGCACGCAAGAAAAGTTAATTAAGAGTGAAGACCTACTAAACCATGCGCAACAAATTGCAAAAATGGGAAGTTGGGAGTTCAATCTACTGAATAAAAAAATGATTTGGTCTAAGGAATTGTATTCAATTTATGGAATCGACAAGAAACCAGACCAGAATTTGTATCAGGAGTTTTTGAATCTTTTTTCAGAAGAAGATGCCACATTTTTTCAAGATAAAATTAATCAATCCATCATAGATAAAGAACAATTTGAACTACAACAAAACGTCATTTTATCAGATAATAGTAATAAATGGCTGCATGCAATTGTAATTCCGGTGCTTGATAATTCTGGAAATGTTTATGCAGTAAGAGGAAACATACAAGATATTACCCAGAAAAAATATATTGAAGATTCCATTAAAGAGCAAGAAGCAGCGGTAATAGAATATAAACTAAAATTAGTTGAGGAAGAAGGTAATGCTAAATTTAAGACTTATATCGAAAACGCACCTGACGGAGTTTTTGTTTTAGATGAAAAAGGGAATTATGTCGATGTAAACCATGCCGCAACAGTATTGACTGGGTATTCAAAAAAGGAATTGCTAACTATGAGATTTGGAAATTTGTCATCTCATGAATTGCAAGGAGAATTATACAAGGAATTCCAAATTCTTTTAGAAAAAGGAACGGCAAAAAAAGAGTTTAAAACAATTCATAAAAAGGGAGCTATCAAATGGTGGTCTGTTGAAGCGGTAAAACTTTCCGAGAATCGTTTTTTAGGATTTGTTAAAGATATTACTGAAAGCAAAAAAGCATTAGAAACGATTGAAAATAATGATAAATATTTTCGAGCATTGGTCGAAAATAATGAGGGAATTATTACAGTACTTGATGAAAATTTAAAAACATTATTTCGTAGTACGTCCTCGGAACGCATAACTGGCTATTCAAAACAAGAATTGACTGAGATCTCTGATTCAGAATATTTTCATCCGGATTATATTGAATATGTGAATCAGAAGATGAAAGAAACATTCGAAAATCCGGGAGTTCTAAATCCAGTTCAGTTTCAGGTAAAACATAAAAAAGGACATTACATCTGGATAAAAGGAGTACTTACAAACTTATTGAGTGAGGATGGCGTGAGGTTGATTATTGCCAACTTAAGAGATATTACAGAAAGTAAAATTGCCCAAGATAAAATTGAACAGAGTGAAAAACGATTCCGTGCTTTGGTTGAGAATAATGACGGTATTATTACGGTTTTTGATAAAGATATAAATACTATTTTCCGAAGCCCATCTTCGGCTCGAGTTACAGGATACACAGATGATGAATTTGAAAAAATCCCAAAGAATGAATATTTTCATCCAGATTATTTAGATTATGTGAATCAGATGGTCCAAAAAGCAATAGATAATCCCGACAAACCTATTGAAGTACTGTTTCAGGTCAAGCATAAAAACGGAAATTATATTTGGCTGCAAGGAATCTTAAATAATAAAATTGACGATAGTAGTGTTGGAGGAATTATTTCGAATTTAAGAGATGTAACGGAGAACAAAAAAGCAAATGAAACCTTACTGAGTGAAAGGAATAAGTTTGCTAAAATTGCTGACGCATCGCCAGGATTAATCTATTCGATGCGTCAAAATAAGGATGGGAGCTTATGCTATCCGTATGCCAGTAATGCTGTTGAGGAAATTTTTGGTTTTACTTTTAAAGAAATTGAGAACGATGCCGATAAAATTTTCCAACTGATTCATCCAGCTGATTTGGATTTTGTGATGCAAAATATTGCCGCAACAAAATCGCAATTAGTTCCTCTCAAATGCGAATATCGTTATTTTCATCCTGAAAAAGGGTTAGTTTGGCATGAATTAAATTCTTTACCGGTAGTTGAACCGGAAGGAACTGTGATTTGTCACGGTATCGTTACTGATATCACACAACGCATCAGAGCTGATCAAAAACTGATCAAAGCCAACCGACTTTATTTGTTCATCAGTCAAATTAATCAAATGATTGTTCGTACAACTGATGAAAAAACGCTTTTTGAAGAAGCCTGTAAAATAGCGGTGGATTTAGGTAAATTTAGAATGGTCTGGATTGGAACGGTTGATGAACAAACTAAAAAATTAATTCCGGTGATGATTGCTGGAGAGAATAATGGGTATTTGTCAACAATTAAAGCCATTTCCATAGAAGATATTCCTGAAGGAAGAGGTCCGGCCGGAACCGCAATGCGGGAAGCACGATATGTTATTTGCAATGATATTGAAAATGATCAAATGATGCAACCTTGGCGTACAGAAGCTTTATCACGAGCTTATCTTTCATCGATTGCGGTGCCAATAAAAAAATTCGGAAAGGTAATTGGCGTTTTTTCTTTTTATGCTAATGAAAAAAACTTTTTTGACGCAGAAGAAATTGCATTGTTAGAGGAGGCAACCGGTGATGTTTCTTTTGCATTGGAAGTTTTTGAAAAAGAGGCTTTAAGAAAAAAGGCTGAGGAAGCAGTTATTGAAAGTGAACAGCGTTACCACTTGCTTACGGATGTTTCTCCTGTGGGAATTTTCAGAACGGACGCCAGCGGATATACCACGTTTGTTAATCCACATTGGTGTCAAATTTCAGGTTTGTCTTTTCAGGAAGCTTTAGGAAACGGTTGGTTAAAAGGCGTTCATGAGGACGATAAAAATTCATTGTTCAGAGGGTGGGAAAATGCCACAAACAACAAACAAAATTCATTGTCTGAATACCGATTTGTGCGTCAGGATGGATCTGTTGCCTGGGTGATGGGACAGGCTTTACCTGAAAAAAATATAAAAAATGAAATTGTAGGCTACATAGGAACCATCACCGATATTACTGAACGAAAAAATGCAGAATCAATAATCCTTCGAGAAAAAAATCTTTCGGAATCGATAATCAATAATCTTCCGGGAATTTTTTACCTCTATGACGAATCAGGAAAATTTTTGAAATGGAATAAAAATTTTGAAGAAGTAACTGGCTATGATTATGAGGAAATCAGTCAAATGAATCCTCTAGAATTTTTTGATGGAGAAGAGAAGCAAAAAGTTAAAACAAGAATAAAAACAGTATTTGAAAGAAGATCACCTGGTATTGAAGTTGAATTCTTTACTAAAAAGAAAAATAAAGTTCCATATTATATTAGTTCTCATGTGATTGATTACGAAGGTAAAAAATGTCTGTTGGGAATGGGTATTGATCTCACTGAACGTAAAAAAGCGGAAGAGAAAGTCAAAAAAGCAAATGAACGATTCGAAATGATTGCTGCTGCTACCAATGATGCAGTTTTTGAAGTGGATTTATTAACAGGGGAAAGTTGGAATAATCAGACTTTTATAGATCTTTTGGGCTTTGGCAGTATGGAATCTAATGGAGAAAATAATAGTGTTATTTGGCGATCTAGAGTTCATCCGGATGACAGGGAACGAGTGATTAAAAAATTAGAGGATTCTTATGCAGGAACTGCAAGATTATGGTCAGATGAATTCCGTTTTCAAAAGGCTGATGGCAGTTACGGAATGTTTTATGATCGAGGTGTGATTTCCAGAGATGAAACGGGTAAAGCACTGCGATTGAATGGAGCTTTGACTGAAATAACCGAATTGAAAAATATAAAAGAGCAACTGATTAACAGTGAAGAAAAGTATCGAAGTTTGATAGAACAAGCTTCTGATGCAATTTTTATTAATAATATTTCCGGCGATTTACTTGAAGTAAATGAAAGTGCCTGTTTGCTATTAGGATATTCAAAAGAGGAATTGTGTACAAAAAACCTAATAGATTTATATACAAAAGAGGAGCTGATATCAAGACCCATAATGATGGAGGAATTATTGGGTGGTGAAAAAACATTGATTCAGCGTAGTATGTTGCATAAAGATGGAGCATTAATTTCAGTAGAGATTACTGCCAAAATGATTATTGATGGTCGAATTGTGTCCATCGTTCGAGATGTTACTAAACGCAAGAAATCTGAGGATGATTTCAGGAAAATGAATAAAAAACTGGAAGCCATAATTGGAGCTATACCAGATTTGTTATTTGAAGTGGATATGGGAGGTAAAATTTTCAACTACCATTCCCGTCGCGATGATTTATTAGCTTTTCCTCCAGAAGCATTTCTGGGAAAAACATTTTCGGAAGTATTGCCACCTGATGTTTCAAATTTGTGCATTTCCGCTATTCGGGAAGCTTCGGAAAAAGGATATTCAACAGGCCGACAATATTCTCTGGAGTTACCAAGTGGTTTGCATTGGTTTGAACTTTCTATTGCACCTATGCAAGAAAGTCAGGATCATGAAAGGCACTACATTTGCCTTTCAAGAGATATCACAGCAGCCAAAAAATCCGATAGGGCATTGCTAAAAAGTGAGGAACGATACCGCGGTTTGTTAAACAATCTTGATGCTGGTATCGTAGTTCATGCACCGGATACTTCCGTAGTGGTCAATAATGTAAAAGCTGCTGAATTATTGGGATTAACCGATGATCAAATGCGCGGAATTACAGCCTTTGATGCAACATGGAATTTCTTAAATGAAGATAATACGGTGATGTCTTTTGAAAGATATCCTGTAAACCAAATTATCGCGACCAAAAAATCACTCAAAAATTTTAGATTTGGCGTATGCCGACCAATAACAAATGATGTGGTATGGCTTTTAATAAATGGATATCCCGATATGGATGCAAATGGGGAAATTTATGAAATCGTAATCAGTTTTATTGATATTTCGGAACAGAAAGTGATGGAAATGGAACTGGTAAAATCGAAGGAATTAGCCGAAGCCGCAAATAAAGCAAAGACGGATTTCCTAGCTAATATGAGTCATGAAATTAGAACACCGTTGAACGGAATAATTGGTTTTACGCATTTGTTGATGAAATCTAATCTCAAAAAGAATCAGTCCGCATATATGAAAACCGTTAATGAATCCGCAATTTCATTGATGGACATTGTTAATGATGTGTTGGATTTTTCTAAAATTGAATCGGGAAAATTAGAACTGAATATTGAAGAAATTAACCTTTTAAAATTAACAAATCAGGTTATAAATTTATTTAAATACCAAGCCGATTTGAAAAAAATAGATTTAATTCTGGATATCAGCAAAAGTATTCCACAATATATTCTTGCAGATTCGGTGCGATTGAAACAAATATTGGTAAATCTATTGAGTAATGCGATTAAGTTTACGAATTTTGGTGAAATTCGTTTGGATATTACCGAAATAGAGCCAGATGAAAAGAAATGGTCTACGATTAAGTTTTCTGTAAAAGATACTGGAGTTGGAATAAAAACAGGAAACAACGAGAAAATATTCAATTCATTTGTTCAGGAAGACAATTCTACGAATCGTAAATTTGGTGGAACCGGATTAGGTTTGGCAATTTCCAATCAGCTTTTGGCCTTAATGGACAGTAAATTGCAATTAATCAGTAAATATGGCGACGGTAGTGACTTTTACTTTGTTGTTAAATTCAAAAAGACAAATCATAAGAAGAACAAAGAGCGTCTCCTTTCTAAAACAATTCAAGAAGCACCAATAACACTGGTAACAGTTTTGGAAGATAAGAAGGTTTTAATAGTTGAAGACAATAAAATCAACATGCTATTGGCTAAAACACTTGTCAAAAGAATTATAGCAAATTGCATCATCATTGAAGCAAAAGATGGAAATGAAGCTGTAGAATTGTATAAAAAAGAGCAACCTGATGTTATTTTAATGGATATTCAGATGCCAAATAAAAATGGTTATCAAGCAACAGAGGAAATCAGGCAGATAAAAGAAGCGGAACATATTCCCATAATTGCAATCACGGCAGGAATAATGGTTGGAGATAAAGAAAAGTGTCTGGAAGCAGGGATGAATGATTATTTACCTAAACCAATTATTCAAGCAGATTTAGAACAAATGTTGCAAATATGGCTGCAAAAAAATTAATTGATTTAGAATGATTAATAAAAGTGTCTAATGATTTAGGCACTTTTTTTATGTGAAATTTTTAAAATTTTGTTTATAGTTTTTAATGTTTAATTTACTTGTCAAATCACATTTTTTTTATTAAATTTAACATATATTAGGGTTTAATCAGTTAAATAATTTGATTAACACTATAAAAAAGACATGATTTATGCGGATTACTAATTTCTAGGGATGTTTTATTTTAATCTTTTTTTAATAAATATTAAACAGTTGTTAAATTAAATTTAGTTTCTCTGAGGCAAGAGATGTCTTTTTATTCTTTTTTTGCTTTTTTTAAAAGTGAGAAACCGCTAAAAACCTACTAAATTAGCCAATTATTAATACTCAAAATAAAAGAAGTAATTTGATAGAGCATTCCTACTCAACTTATAATAGTTATTGAAAATTCAAAATTTGTAATGATAAAAAATAATCAAGCCAACCTTGGGGAAGGTAAAGCGTTAGATTTGAAACCAAATGTAAGGGTATCGGATGCGGATTCTGCTGATTTTCCAATTATTGGTATTGGAGCGTCTGCTGGTGGTCTGGAAGCGCTTGAATTATTTTTTAAAAACATGCCAGTTAATAGTGGTATGGGATTCATAGTAATTCAGCATTTAGACCCAACCCATACTGGAATAATGCCAGAGTTATTACAAAGAATGACAACAATGAAAGTCTATCAGGCAACTGATGCGCTCCAAGTAAAACCTAATTGTGTTTATGTAATTCCACCCAATAAAAGCCTGTCAATATTAAACGGAAAACTACATTTATTTGTTCCCACAGAGTCTCGAGGCTTGCGATTGCCAATCGATATTTTCCTTAAATCTTTAGCACTGGATCGGCTGGAAAAAAGTATTGGTGTCATTCTTTCCGGAATGGGTTCCGATGGTAGCTTAGGATTGAAAGCCATTAAAGAAAAAAATGGAATTGTAGTGGTGCAAGATCCGACATCAGCAAAGTTTGACAGTATGCCTCGTAATGCTATAGATTCTGTAATTGCTGATATTGTTGCTCCCGTAGCCGAATTACCCGCTAAACTGATGGCTTTACTGCGATATTTTCCCGAAATTCAATCAGAATCGGATATTCTCATTAAATCAAAAAGTAGTCTGGACAAAATTATAATCTTGTTGCGGGATCATACCGAGAATGACTTTTCGATGTATAAAAAAAGTACCTTAATGCGCCGCATTGAACGAAGAAAAGGAATACATCACATTGATAAAATGCAAACCTATGTGCGTTTTTTACAGGAAAATCCAAGTGAAATTGAACTGCTTTTCAAAGAACTATTAATTGGTGTAACAAGCTTTTTTAGGGATCCCGCTGTTTGGGATAAACTCAAAGAAGAAATTATTCCCAATATGCTAAAGGATATACCAGACGGTAAAACCTTGCGCGCCTGGGTTCCAGCTTGCTCCACGGGTGAAGAAGCATATTCCCTAGCAATCGTTTTTGAAGAAGCAGTATCAAAAATACAACCTCCCAAAAGTATTAAATTACAAATTTTCGCTACTGATTTAGACATTTTGTCTATTGAAAAAGCCCGAAAAGGATTTTTTTATTCCAGTATTACAAAAGATATTTCTCCAGAGCGGATTACTAAATTTTTTACCCTCGAAAATGACGGTTATCGCGTAAATACATTCATTCGTGAAATGATAGTTTTTGCTCCTCATAATGTTACCAAAGATCCTCCTTTTACAAAATTAGACATACTGACTTGTCGCAATATGCTAATTTACATGGAGCCGGAATTACAAAATAAATTAATAATGCTATTTAATTATAGCCTCAATCAGGGAGGAATTATGATGCTTGGCACTGCAGAGACTATTTCAAGCAGCATCAAAGGATTTGAAGTTGTAGATTCGAAACTTAAGTTTTATAAACGGATTTCAAAATCAGTTTCTCCAGAATTCTCCAATTTTCCAAGTTCCTATTCCCAAACAAAAAGAGTAACCATTGACACTATGAAAGAAACTAAGGTCGTTGAAAACATTCAGACACTTACGGATCAAATTTTACTGCAACGTTTTGCCCCAGCAAGCGTACTTGTTAACACCAAAGGCGATATCATATACATTACCGGCAGAACCGGAAAATATTTAGAACCTGTTGCAGGCAAAGCAAACTGGAATGTTCATGCAATGGCACGCGAAGGTTTGCGTAATGAGCTGCCAGGAGCATTCCGAAAAGCGTTGCAAAGTTTTGAACCAGTCTATATTGATAATATAAAAATAGTTGAAAACGGAGGATTCCATTTTATCAATCTGACGGTACAACAAATAGAAAGTCCAAATGCAGTAAAAGGGATGATTATGGTTGTTTTTACAGACATTCCAACTAGTACTGATTCCGTTTCTGGAACTTCTAAATCAAGAAAACAAAGTGCGACTCTTAAACAACAAGAATTAGAAGCAGAATTGAAACGCAGCAATGAAGATTTGAACAGCGTGAGAGAAGAAATGCAAACTTCTCAGGAGGAACTCAAATCCACGAATGAAGAACTGCAGTCTACGAACGAAGAATTACAATCTACCAATGAGGAATTGACTACTTCAAAGGAAGAATTACAAAGTTTAAATGAGGAATTGCAAACAGTTAACACGGAATTACAAAGCAAATTAGTCGATTTTGAACAGGCCAATAATGATATGAAAAACCTGCTCAACAGTACGGAAATAGCCACTCTTTTTTTAGATAAAGAATTAAACATCCGCAGATTTACTGATCCAGTAACTAAAATATTCAAGTTGCGTGCAACTGATACCGGAAGACCTTTTACGGATTTAGTGTGCGACTTGAAATATCCTGAAATGGTTAGTAATGCACTTGAGGTTATCAAAACGCTGGCGCCTATTCAAAAGGAGGTTGCAACAATTGATGGCAGGTATTATTACGTTCGAATTATGCCGTATCGTACGCTCGATGATCGTATTGATGGAATCGTAATTACTTTTACTGACATTACAGCTGCAAAACTTGCCGAAGAGTCTCTTAAGATGGAAAATCAATACCGCCGTCTTTTTGAGTCAGCCAAAGATGGAATTCTGATTCTGAACTATGAAACCGGCAAAATAATCGATGTTAATCCTTTTTTAGTCGGAATGTTAGGTTATTCTCATGAGCAGTTAATTGAAAAATCAATTTGGGAAATAGGTTCACTTAAGGACATTGTGAGTAATAAAGACAAGTTTTCAGAATTACAAAAAAAAGAATTTATTCGCTATGAAAATTTGCCGCTTGAAACCGCGAAAGGACGAAAAATAAATGTTGAATTTGTGAGTAACGTTTATTTGGTCAATAGTAAAAAAGTCATTCAGTGTATTATCCGTGACATTTCGGATCGTGTATTTGTTCAGGAGGCCTTAGTAAATGCTGAAACCCGTTACAAGCACCTTTTTGAATCAGTGAAGGATGGAATCATTTTCGTAGATGGTGAAACAGGAAAAATCAATGCGATAAATCCTTTTTTTACAGCTTTGATAGGGGAAACTAAAGAGAATTTTATTGGGAAAGAAGTTTGGTCTGTTAAATTTCTAAAAAACATAATTCCAAACAAGTCTACTTTTACGGAATTAAGCCAAAAAAAATCATTTCATTCCATTTTCAAGGAAATTGAAACAAGCAATAACAAGCGAATCAATATCGAATTTATCAGCGCGGTATATTTTATTGGAGATCAAAAAAACATTCAGTTTTTTATTCATGAAATAGCAGTATAGAATAGTATGTAAGTTAAATAGGTTGCATAATTTCCAATTTCAGACAATTAAATTAGTAGTATTTAAAAAGGCAGTACACATGGAAAATATCGAAAATAAAACCGAAGCCCGTTTCATTATAAGACAAAAAGCGGAAGAATTACATCGCAGTAAAGAATCAAAATACAGTTCTAAACTTTCAGAAGTTGATACTTTAAAGCTGATTCATGAATTAGAAGTCCATCAGATTGAGCTTGAAATGCAAAAAGAAGAATTGATGCTTGCTAAAGAGGAAGCTGAAATTGTAAAGCAAAAATATGCTGAATTGTATGAATTTGCGCCTACAGGTTACTTCACATTGACAAGTTCTGGAACCGTTGTCGAACTGAATCTCGCCGGTTCACAATTACTGCGGAAAGAAAGATCTAAATTGATAAATAGTCAATTTGGTTTCTTTATATCTAATGCTACGAAGCCGGTTTTTAATCAATTTTTAGAGGCTGTTTTTCAGGCTACTGTAAAAGAATGTTGTGAAGTTGAATTGCTTTTGGATGAGAATATTCCAATAAATGTTTATTTGACTGGAATTGTTTCAGATAATAAAGAGCAGGCGCTAATTACGATATTAGATATCACCCAGTTGAAAGAAACTGAATGTGCTTTGCGAGAAAGTGAAGAGCGGTATCGCGATTTATTAAACAATCTGGATGTTGGAATAATTGTACACAACAAAGATACTGCAATCATTTATTCGAATCCAAAAGCCTCCGAATTGATAGGTTTGAGTGAGGCACAAATAAAAGAAGAGGATGTTGCCAATCCAATTTGGAAATTTGTAAAAGAGGATCATAAATCATTATCAACAGAAAATTTTCCAGTCAATCAAATTATTCGCACCAAAAAACCAATTAGTAATTTTATTATTGGAATAATTAAAACGGATAGCACGAATGTGAGATGGTTCTTGTTGAATGGTTTTCCTGTTTTTAATATCCACGATGAAATTGATGAGGTTGTGATTAGTTTCATCGAAATAACAGAATTAAAAAAACTGGAAATTGAACTGACAAAGGCCAAAGAACAAGCCGAAGCAGCAAATAAAGCGAAGTCCAGTTTTTTGACTAATATGAGCCACGAAATTCGTACGCCTTTGAACGGAATTATTGGTTTTACTGATTTATTAATGAGAACTAATCTGGACGAAAACCAGAGGGAATACATGAATACCGTTCATGAATCAGCAAATATATTAATTGAAATCATCAATAATATTTTAGATTTTTCGAAAATTGAATCTGGAAAATTAGAATTAAATATTGAGGAAATCAATCTTGTGGAACTGACGCATCATGTTGTTGATATGTTTAAATACCAAGCGGAATTAAAGGGAATAGATTTGATTCTAAATAGTAAGGAGTCTGTTCCTAGTTTTGTTTTTGCTGATTCCGTGCGCTTGAAACAAATTTTAGTGAACTTAATTGGAAACGCATTAAAATTCACAACTACAGGATTTGTACGATTGGATATTAGTAGTGAAATAATTTCAGGAGGTGAGAATCGCTGTCTTTTAAATTTTTCTGTTAAGGATAGCGGAATTGGAATAAAACAGGAAAATCAAGAAAAAGTATTTCAATCTTTTATTCAAGAAGATTGTTCTATCACGCGTAAATTTGGCGGTACAGGACTTGGATTGGCCATTTCAAATCAACTTTTAGGTTTGATGAATAGTGAGCTAAAACTGAAAAGTAAATTTGGGCAGGGAAGTGAGTTTTATTTTGAGGTTGAATTAGATAGTTCATTTCAGGAAATTTCATCTGATGTAAATGAAATAAAAGTCACAATTGAAGATACAACGATTGTTCCCGATAATTTCTCAGATAAAAAAATATTAGTGGTCGAGGACAATCGAATCAATATGCTTTTGGTAAAAACATTACTCAAATCGATACTTCCGGGATGCACTATTCTTGAAGCATCTGATGGTAAAAAAGCAATTAAAATGTACAAAAAAGAGAAGCTCGATTTGATCTTGATGGACATTCAGATGCCACATAAAAATGGATATCAAACAACTGCCGAAATCAAACATTTAAAAAAATATAATAATATTCCTATTATTGCTTTGACAGCTGGAATTATGTTAGGAGAAAAAGAAAAATGTTTGGAATCCGGTATGGACGATTATGTTTCAAAACCAATTATAAGATGTAATTTAGAAGAGGTTTTGTATAAATGGTTAAAAAATAAAACATTGAGCGATAATAATTGATTAAAACAAAGAACTTCTTTGACTTAATTAACATTAAACGATCTTTTTTTTTAGTAAAATTTTCAATGAAAAACCAAACGCAAATTAGCTTTATTTCAACCAAGTAACTATAAGGATTTATATTTATTTTTTTTTAAACCAAATTTTTTGATAGCATGTTTTTTGAGGTGTTCCATCACTTCTTCTACGGAATCAGTCACGAATAAAAGCTTCATGTCTTCAGGGCTTATGCTTTCATTGTCTACCATTTTTTGAATGTGATGGCACAATTCCTGATGATAAACGGAGTCGAAAATAACAATCGGAAAATCGCTGATTATTTTATTTTGAATTAAAGTCAGTGCTTCGAATAATTCATCCAAAGTCCCGATTCCTCCCGGCATTACTACAAACGCATAGGAATATTTGATCAGAATTACTTTCCTCACAAAGAAATAGGGAATATAAATCCATTTATGAAGATAAGGATTTGGTTTCTGTTCCACAGGAAGGACAATATTACAACCTACCGAATACCCGCCTGATTCATAAGCTCCTTTATTGGCGGCTTCCATCAATCCTGGACCTCCGCCAGTCATTACTGTAAAACCTAATTTTGCTATTTCAGAACCAATGCGTTCAGCGCTTTTATAATGTGCTGTATGCGGTCCAAAACGTGCCGACCCAAAAACGGTCACACAAGGTCCAATAAAATGCATTTTCTGGAAAGCTCTGATGAAGTTGTAGAGCACTTTGAAAATGAAGAAAAGATTTTTAAAACGAGTCAAAGGACCTCTTACAAATAAAGATTCGGATTTAGAAAGTCTATATTGGCGAGGGTTTTCCATAGGTTACTAAGATAGGAAAAATAACAGTCATGATTTATTTTTCCATCTCAATAAATGAATGAATCTTCAAAAATAAAAATGGGTTATAATTCAAATTTTTTAAGATTTACAATAGAAGTAAATTCAAAAAAAAAATATTTTTAAAGAAATCATTATTTATTGCTTTTTTCCAAAATAGTTTTAATGATTTCTTCCTTTGTCAATACGCCGGATTGTCTCCACAACTGTTTTCCGTTTTGAAATAAAATCATTGTAGGAACGCCACGAACCTGATATTGACTCGAGATTTGCTGGTTTTTGTCCACATCAATTTTAATGATGGAAACGCGATCTCCCAAACTGTCTTTTACTTCTTTCAAAATGGGGCCAAGCATTTTACAAGGTCCGCACCACGTGGCAAAAAAGTCAATTAAAACTGGTTTTTCGGATTGTATAATCGTATCAAAATTACTCATCGTTATTGTTTTTTAGTGTTAGGAATACTACAACCATTTGCGCCACAGCCAAAATTAAAAATAACCTGAACGAAGAAAAATAGTCCAAAACCTATGAACATCCATTCTTTCATAATATAGGCTTGTGCAAATAAAAATAAGGCAAACACAAGGCGAACCCAGCGCATAACATGCCAATTGGTAAATAATAATGTTTTCATTTTTTTCTAAAAAGGAATTTAGTTTTCATGATTATTTCATCATAAAAAATACATAGCTTATATTGTAATTACATTGTTTTTTTTTAATTCAATGAACAACTCTGAATTCGCTCGTGGTGCAATAGAATTGTCACATAAATCCATTTTTATAAAATCAAATGCGGTTGCAAAAAGCTTTTCATATTCTTTTTTGCTTCCACCAAAAGGAGGTCCGGATTCAAACGTTCTATTGAATAGTAATCCTGCTAAAATTCCTTCTTCAGCCAAAAGTTGGTGCATTTTCCAAACGTATTTTTGACGCATCGTTGGTGGTAAAGCACAGAAAAAAGTCTGCTCAATAATCAAATCATAGTTTCCTTGATGTTCAAAGAAATCTCCCAAGACAATCTGAATGTTAGGATTATTTTTGAATTTTTCTTTTAAAACAGCAACTAGTGTCGGCGCAATATCGATAACTGTAATATTTGTAAATCTATGTTCCAGAAGATATTCTGCTTCGTAGCTGTTGCCACAACCGGGAATCAAAATTCGTTTCTTTTTATCAGTAATCTTATCTATATATTCTTGTATTGGCGGTGATACTTGGCCTAAATCCCAACCGGTAGTTTTGGCTTTGTATTGCGCCTCCCAATAAGCAGCGTCCAGCGGTTTATCATAAGAAGTATCAGAACATTTTAACTCGGACATGTTATATTTTTTTTCGGGTTGAAATTCCAAACGGGGCATACAATGGGCAAAAACTGATAAAACTGGTGATTATAAAAATAACTGCAAATGCTCCTAAAACAAGTGCAAGCGTCCCGCTGATACTATTGGTAAAATACAATATCGCAATAAGTATTGCTATAGCGATGCGGATAATTTTGTCTGTTGAACCCATGTTTTTTTTCATTGTATACTTTATTTAGTAATTAATTATTTTAACACTTTACTTTGGCAAACGAAATCCGTTTTAGGAACATCCGTTTTTGCAATAGCATTAAAACCGCCTTCAATTTCGGTGAAATTTCTAAAACCACGCGCTTCCAGAATTGAAGCTGCAATCATACTGCGGTATCCGCCGGCGCAATGCAGGTAAAAATGTTCTTTTGGATTAATATCTTTGACCCATTCATTAATAGCCGCTAATGGCTTGCTGTAGGATTCCTCAACATGCTCTGCGCAGTATTCACTTTCTTTCCGAATATCAATAATTTTACTTTCGCCAATTTTCACTTCTTTGGCAAATTGTTCAGCTGAAATTCTATTTACGGTGTCAATCTCTTTTCCGGCTTTTGCCCAAGCATCAAAACCGCCTGCCAGATGCCCAATCAAGTTGTCAAAACCTACACGGCTCAAGCGCGTAACGGTCTCTTCCTCTTGTCCAGGTTCGCAAATAATTAGTATGGGTTGTTTTACATCGGCAATTAAAGCACCTACCCAAGGAGCAAAATCACCATCAATCCCAATGTTTATGGATTGCGGAATAAAACCTTTGGCAAATTCTCCGTTTTTTCGAGTGTCTAATACTAAAGCTCCGGTTTCTTCGGCAGCCACTTCAAATTCTGAAGGAGAAAGAGCACGCATTCCTAAATCCAAGACATTCTCAAAATTATCGTATCCTTTTTTGTTCATGGCCACGTTCATACCAAAATAAGCTGGCGGTGGCAATAAACCTTCGGTCACTTCTTGTACAAATTCGGCTTCTGTCATATTGGCGCGCAACGCATAATTAGTGGCTTTTTGGTCACCAATAGTCGAAACTGTTTCCTTGCTCATGTTTTTTCCACAGGCACTTCCTGCACCGTGAGCTGGATATACAATGACGTCATCTGCCAAAGTCATAATTTTATCTCGCAACGAATGGAATAGGGTAGCGGCCAATTGTTCTTGTGTCATGTGTGCCGCTTTTTGTGCTAAATCCGGTCTTCCCACATCACCAATAAACAAGGTGTCACCGGAAAAAATGGCATGGTCTTTTCCGTTTTCGTCAATCAATAAAAAAGTGGAGCTTTCCATAGTGTGTCCCGGAGTGTGCAATACTTTTATTTTGATGTTACCTATGCTGAATTCCTGACCGTCTTTTGCAGAAATACAATCAAATTCACACGTTGCATTTGGACCGTAAACAATTGGAGCGCCGGTTTGACGACTTAAATCGACATGGCCGGAAACAAAATCAGCGTGGAAATGGGTTTCGAAAATGTATTTCAATTTTACGCCGTCTCTTTCCAATCGGTCCAAATACGGTTGGGTTTCGCGTAACGGGTCAATAATGGCTGCTTCACCATTTGAAGTTATGTAATAAGCACCTTGTGCTAAACATCCGGTATATATTTGTTCTATTTGCATGATTGCGTTTTTTAAATTTATAGTACAAATGTACTTCTGTTTTTTAGGATAAACAGTGACAATTGTTACATTGCTTTTATTTTGAACCAAAAAATAAGTTGATTGATTGATTTTTTCTATTTCGAAAATAATCCCAAAAAAAACAATACTAAAGATAATCAAAAATGAAGCTTAGTGATTATTTTACAAAGTGATTTTTTTTTAAAATTGTAATATAAAGTATTGGTATTCAGGTTTTAAATAATTTTATATAAATAATTCATCTGAAAAAAGGAGCATTTATAAAATGCATTTTCGTAGTGAATGAAATGAATTTATTTTAAAAGTTCAATGTTATTGCGATGCAAAGCAACGATGCCGCGTTGTTCCATTTTTTTTAATAAACGTGAAATTACTTCTCTTGAGGTATTCAGTTCAGAGGCAATTTCCTGATGAGAAAGCTTCAATTCTTTACAACCACAAACATCGGCATGGCGTTTCAAATAAAATTCCAAGCGTTCATCCATGGCTCTGAAAGCAATACTGTCAATGACTTCGAGCACTTCTTCAAAACGACTTCTGTATGTATCGATAACAAATTCATACCAGCTGCGGTGTTGCATCATCCATTTATCCATCAAAGGTAATGGCACCATTATCAATTCGACATCCTCAACAACTTTTGCCATGATTTGGCTTTTTTCATTTTTGGTCGCACAAATCATAGAAATGGCGCAGGCTTGTCCGGGTTGCAAATAATACATAAAAAACTCACCGCCGTTTTCATCTTCACGATATACCTTTATTTTTCCACTGATTACCAGTACCGTATTTTTGATGTACTGTCCGGTTCGCATGATGATATCGCCAGCTTTGAAAGATTGAATAGAAGCATTGGCATCAACATCTTTGACTAATTCAGTAGAAAAGGAAGGAAATATTTTCTTTATCGGATCAAGCATTTTAGTTTTTTTCTATGTTTTATAATGTAAAAGTAGTCTAAAAACTCAAAAAAAGCGAGTGATTTTGCATCTAAAAACCGTGTCAAGTACTTGATTTTCGGATTAGTATTGTTATATTGTCTATGGATTTAATAGACTGTTTTTCGTAAAAATAAAAGCCCTATTTATAGTTTCTTGACAGTTAATGTTTTGCGAAAACGATTTCTAAAGATTATTATCTAATTAACAATTGATGCGTTTATTGTTCGGTAAAAACGTTGTATTTTTACAAAAAACACTATTATGAATTTAACACAAGAAGATTGGGTTTCACAGTTTGAAGCTGATGAAAACGCAGTGATTTTAGACGTGAGAACCGAAGACGAATTTAACGAAGGATTTATAGCTAATGCCATCAATATTGATATTCATAGAGGGCAGGATTTTGTAAATGAAATTGAAAATTTGGACAAAAGTAAAAATTATTATGTGTATTGTCGCTCCGGAATGCGAAGCGCAAAAGCCTGTGAGATAATGAATCAGCTAGGTTTTGAAAATGCTTATAATCTTATTGGCGGAATTATAGAGTGGGAAGGCGAAGTCATAGAACCATAAAACAGAAATAGGCAACCGCCTTTTTTATGTATTAAAATTATAAAAATAATACCCTTTAGTATGAATATAATACCAGAAGAATTTCAGATTACAACATTATTAAATCAAGATACGTATTTAGTGGACGGCGAATTGAAAAAATGGGAAGGTCAGACAACCGCTGTTTTTTCGACGATTTCATCAACGGAGGAATACGGTCCAACAATATTAGGTTCAATTCCATTTATGGGCGAAACTGAAGCGCTGGAAGCTGTCAATGCTGCCAGTGTTGCGTACAATAACGGTCAAGGATTGTGGCCTACGATGAAAGTTTCTGATCGTATCAAATGTATGTCGAATTTTGTCACTCAAATGAAAGCGACCCGAAGTGAAGTCGTTAAGTTTTTGATGTGGGAAATTGGTAAATCTCTTGGCGATTCCGAAAAAGAATTTGACAGAACGGTAGAATATATTTATGACACCATTGAAGATTATAAATTATTAGACCGAAATAGTTCTCGTTTTACCAAAAGTCAAGGCGTTAATGCTATGGTCCGTCGTGGACCTTTAGGAGTTGTTTTGTGTCTTGGACCATACAATTATCCGTTAAACGAAACCTTTGCGCTGCTGATTCCGGCATTGATTATGGGGAATACCGTTATTTTCAAACCTGCTAAACACGGCGTTTTATTAATTTCGCCTTTATTAGAAGCTTTCAGAAGCAGTTTTCCAAAGGGCGCTATCAATATTGTTTACGGTAGAGGACGTGAGGTTGCTTCGCCAATAATGAAGTCCGGAAAAGTCGATATTTTGGCTTTGATAGGAAACAGTAAATCAGCGATTGCTTTGCAGGATCAGCATCCAAATAAAAACAGATTGCGTTTGATATTAGGTTTAGAAGCTAAGAATCCAGCCATTATTTTACCGGATGCCGATTTAGATTTGGCTATCCAAGAATGCATTGCAGGAACGCTTTCATTCAACGGACAGCGTTGTACGGCATTGAAAATTTTATATGTTCACGAAACGATTGCCGATGAATTCAACAGACGTTTTGCTGCCAAAGTAGATTCGCTTGTGTTTGGAAATCCTTGGGATCAATCGGTAATGCTGACCCCGTTGCCAGAAAAAGAGAAACCGGCTTACATTCAGGAATTGATTGATGATGCTGTCAAAAAAGGCGCAACAATCATTAATGAAAAAGGGGGAGAACATTCTCCTAATTATATTTTTCCGGCAGTTTTGTTTCCAATAAATAAAGAAATGCGAGTGTATCACGAAGAGCAATTTGGTCCCGTAATACCAGTCCTGACTTTCAAAGACATTCAGGAACCATTGAACGATATGGCGGAGTCGAATTACGGGCAACAAGTAAGTTTGTTTGGAAGAGACATTAAAACTATTGCGCCGCTAATTGATACTTTAGTGAATTTAGTGTGCAGAGTAAACTTAAACAGCTCTTGCCAAAGAGGTCCAGATGTATATCCGTTTACCGGACGTAAAGATTCTGCTGTAGGAACGTTGAGTATTCACGATGCCTTGCGTTCGTTCTCGATTAGAACTTTTGTAGCTTCAAAAGACAATGACTATAATAATGCTATTTTGCAGGAATTATTAAATAGCAAAGAATCTAATTTCGTTAATACAGATTACACAATGTAAATCTATTTTAATTAGAAAAGTAAAGCCGTCTCGTTTTTTTCGAGATGGCTTTTTTTATGGAGTTGAGGTTGGTGAGGAGAGTTTTATTTGAATAGGTTTAAACTAATTTTATAGACTTTATCAATTCTTTTTTTAATCAAATAAATAGATTAATATTGAATATTTTTTATCTCAATTTTAAATTATGAGAATTTTTTTTTTAATCCTTACTTTTTATATCTGCAGTAATTGTTATGGCCAGACAAATGAGGTTTCTTTTAATAATGTATTTGCGGAATCATTTTATAAAAAAGCTTTTGCTAAGATTAAACAAGAGGATTACACTGGAGCGGTAAAAGAGTTTGACAGAGCGATTGAACTAAATCCTGATTACACAGAAGCATTTTTTGGTAGAGGCTATGCTAAAAATATACTAGAGGATTATCAAGGGGCTATATTAGATTTCAATATAGTCTTGGAGAGATATCCTTCTTATGAAGCTGGTTATTTAAACAGGGCAAATGCAAAAAGCTACATGCATGACTTTGCAGGATCAATTTTGGATTATGATAAAGCGATAAATCTTAATAGTTCAGATGCTGATTCTTATTACAATAGAGGATATTCGAAGGATGAATTGAAAAACTATAAAGGAGCCATATCTGATTACAAAAAAGCAATTGATATTAATCCGAATCATGCTGATGCTTATCTCTCTATTGGATATGCAAAAGATGAATTGAAAGCTTATAAAGAAGCAATATTTTATTTTAATAAAGTAATAGAAATTAATCCTAATTACAGTGAAGCTTATTTTAATAGAGCACGAGCTAAGAAAAAATCAAAAGATTTTAAAGGAGCAATCGATGATTACAGTAGATATATAGATATGTTTCTGACGATGCAGATGCATATTATGGTAGAGGAAATGCAAAAAACAAATTAAAGGATTATGATGGAGCAATGGCTGATTATGATAAAGCAATACAAATCAATCCTAAATCTGCTGAAGCTTATTACAATAGAGGATTGGCAAAAATAAAAGCTAAAGATAAAATTTGTGGTTGTTTGGATTTAAACAAATCAAAGGAATTAGGACTAAAACAAGCAAATAAAGAATTAAAAAAACATTGTAATTGAAGTAAAATCTACAAAAAAACAAACGCGTTGAATAGGTTTAAAATCAAAAAAAAATATTTGCTAACGGGTTTCTAAATATTAAATACTACAGCGGTTATAAAAGTATTTTTAGCCAATGATTATCAAAATAAGCAACTATAATAAAATAGTGATAATAAATATTTTGTAATCTTTGATAACCTATAAAGCCAGACCGACCTTCAATTTAACCTATAAAAAACAAAAAAGGTGATCTGTTGCCAGACCACCTTTTTAAACAAATTATAAATCTAAACTTAAACTAAATCGAAACGGTCTAGGTTCATTACCTTAGTCCATGCTGCAACGAAGTCTTTTATAAATTTTTCTTGAGCATCTGAACAACCATAAACTTCAGCGATAGCTCTAAGCTCTGAGTTAGATCCAAAAATAAGATCTACACGAGTACCAACCCATTTGATTGCACCAGTCTTACGATCAGTTCCTACAAAAGCATCATCAGATTCTGAAAGGGCTTTCCAAGTAGTGCCTAGATCCAATAAATTCACAAAGAAATCATTAGTCAATGCACCTGGACGTTTTGTAAATATTCCACTTTGAGACTGGTCAAAGTTCATGTTCAAAGCACGAAGTCCACCTACTAGAACGGTCATTTCCGGAGCTGATAAGTTCAATAATTGTGCTTTGTCAATCAACATTTCTTCAGCTGATACCGTATATTTTGTTTTTACATAATTACGGAAACCATCAGCCTGAGGTTCAAGAACTGCAAATGATTCTACATCTGTTTGTTCTTGTGAAGCATCTGTTCTTCCTGGAGTAAAAGGTACATTTACTTCAAAATTAGCATTTTTAGCAGCTTGTTCAATTCCTGCGCTACCACCTAAAACTATTAAATCTGCAATGGAAACTTGCTTACCGCCAAAGTTTGCGTTGTTGAACTCTTTTTGGATATTCTCCAGCGTTGCTAATACTTTCTCTAATTGAGAAGGATTATTCACTTTCCAATCTTTTTGCGGTTGTAAACGAATACGAGCACCGTTTGCACCACCACGTTTATCAGATCCACGGAACGTAGATGCCGATGCCCAAGCAGTAGAAATTAATTCGGATACAGACAATCCAGAAGCTAGAATGGAAACTTTTAGTGTAGCAATATCGTGTTCGTCAATCAACGGATGGGTTACTGCTGGAACTGGATCTTGCCAAATTAGTTCTTCACTAGGAACTTCTGGTCCCAAATAACGAGCTTTTGGTCCCATATCTCTGTGCGTCAATTTGAACCATGCTCTTGCGAATGCATCATTAAATTCGGCTGGATTTTCAAAAAAGTGTCTTGAAATTTTCTCATATATTGGATCAACTCTTAAAGATAAATCGGTAGTCAACATAAAAGGTTGGTGACTTCTTGAAGGATCATGTGCATCTGGAACAGTACCAGCACCTGCATCACCTACTGGTTTCCATTGGTGTGCACCAGCAGGACTTTTGGTCAATTCCCATTCGAAACCAAATAAGTTTTCGAAATAGTTATTGCTCCATTTTGTTGGGGTAGTTGTCCATGCACCTTCAAGACCACTGGTAATTGTATCTTCTGCATTACCTTTCCCATAAGTGTTTTTCCAACCTTGACTTTGCTCTTCGATACCAGCTCCTGCAGGTTCTGGACCTACGTATTTATTAGGATCTGCAGCACCATGGGTTTTGCCCAATGTGTGTCCGCCGGCAATAAGTGCAACTGTTTCTTCATCATTCATTGCCATGCGGGCAAAAGTTTCACGAATATCACGCGCTGCCAATAGCGGATCAGGATTTCCGTCCGGACCTTCCGGGTTTACATATATAAGCCCCATTTGTACTGCTGCTAAAGGATTTTCTAGCTCACGATCACCTGAGTAACGGCTATTAGGAGTGTTGCTAAGTGCTAACCATTCGCGTTCAGAACCCCAATAAATATCTTCTGATGGTTCCCAAACATCGGCGCGACCACCGGCGAAACCAAATGTTTCTAATCCAGCCGACTCCAGAGCGCAGTTACCGGTTAGAATCATTAAATCGGCCCAAGAGATTTTCTTACCGTATTTTTGTTTGATAGGCCATAATAATAAACGAGCCTTATCTAAATTTGCATTATCTGGCCAGCTATTCAAGGGTGCAAAACGTTGCGTTCCAAAACCTGCTCCACCACGACCATCAGCAATTCGATACGTTCCTGCACTGTGCCAAGCCATACGAATAAAGAACGGGCCATAGTGACCATAATCTGCCGGCCACCATTCCTGAGAGGTGGTCATCATTTCGAATATATCTCTTTTCAAAGCGTCTAAATCCAATGATTTGAATTCTTCAGCATAATCAAAACTTTCTCCCATAGGATTGGAGAGGGAAGAATGTTGGCGTAAAATGTTTAATTTCAACTGGTTTGGCCACCAGTCGCGGTTACTTGGACCGGCACCCGCACTTTGCTTAGGAGCAGTTGCACCAGAAAATGGGCATTTGCTTTCTCCGTTGACATTGTAGGATGTTGGGTTTGTGTTATTTTCCATAGTATAATTAATTTTTATTTTCTAAAAGCGAATTTACCACAAAGAATCCTTACCTAATTTAATTTTCAATAGATAAAATTTATAATGGTAATTGTCTTTGAATATGCTAAATTTAATGAATTTATAGTAATAACGCCTCTTTTTACCAGCTTCATAATGTTAAGACTGTATTAAATTGTGGTTTGCCAACCGTAATCTTTAAGCGTTGCGTTACATCTGAAATATTTTTAAATTTACTAGAATTAAAAGAGTTTTGCCGGAGCGAAATTTTTAAAATCTGCAATGAATTTATAAATGTTAAATCATAATTTATTACTAAAATCTAGCAAATCACAGGACTGTTAGCTGTAACTTTAACCAAAAATAAAAAATATGAGTTCATTTGAAAATAATAATAGTGGTCAAAATACTGTAAATTCTGAGTTTGAAGCTTGGGTTGGTATTTTATATTCTTGCATTTCTGCCGATAATCAAATTACCGATTCGGAAACGGCAACATTATCTAGAGTTTTGTCTTCAAAACAGAAATTTGTCGGAATTGATATTGCACCTCTTTACAGAAAAGCATTTAATGTACGAGCGGAATTGGGACAATTAAAATATATTTCGGCTTGTTCCGAATGGATTAAAGGAGAAGATAAAGAAACCGTATTTGCTCTCGCATTGGAAGTTTTACTCGCCGACGGAACATTGGAAAAAGAAGAAAAAAACGTAATTGAAGTTTTATCCAATCAATTAGAAATTGAGAAAGAAATGACCAGCAAAATAATTGAAGTCATTTTCTTGAAAAATAAAGGAAATATTAAAGGAATATAAACGGCTAACTTAAATATAGTCTTACTTCAGAGCGTGTATTAAATGGATTTAATTTTGATTGTAAAAAGAAGAGCATTTCATATCTGAAATGCTCTTCTTTTTTTGTTTTGGAGAAACAAAAAGTTGATTTTTATTGTCAAAAGAATCGTTGCGCACCTTTTACTATGCATGCATATTATTCAAAATAATTGCTTATTTTTGGGATATAACATAAAAAAAGATGCACTACGATTTTGATTACATAATAATAGGAAGCGGATTTGGAGGTTCAGTAAGTGCTTTACGGCTTTCTGAAAAAGGATATAAAGTTTTAGTAATTGAAAAAGGCAAATGGTACAAATCGGAAGATTTTGCCAAGACCAATTGGAATCTCAGAAAATGGTTGTGGATGCCTTCGTTGCGTTTCTTTGGTATCATGAAAATGAGTATTTTCAGGCATATTGTAATAATATCGGGAACGGGTGTTGGTGGTGGTTCGCTGGTGTATGAGGATACTTTGCCTGTACCAAAATCGGCATTTTTTAAATCAGGAAGTTGGAGCGAATTAGAAGATTGGGAAACCGAATTAAAACCATTTTATCAAAAAGCGCTCACCATGCTTGGTGCCTCCAGAAATCCAAAATTATTTGACGGTGATCTTGCATTGAAGGAATTGGCTAAAGAAATTGGGAAAGAAGATCAATTTGAACATCCTGATGTTGCTGTTTTTTTTGGAAAACAAGGAGTAAAAGTTAACGATCCTTATTTTGAAGGAAAAGGTCCGGATGTAATTTTTGCGGAGGTTGCATGACGGGTTGCAGATACAATGCAAAGAATACACTTGATAAAAATTATTTGTATCTGGCACAAAATAATGGCGCTGAAATCCTTGCTGAAAATGAGGTTTATAATGTTTTGCCAATTGATGTTAAAGACGGGACTTCAGGCTACAAAGTTGGGGTAAAATCCAGCACAAAATTTTTTGGTTCCAGAAAAGAATTTACTTCAAAAGGAGTAATTTTTTCGGGAGGAGTTTTGGGAACTATTAAATTACTGCTCAAACTAAAGACAAAATCACTTCCGTTATTATCCGATAAATTGGGTGCTGATATACGAACCAATAATGAAACGCTAATCAGTGTTTCCTCTTTGGACAAAACTAAAAATTTATCAAAAGGAGTGGCTATTGGCAGCCTGCTGCACACGGATGATAATAGTCATTTGGAAATTGTGAGGTATTCTGAAGGATCTGGTTTCTGGAAATTGCTTCATTTGCCTTTGTCTAATGGTAAAAATGCTTTGGTACGAATGGCAAACATGACGCAGCAAGTAGTAAAATATCCATTGTCCTATTTCAAAATTTATTGGATAAACAGTTGGTCAAAAAGCACTACTGTTTTATTATTCATGCAGTCAATTGACAGTACTTTAAAATTCAAAAACAACTTTTTTGGAGGAATGTCATCGACAATAGGTACGGGATTAAAACCGTCCGCTTATATTCCGGAGTCTCTTGCTTTAACCGAAAAATATAGCAAAATAGTCAATGGGAAAGCAACTTCATTTGTTTTGGAATCAGTAGCAGGAATCCCGTCAACTGCCCATGTATTGGGAGGTGCAGTGATGGGGAAAGACCGTTTTGAGGGAGTAATTGATAAAAATAATGAAGTTTTTGGTTATCAAAATATGTTGATCATTGACGGTTCCATGATATCTGCAAATCCTGGAGTTAATCCATCGCTTTCCATCACAGCAATCGCAGAACGAGCTATGGATCAGATTCCTGTGGCTGCTGAAAGAAAGAATTTTTAAATTTTCATGCTAAATGGATGAATTAAAAATAAGTCGCTATTATTTTTCACTTCTAAATATACTATTCTTAAATTAATTACCTACTTTAGAGAGCTTAACCAAGTGCATGATTTTATTTTAATTCAGGACTTAATTCGTCTTTAAAAACAATTCGATTATCAAAAAGAAAATCAAAATAGCGAAGGAAAGTATTTACGAAAGACTACATCGGGAACCTTTAATCACGCATCCTCGATTGAAGTTTATTCCTAATATTGTGCTGAACCTGATTAGCTTTTTTATCACATTTGCAGTGGTAGGAACGCTGTTGTATTTGCTTCTAAATTATTTGATAATGAAGTTTTATCATTTGGATTAAAAAAGGATTATCTCAAAAATTGAAATTGAGTATAAAATTGATATTGCTCATATTCGTTTTATTGAAAATATAATTTTTATTCCCGTAAGCTTCTCCCACATTGAACTTGTGTACATACAATAATTGTGCATCAAAACCTTTTAACATCCCTTGAAATTGGTAGCGAACATCAGCATTGGTCTGCACATAAGAAGGCAAACCGTATTTATTTAATGCAAAATCTTTCACATCCGGTAAATCAAAATATCCTATTGCCAGATTCGATTTGAATGTCTTTTTAGGATTTGTATATTGTATTTTGGTCATCACGGCATTTACATCTCCAAAACCTTCATTCCGTTCTCTGGGCATAAAGGTGTAAAATGGATCCCGTCCCCATTCTCGGGGCATTAAATACCTTCCTTTGGCAGTTATTCGGTTGTAGTTTAAAGTCAATTCTATTTTTTTATTTTGCCAGCCTAATCTTCCTCCAAAAGTTTGAGAATTGCCATTTTTTTCAAAATAAGTTTTGCTGGGATCTTCATTTCCTCCAGAATTCAAAGCGTTTTGGTATATCGTCTGAAAACCGAAGAGCAGTTTTGAGTTTGGATTTAAATCGTATTTATAATCCATTTGGAACAATGCCGAATTGAATATATTTTCCGCGTACTGATTCCATAATAGTGCTTTTAGATTCTTTATAGATTCATTTTGTACACCCATAATATAAATTCCGTTGCTATCTAAATTTCCCGCATAATCAGATTTCGTTCCATTAGGTTTTACGCCAGCTGGATAAATTCCTATGGATTCTCCCACTTCAAAATATTTCAGTGTGCTTCGTGGTGAAATTCCGTAGAGATATCCCAAATTGATTTTAGTCTTTTTGATTTCATTATAATCTACCCAAATTCCGTTCACTTCCGTAGGACGCATTCTGCCGTCTTGCAGGTTTATAAATGACGTATTGAGTAATTGTTTTCCAAGTGTTAAAGTCGAATTTTTATAATTGTATTTTAAATATAATTCTTCTAACCGACTTAAATTGTCTTTGTTTGATGGGTTTTGAATGTCAAAAAGTGCTACTTCATATCGATTGGACACATTAGTAACAGGATCTTTTTGAATAAAATCAGAAGAGCCAATGTTAAAAATATAATAGCCGCTGACACCAAATTGAAAATTATGGAATTTAGCGGTTTCAAACTTTACGCCGCCACCAATTGCATTGGCATAATAATCAGATAAACCACTTTCATTGTTAGTCGCCATGAAAAAATAGCGAAAATGACCATTAAAGACTCCTTTTTTGAAAGCATTTAAAATCGATGTGGAATCAATTTTTTCATTACTTTTTTCTTTCCAAACGCTCGGCTTGTCTGAAATTTCTTGATGTTGCGCTATTGTATTTATGGTAAAAAGGAGGGAAGCAAGTATATATATTACAGCGAAGAAATTTTTCATTTTTGTACGTTTAGATTTGCAACAAAAATAATCTCATCAATCTAAATGGGAAGTAACTTTTATCACATTGACCCAAAAAAAGCCGAGTGTTTTAGGCATTCGACTTTATAAATTTTGACTACTTTCCTTAAATATTATCTAAAAGTATAATTGACACCAGTAACCTGCGATAACAGAGTTTCTGGAGCATCAAGAATTATCGCATTTTTTTGCGGAGTAGGAGTAATAGGAGAATTTTGTTTTAAATACTCTTTCATGACCAAATGTAAAGTTGCATTAGTGTTTTTGGCATCCATCACGCCTTTCATTCTGCAAAGCATGTCTACAGGATCGCCGTCGCGTTCACAGGCCATTATGGAATACATTTTTTCAGGATCTAACGGTATATTTTTCACGGTCATACTTTGTACTCTTTTTTCCATTTCTGCAAAAGCATTAAAGCGCACTTCCATTCCCTTGAACTTTACGACCCAACCACCAAAACGTTTCGAAGCATCTTCGGCAAAAACATTATTTAATTCTTTTTCCAACCAGTTTTTCAGTTGCTTACCAGTCACTTTTGCAGTTCGCACAGTGCTGTCAACGGGTAACATATCAAAAATAAATCCGTTTGTGATGGGAATATTTCCAGTTTGATCCGGAGTCGTTTTTGGCGGGCAAAAGCGAAATCCATTCGAAAGATTAATATCTATATCTGGAAATTTCCAGTGTAAAGCATTTAAAATCATGGTGTCAATTGGATTTTCCACCACAAAATAGCGGTATAAAGGAATCGTGCTATAACCGATAACCTGATTAATTTTTTCTTTGTAAATAGACTCTTTTTCTATTAATAATTTTTCAATTGCAGCATCTGGTTTTATTTTTGGCGAATCAACTTCCAGTAGTTCATAGTTGTCTTCAATTACTTTTCCGTTTAAAATTGTCAAATCTAATTTTCCAATAAACGAACCAAAAGCTCCCGGTTCCACCACTTTTGAATATTTACATAGTATAGGTTTTCGAACTCTTTCGTGCGTGTCGCCTCCTAAAATATAATTGACACCTTCACATTCCGGTCGGTTTGCCAATGCTATTTGTTGTGATAAACCTAAGTGTGCAATCATGATCACATAACTGCATTGTTCTTGATTTCTAAGCACATCTACATAATGAGCCAGATTTTCTTCGGGATTGGTATATAAAATTCCTTTGCTGTAATTTGGACTTTGTCGCAACGGCACCAAAGGATCGGTGTAGCCTAAAAAACCAATTTTTGCTCCGGCTATATGCCAAATTGTGTAGGGTTGAAAAATAAGTTCGCCTCGTTTTCCGTTACCTAAATCGTGGTACATATTAGTACAGATTTTTGGTGCATCCAGCGAACCCAATAACGTTTGCATTTTTCTTTTTCCGTAAATTACTTCCCAATTTCCTGGAAGATATAAATCGTAATTCAACGCATTTAAAATGGGAACAAAAGCTTCACCGGTAGTTTCGACGCTTAATTCGCTACCTTGAAACATATCGCCAGTGTCAATGATATAGGTATTTGGGTTTTTCTTTTTTAATTGTTTCAGTAAGGTTGCCATATATGCATAACCGCCCGTTTTTCTAAAAATTACTTTGTCATTTTCCCAAAACAACTCATCATGCGGATGAATTTGGCAATGTACATCGGTAGTTTGAAGAATAGAAATTGTTTGAGGTTTGCTTCGGTTGATTGCTGTATCCAAGTTTATTTCTTCCGTCTGAGTTGTATTTACAATAGTGGAAATAGGCGAAATAATAGCAGCACCCAGACCTAAAGTCCCAACTGATTTAAGGAAATCTCTTCGGTTATTGCTCATGGTTTTAGTTTTTTAGATTTATAGCAAATTTTACAGCAAAAACTATAGCTAAATTTATAGTGTGGCTAGATGCAAAATATAGTTACAGTCTTATTTTAGAATCCGCCTTTGATGTACGTCCAGCCTTGTTCTTGTTTTTCAACGATTTCGGCAATTCCCACAGGTACATATTCTACTTCCGAAATGATTTGGTCTTTAGATACTTTTTGACTTTTCATTGTATTTTCGCACACTAAAAAGCGAACTCCTTTAGCTCGAAGTTCTTTTATCGCGTCTATTTGTTTTGATTTTGCAGACATTACAAAAGGTAAACCCATGCTGTGAATCACTACTTCGTATTTTGCATTAGGCCAATGCGTTGTTAAGTTTTTTAATTGGTTTACAATTGCTTTTTGTTGTAAAGTGTCAACAGCATTGGTAAACTGAAAAACAATTTTGTGGTTATTCGGTTTTTTTTGAGCGAATGCAGCAATTGAAATCATGCTAAATACAAGAATAAATGAAAGCGTGAGGTTTTTCATAATTTGGTTTTAAGTGGTTAATTTTCTTTTTTCTTTTTTGCTTCTTTAATAGGTTTGAAAGGTCCGAATTTATGTTGGATTTCCGTAAACGAATCAGAAAAAGGTCCAAAAGGATGATCGACAGGTTTTTTCGAAATATCGGGCCAATCTTGACTTAAATCTTTCAATGGTCTGTCCAGACTTTCCACATAAGCCGCAATATCCCAAGATTCTTCATCTGATAATTGAGGGTTTTCATACGTTGCACCCAGCGGCATATTGTATTTGATGTAGCCCGCAAACCGACTGATTCTAAAAAGTCCTGCACCACTATTATATGAATTTTTGCCCCAAAGTGGCGGATACGTATATTCTTTTTTGTCTGCTGCCAAAATCCCCTCACCATTAAACTGATGGCAACTCGCACATTTGGCGTCATACAGTGTTTTTCCTTTGGTAGGATCAGCCGCACGATCTAAATACTCCAAATCATAGATTCCTGAGGCATTTGCCTCTTTGCCTTTGGGAACATTACTTCCAATGTACTCAATATACGCAATCATAGCTTTCATTTCCCTGTCATCTTTTGTGAGTGGCTGGCCGTTCAAGCTTCTTTCCATACAATCGTTGACTCTTTTGTAGAGATTTTCCACTTGGCCGCTACGAGCTCTCATTTTTGGATACATCGAATATACCGAACCATAATTGTTTCCCCAAGGTTTTGTACCCGCATCTAAGTGGCAATTGTTGCAATTCATCCCGTTAGAGATTTGTTTCACACTGCCATTTGGGCCCAAATATTTAGCCGTATGCGCAATTAAATCTTTACCATATTCGACTTCTTGTTTTAAAGTGATATCTGTAATCAAATTGATATCAACTGGCTTCCAGAATTTTGCCGTTTCATTTTGCACCATCACTTTTTTCTTAGCATCGATATAAAGGGAATCGAGGTTTGAATCACTATTTTGAAACCAAGAGGTGATGGATGAATTGAAAAACACAACCAAGAATAACCCCATGACTAAGAAAATAATAGTCATAAAGAGATAAATCAGTCTTTTTACAAGCGATTTAAATTGGACGATATTTTGTTTTTCTGGAATCATAAATTTATTAATGAGGCAGTTTATCTCTAAAATATCCATATACCCAAGTTCCTACTATTGCAAAAAATAGGGTTACAATCATCACGGTTGCACCCGTTCCAATTTGTGCAAACAACGGTCCAGGACAAGCTCCAGTTACTGCCCAGCCCAATCCAAAGATGAGTCCACCATAAATCTGACCTTTGTTGAAGGTTTTGTCGTGGAACTCAATTTTCTCACCGTAAATGGTTTTAATATTGAATTTTTTTATCAGGAAAACGGAAATTATCCCAACAACAACGGCACTTCCAATAACGCCATACATGTGGAAAGATTGGAAACGAAACATTTCCTGAATGCGATACCAACTGATAATTTCTGCTTTTATGAAAACAATACCGAATAAAATACCAATGACAAGATATTTTAAATTATGGTACCATTTGTGTTCCAATTGACTCTCGTTGATACAAACTGTATCTAATGAACGCGTTTCGAAATCTGTATTTTGATCTTTAATGTTCATAATTCGTAATTTAAAGTGAAAGAATAAATGGTAAAATAATGTTTGCCATAATCAATCCACCTATGAAGAAACAACACGTTGCAATCAATGATGGCATTTGTAAATTAGACAAACCTGAAATCGCGTGACCGCTAGTACAACCTCCCGCATAACGAGAACCAAAACCAATGAAAAAGCCACCAACGACCATCATGAAAAATCCTTTGAGTGTAAATAAACTTTCCCACGAGAATAATTGTTCTGGCAACATTCCATAAATTTCCGTTATGCCGTAGCCTGCCAATTCAGTTTGTAGATTTCCATCAATGATAATCGGATTAGGATTAGACAAAAAGCTATACGCAATTACACCGCCCAATAAAATACCGAAAACGAAAAACATATTCCAGATTTCTTTTTTCCAATCGTATTTAAAAAATTTTATGTTTGCCGGTAAGCACATGGCGCAAGTATGACGTAATGAGGCACTAATACCAAATGATTTGTTACCAATAATTAACAAAGCTGGAACTGTAAGTCCAACTAATGGGCCGGCAATATACCAAGGCCAAGGTTCTCTGATTAATTCTAAAATTTCCATAATTATATTTTTATTACCACAAAGGTTATATTTATAAATGAGTAGTTATGTTACTTTTGTCACACAAAAAAAAAAAAGTAAAAATGACATTGATTTTATTTTTTTAGTAACTCGTCTAACTTTTCTCGAAAAGAATCACTGTTCCAATTTGCGGTACCAATTTTGGCTACAATCACATTTCCGGATTGATCAATAAGATAGGTTGCCGGAATAGTTGAAGATTCCATTTCCAATGGAGAATTGGTTAGTGATTGATAGACAGGAAGTGTAAGGTTTTCTTTAATCATAAAAGCATTCGCTTTCTCAAAAGAATCCGTTGTCACAAATAAAAAGACCATTTTATCCTGGTAATCAACATATAATTTTTGAATGCTTGGCATCTCCGCAATACAAGGCGGACACCAGGTAGCCCAGAAATTAATGAATACTATTTTTCCTTTGTATGCTTCCAGTGACACAATCTTTCCGGTGGCGTCTTTTAATTGCCACTGATAAGTCGACAGTTCTTTTTGATCTGTTACAGCTATAGTTTTAGGCGAAAAAGCAATTAATCGGTTTAAGTGTACTTTTACAAAAGTGCCCAAAGGACTAAACAAAAGCAGTGCTATCAATACAATAAAAACAATATTTTGAATAGTAGATTTTTTTGATTTTTTTGGTTCCATTTTTTTATTATTATTTTCTAAAAAGAAATTATTTTCTGTTCAATTTTAACTGTTTATTATTTTATTAAGTGTTTTTCGGCATTCGGATTTCAATGATCAACGACGATACAATAGTGATAACTCCAATCAATATTATGGCGTAATTTAATCCAAATAAATCAGCTGTTATTCCTGAAATAATTGCTCCTATTGCATATCCTAAATCTCTCCAAAGTCTAAATGTACCAATACTTTCGGCTCTCTGATGTGGATTTGTCGCTTGCGCAATTGCTGATAAAAAAGTTGGATAAACTAAAGCCGTTCCCAAACCTAAAAAGGCTGAAATAGCGGCCAACTGATAGAATGCTTTAGCAAAAGGAATAAAAAGTATCGCTATTCCCTGCAGTAACATTCCCCAAAACAGCATCTTTTTTTTCGAATAAACATCGGACATTTTTCCGGTTACTAATTGTCCAAAACCCCAAACTGTTGGGTAAATGGCGGTTATAATTCCAATATTCTGAGAATCATAATGCAAAGAAAGCAACACAATAGGCAAAAGTCCCCAAATCATTCCATCATTCAGGTTATTGACTAATCCGGCTTGTGTTATGGCGCTTAATGTTTTGTTTTTGAAAGTGGTTTCGAGAAAAATATTTTCTAATTTTTCAGTTGTATTGGTCGTGTTTTCTTGGTGTACAAATACTCGGGTATCTTTGACGAAAAACAAAGTCAATAGAAAACCAATTATCGAAATCCCAATTCCCAAGTAAAAAGGGTAGGGCGTAATGCCATATTTTTGGGCGATATAGCCTGACAGAAAAGCAACTAATCCAACGGCAAAATAACCGGCAAACTCATTGAGTCCCATCGCCAATCCGCAATCTTTTTCTCCAATCAAATCAATTTTCATAACCACAGTGCTGCTCCAAGTAAGTCCTTGGCTAATGCCCAAAAGAATATTGGCGAAAATCACCCAGTTCCAAAATTCAGCATATATCAAAATAAAAGGAATCGGTATGGCCAGAATCCAACCAAATAAAAGCAAATTTTTTCTGCCAAAACGATTTGCCAGTTTACCTGTAAAATAATTGGTAATTGCTTTCGTGATTCCAAAGGCAATGATGAAAGAGAGAATAGCCGTTTTTGAGGCAATACTAAATTCAATTTCAGCAAATTTTGGAATAATAGTTCGTTCCATTCCTATCATTCCCCCAACAAACGCATTGACGATTACCAAAATAGTAAACTGTTTCCAATTTTCTTTTAGTCCAAGTTTCGTTGTATTTGTTTTCAATTGATTTTTTAGGAATTAAAATGATTGTTTGGAATATAAGTTAGCCATAAATGAATAGGTGCTTACAATTTGTAATATTCCAACTGATAATCGCCTATGTGTTTTTTATTTTCTGCAATGGATTTTTTATGTTTAAAATAGTTCACCGTTCCAAAAACAAAAATGATAAATGAAGTGACGAAAAGTGCGATTTCAATCAGTAAACTATTTTCAATTTTTAGTAGATTTCTCAAACTCAAGCCTGCAATCAAAAAATACATGGAGGTTCTCAAAAAGGCAAGAAAAGTAGATTGATTAGCCAATGTTGTTCGTTGCAATGCTAATTTTTCTCTTAAAATTAAGTCTTTGTTTGCTGGTTTTTTCTGTTCCATAGTATTTTATTATTCTTATTTTTTTCAAAATGTCTGTTATTCCTAATTTTTAGACGACTATCAAATTTACTCTTTATTTAAGTCAATTTGAAAAATCAAATCTTTTAAAGGTATTTTATAAGTTAACTATTAATCAAATCGTATTAATTTCGATTGCTAAATAAATAAATGTGCAGTTTAAAACAGGTATTTTTCTTGTTTTAAACTGCACACTATTTTAAAATTATTGCTGTTTATTTATTGATCATTTCATTTACATCTTGCCAAGTACCGCCATTGGTAACGTTTTTGAAACCATTTTGTTCCAAAATCATTTTGGCTTGACCGCTGCGATTCCCACTTCGGCAGAAAACAATAATTTGCTCTTTTCCTTTAAATTTTTCCAATTGGCTCGCAACTTGATCCAAAGGAATATTGGTTGATCCTTTTACATGACCTTCAGCGAATTCTGCTGGGGTGCGAACATCTACAAGGAACGCACCTTCTTTTATTAATTTTTCCATTTGTGAGTTGTCTTTTTTTGAAAACATATTTTTAAAAATTCCGAACATACAAGAGGTTTTTTAGTATTCAATAGGATTGTTTTGGCTCACCCACTCATTCATTCCAGGAGAATAATTTAGTACATTTTTGTAGCCGTTTCTAGCTAGTAAAGAGTAAGCAATCGCTGCTCTGTCTCCTCCTTGGCAATGGATTAATACTTTTTTATCTTTACTGATTTTGTCTAGATTATTTACTAAAGTACCTACAAATACATTGTTAGCTCCTTTGATATGACCTGCATTGTATTCTGCAACACCACGAAGATCAACTACCTGAACATCTTTTTCTTGCTGTAAGGCTTTAAATTCTTCGATAGTAATCTGATTCACTTTCTCCAAAGAACCGCCGTTTTCTTCCCATACTTTTGTAGAAGGAACGTAACCTTGAATATTGTCTAAACCGATTCTCATTAGTTTTCGGGTCAAATCATCCAATTGCGATTCATCGGCAAGTAAGATAAAAGGTTCTTCATACGTAAGAAACCATCCTGCCCAAGTAGCAAATGAATTGTTCCCTTGAATGTTAATACTTCCCGGAATAAATCCTTTAGAAAATTCTGTTTTATCTCTGGCATCTATCAATTTAATGCCTTTGGCTAAAGCCTCTGATAATTCAGTGTAATCTATTTTTTTCAATTTAGGAACAGCTGTAAGCAGCGGACGATCTATTTTATTCAGTTTTTTCATCATTGCAAAATACTTCGGTGGTTCCGGTTGGTCTTCTAATAAATATTTTACAAATCCTTCTTCATCATTTTTATGCTGAAAAGCCCAGTTTCTTATTTTTTCATAACCCACAGTCGTGCTTGGTACAGCTCCTAATGCTTTTCCACAAGCAGAACCTGCGCCATGACTAGGCCAAACTTGAATGTATTCAGGTAATGCATCAAATTTTTTGATTGATTGATACATTTGTTTGGCACCAATGTCCTGCGTTCCTTTTATTCCTGCTGCTTTTTCAAGCAAATCAGGTCGTCCTACATCTCCAACAAATACAAAATCACCGGTGAACAACATGACGGGCTCTTCGCTGGCAGGAGTATCTGTCAAAAGAAAACTGATGCTTTCCGGCGTGTGTCCTGGAGTGTGAACTACTTCAATTTTTAAGTTTCCTACTTTTAAAACATCACCATCTTTTATGTCAACATGAGGGAATTCATATTTCCAATCGGGTCCGCCTTCCGCTGAAAGGTACATTTCTGCTCCTGTCAATGCGGCTAGTTCTCTGGAGCCCGCAAGGAAATCAGCATGGATGTGAGTTTCTAAAATATGAGTAATTTTCATATTGTTCTGCTTGGCAATTTCAAGATAGGTATCAACATCCCTTTTAGGATCGATAACTGCGGCTACTCCTGCTTTTTGACAGCCAATAAAATAACTTGCCTGAGCAAGACTCTTATCGTAAATGTGTTGAAAATACATATCGTTTATTTTTTAAGTTTCTAATTTATAGGACAAAATTAGTTGATGATTTTATGAAAATTGGTGACTAATGTTACATAGGCATTAATAACTTAATTATTTTGCCTTTTACGGATGTTGTAGTTTATGAGGTAATTGTATTTGTTGTTGTTTGTACCGTAACAATTTGTTCAATCGGAATAACATTGCACTATTTGGTATGACAGTTGCAGAAGTTTATTTCAGAAACAGTTCTTTGGTTATGATATATATTCCCATCACTAAAACAAACCAACCAAAAGCAGGTTTTAGTTTGTTACCATCAATTTTTTTGGATATGGCTGTACCTATAAAAATTCCAATAATTGCGAATGCTGAAATGATAAATAGAAATTTCCAGTCGATTATACTTTCTCCACCTTCTCCAAAAAAGCCGATTAATGATTTGGCGGCAATAATTACAAGCGACGTCCCCACAGCTTCCTTCATAGGTAATTTGCTAAGAATAACTAATGCAGGGATTATCAAAAATCCACCGCCAGCTCCTACAAGTCCGGTGATTATTCCAACAATTGCACCTTCAATAAGTATCAATGGATAATTGAATTTTTGTTCGCCAGTTTCTTCAATGGTATTTTTTTTGTCTTTTTTAATCATCGTATAGGATGCAATAACCATTATTACTGCAAAAAGTAACATTAAAAAAAGGTCTTTCGTCAGTGTGAAACTTCCTGTAGAAAATATTTCTTTAGGTATTGCGGGAACAATATAAGCTCGAGTGGTAAATACGGCAATGATGGAAGGAATACCAAAAACAATGGCAGTTTTTATATTTACTAACCCTTTTTTGAAATAGCCAACAGTTCCTACTGCACTAGTTAAACCTACAATAAACAACGAGTATGCCGTTGCTAGTACAGGTTCAACAGCAAATAAATAAACTAAGACGGGCACCGTAAGAATGGAACCACCTCCACCTATCAGTCCTAATGCTACGCCAATGAGGATTGACGCAAAATAACCTATATATTCCATAATTATAAATTTTATACTGCAAATATTGTCAGTTTAAATTTCAGCTACAGTAACATTTATCACACAGCGAATATTTTTTTGAAAATTTCAATTGGGTTTCAGTATAATTTATAATCTTTTTTTACCTCATTTAATTTCTCGTGAAGTATGACATCTTAAGTCATTAATCTTAAATTTTTAAGATTGTACTTATAAAAGTACGCTAAAATAAAAGTTTTTTTTGGTATTTGAGAAATTAGTTTACTTCCAATTCCGAGCTTGGGAGTTTAACAGCAGAAGATTTTTTGGAGTGGTAAATTAAGATTGATGATTTTAATCAATCGATTTTATCCGATTTAATGATGTTTGAAATAGAAAATAGATTCCTTACAATATGGCAATAGCAGTAAAAAGGTTTGTAAGACTTTTATTTTTATGAGATTTACTCATAAAAAAATCCGAAAATCATTGATTTTCGGATTTTTTGTGGAGTCGCCGAGACTACAATCGAACAGCTTATTCCTATATTAACTTTTTTTGACAGTTTAAAATTATGATATAACTGATTGTTTTTAAATACTTTAAATAATTTTTTTTAATGATTATTTTTTAAGGTTAAAATGTTTAACTAAGTATTTTTAACTTTTTTTAATAATTCTAATTTTTTTAAAGGTAAAAAGTTATAGTTAAAGGTGACGTTAGAGTTCGACTGTCGAACTCTTATTCACAGTCGAACATTTTACAGCTAGCTTACTAAAATATTATACAAAATCTTATAATTAAATTTCTCTGTAATGTGACTATCTTAGGATAATTTTCGAACCATTTTTTAGATAATTAAAGAATTTAACGATATCAGTTCAATATAAATTTTAAAAGAAAATTAGAATTTGTAATAAAGAGAAATAATATTTTATTTATTGGTGACGTTATGCGTTAAGCATTGGGAAACAAAACTTCAAATAAAATTTGTTTCTTAATAAGGAAACTTTTATCTTTACATAAAAATTAGAGGAAACATAGAATGGATTATAAATTCAAAGTTGAATTTCTAGAACCTGTTATTGAGTTTTTGGAAAGTTTAGATGAAAAATCAAAAGAAAAAATACTTTACAATATTTGGAAATCAAGAAGCGTAAATGATAACGAACTCTTCAAAAAGCTTGATAACGAAATTTGGGAATTCAGAACCTTATATAATAAACAATATTTTCGATTATTTGCATTTTGGGACAAATCTGACAAGCAAGATACAATTATTATTTCAACACATGGAATTATAAAAAAGACTGACAAAACTCCAAAAGTAGAAATCGAACGTGCAGAATCTTTGAGAATTAAATATTTTAACGAAAAAAAGTAAATCATTATGAAAACATATAATTTAGACGAAGTAACTGATAGATTCGTTGGAAAAAAAGGCACTCAAAATAGAGATGCTTTTGAAAATGAATTAAAGCTTGAACTAATAGGACAAACTATCAAACAAATTCGCAAAGAAAGAAATTTGACTCAAGAACAATTGGGAGAATTAGTTGGTGTAAAAAAAGCTCAAATTTCAAAAATTGAAAACAGTTTAACTGATGCAAGATTTGATACAATTATTAAAGTATTTAAAGCTTTAAATGCAAAAATCAACTTTAATGTTGAATTGCTAAATCAGAAAGTTGTAATCCAATAATTTGCCAAATGTGGAGTATTCAGGTGAAGGGCTCTGTTGTATCGATATCTTGGTTTTTTTATAGCTTCAAAGTATCTGTACTTTATTTTGATAATATCATAACAGTCTTATTTTTAAATTAATTTCTTATATGGAGCCTTTTATTATAAAAGAATCGTGTTAGGAGTAACTCAATAACTTTATTGATTACGATTTAATTTTTTTGATTAACAAAACTATTTCAATCCAACGTGAAATAGTTTAATTGTATGTAAAAAATAATGAATGATATTGCTGATTTAAGGAAAAGGCTGGAATCGAGAGAATTATTTCAACCACTTTTTAATGATTTTATAAGAAGGTCTATTGACGAACAAAAAAAACAAGAGAATGATCCTGAGAATCCATATAATTTCTCGTCATTCTACGAGAGATATATCGACAATTATGCTCGTGTTAATACTGATATTGTATTTGAACACTGTGAATCCCCTATTGAAAGAATTTTCATCAATTCACTAACATTGCTATTTCTTAAAAACAGAAATACAGAGCTGCAAGTAATTCCTCCGCTTGAAAACGTAGAGGACGCCATATCAAACTTTAGAAATAATCATCAGGACATACTTCGTGTGATTGAGCGATATAAGAAAGATACTGGAGATGCTGAAATGATTAATTTTGAACAATTTATCCAAGGAAAAATTGACTCAGGAAGATATAAAAAGGGTGATTATGAAATCTTTGAATATCATAAGCTGGTTGTAGATAATTTTATATGGAATTCCTACCATTTGTCGCTTCAGGCAGGATTTCCGAATTATAAGATTGATGGAAAAAGCATAAGGGCAGATATTTTAATATGGTGTCCAGGGAATGAGAAAATTAAGTTAATTGTAGAATGTGATGGTTATCAGTACCATAGTTCTAAAGAATCATTTGAAAGAGACAGGAAAAGAGATAGACTTTTGAAATCCAAAGGATATGATGTAGTAAGATTTTCAGGTTCTGAAATTTACCGAGATCCTGTTAAAGTCAGCAGTGACCTGTATGATCTTATTGAGGTCATATATAATTGTAACGAAAAATTATAGGAGTATGTCAATGGTAATTCATTTTTAGTCTCCAAGTAATTGTTCTCTGTTCTTATAAAAAATTAAGATATGTAGGGCAAGGTATTTGTATTTCGTTAGAAAATAATCTTGACGCATAAAGATTATTGTATTTATAAATCCTGCCTATTTAAATCGTCTTACCTGAAGTTATATTGGATATGTAGATAGTGCTTAAAGCTATAAAAAATCGCCTAATAGTTGAATTGAAGAATATACTTATTCAAAGGTAATTTGACGACTCAGATTATTTCAGACCCAACATTCCTAAAAGATCATTGGATTCTTCTATGATCCATTGGTCATAGGTAATCAAGGAGCTGAGTAAATCCTGAGCTTTACTTACAAATAAATTTCTATCCAATCCTGAAAATGGAATATCCTGCCATAAACTTCTGTGATTCGTCAATGCAATCCCTCTTGGTGAGCCGTTTGGTATCAATAAAGTGATTTCAGGTATTTTATTTCTTACAGCCTCATATATTTTCAATCCGTCGTAGTCCCAATCCGCTGAATAGTAAATTGGCAATTCGTGGGTATTAATAAAGTCGAGCTTCGCAATATTTTTACCACCTGCATACCACAATTCAATATTGTTAGCCCTAGGTGCTGTCGGTCTTTTAAGAAAATCCAGATTTTCACACAACACGATCCTTTCAGGGGTTTTACACCTGAGGACATATAGATACTGCTGATCTTTGTCGTTTGCCAGCGACTCGATTTGCAAAATTTTTTTGAAGGCATCGATAAGCGAAGATTTGCCTTCCATGTACTTTTCATCCCTGAAAAACATCTGTGAAACCCCGCGTACTGTTTCTTCATTGGTAATTATCTGATCCCTTATTGCTTCCAGTTCACCATTTTCCATCCGCTCGTTGAGATCCATAAGTATCTTGATGTCATTTTCATGAAACCGAGTTTGAGGTTTTAGTAATTGAGTCGACTCCAAAAAATCCAAATATTTTTTATAATCAGCCAGAAATTTATTTTCATAAAGAACATCAAAGCCATCCATCTTAACGAGGTCATTCCTGTATTCTCCTAGTTCCTTTGTGTTTTTTAGAAGGTGGCGGATTTCTGGATCCTCAAGAAGTGAAGTCTTTTTCTTTGTCATTCCAATCTGATAAATTTCATTCAGGGATTTCAGTACTGTCCAATTCATGGTGTGGGGGGATAAGATACTGATTCAGTGGAATTGATTCAGTATTTGTTTTAAAATAACTATTTGAAACCGGGAAGTTGATATCGGTATCTTCCAGTCCGGGAATCAGGTGGTGTAATATCCAGCCGCCTTCTGCATCAGAGCCGTAAGGTTTAGGTGTCATGGTAATAATCTGATATCCGTGTTCTTTTGCGAGTTCAGGAAATGTGCTAAAATTAGTAGCATCAAGATTTGCTGTTTCCTCTAAAATAATAAATTTAATACCCTTGCGCGATTCGATCTGTACTTTCGATAATCTTCCTATACCAAGTAAGACTACAGCGGCATACGTCTCACCAGTACTTCCTGGAGTTTCCTTATCTCCGCTTTCATTTTCAAGTTTCGCTTCCAAGCTAAAATATGTCTTCGGATCCAGTAATTCGCCGAAGTTAATCTTACGCTGGTAACCCGTTGCAGATTTAAAGAAGTTTTCTACAAAATGTTCTACAGAAATGTCGGAAAATGCAAATTCACCAGCTTTGTAAGCGGCAGTGCTGTGATTCTGTAACTGGTAGATCCAATCAATAGAGAATTCTTTCTGCTGTACAAAGTGAATCTGAAAGTAATGCTTCTTGCTAATTTTCGTGCCTTTGAAAAATGTATTTAAATCGCGTACAGTTGCTCTGTAAAGTTCATACTTATCCTTAGTCTGAACAAATATTTTTAGCATCGTTTCAAAGATTGCGTCGACAATTCCTAGCCTCACGCGATTCAGCTCACGCACATTTTCAGCAATGTTGTCTGTATACCTGATCTTCGGGCCTAATAATGCTATCTCCAGAACATGGAAGCTGAACTTACCATCTCGAATCTGCTCTTTTATTTCCATACTGCCGTCAGTTGTTTCCTCGAATTTTGAAATAATTACTTTGTATTCGCTGATGTAATCCTGTTTAGCTTTATGAAACTCCTCAGCCAGATGTTCTGTCCGATCTTCTCCAGAAAGCGATAGATCTTCAGTAGCGCTAAGCTCGTCTTCAGTATAAAGCTTTCGGAAATCTGACAATGTCTGGTTATATCTTTCACTAATAATTTCAAGATTTTTAAAGTCGGTTTCATTGATCGATTTTTTCACAGGTATCAATTCATTTTTGAGCGAGATTAACCTGTCCAGTTCTTTTGCTATCAGCATAGTACATTGCGTAATACTTTCCCTTTTTTGTTCACTAGCCTTTTCGTAATATGCAGAATCTTTGCCTGGAAAGATTCTGCATGGAAATTCGATAGCGCCTTGTTTTGTAATAAGCAGTTGTTTTTCGGTTTCTATTTTTTCAAAGCGTTTACTTAAATCATTAATCAATTGGGCAGTTTTTTCAAAATGCTGGTATGCAGAAAAATCTTTTAAATGGGGATCAAAGTGATATTTCACTAGAATAATGGTAGGATCATATGCTAATCCTTTTTCAAATTTATCCAATTCTGCTAGTTGTCCGTTATATCCTTTAATTATCGATTCGATTTCAGTCTGTCTTTTGGCAAAAGCCTCTGCTAATTTTTCTGTATCCGTAAACAGCTGAGGCTGTTCTAATTTAGGAATGAATCTTCTCAGGTGGCCAAGCTTCAGCCAATAGCCTTCAACGCTTCCATCTATACTGATGTTTTGCTCGTCAAGAATGTCAAGATTCTCAGTGTATGTAGGCTGTTTTTTTGGATCTTTCGGTTTTCCCCATGAGGTCGACATCAATTCAAAAAGCGTCGCTTCCTGTATTTTTGAAAGTGGCTGGTTTTGCTCAAGTACCTTTGAAAATAAAGTATCTTTTTTATTAAAATTAATAAGGGCAAGAACTTCGTTATTTCTTTTGATCAAGTTTTCAAGATCAATTCGATGATCATTAATAACTTTTTTCTGATCGGTGACCTTATTGGTCATTGCCGAAAGTGAATTGTATCTCTCAAACACCCCCTTAAACTTCTCTATCCTTTTTATGATTTCCTGTGTATGGAATTCCTCGATTTTGACATCATTTTTCTCAATATGACCAATCTTAGGCGCTTTGCAGTCGGAAAGCTGTTGATGTTCATTTTTCAGCGTGTCTATCTCCTGCTGATACTCCAAAAATTTCCCTCGCCTTTCAGCCATTAATTTCAGCGCCTTAAAATCTTCTTGCATTTGCTGCAATACTTTTGCCAGACGGGGCGCACGATTTTCAAAATTCTGATATTCATCCTTATAATCCAAAAGGATTTTTTGGCCGTCATCATATTTCGTCTGAAGGGCTAAGATGCTTAATTCTTCGAAACGAAGTTTGAAGCCCAAGTAAGCGAGGTGCGAGGAATTCGCACAGCTTTCCATTTCCTTGATGGTCAGAAGGGATTGTTGTTTGGATTCAAGCAGGGCAATTTCTGTATCAAGGCTTCTGTAGTCAAAAAGTTGTTTTTCCAGCTCGGTCTTATGAATGGCAAACGTTTCCTGATAATCTTTCTCGGATTCTTCAAATAGAAAATCCTTGAGATTCTGTGAATTTTTTATGTTTAGTGACTTTGCTCTCGAAAAAGACTGTATAATCTTTGCGAAGGATTTGAGGTTACTTTTAATGCTCAGGTTTATCGAAAGTATTTCCTTTTTAAATAAAAAAGCGTAGTAGCTACTTTTGTCTTCTGCATGCACAAAATATTGCAAGCATAGAGAATGACGATCTCTAAAATGTCGCGCAAGTTGTTGAAGACCCAGAAATTCTCCTTCATGGATAAATGTTTTGTGGTTGGGAAGTTGTGATGCCGGAAATGACAATTCATCAATATGCTTTTCCATATCAAGGTCCTTTAAGATCACAAAAGGTTTAAGTCTTTTACTTTTCTTATTTGGGATGCAAACGCCAATGGTTACAAATGCGCCCATTTCAATTTCGATATTCATAAAGGCATATGCCTCACTTGTTCCTTTTGGAAGCGTGTACGCACTCCGTCCGTCTTTATCCATACTGTCTGTCCCAAATTCAATTAGGCTGTCATCTGATATGAATATCAATTGTATTAAATCTGCAAGAATGGATTTGCCGACACCGTTGTTACCTGTAAAGTCTGTTCTCTCGGGATGAAAGAGGTAGTCCTGGTTGTAATGTTTTACTATTCCAACGGTTGATAGAGAATATATTTTTGGATAACTCATTTTCCTGACTGTTTTTGATAAGCATTAACAAATTCGTCGAAATGCACTAGCTCATTTTCATAAAGTTTCGCAAAGCGGTGTATGCTTTCCTTAATACTGAAAGATAACGTTTCCTGACTTTGAGATGGAATTCGGGTTATCCATCCGAGGACCTCGAATTCCTTTAAACAGTTTCCTATACGCTTTTTTACCTGCAGCCATTCTGCTTCAGAGTAGAACTCGCGTTGCTCTTCAAAAAACATTGATTTCAAGTTAGTACTATTCTCTGAGTCGTTAATTTGTTGCTCAATGTCAGTCCAATGTATAATTTTTTGGAAATCAAAATATTTATCGTAGTACATTTTAAGTAGCAAAATTCCCATCACAATATTTAATGTCGAAAGCTCCCTGTATCTTTCTTGTTTTGACAGCTTGCCTTTGCCTTGCTCTGTGAAATCAAGATAATAGTATGTTTCATTGCCATTAGCACCGCGTGTTAATTCGAGTCCATAGAGGGAAATATAGTAATGCTGCAGGTCACGTTCTTTATCTTGCAATAGGCTAAAAAGGTAGAATGCATCTTTTTGGATGTGGGCTCCTTTTAATAATTCGATATTAAGATCAGCAAAATGGTTTTGCACAGCTTCCTCTGACAAAAAGGAGAAATCTATTTTTGAATGATGTTCGTCTGCCATGAATGTATGTTGTTATTAGCTGATTCTCTCAGTAAGGTTCTGTCAATTATTATTTTATAATCAGAAGAATGATGCGCAAAGATTAACAATTCGTAGCTTACGTTTAGTGCAATCTCTATATCCTGATCGCGCTCCAGTATAAGGTGAAAATGTTCGGTAAAATCTATCTCCTTTTCTCTATGAAGCAAGTCCTTATAATGACTTACTAGCTTTGAGATTCTTTGCTGTCGCGAAATTTCCTTTTCTATTTTTTCCTTTTCCAAATGCTGATAATTTGGGTCGAGTGTTGTGTACTGGACCATTTTCTTTACAGGGAAGAATGTTTCTAGATATGGTACTAATGTATACTTAAAAGATTCCATGGGTATGGCCTTGACGGGAAATGCATTTGGTAGCTTGGGACCCTCTTTGGTGTAGCTGCTCTCAGTAAGGACAAATTCCATAAAGCGTTTAATGTTCACCTTATAATTACTTTGATAACGAAAGTTATGTTGCAAATCATTCAGCTTATTGCTCGCAAAAACGATTTTTTCCCTTAATTGTCCAATCTTGGAATCAATGACCATAAAAAAATTCCGCACATCCTTATGTATATTAACGGATTTGGTATAATCTTGGGTCGATTGCTGGTAAGCAGCCTTTTCTTGAGGTTCAGAATTGACGAAATTATCAGAAAGATCATAAAAATAGCTTACCACGTTGTGGATTTCCCTTTCCAGATTATTGCCAAGGCGTAATGTATCCCTTATTTCTTCTATCTTTTCATTTAGGCTCTTGAAAATTTCGGTAAATCTGGAGATGGTTTCCAGTATATCAACATTTTCTTGGTAGAGAAGTTTGTTAAGCTCTTTAATAGACTGGTTAACATCGTCTTTGAGTGCTTCAAGGTGATCAATAATATTTTGCTTTGTGGTGTTGTTAAATCCTTGTTGGAACCAGCTTTCAAATTGGCTTATCACCTGTATTTCACTTGCGTGGAAATTTGTATATTTCTCAAAACTTTCACGCAGTGGAAATTTTCGATAGGGATTGTTAAGTTTTTGATCGACCATCGCGATAAACTTCATTGCGTATTCGGTCAGTTTGTAAATGTATTTCTGTTCCGGCGGTCTCTCAATAAAATTATTTAGGAGGTTTTTCAGCACTGCTTCAGTATGGGGTAGTGCCCATGGAGCAAATTCCGCAAGCTCTTTGATTGTCTGCTTGAAGTCTCCATATGTAAATTGCTCGTCGATTTCCCGATCTTTGATTTTTTGATTTAATAAAAATATAACCATCCCATATTCCCTGGAAGGAAGCAATGCTTCGTAAGATTGAAAAACATTTTGAAGGTTCTGGTTCATTGCGAATAAATATTGAAAGTAATGAAGTTTTTATTATTTTAGGTTAATCAAATATATATAGAAATAGGTTTCCAAGTATCAGTTTATGGACTTTTCAGATTATATCAATTATTTATATTTATAATCTCCATATTGCTGATGCAAAGTATTCTGTAAATTAATAATGTTGCCCTATAAATTTGTTGCGATGCATACAAGTATTGGCGTTATCAGCTTGTTACATAGTATGTTAATTTTGCTCTCTTAAAAGCATAGAATGACTTATGAAGTATATCTTATCAGTAAAACTACTTTTGTAAATATAGACAGTTATATGCAATTAGTATTTTAATACTCAAATTTATAAAATTCAATAAGTTTAACGTGTAGAATTGCAGGTAAGAGGATATTATTAAATTTTCCAGCTAAAGCTTCAGAATTTGTAATCCATGCATTTACATATACGTTTAAAGGGAGATCAGGTATGGGGGTTGGCATCCAAGTCCTTCTAGAATGTATTATTTTATTGTCAACATACCATCTTATTTCATGATATTCCCACTCAATTCTATATAGATGAAAGTCTTCAGAAGCATCAAAATCTAAATCTATTAAAATTGGCGTTCCTCTAACTCCATAATTGTAATTTGTATTCTCAAATCCAGGATTATAATAAACATTTAGTAAAATCTTCGTTGTATCATTTCCTAAAAATTCTATATCAATTTCTTGCCAAGGATCATTTCTATGGAGGAAAAATGCCGAAATAATTCCATCTCCTTTAATTGGTTTCATTGAAATTTCAAAACTACCATAAATATGTGGTAGCTTTGTCACTATTGCTGAAGATGAATATTGTTTTCCTTCTAATTTGTCATTAGTTATGGTAATTTCAAAGCCCGAATTATTTAACCTAAAATTTCTTTTTGTAAAATGTGCTAGATTTGAAGGGAAAGTGTCGTCTAGCAACTTCCAATAATTTAAATCCATTTTATTAAATGAATCTGAAATGCCATCAATGGGTTTTGCTAAAGAGAGAATTTCAAATTCAGTATGATTATAAGGTATATATTTTTCAATATTTTGAATTGGAATTATCCAAGGATTTACATCATGTTCTAAATATTTGAATTTATTAATTATTTGAATTTTTTCGGAATTGATATTTTTATCTATTTTTACTTGATTTAATTTAATGTCATTAAACTCCCAATATTTGATTTGTAATAATTTAGAAACTTGCTTGAAAACTTTTTTGCTATTTGAATTTATAAAATGCAAATTAGTACTTATTTCATTCGATAATACCGATTGCAAAGATTTATCATGAACCTCTTCTATTATAATAATTATTCCGCTTGGATAAAAATTTATCAGGTCTGATAAATTATCAATGATTAAATTAAATCCAAGATAGGCATCAAACAATAAAGTTTGTTTTTGCTTTATACTTTCTTTTACATGTAAAGAATCTCTTTCGGAAACATTTTTATAAGCTCTATAACTGTTTAAACTTAAGAGTGTATTAATTTTTGATAAAGTTGTATCACAATTTTCGCTTAGGTCGAAGACAAAAACTGGATTTTTACCTTTTAATTTATCTAATAGAATAAAAGTCTCATTGGATTTTATTCCAATTTGAGAAAGAATTGGTAGAATCGAATAATTATTATCAGATTGGACGAAAAGTTTTTGGTTTATAATTGACTCATTGGAAAGATATACATTTAAGTTAGCAAACTCATGATTAATCCAAAGATCTATTGGGCCAATTACAGGTAATTTACTTAATAATTTTTTAGCTCCATTATTGGATAAAATGTAACCGGAAAACCACCAAATCCCTCTTTTAGGTACAGATAAATTTTTTGATACTTTTTTTATGTCTGGGTTATGTTCAACTTTTTTGTATGAAAGAAATATTATATCGAAATCTAATGATGATGATTCAATTTCTTCCCATAATAAATTTAGTGTTTTTGAAAACTTATTTTCAAAATACACATCATCTTCTAAAATAAGTGCATTAGATACATCTTTTAGTATTATTTTTTCCCAAACAGAAATATGTGATAATGCAACTGCTGTTTCTTGGTTGGTTAGTTCAATATTTATTTCTTTTTCTCTAATTATTTTTAGTAATCTAGGATCAGGGTCTACAAAGTATTGATCTTGTAATTTGTAAGTACTATTAATTTTAGTATTGTTTAATAATTTTATTTTTGCGTCGATTGCTGAAAATCTTTCAGAAAAATTCGAAAGATTTATGTTCACATTCGTGGGAATATTTTTAAGTTCCTTTTTAATTAATTCCCATCTTTCAGTTTGTCTATCTAAATTAATAATGAAAATTTTATTGATTTGATTATTGGCTTTACCAAAAGCGGTTAGTATAACTTTTTTTCTGATAATTCTTAATACCTGTTTTATTTTAAATCTTAAGAAGAGGTAATTTTTGTTCCCGGTTATTATGTTCATAAGCGTTAGTTAATTGAAACATTTTTTGTTTTTGGCATTGTAAAGTCTCCAGTTTCTATCATCATTTCTATAGCTTAATGGCCAAGGGGTAACAGATATGCTGTCCCAATCTTTAATAATAGTTATTTCACTTTGATTCTCCAGAAGATAATAAGTTGTTGAAGCACTTAGATTTCCTGGACCTGTGGCTGATTGGATGTCAAAGATGTCCGTATCATTAATAAGCCTTTCGGTACTTCTTTTTAATGCCATGTGTATCAAATTGTGATTAGGAGGAGCAAGTATAGGGTTGTTATTAAAATAGTAGATATTAGATTCATCAAAAGGTTTCGTGAAATAGTCTTTTATGTCAATCATTTGATCTTTTTGCAAACTATAACAAAGAGGTTGGATTTTAAGGTTATTATCAAGGTATAAAGAATCAATTTCTTGATTAGAATATATCTCGTCGCAATCAACATAAAATCCGCCGTAAATTTGCAAATAGCACAATCGAAAATAATCACATCTCATAGCAGGATGATGACATTTTAAATATGCTTCTAGATATTGAGTTTCAAAATTTTCCAATATAAATTTTTTAGCGCTTGAATCATCAAAAAGTTTAAACTCAAAACCCTTTTCTTTGAGAATTTTCCAACTTTGAATACAATTAGCAACATCTTGTGGTATTTCATCAAGATTATGCCAATATTGAATAATTACTTTTGGGATTTTTATTTCTGAAGTTAAAATCATTTGATTTTTCACGCTAAAAAAATTATGGATGAATTCAGATCTTTTTAAATCGTCTTCTGCAATTAATTTATGATTTTCGCTATGCATTTTAACTTGTTGGTGAATTAGTGAATTTTGCGTATCTATTTATAATCTAAAATAATGATTTTTTCTAAACTATGTTTATATTTTAAATTGGCCTATCAAGTAAGCTATGTAAAATTTTATTTTACGATTATGAAATAGTAATATATTATAAAGTTTCTGCTGTAAAGAATTCTAATGATATTAATCTAATCGAAGGCGATATTTAATCATCATCTTTATTATTGTCTTTTCTATTTACATTATCGTAAATAAAGTAGATTGTACATGGAATATTCATTAGTTTTAATGAGTTGACCGCTCTTAACAAACTAATACGAGAAAATATAGGTAGTTTTCGAGATTTTCCAATGGAATCTTTTTTAGTGATTATCCCATAAGTAACGCTAAAATCGCCGTTATCTATTAAAGAATCAAAATTGTGGTTGTTAACGAGCGCTTTTAATTTTTCTCTTGATGTCTCTTCCATTCTAAGTAATTCAATCGAATTTACTCCCTGATTAAATAAATGACTAAGACTTGAAGAACGAGTTGAAATTTTTATATGTATAAGGTTGACTTTATCTTCTAACAAAGTAATTAAATCGCATGGTTCTATCTGAGTTTGTCCGGCAAGTGAAATGTTTTTTTTATCCAAACATATAACATTTGTATTAGCATCTTTTACCGATATATTATACTCATCTTCTCTTTTGGAATCACATTGATGTAAAAGCGAGTGTGCATCTAAAAAATGGGGGTTAAGTGCATTTTCCAATCTTTTAATATAATCTTTATCTATTTGATACCACTCACCTTCACATAAATGATAAGTAAGCTCATTTATTTCACAATCATATAGAAAACTTTTGTAGATAGTATATTGCCTAATTAGAGTGCCATTTTCATCGACAATAGACATATGATGTTTGTTAAAAATATTAATATCAATAACTTCTGTTATGTCACGTTCTTCAAGGTATGCCCTATAAGCACCGATGTAGACATCATTATATTCGGAATTACTTCTACCTGCACCGTTGAATTTAATTTTAAAAGATGCCGAATAATCTATGATCTCAGGAATAGATAATACCAAATCTACAGGTGCAGTTTTAAAAGCTATAAGTAAGTTTTGATTAAGTTCATTTACTTTATCAGGATCTCTAACAGGAACTATATTTTGAATATCTGGAAAAGATTGAACATAGTCCGTTTTATTATAGATATCAATAATTTCCCTGCATAGATCCGTAATCTCGTTTGGCTGTAGATTTGAAGAAATTCGTAGACTACTAGATCCAGTCGCATTCCTAAATAAATCACTGTATTCAGATTTAACTGCACCTGTCAATTTCTTTATAATAGTTTCATCATGCCTTATATCAAAAAAGTTTAAGTTCGAAGCTGTAGGACTTTGTACTCTTTGTCTTTTTGCATTCTCCGGCTGTAATATATCAGTAGATTTAATTTTTTCAGGATCTAGTGAATTTAATGTCGTTCTTAATCCAAAGTCATATTCATAACAATTATCTTTTAGTTGATGGTATGTCATACCAAACGTCAAGGCTACCCAACTATTATCAACTGGTAGAAAAACAAGACTTCCTTTCTGAACTTGAAATAAGTTTTTATTTATTCCCCAATAATTTTTCCACCAAGGTGCATTCCCAGGACTATCAGTTATGTACATTATTGAATTAAGAGGAAGATTTGTACCTTCCTCTAATAGTAGTTCAAGATTATGGTCATCCTTAAGTGCATTTTCAGGTGAAAATGTATTCTTTAATAAATAAATTGAGAAACCTCTACTTTTGGCCATAATTGAATTTTGATTATTTTAATTGCTCTTAATAAACAATAAAGCAAATGTTAATATTTAATTCATAGCTTTTTTACGGAAAACCATAATTCTTAAAATTTAATTGAATGCTTTCAAAAATATCAATTAAGTAATATAAATCAGTACGTATAAATACCTGTTTACAGATAAAAATTTAGGTATTATTTTAATCAAATAATTATTAATCTAAAAATAATTATTCTTTAACGATCAATTTAAATTGAATTGTGAACTTAGACAAAAGTTTTTTGCAATTTGATTTAATAGTCTTTCCATGAAACCAAAATCTAATAAGTCTCAAAAAAGTGATGGAAGTAAAAAAAAGTGTAAAGCAAAGGAAAAACGTGCTGCTATAGTTGATTGGTTTGTCCGAGTTATTGTGGGAAAGACACTTGAAGAATTATATGAAAAAAATAAGGATAGTGGACGGGATTGAAAAATTTCGATCGAACACTTGTTTTTTAATATATTAAGTATTGATTGTTAGTATTTTAAGGTGTTCGATTCCCAACGGATTCCTTTTTCTTTTTTTAGTATATTTAAGGAATTTGTCTCGATTTTGGAATTATTAAATAGATAAGTATTTGATTTTAAGTGTTTTAAAAATTAAAAAAGGAAGGTGTTCGACACCTTCCTTTTGTGGAGTCGCCGAGAATCGAACTCGGGTCCAAACAAGCAACTAAAAAGCTTTCTACGCGTTTATTTCCTGATTGAGTTTTCGATAGTGTGCTAGGCCAGAAACAGCCACACGCTACTTATCTTCTTAATTTTGAAATCCACCCGAAGCTCATGGAAATCTAGGTTTATTTTTACGGTTCCCCTGAACTGAACGCCACAAACCAAGGCTTTCAAGGAGAATCCAGCTTTCCTATCTGATAGGAACGTGGCTTAATCGTACTATAATTCGGATTATGCAGCTAAAGCGTAGTTATTTTCGCCGTGTAAAATTGTAAGATCTTATATTTACGAGCAAGGTCTCAATGCTCGACGTGCTTACTTATCAATTCGACTTGCTGTCAAAACCAGTCGACCCCTTTTTATTTCAAAATCCAAACCAGAATTTTGAGTTTGCAAATGTACACTTTTTATCTGAACTACTATTGTTGTATTGATATGAGTATTTCAAAAATCGTACCTTTTTTTATTCGTCTTTTAATCGGAAAGGATAGTCACCAAATAATACAGCCAATTTGCGTACGTCATACGTTTTTCGGGTAAATTTATTAGATAGCGCTATAATGGTTACACCTTCTTTTCGCAATGTAATGTAGGATGAGGTATTACCGTGCCACCAGCCGTTATGGAAATAAAAATTCTGTCCTGTTTCCCAGTTGACCATTCGAATTCCAAGACCGTAATTTTTTGTCCCTTTACGTTCATTGCTGTAGCCTTTATAAACCTGACTTTGTAATTCAGGCGTTAAAAAAGCGGAATTGTTTCTGGCTCTGTCAAATTTCAATAAGTCCCTCGGTGTCGAATAAATGTTTTTATCTCCATAAACTGCATCCAGATAATCTTTTCCTATCTCAACTTTATTTCCTTTATAGGAAGTAACAGCAGTGTCTTTATCTCTTTCATAGTCAAAAACATACGTATTTTTCATGCCAAGCGGTTTGAAAATAATTTGTTTCATGGCTTCTTTATAGGGAAGTTTAGTGATTTTTTCAATTACTAATGCCAACATGGCATAATTGGTATTACAATAACTAAAACGAGTATCGGTTTTAAATTCTAATCCAATATCTTTTGTTGCCATAATGGTCAGAATATCTTGATTGGTAAGGATGTTGTGTCTGTCCCAAATGCTTTTGTCACGATCTGTAAAATAAGCATAATGACGCATACCGCTTCTATGATTCAGTAATGTTCTTATAGTAACCTCCGGATAAGGAAACTCTTTCAGGATTGTATTTACCTTTTGATCCAGTTCTATTCTTTTTGCATTTACAAGTTTCAAAATAGCGGTTGCGGTAATAACCTTGCTTACTGATGCAATATGCAAAGGCGTATTTTTTGTAATTAATGTTTTATCTCTAAAATTAGAGTAGCCTTCGTATTTTTCATAAATAATTTGGCCGTTTTTAGCAACTAGAAAACTTCCGTTTGCACTTTTATTAGGCCAATTCTTTTTGTAAAAAGAGTCTATTTCTTGTTTTTTAGAATTGATATATTCTGCCGTAAGTTTAGGCTCTGGTTTTGTTAACGGCTTCATCTTAGGCAATGTACTCTTTGGGAGTTTGTCATCGCTTAACTCAACTTTCTTTTTCTCTTTTGCGCAAGAACCCAAAATTAAAAAGAGGAGGAATATATGTAGTATATTTGTTTTTTTTATAAAATTCATTTCTGTAGTGCTAGAAAGGCAAATATATAGAATCAATGTCTTTTCAAAGGGTGTTTTTTCTAAACCTTAACACTATTTTATCAGTAGGCTGTAATCCCATTTTTGTTATCATTTTGTACATCAGTGGGTAGTCGTTTTCAGTCTGTGTATTTTTATTGAAAAATAAATTCAATTTAGTTTAAAATGTTATATTTGTAACAAATACGTGTTATAAAGTTATATAAAAACAAATCAAAGCATACAAAATATATGAAATTTGGAATCATAAAAGAAAGAAAAAATCCGCCAGATCGTAGAGTTGTTTTTTCACCAGATGAACTAATAAGGTTTAAACAGCAACATCAAAATGTAACTGTGAAAGTAGAGCGTTCTGATATTAGGGTTTTTAATGATTCGCAATATGAAAATCTCGGAATCGAATTGACGGATGATGTCAGTGATTGTGATATTTTGTTTGGAGTAAAGGAAGTACCGGTAGAAAATTTGATACCTAATAAATCATATTTCTTTTTTTCGCATACCATCAAAAAACAGCCGTACAATCGAAAATTATTACAGGCAATATTAGAAAAAAACATCGATTTGTATGATTATGAAACCATAGTTGACGAAAATAATCGCAGGCTAATAGGTTTTGGGCGTTATGCCGGAATTGTAGGCGCTTATAATAGCATTCGCGCTTTTGGTATCAAATACGAATTGTTTAAATTACCAAAGGCAGAAACACTTTCGGGTAAAGAAGCCTTGATTACACATTTAAAAAGAGTCGTATTACCTCCTTTGAAATTTGTAATTACAGGAACCGGAAAAGTAGGGAATGGAGTCAAAGAGATTCTTGATGCCATAAAAATTAAGGAAGTATCAGTAGAGAATTATTTGACTAAAAACTATACGCAACCTGTTTATACTCAAATTGACGTCTTAGATTACAATAAACGAAGAGATGGACAGGTTTTAGATTTCACTGATTTTTATCAGAATCCGAATGAATATATTTCTGATTTCGAAAGATTTACTAAAGTATCTGATATTTATATTTCAGGTCATTTTCATGCCAATGAAGCTCCGGTAATTTTGACCCGTGAAATGCTTCAGTCCAAAGATTGTAAAATCAAAGTTGTGGCTGATGTTTCCTGCGATGTTAACGGTCCAATTGCCTGCACGCTTAGATCATCGACTATTGCAGAACCTTTGTACGGATATTTTCCAAACGAAAATAAAGAAGTTGAAGTTTTTCATCCTGCTGCAATTGTGGTCATGGCAGTAGACAATTTACCTTGTGAATTGCCCAAAGATGCCAGTGAAGGATTTGGAGAAATGGTGTTGGAACATGTAATTCCTGCGTTTTTCAATAATGATAAAGACGGAATTTTACAAAGAGCTAAGATTACTGAAAAAGGAAAACTCACACCAAGATTTAGTTATTTACAGGATTATGTTGATGGGAAATAAGCCCTGTTTTTAAATGATTTTTTAAACCTGTAATGTAATGTTGCAGGTTTTTTTATTCAAATTAGTGACTGAAAATCTGTTTTGCTTTTGAAATATTATAAATCAATTAACACCGCACAATTTTTGGCTCGATTGTAAATGATTAATTTTGTTTAAAATCAGAAATTTATAATGACAAAAAATATTCCAATTTCCATATTAGAATTAGCAATAATCACCGAAAATAGTAATGCAAGCGAAACATTACAAAAAACAAAAGCTTTAGCGCAATTAGCTGACAGTTTAGGATACAACAGATTTTGGCTAGCCGAACATCATAATATGGCGCATGTAGCCAGTACGGCAACAGTTGTTTTGATTGGTTATATTGCCAGTGAAACCAAGAATATCCGCGTAGGTTCAGGCGGAATCATGTTACCCAATCATGCTCCACTTATAATTGCGGAACAATTTGGAACCCTTGAGACTTTATATCCCAACCGGATTGATTTAGGATTAGGAAGAGCGCCAGGAACGGATGGCTTAACTGCACAAGCGATTCGGAAAGATTTCTTTGAACAATCGCAACGCTTTCCTCAAAATGTTGCCTCACTACAGCAATTTTTCTCCGAGGATAATGCTACTGCAAAAGTGCGTGCTTTCCCTGCGGAAGGAATTAAAGTTCCCATATGGATTTTAGGTTCCAGTATGGATAGTGCTGCTTTGGCTGCTACCAATGGATTACCATATGCTTTTGCAGGACATTTTGCACCAAAACAAATGCATCAGGCATTTGAGTTTTATAGAGATAATTTTGAACCTTCGGAATTTTTAGACCAACCCAAAACGATGGCATGTGTAAACGCAATAGCTGCCGAAACAGATGAAGAAGCTGAAAAATTAGCAACTAGTTTGACTCAAATGTTTCTGAATTTGATTCGGAATGACAGAAAGCCATTGCAGCCGCCAGTTGATTCGTTAGATGGAATTATGAGTGAAGAAGAACATTTTCATGTCAATCAAATGACTGCTTGTTCATTTGTAGGAAGTAAAAAGAAATTAGAAACAGAATTGAAGCAATTTATCGAATATACCCGTATCGATGAAGTGATGATTACCAGCCCAATTTTTAATCATGAAGACAAATTGAATAGCATTCGAATAATGAAGGAAGTCATGGATGATATTAATAAGTAGTAGAATTTCGGATGTTTTTTTTAACTAAAATTAACTTAGTATTTTGATACATTTAATCCATATAAGTCATATAAGTTCATTTAAGAAGCTCAATTATTTAAAATAAATTAAAAACCCTGCAATGTAAGTTGCAGGGTTTTTTGGTTTATACTTATAATTAATAATTCATCATTGATAATTAATTATTTCAAGCTTCCCACCATATCTTCGGGTTTAACCCAAGCATCAAAATCTTCTGGAGTTACATATCCTAAACGAACCGCTTCATCTTTTAAAGTTGTTCCGTTTTTATGTGCAGTTTGAGCAATTTCAGCTGATTTGTAGTATCCTATTTTAGTATTCAAAGCCGTAACCAACATTAATGAATTGTCAACCAATTCTTTGATTCGTTTGTAGTTAGGTTCGATACCTTGAGCGCAATGTTCGTCAAAAGACATACAAGCATCTCCAAGTAATCTCGCTGATTGTAAGAAATTTGCAGCCATCAATGGTTTGAAAACATTCAATTCATAATGACCTTGCATTCCTCCAACGGAGATTGCTACGTCATTCCCCATAACTTGTGCGCAAACCATAGTCAATGCTTCACATTGTGTTGGGTTTACTTTTCCAGGCATGATAGAAGATCCAGGCTCATTTTCAGGAATGAGGATTTCTCCAATTCCGGAACGTGGTCCAGAAGCTAACATACGTACATCATTGGCAATTTTATTCAATGAAACTGCCAGCTGTTTTAATGCACCGTGTGTTTCTACGATAGCATCATGTGCTGCTAGTGCTTCAAATTTATTTTCGGCAGTTACAAATGGATGTCCAGTAAATTCAGCGATATATTCCGCTACTTTTACATCATATCCTTCTGGTGTGTTTAATCCAGTTCCTACCGCTGTTCCACCTAAAGCCACTTCTGATAAGTGTGCCAATGTATTTTTAACCGCTTTTAAACCGTAGTTTAATTGCGCTACATATCCTGAAATTTCCTGACCTAATGTCAGTGGAGTAGCATCCATTAAGTGCGTACGACCTATTTTGACCACATTGTTGAATTCAACTGCTTTGTCATGTAGTGTATCTCTTAGTTTTTCAACTCCGGGAATAGTAACTTCTACAACTGCTTTATAGGCTGCAATGTGCATTCCTGTTGGGAAAGTATCGTTTGAAGATTGCGATTTATTCACATCATCATTTGCTTTAATGAATTGTTCGCCTTCGCCAATGTTGAATCCTTTAAGAACTTGCGCACGATTAGCAACTACTTCATTTACATTCATGTTACTTTGTGTACCTGAACCAGTTTGCCAAATCACCAATGGGAATTCATTATCTAATTTTCCCGCAAGGATTTCATCACAAACTGCAGCAATAGCGTCGCGTTTTTCGACTGGTAAAACTCCTAAATCACAATTGGCGTAAGCCGCTGCTTTTTTAAGATAAGCAAAACCTTCAATGATTTCTTTTGGCATCGATGCTGATGGACCTATTTTGAAGTTATTTCTTGAACGTTCTGTTTGTGCGCCCCAATATTTTTCAGCTGGAACCTGCACTTCACCCATGGTGTCTTTTTCTATTCTGAATTTCATTTTGTTGTTATTTAGAAATAATTATATTGTTTATTACGTTTTTAGCCCTGATGGGAACGGAAATCCTTTTCTTTTTATTTTCAAAAAGAAAAGATTGGAGTGTACAGCGGGAAATAGCTCCAAATTCTGAGTTCAAAAATACGGATAATTCCTTTTTTATAAAAATTGATTGATAGTTTTTATGGTTTTTTATTGGTACGAAAAGGAATTAAACTTACATTTGTGGCTACATTCAAAATTCCGGAAAACATGTTTGAATTTTCACAGTACTTAGGCTTTTTACTTTTCTTAACCATTCTTACTATAGGATTTTGGTTGATGTTTTTTCTAGTTGGTTTCGTATCCTATTGGGTAGGTGGAGCAAGTTGGGAAGCATACAAGGAGAAAAGAGCAAAAAAGAAGCAAGAACAATCAGTTTAATCTTTTTGTTAAATAAAAAAAGGACTCATTTATGGGCCCTTTTTTTTATGATTATACTTTTTTTATTTTTTTAGATTAAATGACTTATAAAAAAAGGACCCATTTTCATGAGTCCTTAATTTTGTTATCCTTGATAATCTCCTTCATTATCCCCTTGATTTCTTTTAGGTTGTTCTCTTTCGTTTTTAGGTTTGTTAAAACGGTATGTGAATGATAAATTAAATTGTCTTACTCTCCATTGCATTTCGCTGTAAGAATCAACAGTTCCCGGAAGGAAAGTTTCCATCATTCTTTTTCTTGAATTGAAAACATCACTCACGTTGAATGAAAGTGTTCCTTTATCCTTTAAGACGTCTTTACTGAATGCTATGTTTGCTGCAAAAACCCCTAAGCTTCTTCCTTGTGCATTATTTTGCGGACCGTTATACGTTGCATTAGTCTGCCAGTCAATTTTGTATGGCAATGTGATTTTTGAAGTCAGTCTTGTAGACCATGATGTTGCTACGTTATCAAAATTTTGTACAATTTCATTATTGTTAAAATCAGTATAAGTAAAATCTCCTTGGGTTTCGTTTCTAAAGAAATTGAAGTTACTGTTTAATTTCCACCATTTATATGGAGAATAGTTTAACGTGAATTCAAATCCTGTTCTATATTCTGTAGCTAAGTTGATTGGAGAACTAATGATAACAGGAACTCCGTTTACAAAATCACCTGATTCTCTTCTTGCAAATTGGAAAACATCAGTTGTTTTATTTACGTATAACGAAGTATTGAAAGTTAATTTTTCCCATCTTTTAATGTAACCAAAATCAATTGCATCTGAAAATGCTGGATCTAAATCTGGATTTCCAACAAAAATATTGATGTTACTTGACAAGTTGCTGAACGGATTCAACATCCTTCCTCTTGGTCTTTGAATTCTTCGGCTGTAACTTACAGAAGCACTACTTTCGTCTGAGATTTCATAAGTGAAAAATGCACTTGGAAAAAAGTTATTGTACTTTTTAGTATTGAAATCGTTCGTTGCTAATTGATTGATTTCAATATTGGAATCTTCAAAACGCAATCCAAATAAAGCTGAAAATTTATTGATCTTCACTCCGTACTGAGTATAAAGCGCATTTACTTTTTCTTTATATTCTAGTGTATTGGTGAAATTTTCATTGATTACGCCATCATTATCAACTCTGTAATCTGTAAGTAATTCCGAGAAATCACCACGGTAACCTGCTTCAAACTGACTTCCTTTTCCAAAAGGTAAAACATAGTCCATTTGAAGTAAATTTCTGCTTTGAGTTTGATTGTTGATGGTATTGTCAAATTTCACTAAGCTTGTATTTGTTGCTGTGTCTGTAATTAAAGCATCATTGATGTCATCATTTGTAGAGAACGAACCGTCAATTGTTAATTTATGACCGTCTTTTTTGAATTTCTTAGTGAAGTTAGTTGCAAATTCTACGTTTTCACTGTCGCTATTTTCTAGATTGATACGGTTACGAGTGTAGTCATAATTAAATCCTGCATCATAGTTATTCTGGAAAACGTTATCCACGTTGATTCCATTACTTTTTCTGTAGTTGAAAGTATTAGTCCATGAAATGCTTTCGCTTAAATACCATTCCATTCCAAAGTTTCCATTGTAACCTTTACTGTCTCTATCGTTTTCTCTCGTTTCATTTACATAATTTCGAGTTGAGTTATCCGCATTTAAATATCTAGAATCTGTAAATGCATTTCCAGGATTACTTCGGTCATTGTACCCTTGTGTTGTGAAAAGATTAAAGTTTTTTGATTTGTAGTTTAATGTACCACTCAAACCATAATTTTCAGGATATCCGGCAGACGCAATTATTGTTCCGTTTAAACCTTGATTTTTTCCTTTTTTAAGGATGATGTTCAATAAACCTCCACCACCTTCAGCATCATAACGTGCAGACGGATTAGTAATTACTTCTACTTTTTCAATTGCATCAGCAGGAATCAATCGCAATGCTTCAGCAATATTAATAGCATTTGAAGGTCTTCCATCAATAAGAACTCTTACATTTTCGTTTCCACGAAGGCTTATGTTTCCTTCGACATCTACAGCCACAGAAGGAATATTGTCCAGAACATCACTTACAGTTCCACCTTTTACCATAAGGTCATTTCCTACGTTGTATACTTTTTTATCTAATTTGATTTCAACCGTTGTTTTTTCGGAACGAATGATAACCTCATTCAATTGATTAGCATCTTCTTCTAAACTGATTAGTCCTAAACTGGTAGTTTTTTGAAGATTTTTTTGTTTAAACTCATTTAATTTAAATGAGATAAACTCGATTTTTATGTCGTAAATACCTGGGTTAACTTCAATGTCAAATTCTCCAGTTGCGTTAGTAATACCACCGGCTACTGGTTTTGGGTTATTAGGTGCTAAAAAAGTAATTGTAGCATATTCGAGCGGTTGTTTGCTTATTTTTTCTACTACTTTTCCGGAAATTTTGATTTTTGGAACTGCAGGACCTTGTTGGGCAAAACTGAATAGGGTTGTAAAAAAGAGAACAAGAATTAAAACGGATTTTATTTTTTTCATTTTTAAAAAAACTTTGGTTACAATCGTTAGATTGCAAAAGTAAGATTTGGTTTAATACTACAAATCACAAATAAATGTTAATTTAAAACTCGTTTTTTATGAAATAAACTCGGCCACTTTCTCTAGATCTCGTCCTATCATTGCTTTATTTCCCATAATAACAAGAGGTCTTTCAATCAAAATAGGATTAGATATCATGGCTTGAATAATTTGGTCGTCATTCATTATTTGGTCTTTAAAATTTTCTATCCAAATTTTTTCCTTTTGACGAACTAATTCAATGGGTTTTATATTTAATTTTTCGATGATAACAGTCAACTCTTCAAAAGAAGGTGGGTTTATCAAATAATTGATAACTTTAAACTCTTTTTTTGAGTTTTCCACAAAAGCGAGGCAATTTCTGGATTTTCCACAGCGGGAATTATGGTATATTTGTATCATATTTTAAATAAAATAATTTAGGATTGGAAAGGATATTAAGTGTAGCAAAAATAACATTTGTTGTACTAATTAGTTAAAAATATTAAACTAAAAATACATGTTTATAGAACAAGGTTTTAAATCAGAAAATAAGTTTTGGAAGTATATTGTGGGCTCTCTAATAATCATTTTCGCTTCATTTCTGGGTCAGTTGCCACTCCTTATGGCATTACTTTATGAGACATTCGTAAATGGAAAACCTTATCCTACCAGCAATGAGGCAATCATGCGTTTTTTTGAACCCAATTTCACTTTGTTCTTAATTATGATTTCGTTTGTATTTATCATGCTCGGAATCATTTTGGTCATAAGATATTTACACCATCAAACGGTACTTTCTGTTACAACCTCAAGAACGACAGTAGATTGGAGTCGAATCGTGTTTTCATTTTTTATATGGGCAGCAATAACTATTGTATCGACATTGTTATTTTATTATTATTCCCCAAGTGATTTTGTCATCAACTTTAAACCTGTTCCATTTGCTATTTTGGCGGTAATCGGTATATTTCTTATTCCAATACAAACCAGTTCTGAAGAATATATTTTCAGAGGCTATTTGATGCAAGGATTTGCTAATCTTGCTAAAAACAAATGGTTTCCGTTACTGATGACTTCACTTATTTTTGGGGGGATGCATTGGTTTAATCCAGAAGTCACTAAAATTGGTCCAATTGTTTTGGTTTATTACATCGGGACCGGACTGTTTCTGGGAATTATAACGCTAATGGATGAGGGAATGGAACTCGCTTTGGGTTTTCACGCGGCTAATAATTTAATTGGTGCATTGCTAATCACTTCTGATTGGTCTGCTTTTCAAACGCACTCTATTTTTAAAGATATTTCAGATCCTTCAGCAGGATTAGATGTTATTTTACCAGTTGTCATAATTTACCCAATACTTTTATTTATCTTTAGTAAAAAATACAACTGGACGAACTGGAAAGAAAAATTAACCGGGAAAATATAGTTGATTTAAGCATTAAATAATTTAAAAAAATACTCACTCATGACCAATACAATAACTTATCAGAATGTTCATAATCTGTTTAAATTGAACGGATTTCATCTGAATCGAAATGATTTATGCCGAGTTGCGTATAGTTTTATCAAAGAAGGCGATGAATATGAAAAGTCTGTTGGAGATTTTGTACTCGATTGGTTTGACAATAAATCCTACTTAGAACTGAATACATCCGGGACTACGGGAACGCCCAAAATAATCCGAATTGAGAAACAAGCAATGGTCAATTCAGCAATTGCCACAGGTGACTTTTTTGATTTACAACCGGGTGACAAAGCATTACATTGTTTGCCAACGAAATATATCGCTGGAAAGATGATGTTTGTTCGAAGCTTTATTCTTGGTCTTGATATTGATTTTGTAGCGCCAAGTTCGCATCCGATGTTGCAAAATGACACCAAATATGATTTTGTAGCAATGGTTCCTTTGCAAGCCCATAACTCTTTAGCAGAATTAAATAATGTAAAGAAGATGATTGTTGGCGGGGCAAAGATGAACAATGCTTTAGAAAAAGGACTTTCTAAATTGAAAACACAGGTTTACGAAACCTATGGTATGACTGAAACTATCACGCATATTGCAGCTAAAAAAATAGGAGAGAAGGCATTTTCAGTTTTGCCTAATATAAAAATTACCAAGGATGACAGAAATTGTTTGGTTATTGATGCACCTAAAATTTCAGAAGAAGCTATTGTCACCAATGATTTAGTGGAATTAGTTGGTGAGAATCAGTTTGTTTTTTTAGGAAGAATAGATAATGTAATCAATAGTGGTGGGGTTAAATTAATTCCGGAGAAAATTGAAGATAAATTGTCTTCAAAGATTCAATCCAGATTTTTTGTAACTGGAATACAAGACGCTGATTTAGGCGAAAAATTAGTTTTAGTAATCGAGGGTGAAAATCAAACTTTAGAAGATAATATTTTTGATGGTTTAGATAAATATGAAAAACCAAAAGAAGTATTTTATGTAGCAAAATTTTCCGAAACTGAAAATGGTAAGCTGAAAAGAAAAGAAATACTGGAAAGTATATAAATTAGTATAAGTATCAAATTCAAAACGATCTTTTCTGGAAGACACTTTTGAATTTGATACTTTTTTTAATGTAAATCAGTTAATAAATCGGTAATTGAATCTCAAACCTAAACTGTTTTCAGCATGGCCAAGCGCCAGAAATTGGGTTAAATTCATGGAAACTCCAAATTTGTTTTTATTAGGGCTAATGATAAAATACCGACCTACATATAGTCCTGAACATAAGCCAAATTGCTGATCACTTGCATATTCTGACACAAAACCCATTCCTATTTTACTGTCCTCGTCGGATAAAACATATCCTATTCCTGTTTCTGCACCCCAAAACCAATGCGAATTCATATTGAATTGAATATTGGGTTTTAGGCTAAAGAGGCTAAAGTTATTGTGACTGGCTCTTTCTTGCAGTGTGCTTTCTGGGGTTAGAATTCGAGTGTTTTTTCGGATGAACCGATAATCATAATCAAATCGGATTCCTAATTCAACTTTCTTTGAAATCAATTTTCCAGCTCTCGCATTCAAACCAATCGCCAGTCGGTGCGTCCGATACATTTCGATATGAACCGGCAAGGATGCATTCAGTCCCGATTCAAAATAAATAGGTTTCTTTTCTTTTTGAGCATCAGTATTTTCTAATTTGTTTTGTGCACAAATCGAATGACCCATTAGTAACATTATACTAAATAGTAAAACCAAAATCTTTTTCATTTCTTATTCAAGTTTAAATTAATAAAATGAATTAGGTTAAGATTTTTGAGTATTGTATAATAAATGAGGCTGTTTTACAATTGCTGAAAAGCAAGAGTAAAACAGCCATAAATATACAAAATATTACTGTAAGTATTTGAAAATCAGTATTAAACTTGAATAACTCCTAAATTAAATTTTTTCTCAATTGGCGAGTGATTGGCCGCTTCAATTCCGATAGATATCCAAGCTCTGGTGTCTTTTGGATCAATAATCGCATCGGTCCATAAACGTGATGCAGCATAATACGGAGAAACTTGTTCGTCATATCTCGCTTTTATTTTATCAAACAACTCTTTTTCTTTGAGTTCATCTACGACTTCACCTTTTGCTTTAAGCGATGAAGCTTCAATTTGTGCCAATACTTTTGCAGCCTGCGTTCCGCCCATAACGGCTAATTCAGCACTTGGCCAGGCAAAAATTAACCTTGGGTCATACGCTTTGCCGCACATAGCATAATTTCCTGCTCCGTATGAATTTCCTACGATAACTGTAAACTTTGGTACAACCGAATTAGAAACGGCATTTACCATTTTGGCACCGTCTTTTATGATTCCGCCATGTTCGGATTTAGATCCAACCATAAATCCGGTTACATCTTGTATGAACACTAAAGGAATTTTCTTCTGATTGCAATTGGCAATGAAACGCGTGGCTTTATCCGCACTATCAGAGTAAATTACGCCTCCAAATTGCATTTCGCCATTTTTAGTTTTGACCACTTTTCGTTGATTAGCCACAATTCCTACTGCCCAACCGTCAATTCTGGCATAACCGGTAATAATGGTTTGACCGTAACCATCTTTGTAGGCTTCAAATTCAGAATTGTCAACTAAACGATTGATGATTTCCATCATGTCGTACTGCTCATTTCTGGCTTTTGGCAAAACTCCATAGATTTCATTTTCGTCTAAAGCCGGTTTTTCAGCTTTAATTCGGCTGAAACCTGCTTTGTCAAAATTACCTATTTTGTCGACTATATTTTTTATTTTGTCTAATGCATCTTTATCATCTTTTGCCTTGTAATCCGTAACGCCCGAAATTTCACAATGGGTTGTTGCTCCTCCCAATGTTTCATTATCGATGCTTTCGCCAATGGCAGCTTTCACTAAATAACTTCCAGCTAAGAAAATACTTCCAGTTTTATCAACAATCATGGCTTCGTCGCTCATAATTGGTAAATAAGCGCCTCCGGCAACGCAACTTCCCATCACAGCAGAAATTTGAGTTATTCCCATACTGCTCATAAGGGCATTATTTCTAAAAATACGTCCGAAATGTTCTTTGTCAGGGAAAATTTCGTCTTGCAATGGCAAATAAACTCCGGCACTATCCACTAAATAGATGATTGGCAATCTGTTTTCCATAGCAATTTCTTGCGCACGTAAGTTTTTCTTAGCAGTGATAGGAAACCAAGCACCTGCTTTTACTGTAGCGTCATTTGCCACAACAATACATTGTTTTCCTCGGATGTATCCTATTTTTACCACAACACCTCCTGATGGACAACCGCCGTGTTCCGCATACATTCCTTCACCAACAAATGCTCCAATTTCTATACATTTCGCCTTTGGATCCAATAAATAATCGATACGTTCGCGTGCAGTCATTTTGCCTTCTCCGTGTAATTTTTGGATGCGTTTTTCGCCGCCTCCCATTTTAACTACGCTCAATTTTTGACGCAAAGCTGAAAGTAAAAGTTTATTGTGGTCTTCGTTTTTGTTGAAGTTCAAATCCATGATGAAATAGTGTTAAAAAAAGTTTGCGCTAAAATACAAAATCCAACTAAATAAATTTTATTATTTTAAATTGTAAATAATGAAAATCGAATATTTGTTTACTATTAAAACAAAAAAACAGAAGCGAACTTCTGTTTTTTTGTGAATTCAATAAAAAAGCTAGTAATTATTTTTTAGATTCATTTACGAGTCTTTTCAAAATTGCCCATTGTTTCAGTGCATCTCGGGCTTCTACAGCTGGATATCCTAACATGGTTTTTCCCGCCGGAATATCTCCTGTTACACCTGAACCGGCGCCCACTATGGCTCCATCACCTATAGTCGTGTGGTCTTTTATAGATGCGCTTCCGCCTATAATAACACCGTTTCCTAATGTCACAGATCCTGCCAGTCCACTGTTTCCAGCCATAATACAAAATTTCCCTAATTTACTGTTATGACCTATTTGGACTAAATTATCAATTTTGCAACCATCACCTAAAATGGTAGAACTAAATTTACCTCTGTCAACGCATGTATTTGCGCCAATTTCGACATTATTACCTATAATCACATTCCCAATTTGTGGAATTTTCACCAAGCCTCTTTGTGGGTCAGGACGAAAACCAAAACCATCTGCTCCAATTGTTGCATTGGGATGTAAAATACAGTCGTTTCCTATATGGCAGCGCTCTCTGATTACAGTTCCGGACCAGATAACTGTGTTTTTTCCAATGGTGCATTCATCTAGAATAGTCACGTTTGGATAGATTGTTGTGTTATCACCAATAACAACTTTTGGTCCAATATAAGAACCAGCTCCAATGCGGACTCCATTGCAAATAGTTGCTGTTTCGTCTATTATTGCGGTTGGATGAATATCAATGTTGAATAATGGTGTAGGAGGTGCAAAAAGTTCTAATACTTGTGACATCGCTAAATCAGCGTTTTTTACTTTTATGAAAGCCCTATTTTCTCCGGGTTCAATAGCAATATCTTCATTAACAACTGCAACACAAGCCTTAGATGCAGCCCAAAATTTTTCATATTTTTTGTTTCCAATAAATGAAATTTCAGATTCATTAGCGGCTTCAAGTTGTTCAGGTGCAGTAATACTGTGAAAAGTATTTCCCACTATTTCTCCTTTTAGAACTTCATTAATTTCTTGAATTGTGTAGGATTTCATTAAGTATATATAGGATTTGGTTGTTAAATATTTTTCAAATAAAAGAATTTACCCGTAGTTATCCTAATTAATCTTAGATTTTAGTGCTGTTAACGTATTACTTGATTGTTATTCAAGTCTTGTATGTTAATAGGTATTTTATACTTTATTACGACTGCCTTACCATCAATTTTTCCCGGTATCCATTTTGGACATTTAACTAAAGTCTTGATCACTGCTAGATCAATTTGTTTGTTCACACTTTTTATTACTTCAAAATGATTTAAAGTACCGTCCAATTCTACTGAAAATCCAATTATTACCTCGCCTATACTGTTATTTGGCGCTTTAAAATTAGAGGAAATGAAATCATAAAAAGCTTTGTTTCCACCAGGGAATTCTGGTTTTATGTAGTAAGGGAAAAAAGCTATTTCTGCCCCATTTTCATCAAAACATTTCCCATCAACAAATTCCCCGTTTTTAAAATTTTCGGTTCGTTTTACTTGGCCATTTTCAAAATAACGAGTTTGAATACCTTCTTGTTTGCCTTTAACATAAATCGCGAATGATTCTCTTTTTCCGTTAGGGTGCCATCGTTCTGATGCACCATCAATTTGTCTCTTTTTATAGTTTGAGAAATAGTCCTTAGAATAGATACTATCGTTGATGTAAAAAGTAGTTCTGATCGTTCCTTTGCCATTTGGTTCATAAATAGTATAATAAATCGCATTATCTGAAGACGGTAACTCTTTAAAGTCTTCAGTAAAGTATACTTTTTTCTGAGCATAAAAAATTGTGCAGGATAACAAAACGAATAGAAGAAGTAATTTTTTCATTTGATAAAGGGTAATTTTAAAACAAAAGTAATAAAAAAATCCTACAATTTAGCGTTTTGCTCATTGCAGGATATTTTTTAATTTTAAGATGAATTTATTCTTCTTTTTGTCCCATCATCATTAGATATGCTTTCAGGAATTCATCAATTTCTCCGTTCATCACTCCATCAACATTACTGGTTTCATATCCGGTACGAACATCTTTGACTAACTTATAAGGCTGCATCACATAATTTCTGATTTGGGAACCCCATTCTATTTTCATTTTCCCGGCTTCGATATCCGCGCGTTGTGCCTGTTTCTTTTTTAACTCAATTTCGTATAATTGAGATCGTAACATTTGCATAGCACGTTGTCTGTTGTCTTGCTGGGAACGTGTTTCAGAACATTGTATTTGAATTCCGGTTGGTTTATGAAACAATTGTACTTTAGTTTCTACTTTATTTACATTTTGCCCTCCCGCACCGCTGGATCTTGAAGTCGTAATCTCAATATCAGCAGGATTTATCTCAATTTCTATACTATCATCTACAAGCGGATACACATAAACAGAAGCAAACGAAGTATGACGTTTGGCGTTGCTGTCAAAAGGTGATATTCTAACCAATCGATGCACGCCATTTTCTCCTTTTAAATAACCAAAAGAATAATCACCTTCAAATTCGAGTGTTACGGTTTTGATACCGGCAGCTTCTCCTTTCTGGAAATTCAGTTCTTTGATTTTGTAACCGTATTTTTCTCCCCACATCATGTACATACGCATCAGCATTTCGGCCCAGTCACAACTTTCAGTTCCACCGGCACCGGCAGTTATTTGTACCACGGCACTCAATGTATCCCCTTCGTCCGAAAGCATATTTTTGAATTCGATGGCTTCAATATGCGCTTGCGTAGCGATGTATTGTTCGTCTAATTCTTCTGGACTAAGTTCTCCTTCTTTGTAAAAATCATAGGCGAGTTGCAATTCTTCAGTCATTTCGACCGCTTTATTGTAATCTTCAATCCACTTTTTCTTGTTCCGAAGGTTTTTTACAATAAGTTCAGCTTCTTTGGCATTATTCCAAAAGTCAGGTGCGAAAGTTTTTTCCTCTTCGTTAGAAATTTCAATTAGCTTGGCATCAACGTCAAAGATACCTCCTCAACGCACCAAGGCGCTCTACAATACCTTTAATTTGTTCGGTAGTTGTCATAAAATTATATTAATTTAATAGGTCTGATTTCAATATTTATCAAAAATGCCGTTCTGTACTACAATTAGTTTAGTTTTAACGGAACTAGTTGGAATTAACAAACGGTATTGTGTAAATTTGTGGCACAAAAATAGAAAAATTTTACGCAGGGACAAGTCGTGATTTGCTCTTATCAAAAATAAAAAAATAATATGGAAATAAATTTAGTTAGCGATACGATTACAAAACCGTCACGCGAAATGTTGGTTCACATGTTGAATGCCGTAGTAGGTGATGATGTTTATAAACAAGATCCTACGGTTATTGAACTTGAAGCAAAGGTTGCAGAAATGTTCGGAATGGAAGCGGGACTTTTTTTTCCTTCAGGAACTATGGCCAATCAAACGGCGATAAAATTACATACACAGCCTGGAGAACAATTGATTGCCGACAAATATGCGCATGTTTATCATTACGAAGGTGGTGGAGTTTCCTTTAACAGCGGTGTTTCTTGTTGTTTATTAGACGGAAATCGCGGAATGATAACCGCGGAACAAGTTGCTGGAGCGATTAATGATCCGGAATTTTACCACAGTCCGCTAACGAGTTTAGTTTGTGTTGAAAACACAACAAATAAAGGCGGTGGTGCTTGTTATGAACTGGAAGATTTACAAAAAATAAAGATGGTTTGTGATGCTAACAATTTAAAATTTCACATGGATGGTGCTAGAATCTGGAATGCTTTGGTAGCCAAAAATCAAGACCCAAAAGCATTTGGAAAATTATTCGATACCATTTCAGTTTGTTTGTCTAAAGGTTTGGGAGCGCCAATTGGTTCGGTTTTATTAGGTGATAAAGCTACTATTCATAGAGCGTTGCGAATCCGAAAAATTCTAGGTGGCGGAATGCGTCAGGTAGGTTATTTGGCGGCAGCCGGAATTTATGCTTTGGATAATAATATAGAACGCCTTGCCGAAGATCATCGAAGAGCTAAAGAAATAGGTGAAGTTTTGAAAAAGGTAAGCTGGGTGGCATCAGTAGAGCCGGTTGAAACTAATATTCTGATTTTCTCGTTGGTTCCAAATTGTATCGAAAAGAATTTAATTGAATTGTTGAAACAAAAAAATATTTTAATCAGTTCGATGGGTCATGGAAAATTGCGAATCGTTACGCATCTTGATTATAAAGAAGTAATGCACACGTATGTATTGGAAACACTGCAAAAGTTAGTGTAATTCTTCTTGGGGAATTTGTTTAAAGTTTAAGGTTTAAAGTTTTTATCGCAATCAAAAAACGTTAAACCTTAAACTTTAAACTTTTTTATTTAAACAAATCTTCCATTCCTGGAATCATTGGCATATCCATTTTGGTAACGGCATCCAGTTCGTTCTGATTCACATTTGTCGCTTTTTCAATCGCTTTATTCAATACTAAAATCAAATAATCTTCCAGTTGATCTTTATCTTCTAATAAAGTGTCGTCAATGGTGATTGATTTTATAGTTCTGTTAGCAGTCAAAGTAACTTTTAATAAAGTATCCGTACTTTGCTCGTCAATTAGAACAGTATCTAAACGTTTTTTTGTGTCTTCTATCTTTTGTTGGGTCTCTTTAAGTTTGCCCATCATTCCCATTAAATCCATGTTTTAATTTTTTAAATTAATTTGATTTACAAAATTACTATATTGCATAGTCATAATCAATAAAATATTCATGAAAAATAAACTCATCCTCAGTTGTCTTTGTGTTATTTTTGCAGCATCAAATACTAAAATTAAAGCACAAAAAATGTCAAAAAATATTCCAACTCCAATAGCTAAAATAATTCCAAAAACTTTAGAAAAACATAACGAAAAAAGAGTAGATAATTATTTCTGGTTAAACGACAGAGAGAACCCGGAAGTAATCGATTATTTGAATCAGGAAAATACTTATTATGATGCTATGACTGCGGATACGAAAGGTTTTCAGAAAGAATTATACGAAGAAATGAAAGCCCGCATCAAGGAAGACGACCAATCGGTTCCTTATTTATACAATGGTTATTATTACATTACGCGTTTTGAAACGGGAAAAGATTATCCTATTTATTCTCGAAAAAAAGGAAGTCTTACCGCTACTGAGGAAATTTTGTTCAACTGTAATGACTTGGCCAAAGGACAAACCTACTTTCAATTGGGCGGTCTGAGCGTTAGTCCGGATAATAAATTTGCGAGTTTTGGAATCGATACTGTTGGAAGACGTATTTATACGATACAAATCAAAAATTTAGAAACAGGAGAAATTCTTTCGGATAAAATTGAAAATGCTACTGGAAGTTCAGTTTGGGCAAATGATAATAAAACGATATTTTACACCAGACAAGACAAAGTTACGTTGCGTTCTGATAAAGTTTTCAAACATAAATTAGCTACAGATGCTGCTGCAGATGTATTAGTTTTTAATGAAAAAGACGATACATTCAACGTTTCTGTAGGTAAAGAAAAGTCAAAAAAATACATTGTAATAGGTTCTGGAAGTACATTAACTACTGAATATAGAATTTTAAATTCAGATAATCCAGACGGAGAATTTGTGGTTTTTCAACCAAGGGTTCGCGGATTAGAATACAGTATTTCTCATTTTGGTGATTCTTTTTACATCATGACCAATAAGGACAAAGCGACTAACTTCAAGTTGATGAAAACTCCTGAAAATGCAACTGCAAAAGAAAATTGGAAAGATGTAATCGCTCACAGAAAAGACGTTTTACTAGAAGATATTGAGATTTTCAGCAACTATTTGGTTGTAGAAGAACGTTCTAATGGTTTGAATCACATTCGCATTATGCCTTGGAGTGGGGAAGGGGAATATTATTTGCCTTTTGGGAGCGAAACATATAGTGCTTACACAACGACAAATGTGGATTTCGATACTGATATTTTGCGTTACAGTTACCAATCTTTGGCAACACCATCTTCGGTTATTGATTTTAATATGAAAACCAAGGAGAAAGAAATCAAGAAAGAGCAACAAGTTCTAGGAGGCAAATTTGATAAAAATAATTATATCGAAGAGCGTGTTTGGGCTACAGCAACTGATGGAACCAAAGTCCCAATCTCAATGGTTTACCACAAAGGATTGAAAAAAGACGGGAATAATCCGGTATTGCTTTATGCTTATGGTTCGTACGGAGTGACAATGGATGCTTATTTTTCATCAACACGTTTGTCAATTTTGGACAGAGGTTTTGTTTTTGCAATAGCGCACATTCGTGGTGGCGAAGATTTAGGAAGACAATGGTATGAGGACGGAAAATTATTGAAAAAGAAAAACACATTCACTGATTTTATTGATTGCTCTAAGTTTTTAATTCAGGAAAAATATACTTCACCACAACATTTATATGCTGAAGGTGGTTCAGCAGGCGGATTATTAATGGGAGCAATAGTCAATATGGCGCCGGAACTATATAATGGAGTAATTGCTCAAGTACCTTTTGTGGATGTAATTACCACGATGCTTGATGACACGATTCCGCTTACAACCGGAGAATATGATGAATGGGGAAATCCAAACGAGAAAAAATCGTACGATTATATGTTATCGTATTCTCCTTATGATAATGTAAAAGCACAAAAATATCCTAATATGTTTGTTTCAACTGGACTTCATGATTCTCAAGTTCAGTATTGGGAGCCTGCAAAGTGGGTTGCAAAGCTACGAACCCTAAAAACAAATGATACTGTTTTATATCTTAATACGAATATGGATGCCGGTCACGGTGGTGCTTCAGGACGATTTGAAGCTCTAAAGGAATTAGCAAAAGAATATAGTTTTTTATTAGATTTAGAAGGAATTAAAAACTAATTAGATTTTTTTTGTTAGATTTGCAACATTCGTGTTTAATGTAAAATTGCCACGACTAACTATTTTTTTATGAAAAAAGAAATAACAGCTTATAATAATGTCTTAGAATTAATAGGTAATACTCCACTTATTAAGCTAAATAAAGTTACTGAAAATTTAGAAGGGAATTTTTACGCTAAAGTAGAAGCTTTTAATCCAGGACATTCCTCAAAAGATAGAATAGCATTATACATAATTGAAGAAGCTGAAAAGAAAGGTATTTTATCTCCGGGTGATACCATAATTGAAACCACTTCCGGTAATACGGGTTTTAGTTTAGCCATGGTAAGTATCATAAAAGGCTACAACTGCATTCTTGCTGTTAGTTCTAAATCATCTAAAGATAAAATAGACATGCTTCGCAGCTTAGGCGCTAAAGTGTATGTTTGTCCGGCACATGTTTCTGCTGATGATGAACGTTCTTATTATAATGTAGCGAAACGTTTACATGAAGAAACGAAAGGATCGGTTTATATCAATCAGTATTTCAATGAGTTGAATGTTGATGCACATTATAAGTCTACCGGTCCGGAAATTTGGAAACAAACTAACGGAGCAATTACACACTTAATTGCTTGTAGTGGTACAGGCGGAACTATTTCAGGTACTGCAAAATACCTAAAAGAACAAAATCCAAATGTTAGAATTCTTGGAGTGGATGCTTTTGGTTCTGTATTGAAAAAATATCATGAAACCAGAGAATTCGATAACGATGAAATTTATCCATACAGAATAGAAGGTTTGGGAAAAAATCTGATTCCATCTGCAACGGATTTTGATATTATTGATAAGTTCATGAAAGTGACGGATGAGGAAAGCGCTCATGCTGCCCGTGAAATCACCAGAAAAGAAGGTTTATTTGTTGGATATACTTCAGGAGCAGTAATGCAAGCTATAAGACAATATGCAGAAGAAGGTGAATTTGACGAAAACAGTAATGTAATCGCAATTTTCCCGGATCACGGTTCTCGTTACATGAGTAAAGTATTTAGCGATGATTGGATGAACGAACAAGGTTTCTTTGACAGTATCAACGAAGAAGAAGTTCAAAAAATTGAAATGATAAAATAAGTTCAAGATTATAAATTAAAAATCCCCATTTGCTTCTGCAAATGGGGATTTTTTTTTGAACATAAATGAAGAACATTTGCTTATTTAATCCAATAATTCAGGATTATTAAGTATCAATTCAATTTTTTTAATAGTGATTGTAATCTGACTCATTTGTAATTCTATATTTCTAAAAAAGAGGCTAATATCTCTGTTGACCCAACTTTCAGAAATAACTCTGGCTCCCAAACTAATTCTTAAAATAGCACTTTCAATTTCTGTAGTATATTTTACATTAACTGCTTGACCAATATGACATTTTTGGGCAGCAAGTCGAATGATTTCTAAAGAAGAACCTTCAAACTGATCCGATAAATCAGAATTTAATAAAGTGTATAATTTCTTTACTTTATCAACAGATAATACTTCATTGTTTTTAAAAATAAAGAAAGGAAAAATGGTGCGAATATTTCTTATTCCAAATTCTTTACTGCTGTAACTCTTGGTTTTTGTTTCATCACCATAAATAGGCTGTAAAAAAGTGGCTTCTTTTATGGAGTCATCTACAAAATTGCAAAACATCTCAATACCCATATTTCGATATAAAATAGGTGTTTTATAATACCTGTCCATTTCAACCACGGCGGCATTCCAGCGCATATAGGAACCGTAGTTATAACCATCAGATAATTCATTTGAACAAAACCATGAAGTTGGCCAATCAGAACGATTATAATATTGGGTTAAGCCTTTGGGTAATGTGTTTTTTACAGATTGAATTAATTTATTTACATTTTTAGGTAAAATTAATGCACCGCAGTATGGAGGACCAGTGAAGAATTTACTCCCGGTAATGGTCACAATATATCCTTTGTTTAAGTAATTTTGTATGTCTTTTGGATCTAATCTTAGCTGTGAACCATCTACAATTATTTGAATTGATAAATCTTCAAGTGAATTTAGTTTTTTAATAAATTCGTCGCTTGGAGATTGATATCCTAGTTTTGACTGGTCCATAGTATGTAACACAATGTGCCTGCCCTGATTTTTAGTCTTAATAATGGCATCAAATACTTCCTGATCTAATTGATTAGACGATTTTAATGCGCCATTTTGATCTCTAAAAGGGATTTGTATTAAATCAACATCTCTAAAACCTTCAATTTTTGTATCTTTTTTAATTGGATGATTTAAAGCAGTAGTGTTTTCAAAATGACACCCTTTTAAGGCCGCAGCAACGCCACTACCAGTTTCATCAGAGGCAACCAGAATATGTGTAATTTCTTTGTCGGAGATAATTTGAGTTATGGCTGCTATTTGAAGTGATGAATCAGTACCTGATGGTGAAAAAATTATTTCACATTCCTCATTTAATTTAAATATGTGTCTCAGGTTATTTTTTAGCAATTCAGAAAACTCGATCGTAGTATCTTGAAAACCTTTTTTCAAGCTATTTCTAATTAATATACTTCTCACTTTATCTGTTTTATCAAAAGCAAAATTAGAAACGCTCGACGCTGTAGAAGAAGCAAATGTAAATGCATCAGGTCTTGGGAATGGACGACATCCGTATTTGTTTAGCAAATGAATTTCGTCTATGTTCAATCTAAGATCACCACCAGACATCAACATGTATTCTGTAGGTTTTGCAAGATTTTCGATAATAGGTTTCCAAGATTCTTTGAGTTCAGTATTAGAATTTTTTAAACCATGAAAAGATTGAAGCTCTTCATTTATTAATGACGATTCAGCATTTAAAGAAATATCATTTTTGATTAAATTAATTAGAATATAATCAAGATTCTCTAATTTTTCTTTATCATCTTTAGGGAGTAAATTATAAAATATCCGAGTTACTTCAAGAGCTGCAATATCACATAAAACAACATCTTTTTTCTCGGCGTTCAAAGCTTTGTACCATAGCTGCCATTCGATTCCATATCTTAGATAGACTAAAGCTAAAATGGGTTTGTTCAAAAAGGAGGAACCAATTATAATTGATTTGTTGGGTACAATTTTGAAAATAGTGGGCTCACTGGTTGAAGTGATGATATTGATGTTATTTATCTTTGGTACGGTATTAAATCTTTTTAAAATGCGAACTAAATAGTCTACATTTTCTTTTTCAAATAAACTGGTTCTTTTATATTGATTTTCAATTAGAATATTGTTTGTCATATATTTTATAATTTTAAGCGTTCCTTAGAACGATATTCTGTATTGCGAATAATTTGCTCTCTAACTAAACTCATTCAATCAAGAATTATCTTTTGTAGAAAATCTTCACAAAAAATAATTGTGTTTCTAATGGTTTTATGTTTCGCTTGTTTTTGAGACGTTGCATTTCGCAAAAGTGAGCAAATATAAGAAACTTGGTAGCAGTAAAAAAGATATTAAAAAATACTCGTTTCTAAATCCTCTATTTTTAGTTAAAATCCGATATTTAAAAGGTATTTATACAATAATTTGAAGGCAAAAGCTGATTAAAAATTGTTTTGAAAAACTGTTGATTTATTTCTTGTAAACTTCAGAAAAGTTAAATGAAAGAAATGACACAAGCTACATTGTTAGTTCATAAATTGTAAAACAAAAAAACTCCAGCCAAAGCTAGAGTTTTAACTATAATTATAACGAATTTTAAGCTTCTTCCATCGTGTGATACACGTTCATTACGTCATCATCTTCCTCTAGTTTTTCAATTAGCTTTTCGATGTCCGCCATTTCTGCTTCCGATAATTTCTTTGTAATCTGCGGAATTCTTTCAAATCCAGAAGAAAGAATTTCCAATCCTCTGTTTTCTAATTCTTTCTGGATGGTTCCAAAACTTCCAAAAGGAGCATAAATCAAGATACCGTCTTCATCTTCAAAAACTTCCTCAGCACCAAAATCGATTAATTCTAATTCCAGTTCTTCAGGATCAATTCCGTTTGCAGGAATTCTAAAGTTGCAGGTGTGATCAAACATAAATTCTACAGAACCTTGAGTTCCCATAGTTCCGTTGCATTTGTTGAAGTAACTTCTAACATTAGCTACCGTTCTATTGTTATTATCCGTGGCAGTTTCCACCAGAATTGCAATTCCATGAGGCGCATATCCTTCAAATAAAACTTCTTTATAATTGGCTGTGTCTTTATCAGTTGCTTTTTTTATGGCGCGTTCCACATTTTCTTTCGGCATATTTACTGCCTTAGAGTTCTGGATAACAGCTCTTAATCTGGAGTTGGCATCAGGATTTGGTCCGCCTTCCTTTACAGCCATTACAATATCTTTTCCAATTCTGGTAAATGCTTTGGCCATTGCTGACCAACGTTTCATTTTTCTTCCTTTTCTAAACTCAAACGCTCTTCCCATTTCTATTTCTTATTTTGAACTGCAAAAATACAGTTATTAGTTATTTTTTCAAATATTTTTGTTAATCAATTGGAACGTGTTTCGAAATAAAATTTGTTCCCGTCGTATTCCAGTTATTGATCGCGTTGGAGCGCTCTGTATTGAACTTTGTATTCAGTTTGTTGTAGGTTCCTACTTCTTTATTCAAAGCATTTACGAGCGAATTAAAATTATCAATTTCTGCTTTAGATCTTGCATTCGCGGCTTTGTCGTCCATGATCTTTTTGTTTTCCTGAAATTTTTGGTTCAACATCATAAAAGCAACAACTCCCGGTGCAAATTCTAACGCTTCTTTTTTACTGAATTCCAATACTTTTTTGGTAGCGTTTACAAGCATTAAGTCATTTTTGTATGGTTGAAATGTCTTTAGTTTTTCCAAACCTTCATTCGAATACTGTTCTAGTACATTGCTGTTTTGTTGAATTGCGTTCAAATTGTTATCAGCAATCGCTTTCATCAATACTGACTCTGTGAAATTCACTTTGAAAAAGATTAGATATAATTGAGTGTGATTTTCGAAAACTTCATTGGATATTTTCATTTTCTTGCCCAATTCACTTTTATCTTCCCCAATTTGAATCCCGTATTTAGTAGCAAATATTTTTTGGTTTGCATTCAATTTATCCACTTCCTCATTGATTTTAGCATTGACTAAATCTCTTGCCATAATGTACGCTTCCATAAAGTCATAGGATTGTTCAGCAACTTCCTGCATGTTTATTATTTTGTCATATTCCTGATTAATTTGCTTTTCAGAAATGGCCAAATAAGATAAAAGTTGATTTCTATATTCCACATCACCTTTGTAACCATCTTTAAGAGCTTCTATTTTTTTAGCTGCGGTTTGTATGCTTTTGACTAATGTTTTTCTCGTCACATCTATTTTTCTGGCATTTTTGCTGTGTGCCACTGCCGAAGTGTATTTCCAAGTTGTTCGGGAAATAATATCGGTTTCCTTACTGATATAATTCAAATAATCTACAGGCGTTTTGAATTCCTGAGCATTACTAAATGTTGTAACGAGCAAAAGTAAGAGCAAGGTAAAGGTTGGTTTCATATTTTAGGATTGGTTTATTTGGTTATAGTGTTGTAATCATTTAGTATTGCAATTGCTTCCTCTAAATAGGGACTGTTTTTTAAATTTTTAATTTTATATGCATTGCTTTCTTGCTGAAAAGTATCAAATTTTAGATTCTCTAAATCATATGAAGTATTCGAAAGAGTAAAATCACTTTCACTTTCCACTATTTTTTTTACTTTTTCCCAAAGAGAGTCAATTTCATGTACATCCTCAAACACATCTTTGAAAACTAATCGTGTTGGTTTTTTAGGATTGTTATAAAGTGCATTAATCTGTTCATTTGCTGTATTGATTTCATTAAAACGAACATTTGCTTTAACTCTTGTTTGGCTTAATGATGTTAGTTGTGGGAAATAAGTTCTTGGCAACGGACTGAATCTCGCTTTGGTAGTAATGATGTCATTTTTCAAAGCTGTTTTGTAACTGTCCTCACGAGAAGTAATACTGTCAAATAAAACCGGTAGCGCAATATCTGGTATAATTCCTTGCATTTGATGGCTTTTGCCGGAAACTCTGTAGAATTTTTCAATAGTTACTTTCACAAAATCCTGTTGGTTTTTTTCGTCCAAAGGCAAAATAGCCTGCATTGTAGCTTTTCCTAATGAGGTGCTCCCGATGATTATTCCGCGGTTGTAATCTTGGATAGCTGCTGCAAAAAATTCGCTTGCTGAAGCAGAATTCCCATTTATCAGTACTATCAAAGGACCATTGTAAACGCTACCGCGATTAAAATCTTTCAAGATAGTTTGCTGGTCTTTGCTGTCTACTAAAACCGATAATGGACCAATATCTATAAACATTCCGGCTAATTTAATCGCTTCTTGTATAGCGCCGCCACCATTATTCTGGAGATCAATCACTAATCCTTTGATGTTGTCTTTTTGAAGTTTTACAATTTCTTTGGCAACATCATCAGCGCATCCTTGAACGGAATTTCCATCAAAATTTGAATAAAAACTGGGGATATTGATATAACCAATTTTCGCTTCTTTTTCGGCAATAAAACTATAGACTACATTATCCGTCGCTTTCATCACTTGTTTTCTAAGAAATACAGTCATGACAGCTCCATTTTTTTTCTGAATGGTTAATTCTATGTCAGTATTGGAATCTAAAAAAATCAATTCTCCAATTTTTTCAATAGAAGAACAGGAAACGGTATAGCTGATTCCTTTGGTATTGGAAACGGCTAGAATGATGTCATCTTTTTCAAACTTACCAGTTTTTGCAGCAGGACCGCCGGGAACTATTTCTTGCACAACGATTTCTTCTTTCTCATTAAAACCTACATTCAGCCCTAATGATAATGTGCTGGTGGACAAACCCGACATGAAGCTGGATTTTGCAGCCAAAGAAAAATAATTCGAATGCGGGTCAAAATAGGTACAAAACAAATTCAAAAAAGTGTTGTGTAAATCACTTTCTATTCGGCCTTTAGTATCTAAAATACTGTTTACCTGACACAAATTAGCATCAAATAACTTTATTTTAGTTGTTTTTTCGAGAGAGGAAAAATTTTGATTTAACGAATCTAAATTTGAACTTAGCTTCGAAATATCTTCCAGGATATCATACCGAATTCTCTTTTTCCAAATACGTTCTAAATCTGTTGCAACTAAATCAAAAGGAAATTTTTTCTTCGAAAATTTCACTGAATCATTGGAAGTGTAATCAAACGGTTCTTTTTGTATTTTCTCTAAAACTTTCTTTTTTCTGTTTAAAGCCAAAGTGTAGACGGCAACAAAATCATTCATAAACGAACAATTATTCTGCAGAAGATAATTATCCAGTTGGAGTCTGTGTTCGCATAGTTTATCGTACTCAATCTTGGTAAATAAGTTTCGGTTTGAATCCAAAGCATCCAAAAAACCATCAAAAACAAAAACCGATAAACTGTCGTCTACCGGTTTAGGTTGATAATGTTCACGTTGTAATAACGCGTTTATTTTAGAAAGTGTTTCACAAGTTTTTGCGTCATTTTGACCAAAAAGTGAAAATGTAGTAAGCAAAAATGCTAGTGAAAGTTTCTTCATTTATTTTTATTTCTTGTAAAAAGGTAATTTTACAACTTTGGCAGGAACATCATTTTTACGGATTCTGATAAAGATTTCGCTGTCCAAGGCACTGTTTTCAACAGTTACGTAACCCAAACCAATTCCTTTATTCATTGATGGTGACATGGTTCCCGAAGTTACAATCCCGATTACATTTCCAGCTGCATTCACAATTTCGTAATCGTGTCTTGGCACCGCACGTTCTTGCATTTCAAAAGCGACTAATTTTTTAGTAACACCAGCTTCTTTTTGTTTTTTCAGATTTTCTGAATTCGTGAATTCTTTAGTGAATTTTGTAATCCATCCCAAACCAGCTTCCAGTGGCGATGTCGTGTCGTTGATGTCATTTCCGTACAAACAAAAACCCATTTCCAATCTCAGTGTATCACGAGCTGCAAGACCAATTGGTTTAATACCAAAAGCCGCACCCGCTTCAAAAACTTTATTCCAAATTTGTTCTACTTCGGAGTTCTTGCAATAAATCTCAAAACCTCCGGAACCAGTATATCCTGTAGCCGAAATAATTACGTTTTCGATACCGGCAAAATCACCCACTTCAAAATGGTAATATGGAATCGCAGATAAATCTTTTGAAGTTAACGATTGCATTGCTTCAACCGCTTTTGGTCCTTGAATGGCCAATAAAGAATAATCATCCGATAGGTTTTTCATCTCCACACCCAAATCATTTTGAGACGAAATCCAATCCCAGTCCTTGTCAATATTCGACGCATTTACGACTAATAAATACTGCTCGTCTTTCATTTTATAAACCAGCAAATCATCTACAATTCCGCCGTCGTTGTTTGGCAAACAAGAATATTGCGCTTTTCCGATGGTCAAAGTCGAAGCATCATTTGAAGTCACTTTCTGGATTAATGCCAATGCATTTGGACCCGTAAGCAGGAATTCACCCATGTGAGATACGTCAAAAACACCCACGGCATTGCGTACCGTTTCATGTTCTGCATTTACTCCTTCATATAAAATGGGCATATTGTATCCGGCAAACGGAAGCATTTTTGCTCCCAAACTCTCGTGTATGTGCGTAAGCGCAGTATTTTTCATTGTGTTTTTATATAAAATTTGAAGTCGCTAATTTATTGATTTTATTTCGGGTGACAAAGGCGGAGCGAAGCAAAGTTTAAAGATTCAAACGTTTTCGCAACAATTCATATTACAGAATTTGTAACCATTTTTTTAGGAGCTATTTCCTGCTTTTTACTTCAATCTTTTTATCCGCAAAAAAGGCGTATAATAAGGATTTCCGTTACAATCAGGGCTAGGGAATTTTAGTTCAATTAACAATTTTGTTTCCTATAAAATCCGTAATTTTAGACAAACAAATTTTCATGACGAATCCTATTTATATCGACCAAAAAGAAATCCTGAAACATTACAAACAACCGGACAAGCATACGCACAAAGGAATTCAGGGACATGCTTTAATCATTGGCGGAAGTTATGGCAAAATAGGAGCAATCAGTTTGTCTTCGAAAGCAGCTTTGAAGACTGGTTGCGGATTAGTCACCGTTTTTATTCCAAAATGTGGCTACACAATTCTGCAAACCGCGATTCCTGAAGTCATGGTTCTTACAGATATTAACGAGGAAATAATTTCTAATATCACTTTTGACATTAAACCGCAAGCCATCGGAATTGGTCCTGGTTTGGGTCAGGCCGTAGAAACCCAAAATGCGCTGTATCAATTTCTGAAAACAAACAGAATTCCGCTTGTTATAGACGCTGACGCATTAAATATCATCTCCAAAAACAAAAAATTGTTAGCTTTACTACAACCTAAAACGGTCATCACGCCACATCCCAAAGAACTGGAACGATTAATTGGAAAATGGGATTACGAAGAGGAGAAAATGAGTAAAGCAATCTCTTTCTCAAAACAGTATGAAATTATAATCGTGATGAAAGGCGCACCCACCCGAATCATCGATGGCGAAACCGTTTATGAAAATACCACCGGAAATGCTGCGCTTGCAACCGCCGGAACTGGCGATGTTTTGACAGGAATGATTTGCAGTTTATTGGCACAGTCCTATGAACCTGTCAGTGCCGCAATTCTTGGAGTGTATCTTCATGGTTTAACTGCTGATATCGCTTTACCGCAAACTGGCTATCAATCGTTCATCGCTTCAGATGTGATTGCGAATATTGGGAAAGCCTTTTTGAATATTATTGAATAAAAAGTTTTAAAAGGTTTTCAAAAAAATTATATTTTCAATTCGTTAAACAAATCAATCAGTTTACTATCTGATGGTCTTGGGGCATCGAAATTTACAATATTACCATTTGGATCAATAAGAATGAATCTGGGAATTTTCTTAATGGCATAACCTTTAATAAATTCGGAATTGAAGTCCATATCTGCTAATAATTGAATTCCTCCCAATTGTTTTGCGTTTATAAGATTGCTCCATTTTTGTCGGTCTTTAATATTGTCAACAGAAATGCTAACAAACTGAATATTTTTACCTTGATATTCTTCTTCCACTTTTTTCAAAGATGGTACTTCCTTAAGACAAGGCTCACACCACGTTGCCCAAACATCTATGTAAACATATTTCCCTTTTAGACTTTCTAAAGACGTTTTTCCACCTTTTTGGTTTTCATAATCAAATTGTGGAGATGCTTTGTGCGGTTGTGTCGCTATTATATTATTATAAATTGTAGTTAAACTCTCTTTTAATTTCGGATTATTTGTAGTTGAAAGATATTCTTGATATATTTTTTCATAATTCTGATAATCAATATTTACGTCATAAATGGAATTCTGAATTATGAAATTTTTAAGATTTTGACTTTTAAGAGCTTTGATATTAATGATTTTATTTATAGTGAAATCAAGATCAGTTCCGTCAAATTTTATATTATTAAAGAATTTTAACGTAGCTAATTTTTGGTATTCACTAGAAAATAAAAAATCAGCATCATTATCCAAATCTACTCTTTCTTCAAATTTTGGAAATTTATCTGAAACTTTAAATCCTTTTAATTGAGCATGAAAATTATGATAATTTTCATAAAACAACAAGTGTTTTTGCTCTAAATAATTGATATTAGCAACCTCTTTTTCTTTGAAATAGGCATTAGAAAATTTAGTTTTATTGTACAATTCAGAAATAGAAATTTTAATTTCATTCACTTTGTTTAGGAACTCCATTTCATCTAATTTGTATAATTCTTCATCTGAAATTTGAGAGGTTATATTTGATTTTTCAGCTACATATTGATTCTCGATACTACCTTGTCCTTTAAATTTTAAACTTGTATTAAAAACGTTGTCATCAGCTAGTATCATCAAATTAGTCTCTTTTGACAAATAGATTGGGATGCTATTTTTGCCAGTTTCAAGGGTGTAAATTCCATCATATGTTATGTTAATGTTTTTTGAAAAACTACCATCAGCTTTTAATTCAATTTCTTGCTCAAATAATTCTCCTTTAATACAGATTGTTCCTTTCTCGGTATTTGTAATTTTTCCTGAAATTGTTATTAGATCTTTTGAAGTTGTGAATGAGGCTAAAATTAAAATTAGCAATAGATAAATAGTTTTTTTCATATCTGGTTTTTTATAAGATTATTCAAATATAAACTAATTCCTATAAAATTATTAGTTAATTTATAAATAATAAAATTAAAAGGTGTTGTTTGCTTTTATAAAAATAACATTCCTAAATGAATTTTACCCCACTTATTTGTAAGTTTGTATCCAAGCAAAATTGCTTTATCCAATTCGATTATGGAAAAAACACCCCATCTTAGAACCGTAAATGTTACGCGATACATCACTCCGCTGCGGGAAGGCGGTTCTTTGCCTGCGCTAGCTGAAGCCGATGATGATTTTAAATATGTATTGAAATTCAAAGGTGCCGGACATGGCGTAAAAGCCTTGATAGCCGAATTAATTGGCGGAGAAATTGCCCGTGTTTTAAACCTGAAAATGCCGGAACTCGTTTTCGCAAATCTCGACGAAGCTTTTGGACGTTCTGAAGCCGACGAAGAAATTCAGGACTTACTTCAAGGGAGCCAAGGCCTGAATTTGGCGTTGCATTATTTATCGGGAGCCATAAATTTTGATCCTGTTGTTACTTTGGTGGAACCAAAATTAGCCTCGGAAATTGTTTGGTTAGATGCTTTTATTACAAACGTGGACAGAACGTTTAGAAACACTAATATGTTAATTTGGCATAAAGAATTATGGCTGATTGATCATGGCGCAAGTTTTTATTTTCATCATTCTTGGACCAATTGGGAAAAGCATGCACAAAGTCCTTTTGCACTGATAAAAGACCATGTATTGTTGCCTCAGGCTTCTTTGTTGCCAGAAACAGACGCAAGTTTCAAAAAAATATTATCTGAGGATGTATTGCAAAACATCGTAAATATGATTCCGGAAGTTTGGCTTCATTGGGAAGATACCGATGAAACTCCCGAAGCAATTCGGGAAGTCTATTTTCAGTTTTTAAGAACACGTTTGAACCATTCCGAAATTTTTATAAACGAAGCACAAAATGCAAGAAAAGCACTTATATGAGTATGCCGTAATCCGAGTTGTGCCAAGGGTAGAACGCGAAGAATTCCTCAATGTGGGCATTATTCTTTTTTGTAAAAAAGCAAAGTTTATTAAGGTTTTATATTCGGTTAATGAATCCAAACTCCAACTTTTTTCTGATGATTTGGATGTGGAACAACTGCATTTAAATGTACAGGCATTTGCAAAAGTGGCACATGGCGAAAAATCAGGTGGGCCCATAGCGCAATTTGATATTCCATCGCGTTTTCGTTGGCTGACAGCGCTTCGCAGCTCTGCAATTCAAACCTCAAGACCACATCCGGGTTTGTGTGATGATTTGGAACAAACCACACAACGCTTGTTTGAAGAAATGGTATTGTAAATAAATTTAAAACTTTTGTAAAGTCATTTCTCAAAAACAGAATACTTTTTTGCAGTCAATAAAAGAATATTAAAATTTAAGAAACCTTATTCAGGTGACGCGCAAGATGCATCCCCATACTAAAGCAAGCCTGAAGAAGATAACCGCCAGTGGGCGCATCCCAGTCCAGCATTTCACCGATACAATAATTACTTTTTTTGTTTTTTAGTTGGAAATTTTCATCCACAGCACTCAGTTGAATGCCTCCTGTTGTGGATATGGCATCGTTCAGTAAGGCAGAACCCGTGATTTCGATAGGTAATTTTTTTATGTTTTGTGCCAATAATTCCGGATTCAAATAAGTTTCTTTGGAAAGGTATTTTTTCAAAAGTCCAATCTGTGCAGGACTCAATTTTATTTCTTTTTGTAATGTTTCGCTGGTCTTTTTAAAAGTTGATTTTTTAATCTTTTGAACCAAATCATCATAAAGTAAGGTTGGTTTCATATCCAAAAAAATTATAGCTTTTTGATGGCTCTCCAATTCCTCCCGAATTTGTGGACTCAACGCATAAATGGCATTTCCTTCTAAGCCAAAACGTGTGATTACCGCTTCGCCTTTTTGCTTTTTATTCAAACAGCTAATCGTAATATTTTTAAGCGGACTGCCTTCATGTTCTACAATAAAATCTTCCGGCCAATTCACACGATACGCACAATTTGAAGATTGAAAAGGAACTACAGGAATACTTTCCCTTTCGAATAAATCTAGCCAAGAACCATCAGAACCGGTTACTTTCCAGCTCCCGCCGCCCATCGCAAAAATGGTATAGTCGGATTTTATTGTTGTATCGGTATTAAAAACGATATCATTTTCATTCGTCCAACCTTTCCAAGTGTGTTGGTACTCAATCGCAACGCCTTGCTTATCCAGAACATTTAGAATGGCGTTGAGAACAGTAATAGGTTTGATACCACTTTCAGGATACACGCGTTTGCTACTGCCGATGTAGGTTGGAATACCAATCGAATCAATCCACTGTCTAAAGTCTTCGTTATCAAAATCAAGCAATGCTTTTTCCAGAAAATGAGGAGGTGTATAGCGTGCAATCAATTCCCCAATGGGTTCCGAATGTGTTAGGTTAAATCCTCCTTTTCCGGCCACCAGAAATTTCCTCCCCAGTGTTTTATTTTTTTCATAGATGGTAACCTTGAATTTATTACAATCCAATAATGCAGCGAGTATAAGTGCTGCGGGTCCTCCTCCAATAATTGAAACTGATTTTTTCACAGCACAAAAGTAGACTTTGTTTTACCCGTAAACGCCGATATGGATTTTTTATTAACCAATGTATTTCTAAAAAAAACAAAAAAGGCTGTCCAAAATCATTTTGAACAGCCCTTTTATAAAAAATTATACTAAAACTAATATTTCGCCGATTGTCCAGCTTTAGGCAAAGATTGTTTTATAAATTGTCTGATATCTTCATTGGCAGTTTCCAAATCTACTTTTCGCAAATACATCATGTGTCCACTTCTGTAGCCTTTCCAGGACATTCGGTCATTTAGTCTTCCGCTTGGATCCATTTGCCACATGTTATATTTTGAGTTGAAATAATCGCAGGCGCCGTCATAATATCCGGACTGAACCATTACATGCAAATACGGATTTTGTGCCATTGCCTGACGCAGATTTTCCCCGGTTTTATCATTGGAATCATCCCAAGGTCGTACAGAACCAAACATATTGTATTTAAAATCCGTTTTGTAATTCAAATTATTGCGTAAATACATATTGATTGCAGGGGTAAAGGAGTGCAGCCAAGAAGTAAGTTCCGCATTAAAATCAGGTCCGTCACCAGCTGATTTGCGGTCAATTCCTTTGTAGCGGGAATCTAATCTTCCTACGGTAAACCCTTGATCTCGCAACAATTCTTTCCAGAAATAATCATACGGTACATCTAAATTATTTTGTAAAACCACTTTTTCCGAAAGACCGGAATAGCGCGCTATTTTAGCAGCAATTTCTTTTCTTTTTTGGTCGTCTAATGCGCCTCCTTTGCTCATTGCGGGGAGTAGTTCATTGATGGTAAAGTCTTCTACTTCAGGCAACATGGCTGTTAAGTCTTTGTTCTGTAAATCAGCAGGCAGCATTTTGTGGTACCAAGCCGTTGCTGCAAAATAAGGTAGTTTCAGTGCGGCTTCAGAAGCGACTCCGCGAGTGATTCCCAATTCAGTTGGTGAAACTAAAATAACACCGTTCAGATACATCCATTCGCTGTTTTGCAATTCTAGTGCCAATCCGGAAACGCGTGTCGTTCCGTAACTTTCACCAATTAAATATTTTGGCGAAGCCCAACGATTCGTTCTGGATACAAATCCATTAATCCAGTCGGCTAGATATTTAATATCCGCATTTACGCCAAAAAATTTTGTGGTTGGTATTTCTTTACTCGTAGCTCTTGAATATGCGGTATTAACAGGATTTACAAAAACAATATCGGCAACATCCAAAATTGAATATGGATTTTCCTTGATTCCATAAGGCTGTAACGGATATCCTTCATCGTCAATATTGATTAGACTTGGACCCGTATAGGCAATTTGCATCCAGACAGAAGCCGAACCTGGACCGCCATTAAAAGAAATTACCAAAGGACGCGCCGCACGATCTTTTACATCGGAGCGTTCGTAATACGTGTAAAATAAACCCGCAATTGCTTTTCCGTCTTCGTCCCAAACGGGCATCGTACCAGTTGTAGCTTTATAGGACACTTTTTGACCTTTGATAGTTGTTGTGTGCTCTGTTACTACTTGCGAATCCGGATTGAAAATAAGATTTGCGGCTGAACTTTCTTCTTTTGGAGTGGGAGGTGTTGTAGCAGCTTTTTGTGGTTGGGCATGCAAAGCGGTAAAAAATCCAAGGAAGAGCAAGGATAGTATTGTTTTTTTCATAAAAGATTGGTTTGGGGCATTTTGATACCGTTTTTTGGATATAATTTTAACAGCACTAATATATTGCTTTTTAATAGAGTGACAAAAAGTAGTAATCAGAATAGTAATTTCAAAAGTAACAACCTTTATTTAGGCGTAACCCCAAAGCAGAAAATTCCCTTTTCCATTTATATATCTGCAGCTTTGGGGTCGGGCTTTTGGCTGTATCCAAGCTAAAAAGCGTGGGATGCCGCCGCAATCCCTTACGCGAGCCGCCAGAAGATTAAACTAAATTTTCTTATCACTAGATCTTCTTCTCTTCAAATAACATTTCCAATTGTTCCAAACAAGCGGTAATGCCTTGCTCAAAGCCCATTTCAATCATGGTTTCAATCTCTTTTTCATTGGAATAAAACATCTTGAATTCGACCAAAGTCCCCGCATCAGTTGTGGTAAAAACAATTGTTCCTTTGGAAACCGGTAATGAAGTATTTACAGTTCCTTCTTCATCACAAAAACTATCTTTAATTTCAAAACTTAAATGAGGTGTAATGGCTGTATAATCCATGCGTCCCCAATGTTTTTCATTTTCAGGACCCACCATGGCGTACAACCAATAACCTCCAACAGAAAAGTCCATCGTTTTGGTTTCGGCTTTCCAAGGTTTTGGTGCCCACCATTGTTCTAACAATTCACTTTCGGTAAACGCACGCCAAACTTTTTCAAGCGGCGCAGAAAATGTTCTTGAAACCAGAATTGATTTTTCTTCTAAATCTTTTACAACAAGAGTTTTTGGAGTAGTTGCCATTTTATTGAGATTTAAAATTGATACTTTTAATTATAAAATATTGATTCAGTTGCTATTCCTTTGATGTATAAAAGAAAAACGAACTATTAAAGTTAGTTTATTTTATTTAAATAGGTGTATAATTATTTGAAAATCAACTAATAAAATTATTCAATCTTTTTTTCTAAAACAATAAATTCCAAAGGCTCTTCCGTAATTGGAATATGAACATCGCTTGCCGGAAACGGTTCTTTTGTGCCAGTATCCTGATAACCGTTGCGTTTGTACCAAGCAATCAGTTCATCCCGAACGGAAATCACCGTCATAACAATTTTTGGTAATCCTAATGATTTTGCGTGAATTTCTGCCTGCTGCAATAATTTTTTTCCAACGCCACTGTTTTGCAATTCCGGGGAAACGGTCAGCATACCTAAATACAATTCCATCTCTTTTTCAACCAATAAAACACAACCTATAATTTGGTCGTTGTCCGTAAATTTCAGAACCGTATTTTTTGGATTCAGAATTGTTTCTGATAATTCTTCCTCAGTCGTTCTAAGTCCATCTAAAATATTAGCCTCAGTAGTCCATCCTTTTTTAGAGGATTCCCCGCGATAGGCTGAATTGATTAATGTATTTAATTGCGAAACGTTCTCAAGTGTTGCTTTTGTAATCATGTGAAGTAGTCTAGTGTTTTTGTGTTTTTCAAAGGTAGAAAAAACGAACTAACAATTAGAGGTCCATTTCGTTCCTTTTTTGGTATAACTAGTTTTGTGATCAGCTTGTTTCTTTATTATTATCCAAACTTTTAATTTCGAAAAATAGGAATTAAATAATTGATAATCAATATTTTGTGTTTTAAGTAAAGATTTTTTTTTACCTTTAGATAAAGAAATAAATTCAACAATTTAATAGTTACAATTATGAAAAATCTAAATAGTATTTTGGTGATAATAATGATTTGTGCATTAAACACAGCACCAATATTTGGGCAAACAACCGCCAAAAAGAATAAAATTATTGCCGATAGCGAAACCGCAAAATCCGAATTTATAAAAAGTGATCCGTTGATGAAGGCACTTTTTGATAAAGCGTACGGTTATGCTATATTTCCTAATGTGGGCAAAGGCGGACTTGGTATAGGCGGAGCAGCGGGCAACGGAGTGGTTTATGAACAAAACAAGAGAATTGGCATGGCCAAGTTGTCGCAAGTAAGCATAGGATTTCAGGCTGGAGGACAAGCGTATCGGGAAGTGATATTTTTTGAATCTAAAAACGAAATGGACCGGTTTAAAGAAAGCCGATTTGAGTTTTCCGCACAAGCTTCAGCGGTAGCAGTTACCGAAGGCGCCTCCGCAAATGTAAAATATACCAATGGCGTGATGGTTTTCACCATGCAAAAAGGCGGACTCATGTATGAGGCGTCAATTGGTGGACAGCAATTCAAGTTTAATAAATTGTGATAGGACTAAAACGGCTGAGAAAATTTCTCAGCCGTTTTGTTTTTCAGAAGGTATTTTGAAATGCTATATTGATTTCTTTTTTGTGTCGAATAAAATGTATTTTTTGAATACATATTTCCACGGCACAAAGAGTATCGGTATTATAATTCCGGAGAACATATACGCCATTCCTTCGGCTGGCGAACCTTCAAGAGTACCGGCGGACCATAACGGATACGCCACAACGGCAAGCCAAAGTCCTTTGTAGAAAATCATAAAAAGCATAATGGGTAACATGCGCAACGTATGGAATACGCCCAAAAGTGCCAGTGTGGAGTAAGCCGCCCAACAGCACCAAGCAACTGCTCTTGTTGGATCCCACGCACCTTCGTGAGTTAAAATAACGGTCCAAGAATCTGTGGCAACAAAAACAAACATTAACGCGAAGAACAACCGCATCACATAAATATTGATTCTGCGAACGCCTTCGTAGTTGTCATAATCAGGAAGAAAAATATTTTTGATTCGGAACTTGGTTTGTTGGTGCTCTTGTGACACTTGCTCTGTTGTGTTCATCGTTTTTCAGTTTGGTTTTTATAGAGCCAAGGTATAAAAAAAGCTACATCGTTTTAAGTCAGTAGTTAATTTTGTTTCTTAATATTGTTCGATAATTTAAATTGCTAACGCGGGCGTCCCGCTCGTGCCTACTACAATTTGAATCATAATAATTTATTTCCTCTTATTAATGGTCATGAGCGAGATGCTCGCGCTAGCAGAGGTCTTTTTCTAAATCTTTTATTCGTTTAATTATTTGATAAACTTTTCTTTTTTTTATATTAAGCTTTTCAGCAATTTCTAAATGAATATTTATGGGGAAAGCTTCTGTTGGTAATAATTTTTTCACTGAATTTATTTCTTCAACCGTTATTATTGGAAAAACATGTTTTTTCAAATTCAAGATTGAAATATTTCCATTTTTTTCAGAAGACTTTACTAATTTTATATAAGCATTGATTACTTTTTTATCGCCGAAAAGATTAAGTTTTAAATCGTCATTATTTCGATCATAAGATTCTATTATATCGCTAAGTTGGTAAACGTTTTCTTCTGAAAGAAAAGAAAAATCTGAAGAAAAAATCTTGTCGAGTTTATCGTTTAAGACTTGAACAACCAAAAAACATTTGGTGTCACTAACATCAGATAAATTTGGATTTCCCGGGCTTTCTATTAATTCTGAAATCTTATCAGATATAAAATTACCAAACCGTAATATTTTTTCCATTGATTCATAATACTCAATTTGTGAAAGCTCGACAACCATTTTTTTATAATTGTATTCATGTCTAAAATGGCTATCAGTTTTGCCTAATCTATGAACTAATAAATGCCTAATATCATGTATATATTTAATTTGATTTAATGGAACTGGTGATTGACTAAAATTAAATGAAAAAGAATTTTTATAATATTTTACTATTTCTTGGAAACCCTGATTTTGAAGTTTTCGACATTCTTTATTGATGATTTTTGACCAAATATTTGAAATTGATTTTGAGGATAAAAGTTCACTTTGATTGAATTCTAGTTTTTGACCGGTATGAAACAGATATTTTTTGTGAATAAAAGTTTCTCTAATTAAATCAATCAATAAAACTTCTAAAGCAGAAATAGCTCTAATGATTAGAACTTCTCTCAGACTTTTTGAATAACCAGATCTAAGCTTATTTACAAGTTCATAACTATTTCCTGCTAATAAATATTTTTCTTCGGCAATATCATTTAAATATATCTTTTCGTTTGGCTCAATAATTTTATTATGAATATTTGAGTTGACTATTTTAGCCTTTTCAGGAAAGGTATATAATGTTGCATTGTACAACGCATTTAATCTTCGGATTTCTCTTGAAAAAATATTTTGTTGTTTTAGTTTAGTTATCATTTTTGTTAGGATTTCTTAAATTTTGCACAACTTATTTATATGCTACAGTATAGATAGCGCACATCCACCCAAATTCAGTTGGCTTTGTATCATAAATTAAGCATGTTTTGATTTCATCAAACTTAATGATTTTACTTACAGAAAACTAATTTAGAATAAATAGAATCTCGACTGCGCTCGATTTGATATTGAATCAAATTATTCTCATAAAAAAAACCGACTAGAAATTACTTTTCAGTCGGTTTGTATATTAAAAAATGCAGTTAATTTTTACGCTAAAAACGCTTTCAATTCCTCGTATGTTTTAATTTTTACGCTTATTTTTTCCTTTCCTAAAACACTTTCTATTTGTGTAGGAATCGGCAGTTTTACGTTTAATGTTGGTTCTACCGTATCCAAAAACTTAATTGGGTGGGCAGTTTCTAAGAAAATACCAATTGCATTTGGGTGGTTTTTTAATTCTTTTGTCAATCCTAAGTAACCAACAGCTCCGTGAGGTTCTGCAATATAACCGTCGGTATTGTAAATGGTTTTCATCGCTTCAATCGTTTCTGCATCAGAGAATGTAAACGAAGAAAAATCTTTTTTGAATTGCTCTAAATCATTATGATACATTTCCTGAATTCGGATAAAATTACTTGGATTCCCTACATCCATCGCATTCGAAATTGTGGCGATAGAAGGTTTTGGGTCGTAAACTCCATTTTCTAAAAACCTCGGAACCGTATCATTCACATTGGTGGAAGCTACAAAATGTTCAACAGGCAATCCCATTTTTTTGGCAATGATACCCGCGCAAATATTCCCGAAATTACCACTTGGGCAAGAGAAAACTAGCGGTTTGTTTTGTTTTTTTAATGCTTTATACGCAAAGAAAAAATAAAACATTTGTGGCAACCAGCGCGCAATATTTATCGAATTTGCCGAAGTCAAGTTTTTATGTTTTAGACTTTCGTCTAAGAACGCTTTCTTCACCATATCCTGACAATCATCAAAAACGCCGTCTACTTCAAGCGCTTTAATATTCTGACCCAAAGTAGTCAATTGTCGTTCCTGAATATCGCTCACTTTTCCGGATGGATACAGAATAATCACTTCAACGCCTTTTACACCAAGAAAACCACTGGCCACAGCTCCGCCAGTATCGCCGGAAGTAGCTACCAAGACTGTGTTTTTACTGTTAGCGTTATCTTTATTAAAGTAACCCAAACAACGCGACATGAATCGCGCGCCTACGTCTTTGAAAGCCATCGTAGGACCATGAAACAATTCAAGGGAATAAATATCCTTTTCGACTTCCACGACAGGGAAATCAAAACATAAGGTTTCAGCAATGATTTGTTTAAGAGTGTCTGCGGGAATGTCGTCACCCACAAATTGTTGAATCGCCTCAAAAGCAATTTCTTCGTTGCTTAAATTTTCGATAATTTCAAAAAAAGCAGAAGCTAACGGTGTAATGGTTTCTGGAAAATACAATCCTTTATCAGTTGCTAATCCTTGTATTACGGCTTCTTTGAAAGTAACTTTTGGTGCGTTATGGTTTAAACTGTAATATTTCATTATGATTTTTGATTGAAAATTAACGATTTTTGATTTAAGATTTCCGCAACAGAAGTTATATTAGAAATGCAAAGCCAGTTAGCTGACGCTCGGGTCAAAATCGTTAATTATAATTCTTAAATAATTTTCATCCCCTCATCATTCACCTTAGAAACGTGAATTTCATACGGTAAATTCATTTCGTCGTACACGGCGCTCATGGCTTTTGCGATTTTATCAGCGGTTTCTTTTCCTTTGCTCAAAGCAAAAATTGAAGGACCTGAACCCGAAATCCCAGAGCCTAAAGCTCCGTTTTCGTAGGCTGTTTTCTTGATTAAATCAAATCCGGGAATCAAAACAGAGCGCAACGGTTCCACGATTTCATCATGCAACGAACGTCCGATTAAGTCGTAATCTTTGGTGTATAATCCGGCAATTAATCCGCCTACATTTCCCCATTGCGTGATGGCACTTTTCAACGAAACGGTCTGTTTCAACACCGAACGCGCGTCGGAAGTTTTCAACTCAATTTGCGGATGAACCACTGTGGCGTATAATTCAGATGGACTTTCTATTTTAATAATGTCCAAAGGATTGGAACTTCTCACCAATGTAAAGCCACCCAAAAGGGCAGGAGCAACGTTATCGGCATGGGCATTTCCACTGGCTAATTTTTCGCCTTGCATGGCAAATAAAACCAATTCTTTTCTTGTAAATGGACGTCCCAATAATTCATTGATTCCAAAAACAGCTCCGGCTGAACTTGCGGCACTGCTTCCAATTCCGCTTCCGGCTTTGATGTTTTTGTATATTTCGATTTCGAATCCAAATTCGGTTTCTATCGCTTCCAACATCGCCAAAGCTGAAACTCCGGCAACATTTTTTTCAGTTTCCAAAGGCAAGTCGGCACCCACAATTTTAGTGATGCGAATCCCTTTTACATCTGATTTCCGAATAATCATTTCGTCACCGGCAGTTTCTAAACAAAGCCCAAGGACATCAAATCCGCAGGAAAGATTGGCAATTGTAGCAGGGCAAAATATTTTTATTTCATTCATATTTTTTTGTTTCAGGTTTAAAGTTTAAAGTTGTTACCAGTTCTTGAACTTGAAACTTTAAACAAAGAAAACTTTAAACTATTTTTATATGTTTCCAATTCTAATTACATCAGCAAAAATTCCGGAAGCAGTAACTGCAGCTCCGGCACCGGCACCTTTTATCAATAAAGGTTGGTCCACATAACGATCGGTGAAGAATAATACGATATTGTCTTTTCCTTCTAAATTGTAAAACGGGTGGTCTTTCGGGATGAATCTTAAACCAACATTTGCTTTTCCATTTTCGAACTGCGCTACGTATTTCAAACGAGATTCTTTGCTTAATGCTTCTTTATAAATAGTTTCAAAATGAGCTGCATGCGTTTGTAAGGATTCGAAAAACGCTTCATTTGAAGTCGTATCTAAACATTCAGCAGGCATGAAAGATTCATTTGTGATTTCGTCAATTTCCATTTTGTAACCACTTTCACGAATCAAGATTAATATCTTTCTAGCAACGTCAATTCCGCTCAAATCTATCTTTGGATCCGGCTCTGTAAATCCTTGTACACCAGCTTCTTTAACGACATTATGAAAAGTGTTGTTTTCATCGAAATTATTAAAGATAAAGTTCAGACTTCCAGATAAAACGGCTTGAATTTTATTGACTTTATCGCCCGAAGCAACTAGATTTTTTACGCTATCAATGATTGGTAATCCAGCTCCCACATTCGTTTCAAAAAGAAAAGGAGCATTAAATTGTTGCGATAATTTTTTCAGTTTTTTATAATTATCATACTCGGAGGCACAGGCAATTTTGTTGCAGGTTACCACCGCAATATTTCTTTTTAAAAATTGTTCGTAGGTTTTAGACACGCTTTCATTTGCAGTGATATCCACAAAAATACTGTTGCGTAAATTCAGTTCTTTCACATTAGAAATAAACTTTTCTTTGTCAGCAGCTTCTCCGGTTTCCAATAAGAATTTCCATTCTTTGAGAGCGATTCCGTCTTCATCAAAATACATTTTTCGGGAATTAGACAATGCTATAACACGCAAGTTTATTTTTAGATTTTCTTTTAGGAATTTCTTTTGTTGGTGGATTTGCTCGATGAATTTTTCTCCTACATTTCCAACGCCCATTACAAACAGGTTTAACTGTTTTGTATTTTCTTCAAAGAAGTTTTCGTGCAACGAATTCAATGCTTTCTTAACATCTCTTTCGTTGATTACTGCCGAAATATTTCTTTCGGAAGCACCTTGTGCAATCGCTCGTATATTGACATTATTTTTACCCAAAGTACTGAACATTCGACCGCTTAAACCTTGATGGTTTTTCATGTTTTCGCCCACCAAAGCAATGATGCACAGGTTTTTTTCAACGATACAAGGTTCTACTTTATTTTGTAAAATTTCTACTTCAAACGCTTTATTAATGGAATCTTCCGCCACATCAGCATCTGAATTTAGAATTCCGATACAAATAGAATGTTCAGATGAGGCTTGAGTGATGAAAATTACATTGATATTTTTATTGGATAATACTTCAAAAAGTCTTTTGGAAGAACCGGAAACACCAATCATTCCGGAACCTTCAAGCGTAATCAATGTGATTGCATCAATATGTGTAATTCCTTTTACGGGATTGGTTTGCGCAAAAACCTGATTGGAAATATACGTTCCCTCAGCAGTTGGTTCAAAAGTATTTTTGATCAGAATTGGAATATTCTTTCTCAATACAGGCTGGATTGTTGGCGGATATAAAACTTTGGCACCAAAATGCGACAACTCCATCGCTTCCTGATAGGAAATGTAGGCGATAGGTTGTGCTTGTTTTACAATTTTTGGATTGGCAGTAAACATTCCGTTGACGTCAGTCCAAATTTCCAAATCATTTGCATCAAGAGCGCCTGCAAGAATAGCGGCAGTATAATCAGATCCACCGCGACCTAAAGTAGTGTTGATTCCGTCTAACGAAGCAGCAATAAATCCGGGCATAACAACCACCTGATTTTCATTCGAAGCAAAAAAGTCTACAATTAATTCATTGGAAACATCAAAATTCACGATAGCTTTTCCAAAATGATTATTGGTTTTGATCAATTCACGACTGTCTTTATAATTGCTGTTTTTTAGATTTTGTTTTAAAGCTTCTGCGATGATATACGAAGACAGTAATTCGCCAAAACTCAAAATTGTGTCTGAAGTTCTAGATGATAATTCACCCAAAAGATAACATCCATCCAATAAGGTTTCTAGGTGATTGACGATTCTTTTGATGTGGCTCAAAAGACTGCTTTGTTCGCTTACAGGAATTAGTTCTTTCAAAGCATCTAAATGTTTTTTCTCGATTTCGGCAAGAATATCTTTGAAACTTTCATCTCCGGTAGCCGCTTTTTGCGAAGCAAGTTGAAGCAAATCTGTTACTTTACTGAAAGCGGAAACCACAACGATTAATTTTTCTTCTTTTGCTTTATCGCTAACGATTGCTAAAACCAGTTTTATATTTTGTGCATTGGCAACGGAAGTTCCGCCAAATTTTAATACTTTCATATCAAGTTATTTTAATGTAATGATAAATCGCTATTTAGTTGTTGCAGACGATTTAATGGTGTGTGTTTTTTTTTTTTTGAAAATGCAATGTTTATTATATACCCAAGAACTTTCTTTCTTCCGAAAAAAAATATAATAATAGGATTATATGTTGAAAATTTACCCCAAAGGGGTAGTTGTAGTTGTTGTAGTAAACGTAACAGCAGTGCCAACCCAGATTTGAGTTGTTATTGAAGAGTGATATGTAGCTTTATTGTTTACCATTTTGATGTTTCAAAAGTACAGTTTTTTATAAAAAACAGCGCCTTTAATTGTGTTTTTGCGAATATTTGAAAATATCCGATGCTATTTGATGATTATGAAATATTGTGTGATTTATCAAGTCTATGATGAAGCTATTCGTAGAAATCAGCAAATTTTTCAAATTGCTTTAGCGCGCAAGTATCTTTTTTATTGAATTAAAAGGATGAAATTCCCCTCTAATTACTTTCAAAACAGGCAAAATCAGTTTATTAGTTTGTACTCTCATTTTGGTTTCTAAAAAAGACCGTGAAAATTGACTATTAAAAAATAGTATTTTTTGAAGGCGTATAAGAATATTTGCATGAAATCTAATTTTTGGTTTTGTTTAACTATTAAATTTAAATTATTATCAATAATTGTTGTGTAATTATAAAGATTTATTCAATTTTACCTTTTAAACACTATCAAAATGGATAATACGCATTATATTAGTACTGAACTGCTTAACCTGGAAACATTAGCTGAAATTGTTTCTCACCACAAATTATTGGCTTTGTCTGATGAGGCGAAAATAAATATTCAAAAATGTCGTGATTATTTAGACAAAAAAATGGCATCGCATTCAGATCCTATTTATGGTATAAATACAGGTTTTGGGTCGCTTTGTAATGTTAAGATATCCAATGAGAACTTGTCAAAATTGCAAGAAAACTTAGTGAAATCGCATTCTTGCGGAACAGGTGAGGAAGTGCCAACTCAAATTGTGAAACTGATGTTGTTGCTTAAAATACAATCGCTCAGTTATGGACATTCGGGAATTCAATTGCAAACGGTCGAACGATTGATTGCGTTTTATAATAATGACATTTTGCCGGTAATTTATACACAAGGTTCACTGGGAGCTTCTGGAGATTTGGCTCCTTTGGCGCATTTATCGTTGCCGTTATTAGGCGAAGGCGAAGTATATTTTGAAGGAAAAAAAATACATTCGAGTGAAGTTTTGAAACATTTTAATTGGCAGCCCATTGTTTTGCAATCAAAAGAAGGATTGGCTTTGTTGAACGGAACGCAATTTATGAGTGCTTATGGCGCGCATATTTTGATGAAAGTTAGTAAATTTTCTTATTTAGCGGATTTAATAGGAACCATTTCTCTTGAAGGTTTTGACGGAAGAATAGAACCTTTTAATGAGTTAATCCATTTTATACGACCTCATAAAGGACAAATTGTAACGGCCAATCGCATAAAAGGTTTTTTAGAAGGAAGCGAAATTATCGAACAGGCAAAAAATCATGTTCAGGATCCCTATTCGTTCCGATGCATGCCACAAGTTCATGGCGCTTCAAAAGATGCGATTGATTATGTGAAAAAAGTGTTTAAGACTGAAATTAATTCAGTTACGGATAATCCGAATATTTTTATTGAAAGTGACCAAATCATTTCCGGAGGGAATTTTCACGGACAACCTTTGGCTTTAGCCTTAGATTTTATGGCTATAGCTCTGGCTGAATTGGGAAGTATTTCGGAGCGAAGAACGTATCAATTGATTTCAGGAACTAGAAATCTTCCGGCATTTTTAGTAGACAATCCCGGTTTGAATTCCGGTTTGATGATTCCACAATATACCGCTGCCAGTATCGCCAGCCAAAATAAGCAACTGGCAACTCCAGCTAGTGTCGACAGTATAGTTTCCAGTAACGGTCAGGAAGATCATGTCAGTATGGGAGCCAATGCCGCTACGAAAGCATTACGTGTTTTGGATAATCTGGAACGCATTTTGGCAATCGAATTAATGAATGCCTCGCAAGCGATTGAATACAGACGGCCTTTGCAGTCCAGTGATTTTATTGAAATGTTTTTAAATGCGTATCGCGAAGAAGTTCCTTTGATTAAAGAAGACCGAATATTGCATTATGATATTGAAAAGACGGTTTCTTTTTTGAACAGTTTTCAAATTGAAAACGATTTGTTAATGTTAGCTTAACATTAGCGGTGAATAATGAAGTAATTTTGCCGGACTAAATTTTAATGAAATGAATATAAATAATTTTTTCCAATTTTTGGTTCCTAAAGATAAAAAGTTCTTTCCGCTTTTTGAACAAGCATCAAGTAATTTAATTGAAATTGCTACAAATTTGCACGAAGCTGTAAACCTTCCTTTGAAAGAGCGTGAAGTTCTTTTTCAGAAAATTGATGTTTTAGAGCAAAAAGGGGAGGATATAACCCGTCAGACTAATCTTGAGTTGAGTAGAAATTTTATTACTCCGTTTGATAGAGAAGATATTTATTCATTAATAACTTCAATAGACAATGTAGCTGGTAATCTTCATGGTGCGGCGAGTAGAATGCGTTTGTATCAAGTGGATAAAATTACAAAATCTATCAGAAAATTGACCGAAATTAACCTTGAAGCATGTCAAAATATTGATGTGGCAATAAGGGAATTGAGAGATTTGAAAAAAATGAAGAATATCACTGATGCTTGTCTTCGAATCAACAAATTAGAAAATAAATCAGACAATGTTTATGATAAAGCAGTTCTTGATTTATTCGAAAATGAAACAGATGCAAAAAACATTATCAAGTACAAAGAAGTATTGTCAGTTTTAGAAACTGCAACTGATAAGTGTAAGAGCGTAGCAGGTGTACTAGAATCTATTTCTGTAAAACATTCTTAATTCAATCAGTTTTATTCTGAAATTATAATTTATGGAATTTACTCTACTTATAGTTATTATAGTACTGGCTTTGATCTTTGATTACATCAATGGTTTTCATGACGCTGCCAATGCTATAGCAACGGTTGTTGCCACAAAAGTATTAAGTCCGTTTCAAGCAGTTGTCTGGGCAGCTTTTTTTAACTTTTTGGCCTATTGGGTTTTTGGTTTTGGTGTCGCGGATACAGTGGCAAAAACTGCCAATACTTTAGAAATTGATTTAGTTGTAATCCTTGCTGGAGTTATAGCTGCAATTATTTGGAATTTGTTCACATGGTGGCAAGGTATTCCATCCAGTTCCTCACATACTCTTATTGGAGGATTCGCTGGGGCAGCCATTGCACACGCTATTGCTGTCCATGGTTTTTTTGGATATGCAGTAATCGAAGGAACAGAAGTTCATACCGCATATTGGTATGATACTGTAAACTGGTATACCGCAGGAAAAAATGGTGGATTCCCTTCTGGGGTTTTAATCATTATTGCCTTTATTGTTTTGGCTCCTTTAATTGGTGCTTTAATGTCGTATTTAATCTCTATTTGGCTTCTTAATGCTTCTAAAAGAAGTATCTATCCTAAAATCTTTACAGTTGGATTAATGCTGTTAACTATTTGGTTTGTGGAAAGTCAAATGATATACTTTGATGAAATAAAGAAACCACGTTTCGACTCCCATCTTTGGAGTGTTGTTTTTGAATCACACAATATAAAGTGGTTTTTAGTTGCATTTATTGTATTGTCAATAAGTTCTTTTTGTTTGATTTTTAGTAGTTTAAATCTACATCAGTCAACATATTGGTTAAAGAAAATGCAATTATTGTCATCAGCTGCTTTTAGTTTAGGGCATGGTGGAAATGACTCCCAAAAAGTAATGGGTATTATAGCTGCTGCTGTTACCGTTTATATTCAAACTAGTGGTATCGCACAGGAAAGTTTACCAGATTGGTTAGATGTAGTTCTTCCGGATGAAAATGGAGCTTTCAAAATGCCAGATTGGATTCCGCTAGCATGTTACTCTGCAATTGCTGCAGGTACTTTGAGTGGTGGTTGGAAAATTGTAAAAACGATGGGTTCTAAAATTACAAAAGTAACTTCTTTCGAAGGTGTTGCCGCAGAAACTGCAGGAGCATTAACCTTATATTTTACGGAGCATTTTAAAGTTCCTGTAAGTACAACGCATACAATTACTGGATCTATCATTGGAGTTGGACTTACTAAAAGAGTTTCAGCCGTACGATGGGGAATGACCGTAAGCTTGTTATGGGCTTGGGTTTTAACTATTCCAATCTCAGCAATATTAGCAGCAATAATTTATTATATTTTCAGTATTTTTATTTAATGCTAAAATTACAATCATAAAAAAAACCATTCTTAGAATGGTTTTTTTTATGCTCTAAAAATTCTATTTTATTAAAACAATAGATCTTGTATTTCTGTAGTTTTATCAAATACGCTTTTCGCAAAAGGACATAGAGGCAAAATTTTAAGATTGTTTTCTCGGGCATATTGTACAGCTTCTAATACCATTTTTTTGCCAACGCTTTGTCCTGCAAAATCAGGGTTTACTTCTGTATGGTCAATAATAAACTTATCTGTTCCTGCCCAAGTATAAGTCATTCTTCCAGCTTCAATTTCATTAGCAATTGCTTTAAAATGACCGTTTTTTGTTTCGTTGAAATGTTCTATTGTCATAGCTTTCTAATTTAATTCGGTAGTTATTTCGATAGGATTGGTTAAAATTTTGTGTATCGGGCATTTATCTGCAATGATTAATAATCGCGCTTGTTGATCCTCATCTAAATTTCCAAGTAATTGAATATCGCGAACTATTTTGAATTTGTTTTCCACTGAGTTTGTTTCAAAACTTACTTCAACTTTAACATCGGTTAATTCCCAACCTTTTCTATTCGCATACATGCGCAAAGTGATTGCTGTGCAAGCTGCTAATGAGGATGCCAATAATTCATTTGGCGCAAAGCCTAAATCTTGCCCTCCGCTGCTTTTAGGCTCATCAGAAATAATCAAATTTGTTTCTGATTCTATTTCTGTTTTGTACAGTTCAGTGCCAATATTTGCTTTGATCTTATTCATATTTATTGTTTTTTAATTTGCTCCGGAAGTGGAACAAATTCAGTTTCACCAGGAACTTTATCAAACGTTTGTGACAACCATTTTTCTTTGGCTTGTTCAATCAATTCTTTAGTTGAAGCCACAAAATTCCAATAGATAGTACGTTCTTCTGGAAAAGGTTCTCCTCCAAAAATATAAATAGTCGTGTTCGCGGCCATTTCAAATGTACAAAGTTTGCTGTCTTTGGCAATTAAAATTTGCTTTGGACCAAAAACATTTTCTTTACTTTCGATACTGCCTTCTAAAATATACAAAGCGCTTTCGCCAAATAAATGCTCGCCAATTGTTACCGTTTGTGCCGTGGTGCTTTTTAATTCTAAGAGGTAAAGCGGACTGTAAACTGGGACAGGAGATTTTCTGCCAAGTATTTCTCCCGCGATCAGTTTATAAGCTATGTTGTCTATTTCCCATTCTGGAATTTGGTTTTCAGGAACGTGAAAAAACGAAGGTTCCATTTCTTCCAGCTCTTTTGGTAATGCCACCCAAATTTGAAGTCCGTGCAACATTTTATCTGAACTTCGCAAATACTCCGGAGTTCGTTCTGAGTGGACGATTCCTTTTCCTGCAGTCATCCAATTGATTTGTCCGGGTTTAATTTCCATTTCCGTGCCCAAACTATCTCGGTGCATAATGCTTCCTTCAAACAGATAGGTTAGCGTGGAAAGCCCAATATGTGGATGTGGGGGAACATCTAAATTTTCGTATTCGCTCATGCAAGAAGGTCCCATGTGATCGATGAATGCAAAAGGTCCAACCATTCTTTTTTGACGAAAAGGAAGTAATCGTCCCACCATAAAGTTGCCAATATTACTCGGACGTTCTTCTATAATTAGTTTTATATTTGACATATCAAGTGCTTTTTTAAATCTAAAAATAACGAAAATTGACTTTGTGTTTACTATTTCCTTTAGTTTATTCCGCTTAAAGTTTTGTGGATGTGTTTCCGCTTGTGATAGGTTTGTTTTAAATTTTGGTTGCCCGAAATTATGCTGATATTTCCATCAATTTCTAACATTGCGAGTTTTACATCTTTAAAATATTCGATTCCATGTTCGCGCATGGCTTCTTTCAATTCATCAGATGTGATATTTAATTTGCTTAAAGTTTTAAAATCAAGATTTCCATCGTGTATCAGGATTTCTGGTTTTTCTTGCATGAAATCGCTAAATTTAGGATATTTAAACATTAATTTTTTTAAAATAAAATTGATGGTAAAAAGGACTGAAGCCGCCGCTAAGCCTCCCCATAAACTGGTATCGTTTCCTACCATTGCATTTTGAACGGAGTTACTGATGAGCAGAATTAATATCACATCAGCAGTGTTCAATTGAGACAATTCTTTCTTGCCAAAAAGTCGTAAAGCTATAACCATAAAAAAATAAACGGCACTACTGCGAAGAATTATAGCAAAGTACTCGTTCATTTTTTTAGGTTTACTATTTTGTTTTTAACTTTAAGAATGACTAAAACTTAAATAAATTTTTTACAAATTTAAGGTTGGTATAAAACTATTTTAAATCTGTTTTTTGTTTGAAGTTTTTTTCAATTGCTTTGATCATTTCGCCGGCAATATCTTTATTAGTAGCGCCTTCAATTCCTTCTAATCCTGGTGATGAATTTACTTCCAGTAACAAAGGCCCTTTAGAAGAACGAATGATGTCAACACCTGCTACTTTCAAATCCATAGCTTTCGTAGCTTTTATGGCAATACGTTTTTCTTCTGCAGTAACTTTTATAACCGATGCTGTTCCTCCAAGATGAATGTTGGCTCTAAATTCGCCTGGCATTGCTTCACGCTGAATAGCGGCAACAACTTTTCCATCAATTACAAAACAACGAATGTCTTTTCCGTTGGCTTCTTTGATAAATTCTTGAACTAATATATTGGCATTTAAGCTTTTGAAAGCATTTATTACACTTTCTGCTGCCTTTTTCGTTTCTGCTAATACGACTCCTTTTCCTTGGGTTCCTTCGAGTAATTTTACGATTAAAGGAGAACCTCCAACCATTTTTATCAAGTCATCAGTATCTAAAGGGGAATTAGCGAAACCAGTCGTAGGAATTTCTACACCGTGATTTAATAACAATTGTAATGAATACAATTTATCTCGGGATTGTGTAATGGCATTCGATGAATTCAAACAATACACTTTTAAGGCTTCAAATTGTCGTGTCAATGCGCATCCGTAAAAAGTGATACTAGGCCTGATTCTCGGTATGATGGCGTCAAATTGATTTAGTATTTTTCCACCACGATAATGAATTTCTGGTGTTTTTGCATCCAGTTTCATGTAGCATTCCTTCATGTTCAGGAAGTGCATTTCGTGACCACGCATTTCACCAGCTTCCATGATACGCTTGTTGCTGTATAATTCAGGATTACTGGCTAAAAGTCCGATTCGTAAACCAGAACTCGCTTTTTCCGAATTTTTATATAATTCTTTTAATGTGTCAGTTGTAGGTTGCCCCAAAAGATATTTTTGTTCGGGATCAACTAGAACTCTTCCACTCATGGCTTCACGACCTAAAAGCATTCTGAAACCCATAGAATCTCGATTAGTCAATGTCATTTCTATTGGCCACTGAGAACTTCCAATTTGTAGATTTGTTTGAATTACATAACGTTGTTCTCTAAAACCACTGGAACTTTTAACAATCCGTTTATCAATTAAAGGTGCTTCACAATGAATTACCGTTTTTAAATTATTTTGAATCGGGTTAATGTCAAATTTTACCCAATTGCTTTCATTTTTAATGAATGGAGCAATGTTTATAGCATGTAGAGCAGATGTTTTTGCACCCGAATCTACTCGGGCTTTAATAGTAGGAATTCCTAATTCTGGAAAAGAACACCATTCTTCACTACCTAGAATAACTTTGTTATCTGACATAAATTAATTTTATTAAATCTTTTTTTTAAAACTCAAATGTAAATATTTGTTTTTAAAAAAAGGGTATTTGCTGTAAAGAATAAACCCGTTATGTTATAAAAACGTAACGGGTTTATTACACGATAATTGCTTAATAATTATAGGTTTGTTGGTTCTCCTGCCTTATGAACTTGAACAGTTAATTCTTGAGCGCCATCTTCAATATCCATGAAAATCTCATCTCCAGAGCTAATTTTCGAAGTGATGATTTCTTCGGCAAGCGCATCTTCAACATATTTCTGAATGGCTCTTTTTAGTGGTCTTGCGCCAAATTGTCTATCGAAACCTTTCTCTGCAATAAAAGCTTTAGCTTTATCAGAAAGATTCAATTGATATCCTAATTCAGCAACACGAGCAAATAATTTTTTCAATTCGATTTCGATAATCAAATCGATATCATGTTTCTCCAAAGCATTGAAAACAATTACATCATCAATTCTATTTAAGAATTCAGGAGCAAAAGTTTTTTTCAATGCGTTTTCAATGATGCTTTTCGAATTATCGTCAGCCTGAGCTACTTTGGCAGCAGTTCCAAAACCTACTCCTTGTCCAAAATCTTTTAATTGTCTGGCTCCAACATTTGAAGTCATGATAATTATAGTGTTTTTGAAATCAATTTTTCGACCTAAACTGTCTGTCAAATAACCGTCATCCAAAACTTGCAATAGCATATTGAAAACATCAGGATGCGCTTTTTCAATCTCATCCAATAAAACAACACAATATGGTTTTCTACGAACTTTTTCTGTTAATTGACCACCTTCTTCATATCCTACATATCCCGGAGGAGCTCCAACTAAACGAGAAATCGCAAATTTCTCCATGTATTCACTCATGTCAATACGAATCAATGCATCTTCAGAATCGAATAATTCTTTAGCCAAAACTTTCGCCAATTGCGTTTTACCAACACCGGTTTGTCCCAAGAATATGAAAGAACCAATTGGACGATTCGGATCTTTCAATCCGGCACGATTTCTTTGGATAGAACGAGCAATTTTCATTACCGCTTCTTTTTGTCCAATAACTTTACCTTCAATTAGTTCTGGAAGTTTAGCCAGTTTATTGCTTTCTGTTTGCGCAATACGATTCACAGGAATTCCGCTCATCATAGAAACAACATCAGCAACATTATCCTCGGTAACTTCAATTCGGTTATTTTTAGCATCTTCTTCCCATTGTTCTTGGGCGATTGCTAAGTCTTTTTCAATACGCTTTTCATCATCACGAAGTTTAGCAGCCTCTTCGTATTTTTGTTTTTTCACTACAACATTTTTCAATTCACGAACATCCTCTAATTGACGTTCGAGATCTAAAATTTGTTTAGGAACTTCAATATTGGTAATGTGAACTCTTGAACCCGCTTCGTCTAACGCATCAATAGCTTTGTCCGGCAAGAAACGTTCCGACATATATCTATCCGTTAATTTTACACAAGCTTCAATTGCTTCCTGTGTGTAGGTAACATTGTGATGATCTTCGTATTTGTTTTTGATATTATTCAAAATTGTAATTGTTTCGGAAACTGATGTAGGTTCCACAATTATTTTTTGAAAACGTCTTTCTAATGCCCCATCTTTTTCTATGTATTGTCTGTATTCGTCTAATGTTGTAGCACCAATACATTGAATCTCTCCACGAGCTAATGCAGGTTTGAACATGTTAGAAGCATCTAATGAACCTGTTGCGCCACCGGCACCTACAATTGTATGAATTTCATCTATGAAAAGAATGATATCATCATTTTTTTCCAGTTCATTCATTACCGCTTTCATGCGTTCTTCAAATTGTCCTCGGTATTTTGTACCGGCAACCAGACTCGCCAAATCCAAAGTTACGACACGTTTATTGAATAAAGTACGAGATACTTTTTTCTGAATAATTCGCAACGCTAAACCTTCAGCAATAGCTGATTTTCCCACTCCAGGTTCTCCAATAAGTAATGGATTGTTCTTTTTTCTTCGGCTCAAAATTTGAGAAACACGTTCAATTTCTTTCTCGCGCCCCACAACAGGATCTAGTTTTCCTTCTTCAGCCATTTCTGTTAAATCTCTACCGAAATTATCTAAAACTGGTGTTTTTGATTTTTTATTAGATTTATTGGCTGGATTGTTAAAGGTCCCTTCTTTGAGACTGTCATCTTGTCCTGAATCGTCATTATACGATTCGTTTCGTGGCAAGTTTTCTATAAAATCTTCTTCGTTTGGAGTCATGTTTAGATATTGTTCTTTAGCTACATCATAATCAATTTTAAGTTTATTAAGTAGCTTGGTTGTTGGATCGTTTTCGTTTCTTAATATGCACAGCAATAAATGTGCGGTGCTGATAGAAGAACTTTGAAATACTTTAGCTTCTAGAAAAGTGGTTTTCAAGGCTCTTTCTGCTTGTCTTGTCAAGTGTAGGTTTTTCTTTTCAACATTTACTTCTAAGCTTGGGCTGGCAGGGCTAAGGATTTCCACTTTTCTACGTAAGTGGTCTAAATCAACATCCAGGTTATTCAATATTTGAATTGCTTTACCATTTCCGTCTCTTAAAATACCCAACATTAAGTGTTCTGTTCCTATAAAGTCATGTCCTAGTCTCAAAGCTTCTTCCTTGCTGTAAGTAATAACGTCTTTTACTCTTGGTGAAAAATTATCATCCATAATATATATTTGATATCGTAAATTTAGTGAATTAGTGATAGAAAAACAAAAACCGTTCCTATAAGAAGTCGTGTCAGCTAAGAGACAAAAATAATCATAATATTAAAGTTAAATTTCCCTTAAATTATTAACGAAAAGCGAAGTTTAATTTGTTAATAAATCATTGAAATAAGTGTTTTAAAATTGGTTTAAAAATTTCAAAAAAGCGTATATTGGCACGTTTTGAAACTAATATAATTATTTAATATAACAACTTATGTCTGAAGGAGAAAAGTTAATTCCTATTAACATTGAAGATGAAATGAAAACGGCTTACATCGATTATTCGATGTCAGTAATTGTATCAAGAGCGCTTCCAGATGTTAGAGATGGCTTGAAACCAGTACATCGAAGAGTACTATTTGGAATGCATGATTTAGGAGTTAACTCTAGATCAGCCCACAAAAAGTCCGCAAGAATTGTTGGGGAAGTTCTTGGTAAATATCACCCTCACGGTGACACCTCAGTTTATGATGCCATGGTTCGTATGGCTCAAGAATGGAGTATGCGTTATTTATTGATTGATGGCCAGGGTAACTTTGGTTCTGTAGATGGTGATAGTCCTGCAGCAATGCGTTATACAGAGGCTAGAATGCGTAAGATTTCGGAAGAAATATTAGCGGATATAGATAAAGAAACGGTTGATTTTAAATTAAATTTTGATGATACTTTAGAAGAGCCAACGGTAATGCCAACGCGTGTTCCTACCTTATTAATAAATGGGGCAACAGGAATTGCAGTAGGTATGGCGACTAATATGCCACCTCACAATTTAACTGAGGTAATCAATGGTACGTTAGCTTTCATGGATAATAATGATATTGAAGTTGACGAGTTGATGACGCATATCAAAGCTCCTGATTTTCCTACTGGTGGTATAATATATGGATATGAAGGCGTTCGTGAAGCTTTCAAAACAGGAAGAGGTAGAGTCGTAATGCGTGCCAAAGTTGGTTTTGAAGAAGTGGATGGTCGTGAGTGCATCATTGTTACCGAAATTCCGTATCAAGTCAATAAAGCCGATATGATTAAGCGTACGGCTGATTTGGTAAATGACAAAAAAATTGATGGAATTGCGAATATCCGAGATGAATCGGATAGAAACGGGATGCGTATCGTTTATATTTTAAAACGTGATGCTACACCAAACGTAGTTTTGAATACACTTTATAAATTTACACAATTACAATCTTCGTTTAGTGTAAACAATATTGCCATCGTAAAAGGACGTCCGCAAATGTTGAATCTGAAAGATCTGATTCATTATTTTATCGAACACCGCCACGATGTAGTGACTCGCAGAACGCAATTTGAATTGAAAAAAGCGGAAGCAAGAGCACATATATTAGAAGGTTTGATTATTGCTTCGGATAATATTGATGAAGTAATTGCTTTAATTAAAGCTTCAAAAAGTACTGAAGAGGCAAGAGAAAAATTAATCGAAAGATTCAAATTATCAGATATTCAATCTCGTGCTATTGTAGAAATGCGTTTGCGTCAATTAACAGGTCTTGAACAAGATAAGTTAAGAACAGAATACGACGAAATCATGAAGTTAATAGAGCATTTGAAAGCTTTATTAGCGGATGTAAACTTGAGAATTGCTTTAATTAAGGAAGAATTGACTGAAATTCGTGATAAATACGGTGATGAGCGTCGTTCTCAAATTGAATATTCTGGTGGTGATGTAAGTATCGAAGATTTGATTGCCGATGAAAATGTGGTGATTACCATTTCACATGCAGGTTATATCAAACGTACTAATCTTACGGAATACAAAACTCAGAATAGAGGTGGAGTTGGACAAAAAAGTGCAGGAACAAGAGATCAGGATTTCTTAGAGCACATGTTTGTGGCAACTAATCATCAATATATGATGTTCTTTACTCAAAAAGGAAAATGTTTCTGGATGCGTGTTTATGAAATACCGGAAGGAAGTAAAACCGCTAAAGGTAGAGCAATTCAAAACTTGGTCAACATAGAAAGCGACGATAAAGTAAAAGCGTTTATCTGTACTCAGGATTTAAAAGATAAAGACTATATCAATAGCCATAACCTTATTATGGTAACCAAAAAAGGTCAGGTTAAGAAAACATCTTTAGAGAAATATTCTAAACCTAGAGTTAATGGAGTTGCTGCAATCACTATTAAAGATGGCGATGAATTATTGGAAGCGAAGTTAACCAATGGTGAAAGTCAAATTATTTTGGCTGTAAAATCTGGAAAACTAGTTCGTTTTGAAGAAACTAAAACGCGTCCGATGGGAAGAACAGCTTCAGGAGTTCGCGGAATTACACTAAAAGATGATACTGATGAAGTTATTGGCATGGTTACTGTAAATGACATGAACAGCGAAATATTAGTAGTTGCTGAAAATGGATACGGAAAACGTTCTAGCCTTGATGAGTACCGAATCACAAATCGTGGCGGTAAAGGAGTTAAGACCTTAAATATTACCGAGAAAACAGGTAAACTGATTTCTATTAATGCGGTTACTGATGCGGACGATTTGATGATTATTAATAAATCTGGATTAACAATCAGAATGGCTGTTGAAGATTTAAGAGTGATGGGACGTGCAACACAAGGTGTGAAATTGATTAATATCAAAGGAAACGATTCGATTGCTGCAGTTACAAAAGTTATGAAAGACGATGTTGCAGAAGTGGTTGTTGATGAAAACGGAAATATTGTTGAATCTGAAGCTATCGAAAGAGTGAAACCGGTTCTGGAAGTTCTTGAGGACGAAGGTGTAGAAGAGGACGATGATGAAGATGAAACCGAAGAAGATGACACTGAGGATGAAACTGAAGAAGACGATTCTGACGACGAAGCATAATTAAAAAAGAAAAACAAGAATAATTATTAAACAAACAGAGAATATTATGAAAGGTAAATATGTATTACTAGCATCAGCGTTATTGATATCAGTAGCTACTTTTGCTCAAAAAGATCAAATTAAAGCAGCTGAAAAGGCGCTTAAAGGTGGGAAATCCCAAGAGGCGGTAACCATTTTGATGGAAGCAGAATCTTTAATAGCGAATGCTCCAGATGCTGAAAAAGCACAGTTTTTCTTTGTAAAAGGAAACGCTTTATTGGATTTAGCAAACAAGAATGTTGATGCTAATACGAATCTTTCGCTTGCTGCAAAAGCGTATCAAGATTTAATTGCAGCTGAAAAAGCTTCTGGGAAAGTAAAATTTTCAACTCAAGCTGCAGCCTCCATTACAGATATTAAATTTAAATTAATTAATGGTGCAATTGCTGATTCAAAATTGGATAAGCATTCAGATAGTGCTAAAAAATTATATGATGCTTATTTATTGGATAAAAAAGACACCATCAATTTATATTATGCTGCTTCAACGTATGTAAATGCGAAAGAATATGACAAAGCACTTGAGTTGTATGATAATTTGAAAACGTTAAACTATTCTGGAAAAGGAACTAGTTATTTTGCTGTAAATAAGTTAACTACTCAAGAAGATTTTTTTACGACTGCTCAGGAGAGAGACAAAATGGTAAAATTGGGGACTCATGAGAAACCTAGAACTGAAGTTGTTCCTTCTAAAAGAGGTGAAATTTACAAGAATATGGCTTTGATTTTAGTGGAAAAAGGTAAGACAGAGGAAGCTAAAAAAGCAATCTCTGAAGCGAGATTAGCAAATCCTGAGGATACTTCTTTGACTTTGACAGAGGCTAATCTTTATTTAGAAACAAAAGATTTTGACATGTATAAGAAGTTAATTGCTGAAGTATTGGAAAAAAATCCAAACGACGTAGAATTGATTTTTAACCTTGGAGTATTAAGTGCAAATGCTAAGAATACTGCTGATGCAGAGAAATATTACAAAAAAGTTATTGAAATTAACCCAAAATACATCAATGCTTATATTAATCTAGCTGCAATGAAGTTAGAGAATGAAAAAGTGATTATTGATGAAATGAACAAATTGGGTACTTCTGCAAAGGATATGAAGCGTTACGATGAATTAAAAAAGAAAAGAGAAGAGCTTTTTAAAGCAACGATTCCTTATCTTGAAAAAGCGGTTGAATTAGATTCAAAAAATTCAGATGTTTCTAAAACTCTTTTAGGTGTTTACAGCGCATTAGAAATGACTGCAGAATACAAAGCATTGAAAGCGAAAATGTAATATTTGTTTTAAAGTACAAAAAAAACCTGTCTAATTTTAGACAGGTTTTTTTATACAATTTTTTTAATGACTCTTAATTTGTGTGTATGCTTATTTGTCTCAGCATTAAAAATTCCTAAATGATCCAAACGATCTATTCGAACTTTTCCGCTGGCATGAATGATGTAGTTATCAGCCATTATAATTCCTACATGGATGATATTACCTTCTTCATTATCAAAAAAAGCTAAATCACCAGGTTCGCTTTCTTCAATAAAACTTAAGGCTTCTCCTTGAGCAGATTGTTGTGAAGCATCACGAAGTAATTTGAATCCATTGAGTTTATATACCATTTGACTAAAACCCGAACAATCGATACCAAAAGGAGTTTTTCCTCCCCAAAGATATGGAGCATTCAAATACATGAAGGCAGTATTAATTAAGTTTTCTTTGCTTTTTTCTCCACTGGTTTTAGTTCCTTCAAAATCAAAATTAGAAGTGTTTATCTCGTTATGATTCAGAAAAGATAAACAAGAGCCAAGCGGAATTGGTATCAGCAGATTGTTTGGTGTAGTGATATATTCAATTAAGTCTGCATTTAAAATAGTAGCTTCGGCAGATAATTGATGATAACTAATTTCTGAAATCAGTTGTAATTGTTTGGAATCTATCCAGCCTTCATACCTGTCGTATTGCGTCCTGATTCTGGACCATTGTCTCAATTGTTCTAAAATTTCAAAATGTTCACCAAATAAAACTTGAGAAACGATTTCGCTTCTGTCACTCGGTTCAAAGCGAAGCGGGATTATGGCTAGATTACAAATTCCGAACATTTAGGTTTTTTTAGTAGTTAAAAAGTAAGAGTTACAAGTTTATAATTTATAACCCTTACTTTATAAATATTTAAGCTCTTTCGATTACAATTGCCGAAGCACCGCCACCGCCATTGCAAATTGCAGCAGCGCCGATAGTTCCATTATTTTGTTCTAAAACATTGATTAAAGTAACAATTATTCTAACTCCTGAACAACCAAGTGGGTGTCCTAAAGATACAGCGCCACCATTTACATTTACTTTGTTGTCCTCTAAGCCTAAAATTTTAGAATTAGCCAGACCTACAACAGCAAATGCTTCATTAAATTCAAAATAATCAACATCACTAATCGCTATTCCTGCTTTTTCCAATGCTTTTGGAATTGCTTTTGCAGGGCTTGTAGTAAACCATTTTGGTTCCTGAGCCGCATCAGCATATCCTTTGATGTATGCCAAAGGTTTTAATCCTAAAGCGATAGCTTTTTCCTCACTCATTAAGATTACTGCTGCTGCACCGTCGTTTATTGTAGATGCGTTTGCAGCAGTTACTGTTCCGTCTTTTGTAAAAACAGCATTCAATGAAGGTATTTTGTCTAATTTTACATTAGAGAATTCTTCGTCTTTAGAAACGATGATAGGATCACCTTTTCTTTGTGCAACAGGAACAGGAACAACTTCATTGTCAAATTTTCCAGATTCCCATGCTTTTGCACTACGCTCATACGATTGAATTGCGAAGTTATCTTGATCTTCACGAGTAAAGTTATATTCTGTAGCACATAAGTCAGCACACACTCCCATAGCGCTGTTATCGTAAGCATCAGTAAGTCCATCTTTCTGCATTCCGTCAACCATGGATGCAGGACCAAATTTAGTTCCATTTCTTAAATGCATATAATGTGGAATTAAACTCATGTTTTCCATCCCACCGGCAACCACAATTTCGGCATCACCACATTGAATCGCTTGCGCGCCCAACATAACTGCCTTCATTCCTGAAGCACATACTTTATTTACTGTGGTGCAGGCAACGGTATTGGGTAAACCGGCAAAAATTGCAGCTTGTCTGGCAGGAGCTTGTCCTACGCCAGCTTGAACTACATTGCCCATAAATACTTCATCAATTAAATTTGGATCTAATTTTATTTTGTCCATTGCGCCTTTAATAGCAACTGCACCTAATCTTGGAGCGGTAACTGTAGACAATCCCCCCATAAAACTTCCGATAGGTGTTCTAACGGCAGAAACGATAACAACTCTTTTGTTCATGACTTTCATAATGTTAGTTTATGTAGCAAATTTAAACTTTTTTATACAATTTCATATTTTGATACTGAGTTTATCTTTTTTATATTTATTTTTATTCTATATGTTTGATTGTGAAGCTTTTTTATAAAAATGATAAAAAAGATTAAAAAAAAGCCTTCAAATAGTTGTGAGAAGTCTAAAGATGTCTTAAATTTGCAACCGCAAAACAGGACACGTTTTCTTGAGCTTGGAGGGGTGCCAGAGTGGTAATGGAGCAGTTTGCTAAACTGTCATCGAGTAATCGGTGCCAGGGTTCGAGTCCCTGTCCCTCCGCTTTTTGATTTTTTGTTTTTTTCGGGGTGTAGCGTAGCTCGGTTATCGCGCCTGCTTTGGGAGCAGGAGGCCGCAGGTTCGAATCCTGCCACCCCGACTAATTTTTTTCCAAGAGCAATGGAGGCATAGCTCAGCTGGATAGAGCACCTGCCTTCTAAGCAGGCGGTCGAAGGTTCGAATCCTTCTGCCTTCACTTAAACCGATACTTTTATTAGTATCGGTTTTTTTGTTTTTTATAGTTTCTAAAATCCCAAAAAAAAGTTTTATTTTTATAAAAAATAGTATTCATGACTTCATACTTCAAACCATTTATAATTCTATCTTCTCTTTTTTGTATTGTTTCTTGCAAGTCGCAAACTATCATTGTGGATACTCAAGAAAAAAATAGTGTGACTATCAATGATACTACATTTGTAAATTTAAAAGAGTATAGTCAAGATTTTGAATATGACATGAAGTATGCGACGGATGATAATTTCCTGAAATCAAAAGTATACGATTGTGCGGAATGTTTTTTAAGATTAAAAACGGTTACTGCACTTGTGGAAGCCAATTTGAGATTCATGGAAAAAGGGTATAAAATCAAAATTTTTGATTGTTACCGCCCTTTGGATATTCAAAAAAAAATGTGGAAAATTGTTTCTAACCCAGAATATGTGGCCAATCCTGCCAAAGGTTCTATTCATAATAGAGGAGGAGCTGTAGATATTACTTTAGTGGACAGTAATGGAAATGAAGTGCCAATGGGAACAGATTTCGATTTTTTTGGAATAGAAGCAAGTCATAATTATCCAAATGTTTCGGCAGAGGTAAAACAAAACCGATTACTATTGAAAACCATTATGACTAGCAGTGGATTTAATTCTTTCGATTCAGAATGGTGGCATTACAATTTGAAATCCGGTTTGTATGATAAAGTTTCAAATGTTAAATGGAAATGTAAATAAGTATCTATTCAATACATTTTAAGGACTCAATGAAATAGGTTTCGGGATTGTAAGTTTCGTTTGTTAGTTCAGATTTAAACTCTTTTTTGAAGACATAATCTTCGGTATCTGTCAAATATTTAATTCGCATCATTGATACAGGAGATTTTTTCAGCTCTTCAAAGCTGTCTTTCATAAACATGAAAATCCCTGAATTCACTCTATTGTCAAATCCTTTTTCATCACGAATCATGGTGCCGCAATTTTCTTGATCAATATGAATCAACGTGATTATTTTTCCATTATTTAACTGTAAATATAATTTGGAGTTTTTATCAAAACAATTCGCTTTCAAAAAGTCTTTACTTTTTTGGATAATTTGTACGTTTAATGTTGGTAAATCATCTGTTAATGCCAAAGAATAAAAAATATAACTGGAATTTCCGGCAAAATTTTTCTCGCTGATCATGTAGTCCTTCGTTGATTTGTAAGTACCTAAAGAATCGGTGACGTTTGTACTGTAATCACAAGGTTTTTGAGCAAATATATTTAAGGAGAATAAAAATAAAGTTAGTGTGATCAGATGTTTCATTTTTATGATATTTTGGTGCAAATTAAAACAATTTTATGATTATTTTCATCGGTTGTGAAAAAACAATAGCTATTTCCTCCGTCTTTAATTTTCCATTTTTTCCGAATACTTTCTACACCATCTGGAAAATTTCGTGTGGTTATATTTGCTTGTGTGTTTTCTAAAAAGGATTTCATTTCCGATTTGTTGTACGATAAAATTTTTTGAATTTCAAAAACACGCCCTGGAAAAGATTTGATTTCAGTCGAAGTGTATAAATGGGAGTGTTTGTGAAGTTTATTTAAGTTGTAAAAGGAACTCACAGCATCGAATCCGCCGGATTTCATTATCGCGCTGTTGGGTTCGTAAAGATATTTTTGTGGCAAACTGAACTTTGAAGAATTAGATTCTTCATTCAAAATAAATTCAAAAGTGTCTGATTTATCTTTTGTTATGTTTATTGTTTTTATAGTTGTATTGCCAGAAAAAGATTTGTGGATTTCCCATAGTAATTCTTTAACTTCGTTATCGAAGGCTACAATATGAATTGTTTTTACATGTTGTAATTCAGATAATCCGGCTGAAATGTCCAGCAATGGAGCAGTTTTTATTAAAATTGCCTCAGTATTTTTAAAATAAAAATCTAAATTTTCAGGAACATTAGGCAAGCAATCTTTTAGCAGAAATACTTTTCCTTTGGCATCATTTCGTCTGGATGGATCAATGTAAATCCAGTCCCATTTTTTATTTAAAATTTGTAAAGTATCTAAACTATCACCTGAATAACAAGTAATATTTGAAACATTTAATTGTTCGAAATTATGTTTTACAACTGCTGATAATTCTAAATTGATTTCGCAATGGGCGACATTCTTTATTTTTTCTATAAAATAATAATCGTCTACACCAAAACCTCCCGTTAAATCAATTAAACTTTCGCCAGAAACAATGGAAGCTTTGTATTGAGCTGTTTTTTGGGATGAAGTTTGTTCTATTGAGATTTTACTTGGATAAATAATATTTTTGGTAGCAAACCAATTCGGTAATTTATCTTTTGCTTTTGATTTGGCTTCAATTTGATTCAAAATACGAATCCAATCCACCTCAGGAAATGGATTTTTTTGAAGCGCTAATTTCGAAATGCTCGTGCCAATATTCGCATTGATAAATGCTTGTATTTCGGGATTTAAAAGCATTAAATCCAACATTAAATATCTTTAGTTAATAACATGATTATTTTGTTTTCCGGGAAAAATTCTTTACCCATGACCTTAATTATGGTGTAAAAAGGAACTGCTATAACCATTCCTAATATTCCAAATAGGAATCCTGCAATTAAGATAACCAGGAATATTTCCAGCGGATGTGAACTTACACTTTTAGAAAAAATGATGGGCTGGGATAAATTGTTATCGATAATTTGAACAATCCAAAATCCAATTAAAACATAGATGGTGGTAGGTAAAATTTCAGATTGAAAATCACTTCCCAGATTGCTTAACATGGTTAGAATCGCCGCTAAAACTGATGCTATAAGCGGTCCAATATATGGGATAATGTTCAAAACTGCACATAAAAAGGCAATGACAAGTGCGTTAGGAACTCCAAAAATGAATAACACAATAAGATATAAAAGGAATACGATGAATAATTGAATCAGTAAGCCAATGAAATAGCGTGATAACAAATGATTGATTTTTTCTAATGAATGTAATATTTGATCCTCATGGCTGTTAGGGATTAGTTTTTTTGCTCCTACAATGAACATGAGTCTGTCTTTTAAAAAGAAAAAAGTAATAAATAAAACCGAACCTAATCCAACGCCTAAACTACTTAGTGTGCCCAAAATTGTGTTTAAAAAGTTAGGAATGAAATTAAAGTTTATTTTAGATGTTATGTTTGCTTCTTTTAATACTTGAGCAGAATCAATTTGGTGAGCATCTAGGAAAACGGTTATTTGACTGATTAACTCAAGAATGTTTTTTTCAATTTCAGCGGTGTTAAGAAGCGAAAGGTTTTGTCCTTGAGATAAAACTAATGGAACAAACATCATTATAAAACCAAAAATGATTAATATGAAAATAAACAACGTTGCTATCGTTGCAACAATATGATTGAATTTCAATCGCTTTTTAAAAAAGTCCAAAATGGGATTTCCTATTAATGTGAGTATGAATGATACAACAAGATAAATCAATACGGATTGAATTTGGTAAAAAAAGAACAAGACTAAGCCACAGAAAGTTAGTGTTAATAATGCTCTAAGAATCCCGTTTGAAATGGTTTTTGATGTAATCATGTTTCTATTTTAGATTGTAAATATAAAAAAAACTCGCTAACATGTAGCGAGTTTTAATTTCAAAAAAAATCTAAAAAATTATAATCTGAAACTAGCTCTTGATCCACCAGATACAAAAACAGCAGCCATTCTTGATTTTTGTCCATTAGAGAACATGTACATTCCTCTATCGTCAGTATAATCCATGTAATTCATAGTCATTTCTACTGGCGTACCTGAACAAGTACTGTAATGTGGGTAAGCAGGAACTCCAGAATTTGCAGCATTGTGAGTTGGTGTGTCAGATACTAAATCACTACCACAAGTTGCATCACCCCAAATATGGCGTAAGTTCATCCAGTGACCCACTTCATGTGTTGCAGTTCTTCCTAAGTTGAAAGGGTATACGGCTGTACCAGTATTTCCTAAGTATTTAGAATCAATTACAACACCATCAGTAGAAGATGATCCACCAGGAAATTGTGCATAGCCTAAGATTCCTCCACCGATAGTACAAGCCCAAAGGTTCATCTTAGTAGTTGGAGATGTTGGAGCAATTCCGCCTTGAGAAGTAATTTTCATTGCATCGTTAGTTCCCCAAGAAGTTTTAGTAGTTGCTTTTCTGTAAACAGCTTCTAGTACAAAAGAGATTCCTACGTTCGCTTTTACACCTGAAAATAAAGAAGGAACTTGATTAAAATCGGAATTCGTTGCATTAAAATCTTTATTTAAAACATCAATTTGTGATTGAATTTGAGCTAATGAAATATTTTCAGCTGTTGTTCTATAAAGTACGTTCACTACTACAGGAATTTGAATTTTTCCGTTTACTAAACGGCCTGTTGACATTGCTTTTTGTGTAAATGCTTCAATTTCGTTCATTCTTAAGGCTAAAGTTGGATCAGCCTTCATTTGGGCAGCTAACACCTCTTGAGATGCGCAACCACGTTTTGCAATTGCATCAGCTGATGGAGTAATTTCTGTTGTGTCATTTTGACAAGAAAAAAGCATCAATAATGCTACAGCAGATAAAAGAATTTTTTTCATAATAAATTTGTTCTATAGTAATGGTTTTGGTTAATTGTTTATAAATTTTAGCAATTTTCTATATTTTTTAATTAAAGGAATAATTCAGAAAAGGACTTGGAACAATTCTTTTAGGGTAAGAATCTTTAATGGTTCAGCTTTATTGTTCTAAATAACAGCATACAATACTTTAAAAAATAATAGTAATTTATCCAGTTGAGAAGCAGCTATTAATTTGTTGAAAAATAGAGTCAAAATGCCTAAAATTAAAAAGAGGTGACTTTTTAGATCACCTCTTTCAAATGATTTTAAAATAAAATTATATTCCGAAACTTGCTCTTGCTCCACCTGAAACAAATAAAGCAGCCATTCTAGATTTTTGACCGTTAGAGAACATGTACATTCCAGCATCATCAGTATAATCCATGTAGTTCATTGTCATTTCTACTGGAGTACCAGTACAAGTGCTGTAATGAGGATAAGCAGGGATACCGTAATTTGCAGTGTTATGCGTAGGTGTATCAGAAACTAAATCACTTCCACAAGTTGCATCACCCCAAATGTGGCGTAAGTTCATCCAGTGACCTACTTCGTGAGTAGCTGTTCTTCCTAAGTTAAATGGTGCAGCTGCAGTACCTGTAGTTCCAAAAGCATTGTTGTCAATTACAACTCCGTCAGTAGCAGAAGCTCCTCCAGGAAATTGTGCATAACCAAGAATACCACCACCCATATTACATGACCACATGTTTAAAACAGTAGTTGGTGTAGTTGGAGCAATTCCTTTTGCTGATTTTTTCATAGCGTCATTAGTAGACCATGATGATGTAGTTGTGGATCTTCTTACTACATTTTGTAATACAAATGTAATTCCAACATTTGCTTTTACGCCTGAGAATAAAGTTGGAACTGAAGAGTAATCTGAATTCAAAGCATTAAAATCTTTATTTAACACATCAATTTGAGATTGAATTTGAGCCAAAGAAATATTTTCTGCAGCAGTTCTGTATAAAACATTTACTACCACTGGAATTTCTACTTTACCATTTACTAAACGTCCAGTTAACATCGCTTTTTCAGTAAAAGCTTCAATTTTATTCATTCTTAAAGCTAAAGATGGATCAGCCTTCATTTGTGCTGCTAGAACTTCTTGTGAAGCACAACCACGTTGTGATGCTGCGCTTGCTTCTGGAGTAGTTTCCGTTGTGTCATTCTGACAAGAAAAAAGCATTAATAATGCAGCAGCAGATAAAAGAATTTTTTTCATAATAAATTTGTTATAAATTAATAGATTTGGTTAATTATTTCACAATTTTATAACAAATTTTTCATAAAAAAAATAATTGCTTAACTTTTTTATGAAATAATTTCTAACCCTCACATTTTACGGGTTTCCGTAAAATTAGATTTTTTAATTTTTTAAGTATTTTCTTATATTTTAAATTTTCTTCCATAGAAAAAATATTTCTTTTTGTATTTATAATTTAATGATTTGTGACCATTATTGTAATTTATTCTTATAATACGCTAATTTATTTGGAATATATTAATGAGTTACTTGTTTGAAATTATCATTAATTTAGATTTTTAATTCAGTTTTATCAACAAAACATCTGAAATTGTATACAATAAAAGTGTAGTTTATTAAAAACAGGAGTATAAGAAAAGGTATTTTTTCTAAATTTTATGTTAAGAAAAAAATAGACATAATTTTTGAATAAAACTTGCAATTTGATTTTCAAAATAGAAAAAAATGGAAAAAGGAATTTTAATGGATTGATGGAAATAAATTATGCTAGTTATTAAATATGTAACTAATGATGTTGGCGCCCATTTTTAAAGCTTTTTCACGTACTGTTACGGGATCGTTATTGACTTCAGGATCTTCCCAGCCATCTCCTAAATCGCATTCATAGGTGTAGAGCAGGACTAGTTTACTTTCTATAAAAATTCCAAAAGCCTGTGGCCGTTTCCCATCGTGTTCGTGTATTTTTGGTAAACCAGTAGGAAATGAATAAGGTTTTTGGAAAATAGCATGATTTGCTGGGATTTCAACTAAGTCATTATTGGGAAATACTTTTTTAATTTCTTTTCTTATATATTGGTCCATACCGTAATTATCGTCAATGTGTAGAAATCCTCCGGCCAATAAATAATTTTTAAGATTACTTACTTCCGCATCATTAAAAACAACATTTCCGTGGCCAGTCAGATGTGCATAAGGATATGAAAATAGATCTGGACTTCCTGGTTCAACAGTTGCCGGTTTTGCTTTTATTCGGGTGTTGATATTGGTATTGCAATATTTTATCAAGTTAGGCAGCGATGTTGGATTTGCATACCAATCGCCCCCGCCACTGTATTTTACCAAAGCAATTTCTTGTGAAAACAACGGTGTTGAAAGGATTAACAGAAGATAAAATAGTTGCCTCATAATAAAATTAGTTATTCTTCATTAACAAATACTACGCTGTGACAGGCAACTATAGCTGCAGTTTCTGTGCGTAATCTGGTGTTTCCCAATGAAACGGCAGTAAAATTATTTTCAAGAGCCAAAGCAATTTCTTTTTCGGAAAAGTCACCTTCCGGACCTATCAGTATTGTAATATTTTTATTTGGTTTCAAAACGGATTTCAGTGTTTTTTTATCTGTTTCTTCACAATGCGCAATTAGTTTTACATCTTCATTTTTAAGTTTTAAAAATTCCTTAAAGGTCATAGCGGGATTCAATTTTGGCAGATATAATTCATTAGATTGCTTCATCGCTGTCAATAAAATTTTATCAAAGCGCTCGTTGTTGATTACTTTACGTTCAGAATGATCGCAAATAATAGGTGTAATCTCCTGTATACCTATTTCGGTGGCTTTCTCCAGAAACCATTCGTAGCGGTCATTCATTTTTGTTGGCGCTACAGCCAGATGCAATCTGAATTTTGAAGGAGCAGCTTTTTCGAAAGAAATGATTTTAACGGTGCATTTACTGTCGGAAGCCAATGTGATTTCAGTTTTAAATAAAAAACCTAAACCGTTTGTGACAAATAATATGTCAGTATCTTTTTTACGCAATACTTTAATAATGTGTTTGCTTTCCTCTTTATCAAAAGAAAAAATCGCAGTAGATTCCGTAATAGTTGGATTGTAAAATAATTGCATAATTTAGAATTGTATTCTTGCTTTAGAAACTACTGAAGAAGTTTCAAATGATTGTGTTAAAAATTTTTGATAACCCACAATTCCAATCATTGCGGCATTATCAGTGGTGTATTCAAATTTAGGGATAAATGTTTTCCATCCAAATTTGTTCTCGGCTTCTTTCAAAGTATTTCTAATTCCGGAATTGGCAGAAACGCCTCCGCCAATGGCAATTTGTTTTATTCCGGTTTCTTTTACGGCTAATTTCAATTTATCCATCAAAATTTCAATAATAGTATGCTGAATAGAAGCGCAAATATCATTGAGGTTTTCGTCAACGAAATTTGGATTTTCTAATTTTTTCTTTTGGATAAAATATAAAATTGCAGTTTTCAAACCAGAGAAACTAAAATCTAAACCAGGAACTTTTGGTTTGGTAAAAGCAAATGCTTTAGGATTTCCCAGTTGTGCATATTTATCAATCAAAGGGCCGCCTGGATAGGGAAGTCCTAAAATTTTTGCGCTTTTGTCAAAAGCTTCACCAACTGCATCATCCGTAGTTTCGCCAATTACGGTCATGTCAAAAAAATCATCCACTTTAATGATTTGAGTATGTCCGCCGCTTATGGTCAACGCCAAAAAGGGAAAGGTTGGTTTATCAAAACTTTCTTCATCAATAAAATGAGCCAAAACATGGGCTTGCATGTGGTTTACGGCAATCAATGGAATTTGCAATGCAAGCGCCAATGATTTTGCGAAAGAACTGCCTACCAAAAGCGAGCCCATAAGGCCAGGACCTTGCGTGAAAGCAATTGCTGATAGTTGTTCTTTTTGTATATTTGCCTTGCGAAGAGCGGCATCGACAACGGGAACAATATTTTGTTGGTGCGCACGAGAGGCAAGCTCAGGAACCACGCCACCGTATTGATTATGAATTAGCTGATTTGCTACAACATTTGACAGCACTTTATCGTTTTGTAAGATGGCAGCGGCAGTATCGTCACAGGAACTTTCGATGGCAAGAATAAAAACCTCGGGATTTTGCATAAAAAGGCACAAATTTTGAATTACATTTGACGGGTCAATTAAAGAAAAACACATTTTTTCGTCAGAAGGCAAAATTAAAGAATTTTTATCAAAGGCGCTCCGTTTCCAATGGCAAAATCAAATTTTAGAACATTAAATAGTAAATAGGTATCAAAAAAGTTATAAAAATAGCGTTGCGCTTACTGCTTGGACTAATCCTGCTTTTGTTGGTACTTGCTATTGCGCTTACTATGCCAATTGTCCAGACGAAAATTGCACGTTATTTTACTAATAGTATTAATAAGGATTTTGGAACTAATATCGCTATTGATGGTGTAGCCGTTTCGGTTTTTGGTGGCGTGAAATTTAAAAAAGTATTGATTCTGGACCACCATAAAGACACATTAATATATTCACAAAGAATTGCTACCACTATTTTAGAAAGTAAAAAACTACTTGATGGCGATTTGATTTTTGATGGTTTGGATTTGCATGGATTACTTTTTGATTTGAAAACGTATAAAAACGAAAAAGAATCAAATCTTGATAAATTCATTAAAGCTTTTGAAACGGGTAAACCTTCCAGCCGAAAATTTTTGCTTAAAGCAAATAAACTGCAAATTTTTGATGGACATTTTATCGTTACGGATTATAACCGAGAAAATCCAAAAGACTTAGATTTTACAAAACTGAATGCCTCAGTAACTGATTTCTTGATATTTGGACCAGATGTGACTACTAACATAAATAAAATGTCATTTTTAGACTTTCGTGGTTTGTATGTTAAAAATTTGAAATCAAAATTTACCTATTCAAAGAAAAATATAAAGCTTGAAAATCTTGATTTATTAACTAAGGAATCTACTTTGGTTGGAACAGTTTTATTGAATTATAAAATTGAAGATTTCTCCAATTTCACTGATAAAGTACTTTTTGATATTCAATTGAATTCGGCTTCAATTGCTTCAAATGATATTCGTTATTTTTATAAAGAAATTGGTAAAAACCAGCATTTTTATGCTAAAGCAAGTATCAAAGGTACGCTGAATGATTTGAAATTTAAAAACCTTGAATTAGTAGATGACCGAAAAACTCGAATCAACGGTGATATTAATTTTAAAAACCTGTTTGCCAAAAAAGGTCAGAAATTCTCCATGTACGCTAAGTTTGATAAGTTAATGTCCAGCTACGACGATTTGGTGGTTATACTCCCGAATATTTTAGGAACTAAATTACCTACTTCTTTAAAAAAGTTAGGTCGATTTTCTGCATCAGGAATTTCCAATGTTTCAACAACAGCAGTTGATGCTGATTTTTCTATGATCACTGCATTGGGAAAAGTAACTTCAAAATTGGCAATTCAAAATATAAATGTAATTGACAAAGCTTCTTATATAGGGAATGTAATTCTGGAAAATTTTGACATTGCAACTTTATTGGATCAAAAAGATTTGGGTCGCGTTAGTTTGAATATTGATGTTGATGGAAAAGGTTTTAAACAAAAATTTTTAGATACGGCTATCAAAGGAGATATTAGTCAAATAGATTATAAAAATTATAATTATACCAATATTGTTGTCGATGGTACGCTTAAAAGCCCGTATTATAAAGGTCAGATTTCTGTTAATGACCCAAATTTGAGCATGAATTTCGACGGATTATTGGACTTGAGTAAAAAAGATAGCCGTTACGATTTTCATATCAACGTTGAAAATGCAGATTTGCATAAGTTGAAGTTAATGAAAGATTCGGTTTCTGTGTTTAAAGGCGATGTTGTAGTTCAGGCTTCGGGGAATAATATCGAGAACTTTCAGGGAAATGTCTACATCAATAAAACGTCTTATCAAAATGAAAAAGACACTTATAATTTTGATGATTTTGCTATAAATTCAACTTTTGACAGCAACAGAGTAAGAACTATTACCGTAAATTCTCCAGATATTGTTCAGGGTGAAATTGTAGGTAAGTACGAATTCAATCAGTTAGAAAATTTGGTAAAAAACTCTTTGGGAAGTCTTTACACGAATTTTAAACCTAGTAAAGTCAAAAAAGGACAGTTCTTGAAGTTTAATTTTTCCATCTATAATAAGATCATCGAGATATTTTATCCTGAAATTTCAATTGGCGCCAATACTATTGTAAAAGGAAGTATAAACTCCGATAATCAGGAGTTTAAACTCAATTTTAATTCACCTCAGATTATTGCTGCGAATAATACACTTGATAATATTAGAGTTTCAGTAGATAATAAAAATCCATTGTATAATGCTTATATAGAATTAGATAGTATAAAGACGAAATACTATAAAATACGCGATTTTAGCCTGATAAATGTTACAATGAAAGATACGTTATTCTTTCGTTCTGAATTTAAAGGTGGCCCTAAAGCGGAAGATTATTACAATCTGAATTTATACCACACCATTAATAAAGACAATAATAATGTGGTAGGAATCAGTAAATCAGAAGTTAAATTCAAGGATTATCTTTGGTTTTTAAATGAAAATGAAACGCCTGATAACCAAATAGTTTTTGATAAATCATTCAAAAATTTTGATATTGATAACATCATATTATCCCATGAAGACCAATCAATTTCATTAGCTGGGGTTTTTAAGGATACTACCATTAAGGATCTGAAGTTGAGTTTTAAGGATGTTGATTTAAATCAGATTACGCCCGTCAATGATAAGTTTATTGTTCAGGGAAATATAAATGGAGAAGTGAACTTCAAGCAGAATAAGGACGTTTACCAGCCTACAGCTTCTATTGTTATTGACAAATTGAACGTGAATAAAACGGATTTAGGAACCTTGAATTTTGATATTGAAGGCGATGAAAGTCTTAGGAAATTTACCATCAATTCGAATTTAGAAAATGAAAATGTAGATTTATTCAAAGCGGATGGAAGTTTTGAAATAGTTAATAAAGAAACAATTTTAGATTTGCAATTGAAATTTGATAAATTCAATATTGCAACTTTAAACTCCCTTGGCGGTGAAGTATTATCTAATATTAGAGGGTATATTTCAGGAAACTCGACGATAGAAGGAAATCTTAAAAAACCGAATATTAGCGGTCGTCTGTATTTAGATGATGCTGGAATTACGATACCGTATTTGAATGTAGATTATGGTTTGAGTGATAATACGATTATTGATTTAACGGATGAGAAGTTTCTCTTCAGAAACAATACACTAACTGATACTAAATATGGAACAATAGGAAACTTAAACGGAAGCATTGAACATAATAATTTTACGGATTGGAAGTTAGATTTAGCCATTAGTTCTAAAAGATTATTAGCATTAGATACTAAGGATAGTGAAGACGCAGCCTATTATGGGACAGCGTTTATTGATGGAATGGCAACTATTAAGGGACCTACTAATTCCTTGTTCATAAAAGTTGAAGCAAAATCTGAGAAAGGAACCGCAGTAAAAATTCCTATCAATAATGCCGAAAGTGTTAGTGATAATATCTTTATTCATTTTGTAACAGCTAAGGAAAAATACAATCTTGAAAATGGAATTGTCGAAAACACCAGAAATTATAACGGACTGGAATTAGAGTTTGATTTTGATATTACACCCGATGCCGAAGTAGAAGTAATTCTGGATCGTAATACCGGTCACGGAATGAAAGGAAAAGGGTTCGGATCCTTATTATTTAAAATTAATACTTTAGGAAGATTCAATATGTGGGGAGATTTCCAGGCGTATGAAGGAACCTATAATTTCAAATACGGTGGGCTTATTGATAAGAAATTTGAAGTTAAAAAAGGAGGTTCAATCACATGGGAAGGAAATCCCATGAAGGCGCAATTAAACCTGGAAGCAATCTATAAAACTTCGGCAAATCCTGCGGTTTTATTGGATAATTCCTCTTTTAATACCAAAGTTCCAGTTGAAGTAGTGATAGGTCTTCGAGGCGATTTAACGAGTCCTGAACCTGATTTTAATATTGAATTTCCAACTGTAAGTAATGTTTTGAAATCAGAAATTCAATATAAATTAAACGACAAAGATGTTCGCCAGACGCAAGCGCTGTATTTACTTTCTTCAGGTGGATTTTTGAGTCCGGAAGGAGTGAATCAGTCTGATTTTTCCGGAAGTTTATTTGAAACCGCTTCGAGTATCTTAGGTGGAATTATTCAGTCTGATGACGAAAAATTCAAAGTGGGACTTAATTTAATTGGTGCTGACAGACGAATAGGAAAAGAAACCGATGGAAGATTTGTTGCCACGATTTCATCCAAAATAAATGAAAGAGTGACCATCAATGGTAAATTGGGAGTTCCTTTTGGTGGAATTAATGAATCAGCAATTGTAGGTGATGTTGAAATTTTATATAGAGTTAACGAGGACGGAACACTTAATTTACGTCTTTTTAATAAAGAAAATGACATCAATTATGTTGGTCAAGGAATTGGTTACACGCAAGGTTTAGGGGTTTCTTACGAAGTAGATTTTGATACTTTTAAAGAATTTGTCAATAAAATATTTAAAAATCTGAAAATTGAGAGTTTGTCAGCTCCGGTTTCAGAAGATCAAGATTCAAATTTATCTCCGGATTATATCAATTTTTCTAAATCAAAGAAAACGAATACTGAAAAAATTAAAAAAAATCAGGAAGGTTTGATACCTGAAGAAAACTAGTTACTACTTTTTACTTGTTATCAGTACCATTTTAAATTTAAACAAAGTCACGCCTCAAACTGTTAAGCAGTGATCCAAAAATCGCATCCTTAAAATTTCAAGTTGTTTTTTTTTTTTGCCAAACAGAAAAAAGCCTAACGATTTGTTGCTATTGAATAATTCAGCATATCGACTCGTTTAGTATCGAAAAAACATACGAATTGTTAATTGTTAAATAAAAGTTGGTTATTTTTCAATTTTGTTAAATAAAATTCAATTTATTTGGGTTTTCCAAAAACTTATCAACGAAAACGTTTGAATTCACAATGCTTTGCTAATTTATTAAAAACACAGACTTGGAAATGGTTTATGTTTGCTAATTTTACACTTTAATACTTAAATAATGCCAAAAACAATAAAAAAAGTTGGTGTTCTAACCTCGGGAGGAGACTCACCAGGAATGAACGCAGCAATTCGCTCAGTTGTTCGTACTTGTGCTTATCATAACATAGAATGTATAGGAATTTATAGAGGTTATCAGGGAATGATTGAAGGAGACTTCAAGGAAATGGGACCTCGAAGCGTTAACAACATTGTAAATAAAGGAGGGACGATTTTAAAATCAGCTCGATCTTTAGAATTCAAAACTCCAGAAGGAAGAAAGAAAGCACATGAAAATCTTACTAAAGCCGGAATTGATGCTTTAGTGGTAATAGGTGGTGATGGAACTTTTACAGGAGGGTTGTTGTTTAATACGGAGTTTAATTTTCCAGTGATGGGAATTCCAGGAACCATTGATAATGATATTTTTGGAACCAGTCATACCTTAGGATACGATACAGCACTAAATACCGTAGTAGATGTAATTGACAAAATTAGAGATACTGCGAGTTCTCACAACCGTTTATTCTTTGTAGAGGTAATGGGTAGAGATGCCGGTCATATTGCTTTGAACGCCGGTATTGGAGCAGGAGCAGAGGAAATTCTTATCCCAGAAGAAGATTTAGGTTTAGACCGATTATTAGAATCTTTGCAAAAAAGTAAAGCTTCGGGTAAATCATCAAGTATTGTAGTTATTGCAGAAGGAGATAAAATAGGTAAAAATGTATTCGAATTGAAAGATTACGTTGAAGCCAATTTACCAGAATATGATGTTAGAGTTTCTGTTTTGGGTCACATGCAACGTGGTGGTTCACCTTCATGTTTTGATAGAGTTTTAGCCAGTAGATTAGGTGTAAAAGCTGTTGAATCTTTGATAGAAGGAAAATCGAATTATATGGTTGGATTACAAAATGATAAAGTTTCGTTGACACCTTTGGAACAAGCAATCAAAGGCAAAACAGAAATTGATAGAGAATTATTAAGAGTTTCAGACATCATGTCTACATAAGTGGTTAAAGTTTATTGTGAGGAAATTAGACTTTATATGAAGTTAATATAAAATAAACAAAAAAATTAAAGTAAAATGTCAAAAGTAAAATTAGGAATAAACGGTTTTGGAAGAATTGGTAGAATTGTATTCAGAGAGTCTTTCAATAGAGATAATGTAGAAGTTGTAGCAATCAACGATTTATTAGATGTAGATCACTTGGCGTACTTATTAAAATATGATTCAGTACATGGTCGTTTCAACGGGACTGTTGAAGTAAAAGAAGGACAACTTTTTGTAAACGGAAAAAACATCCGTATTACAGCGGAAAGAAATCCAGCAGATTTAAAATGGAATGAAGTTGATGTTGATGTAGTTGCTGAATGTACTGGTTTCTTTACAACTATTGAAACTGCAAATGAGCATATCAAAGGTGGTGCTAAAAAAGTAATTATTTCTGCTCCTTCTGCTGATGCACCAATGTTTGTAATGGGAGTTAACCACACTGAAGCTAAAGCTACTGATATGGTTGTTTCTAATGCTTCTTGTACGACAAACTGTTTAGCTCCATTAGCTAAAGTTATTCACGATAATTTTGAAATTGTTGAAGCTTTGATGACTACTGTTCACGCAACAACTTCAACTCAAATGACTACTGATGGTCCTTCTAGAAAAGACTGGAGAGGTGGACGTGCAGCAAATCTAAATATTATTCCATCATCAACTGGTGCAGCAAAAGCAGTTGGAAAAGTTATTCCATCATTGAACGGAAAATTAACAGGTATGTCAATGCGTGTTCCTACAGCTGACGTTTCTGTAGTAGATTTAACTGTAAAAGTTGCTAAAGAAACTTCATACGAAGAAATTATGGCAGTTTTGAAAAAGGCTTCTGAAACTACAATGAAAGGTATTTTAGGATATACTGAAGATTTAGTTGTATCTCAGGATTTTATTTCTGATTCAAGAACTTCTATTGTAGATGTTCACGCTGGAATTGGTTTGAATTCTACTTTTTTCAAAATCATCTCTTGGTATGACAATGAATATGGATATTCTAGCAAATTAATTGATTTATCAGTACACATTGCAGGTTTAAAATAATTCTTTATATTTACAAATCCCGTTATCTTTATTTTAACGGGATTTTATTTTTTGTTACTTTTTTAAAATAGATGTTTTCCGTTAAACGCAATTAGAAAACAGCTAACTCCGAAACCAAAAAACCAAAAGAAAATGAGATTAATAGTTGATAGTGGTTCTACAAAAGCTGATTGGATTGCAATAGATGACAATGGCAAAGTAATGTTTACAACACAAACTTTAGGGTTGAATCCTGAAGTTCTTGATGAAGATGAAATAATTGAACGTTTAAATGATCGTTTTGACATTTTGCAAAATAAAAAAAATGCAACTCATTTGTTCTTTTATGGTGCCGGTTGTGGTACCGATAAAATGAAAATTACACTTTCACAAGTTTTTCAAACGTATTTCCCTAACGCCATTATTGACGTGAAAGAAGATACGTATGCAGCCGTTTATGCAACAACTCCAAAAGGAGAGAAAGCAATTGTTTCTATTTTAGGAACAGGTTCAAACTGCAGCTATTTTGATGGTAAAGAATTACACCAAAAAGTACAATCTTTAGGGTATATTGCCATGGATGATTGTAGTGGAAATGTTTTTGGAAAAGAATTAATAAGAAAATATTATTTCAATAAAATGCCAAAAGAACTGGCAGTTGAATTTGAAAAAGAATACGATTTAGATCCAGATGCTATAAAAAGCAAACTGTATAAAGAACCAAATCCAAATGCTTATTTAGCGACTTTTGCAAAGTTTTTAATTCAGCATAAAGAAACTGAATTCTGCAGAAAAATTATTTTCAAAGGAATGAAATCTTTTGTAAAAAATTATATCAAACAATATGAAAACTGCAAAGAAGTTCCTGTACATTTTGTAGGTTCCATTGCTTTTTATTTGAAAGAAGAATTGCAAGAAACTTTTGATAAATATGAATTGCAATTAGGTAATGTTTTAAGAAGACCTATTGACGGACTTATTGCTTACCATATAGCAAATAAATAGTTTCAGCTGGAGAAATTCAGATTTGAACTAAAAAAAATCACTGACAATTTACTAGATTAAAAGTAAATTATCAGTGATTTTTTATTTTATACTATAATAGTTTCTAAACGGAATGCATATCACTTGAATCAATGCTTCTGTTGAAAACTAAAGTATTGCAATCATCGAGATTTCTACATTAACGTTTTTTGGCAAACAAGCCACTTGAACTGTTTCGCGAGCTGGAGCAATTTTTTCGTTAAAATAAGAACCGTAAACAGAATTTATTTTTCCAAAATCATTCATGTCCATAATGAAGATTGTTGTTTTTACAACGTTGTCAAAAGTCATTTCTGCTGCTTCCAGAACCGCTTTCATGTTTTGCATCACTTGTTCAGTCTCTAATTCGATTGTTTCCGTAATCAATTCTCCTGACACTGGATTTATAGCAATTTGACCTGAAGTGTAAAGTGTATTTCCTTTAAGAACAGCTTGGTTATAAGGTCCAATTGGAGCCGGAGCATTTTCTGTTAAAATAATTTTTTTCATAAAAGTAAGCTTGTCTAAAGTTAAAAAAACGTAGTGTCAATTAGTATTTAATAGGGAATAGAATTATCTGTTGATGGTACTTCTTTTATCCCATTTGATGTCACTCAATACGCCTGATTTTATTCCAATGAAGAAACCCCAGTTGGCATTGGTACCAAACGGTGACCAGTTGAAATCCATTCTCCAACTTAACAAATCTCTTTCAAAACGAAGTTGTGTGAATGTAACCCCTTTTTGAACAAAATCGTAACCTGTAGACACACCCGCTTTCCATTTAGGAGTAATGTCAGCATTAGCAGAAATCATTATCGAGTTCCCAATTATTTGATTCTCTCGGTTGTTATTCCCGTACGTTAATGAATAGGCGAATGTCATGTCCCACGGTAATTTAGAGTTAAAAAATTCAGAAATTTTGTCTTCGCCGTCAGTTTCTTCTTCTTCATCTTCGAATTGGCTTCTTCTGCTGTCTCCTAAATCAGTATTTGTCCCAAATAAATCATCCTCTCGACCACCATTTCGTTGGCTTTGAACATTTTTATCTTTTTTATCGTCTTTACCTTGGCTCGAAATGGAGTAATTTAAGGTCATGTTAGAACTCGTCATTCTAAAAAGACTTCCGCCATTATCAATATTAAAAACATTAATTCGGTTGCCTGAATTATCAATAGCATACGGATCTAATGTTGCACCAAAATTCACATTCATTTTATTGTCCAGTAAAGTAGTCCCACCGCTAACTCGTATTGGCGAAAAAGCGAGTGAAGTTACTCCGTCTGCATCCAGATTATACGATGTAGAAAGATTTAAGTTATTAAGTAACATTATTTTTTTAGGCTCCACTTTGGTACTGTCTTTATCAGTTACTTTAGCTTCAAAAGTATTACTCAAATCAAAACCCAACGTATTAGCATTGTTTAATCCCGGAGCACCATAAATTCCAGTTTCAAAGCGGGTGTATTGTTTGTTCATTGTTCCACTGGCATCGGATGCGTAGGTATCATAATATTTTTCGAAACTTGGGGTATAACCATACGATGCCGATGGCCTCATGACGTGTCTTATAGATTTTATTTTTTTGTCATTACCAAAATTAAAAGTCCCATATATAGTGGTTCCCACGCTTGAAGAGAATGAATACGTTCTAAAAGCGTCAAATCCATTGATGGTTTTGTCTACAACTTTACTTTGGTCAACATCATAACTTCTTTCTATTGTTTTGGTATACCAAATTTCCTCATAATTCAAAGATGATGAAGCACTGAAATATTTAAATAATTTAAAATTCGTACTTAATGGAATGCTATGTTGAAAACCAACTTTTGCATCGCGGAACATTTGAGGTTTGAAGAATAAAGAATCAGTGGTAACAATGCTGTTTCTTCCGTTTAGATTGTATTGTAAGTTAATGTTTTTTAGCAAACCTTTTCTAACGCCGTCTTTCCCCACAAACGGATAAATCCGGTCAACACTTAACTGTAAGGTTGGCAAAGTCATATTAATTTCTTCGGTTTGCGTATTTTGTGAATGTGTTGCAGTCAGCGACATTCTTACCTGTGGAACTGAAGTGAAAGTTTTTGAATATGATATCGAAGAACTCAAAGTATTATTCAGGTTTGAGCCAATATTCACCTGATTGATGGATTGCTGGAAATACTTGCTGCTTCCTAAATTCACAGAGGCTGAAAAGCTGGAATTTGGATTTGATTTCGAGTCTTTCGAATGTGACCATTGAATGTTATAAATATTTTGTTTCAAATAATCCGGATAGCCTCTTTCGCTGGTGATTAAATTTTCAAATCGTACGTTCAGATTTCCTCTATAATTGTATCGTTTCGCATAGCTGGATTCAAAACGCAATCCATAACTTCCATTAGTGTAATAATCCCCCAAAACCGTTAAATCATAATTATCGCTGAGCGCAAAATAATATCCTAAATTTTGAAGTGAAAATCCTCTATTATTAGAGTCATTGTAACTAGGTAAAATTAGCCCGGAAATACTGGTTTCTTTGCTCATTGGAAAAAAAGCAAAGGGCAATGCAATTGGAGTTGGTACGTTTGCAATAACCATATTGGTCAAACCGGTTACTACTTTTTTGCCTGGAATAAATTTTACTTTATTTGTTTGGAAATAATATTCGGGATTATCCACATCTTTCGAAGTGGTAAATCGGGCTCCTTTTAGAAAATAAACGGAGTCATTCTCTTTTTTGGTTATGGCCGCTTTTATTTTAAATTCTCCTTGGTCAGACCTTGAATTCCAAATTAAAGCTTTTTTTGTTTTAAAGTTAAACCGAATAGAATCAGGTTCAATAACGTTAGCGCCTTGTTTGAAATTTGGATATTGAGTGTAAGTGCCCGTTGAATCTTTGATACGTCCGGCATAAACTTCATTTTTTTCATAATCCATAACAATTATTCCCGACTTCAGTTCAACGTCCTGATAGTATAATTCCGCCTGGTCATAAAGAGTTATAATTTTTTTCTTCTGATCAATTTTAGCATATTTATCTGCTTTGTATCTCACTTTCCCGTCTAGGAATGCTTTTTTAGGTTTGATACTGTCGATTTTGATTGTATCGGCAACTTTTTCAACAGCTAAAACAGGAGCTTTACTTTGGTTGACACTTTTTTTGGTGCTATCTATTTGTCTAGTAGGGGATATAGCCGTCTTTTTTTTAGGGATATCTTGAGAATATAATTTACCGGACCCAAGTGACAGGAAAATTGATAATAAAACGATATTAAATAAGTTTGTATACAAAGGTTTAAATGCTATTTTTGTAAAATTATGGCCTGTTTTTTGACATGTCAAACTTACATATTATTTTTTGTCAAAAATAGTCAAATAAATAAATTTATAACTGTAGTGTTTTAATTAAATTAACTTATAGCTTTATGCGCAAAACATATAAAATTAAAAGAATATTAACTTTTATTTTGATAATATTTTCGGTAATCGGGTATAGTCAATCCAATAATTTTAAGGTGACTTTAGATGCAGGTCATGGAGCGCATGATTTTGGTGCTGTTTATGAAGGTCGAGTTGAAAAAAACATTGCTTTGGCAGTAGTTTTAAAAGTTGGAAAAATACTAGCTGCTACTCCACAAATGGAGGTAAATTACACCCGAAAAACAGATGTATTTATTGATTTGATTGAAAGAGCTAATATTGCCAATAGATTTAATGCCAATATTTTTGTTTCCATTCATTGTAACGCTAACAGAAACACTGCTGCTGATGGTACCGAAACTTATGTAATGGGTTTAAGTAAAGTGGCATCAAACTTAGAAGCCGCCAAAAAAGAGAACTCCGTAATTACATTAGAGAAAGATTACAAACAAAAATATGAAGGATTTGATCCCAACTCTCCCGAAACGATGATTGGAATGACTTTGATGCAAGAGGAATACTTAGATAACAGTATTTCTCTGGCAAGTAAAGTAGAAGATGCTTTTGAGGATTTAGGTAAAAAAATTAGAGGTGGCGGTGTAAAACAAGCTCCTTTTATGGTACTTCACAAGGCATATATGCCAAGGGTACTAATAGAAATGGGTTTCATCTCTAATACTACAGAAGGAAATAAATTAAATTCTGAAGAAGGACAGGATGAAATTGCCAAAGCTATTGCTGATGCGATAATTAGTTATAAAAAAGAATATTATGGTAGTGGCGAAATGGAAATTTTTGAAGAAAGACCTTCGCAAAAAATTAATGAAAAACCAATAAGAGATACGGTTACTCCAGCAAAACCAAAAACAATGTCTCAAACGGTGGAGCCGACACAAACTAAAAAGGTGGTTGATAATTCTAAACCAATATTCAAAGTGCAACTTTCGGCGAGCATTAAAAGACTGGAATTGATTCCTAGAAATTTTAATGGTCTAAAAAATATTTCTGTAGCCTATGAAAATAGAGTTTACAAATATATGTATGGAGAAACTGCTGATTATGAAGAAGCAAAAAAGCAATTAAGCGAAGCAAAAGATAAAGGTTACAACACTGCGTTTTTGATCGCTTTCAAAAACGGAGAAAAAATCAACGTTCAGGATGCTTTAAAATAATAACAGTTACTTTTATGTTATAATCGGAAAACACACCTACTTATATTTTGAATATTCTCAAACAAACTAAAATAGTTTTCATACTACTGTTTTTATTTTTCGCAGTAAATATCTTTCCTCAGTCTAAAACTAAGTTTATTGTAATCTTAGATGCGGGTCACGGCGGTAAAGATCCCGGTAATTCCTATCATGGTTTTGTTGAAAAAGAAATTGCACTTAAAACTACATTGAAACTGGAAAAGCTCCTTGAAAAAGAGGGTGGAATTCAAGTCATCCATACCAGAAAATCAGATGTTTTTATAGAATTAAAGGACCGACCAAAAAAAGCGAACAGTCTTGATGCTAATTTATTTATTTCCATACACTGTAATTCTGTCAAAAATCCAGTTCCTTTTGGTACAGAAACTTTTGTAATGGGTTTGGCAAGGAGCAAAGGCAACTTGGAAATCGCAAAACAAGAAAACTCAGTTATATTATTGGAGAAAGATTACAAGCAAACCTATAAAGGATTTGACCCCAAAAATCCCGAAACATTAATAGGGTTGAAAATTCTGCAAGAAGATTATTTAGACCGAAGTATAAATCTAGCTTCAAAAATTGAAAATAATTTTAAAAATAAAGTACATCGAAAATCAAGAGGAATAAAACAGACTCCTTTATGGGTTTTGGATGCAGCTTACATGCCCAGTGTATTGATTGAATTAGGCTTTTTATCCAATAACGAGGAAGGCGTTTTTCTAAATTCAGATGTGGGACAAAACAAGATGGCACAGGCAATTGCTACAGCAATTATCGCATACAAAAAAGAATATTTTGGAATACAATCCGACAATAGTTATCAGGATATTACCTCTAAAAAAATAACGGAAAACAGTATAAAAAATAGTTTAAAGCGCACAAAATCAAAACTAAATATTGAAAAATCAGTTTCGAAAAAGAACGAAACAAGAACACAAAATTCTGATGTGGTTTTTAAAGTTCAATTTGCAGCCGGAAATAAAAATATCGAATTAATTCCTTCTAATTTTAAAGGTTTAAAAAATGTCAGCGTGAGAACAAACAACGGTTCCTTTTATAAATATGCTTACGGTGCAACAACGGATTATAATGTTGCGAAACAGGATTTGAAAGAAGTTAAATCCAAAGGGTATTCTTCAGCGTATATTATAGCATTTAGGGATGGAAAAAATATTAGTGTTGAAGAAGCGCTGAAATAATTACAACAAGTCAAATAATTTATATTAAATTTGTAAAAAATACTTAAATTTTGAAAATAACAAGAGAAATTAAAACTGCCATTCTAGTAATAGCGTCGATTTTATTATTTATTTGGGGCTACAGTTTTTTAAAAGGAAGAGACCTATTTACCAATTACAAAACTTTTTTTGTAGAATATAAAAGTGTAGAAGGTTTAGCTACATCAGCACCAGTAACCCTAAACGGTTTAGTTGTAGGTAAAGTTAGCAGCATCACCATAAATGAAAATACAGGTGTATTATTAGTGGAATTACAATTAAAAACTGATTTTCCAATTTCCAGTTCCAGTGTTGCTTCTATTTATGAGCCAGGATTTATTGGAGGAAAACAAATTGCTATTATTCCAAATTTTAATGACAAAACATTAGCTGTTGATGGTCAGAAGTTGCAAGGTGGAGTAAAAATGGGACTTACTGATAAAGTAGGAGACCAATTAGCACCTCTTCAAGAAAAACTAGAAAAGTTATTGGGAAGTACTGAAAAATTAATTTCAGGTCTTAATAACGTTTTGGATCAAAAAGGACAGCAAGATTTAAAGCTTACCTTAGCTGAATTGAGTAAGACTATTGAACAGTTTCACAAAGTTTCTATGAATGTTAATGATTTATTGGACACTAATAAAACTCAAATAAATGGAGTGGTAACCAATTTCAATAAAATATCTGGAAATTTCTCTAAAATTTCTGATTCTCTTAATAAAGCTGATTTAGGTAAAACTGCCCGTAATTTGAATGCAACTTTAGCAAGAGTTGATGGTATCATGAGCGGTTTGGAATCAGGTAAAGGTTCTATGGGGAAATTATTAAATGACGAAGCTTTTTACCAAAACATTAAAAGTTCTACAAAAGAATTAGAATTACTATTGCAGGATATTAGACTCTATCCAACACGATATGTGAATATCTCTGTTTTTGGAAAGAAAAACAAACCTTATGTTGGTCCTACGAACGATTCTATACCTAATGTAAAAAATTAGCAATTATGAGCTATTTAGACAATATTTTATTTGCCATTCTATTGGTTATTGGTTTTGGATATTTTTTCAACAGTGTTAAAAAAATTAGACGGAATATCAATCTTGGAACTGATGTAAATCGTTCAGATAATCCTAAAGCGCGTTGGACTAATATGGCCATGATTGCACTTGGTCAATCAAAGATGGTAAAACGACCTATAGCTGGAATACTTCATATTATTGTCTACGTAGGTTTTGTAATCATCAACATTGAATTATTAGAGATTATAATTGATGGGCTTTTTGGTACGCATCGTGTTTTTGCTTTTTTAGGAACAACGTATGATGTACTGATTGCTTCTTTCGAAATTTTGGCTTTTTTAGTTTTAGTAGCTGTTTTTGCTTTTTGGATTAGAAGAAACGCAATCAAACTGAAACGATTTGTAAGTTCAGACTTGAAAGGATGGCCTAAAAGTGACGCGAATTACATCTTGTATTTCGAGGTGGTTCTAATGACATTATTTTTGCTGATGAATGCATCTGATTTGCATTTGCAAAATGTTCCTGGTGGTTTTTCACATTTTATAAAAGCAGGTTCTTTTCCAATAAGTCAATTTATTGAACCTATTTTTAATGGAATGTCAAATGAATTGGTAATGTTGCTTTCTGAGATATTCTGGTGGTTGCACATTGTGGGTATTTTAATTTTCATGAACTACCTTTATTTTTCAAAGCACTTACACATACTGTTAGCTTTCCCAAACACCTATTTTGCAAATCTTAATCCACAAGGACAATTTGATAATTTAGAATCAGTTACTAAAGAAGTGAAGTTAATGATGGATCCTAACGCTGATCCTTTTGCGGCAGCTCCAGTGGATGAAAATTCAGTTCCAAGTAAATTTGGCGCAAGTGATATTCAAGATTTAAATTGGGTACAATTATTGAACGCTTATACTTGTACAGAGTGTGGTCGTTGTACTTCATCTTGTCCAGCGAATATAACAGGAAAGAAATTGTCTCCACGTAAGATTATGATGGATACCAGAGACAGAATGGAAGAAGTAGGAAGAAATATTGATGCCAATAAAGGTATTTTTATTCCCGATAACAAAACTTTATTAAACGACTACATTACAACAGAGGAGCTCTGGGCTTGTACATCTTGTAATGCATGTGTAGAGGAATGTCCGGTAAATATTAGCCCGCTTTCAATTATTATGGATATGCGTCGCTACCTAGTTATGGAACAAAGTGCGGCTCCAATGCCTTTGAATGCGATGATGACCAATATAGAAAATAATGGAGCGCCTTGGCAGTACAATCAGCAAGATAGATTGAATTGGAAAAACGAATAATAGTTTTATTTGTTTAGAGTTCATATCAAATAATCAAAAAATAATTTTCCGTTTACTTGAATAATCAAATCAACGAATAACCGAATCACAAATAGTATGTCAGAGAATTTAATAGTGCCAACTATGGCCGAAATGTTAGCTCAAGGGAAACAACCAGAAGTTTTATTTTGGGTTGGTTGTGCAGGAAGTTTTGACGATAGAGCAAAGAAAATAACTAAGGCATTTGTGCGAATTTTAAATCGTGCCAATGTTCCTTTTGCGGTTTTGGGTACTGAAGAAAGTTGTACCGGTGATCCCGCGAAAAGAGCTGGGAATGAGTTTTTGTTCCAAATGCAAGCGATGATGAATATTGAGGTTTTGAATGCTTATGAAGCTAAAAAAATTGTCACTGCTTGTCCGCATTGTTTTAATACGCTAAAAAACGAATATCCGGAATTAGGAGGAAAATATGAAGTGGTTCACCATACGGAATTCTTGAAATCATTGTTAGATGATGGAAGATTGACTATTGAAGGTGGGCAATTCAAAGGAAAAAGAATTACTTTTCACGATCCTTGCTATTTAGGAAGAGCCAATAATGTATATGAAGCACCAAGAGATTTGATTCTTAAATTGGATGCTGAATTAGTTGAAATGAAGCGTTCGAAAGCAAATGGTTTATGTTGTGGTGCTGGTGGTGCCCAAATGTTTAAAGATGCTGAACCAGGAAATAAGGAAGTCAACGTTGAAAGAACTGAAGACGCATTAGAAACAAAACCGGAAATAATTGCTGCTGGTTGTCCTTTTTGTAATACCATGATGACAGATGGGATTAAAAACAAAGAAAAGGAAGGCGAAGTAAAAGTTATGGACATTGCGGAATTGATAGCGAATGCTCAGGATTTATAAATCACTTAAAATTACAAATTTTGATTATCTTAATCAAAATTCATAACTCATAATTCATAAATAAGATGTACGTTCCATTTGAAAATTTACCCGAAGAATCCAGAATTTGGATTTATCAATCGAACAGAAAGTTTTCGGATGCGGAATTTTCTGAAATAGAAACTGCTTTGCAATTCTTCTTAGAAGGTTGGGCTGCGCATGGCACCAGTTTAGAATCATCGTATGAATTAAAATACAATCGCTTCATTATTATTGCAGTAAATCAAGATGTTCAGCCCGCAACAGGATGTTCTATTGATTCCTCTGTTGAATTTATTCAAAGTTTAGAACAAAAATACAACGTTGATTTATTGGATAAAATGAATGTTACTTTCAAACTTGGAGAGCATATTGCCCACAAGCCATTGATTGATTTTAAGAAGATGGTTAAAGATAAAGCCGTTACTGAGAACACAATTGTTTTCAATAATCTGGTTAATAATATAGAAGAATACAATGAATCCTGGGAAGTTCCAGCCATTGATAGCTGGCACAGTAGGTTTTTTTAAACAAAAAATAGTTCAATGAAAAAAATAGGCATCAAAATTGTTTTTTCTTATGTCTTATTTATTTTTGTTGCTGCTGGTTGCGTTGGTACAAAAGTGAATAAGAACAAAACAATTGTATCCACAGTTCCGTCCAAAATAGAAAATTTGGACAGCATAAATACTACTAATATTCCTAAGCTTTTTGACTTATCTCCCGAAGGAAACAGATGGGTTGACAGTCTTTATAATACTATGACCTTAGAGGAAAAATTCGGGCAATTATTTATGGTTGCCGCATATTCCAATAAAGATTCTGCTCATAGTAATGCAATTGAAAAACTCATTTTAGATTATAAAATTGGAGGATTAATTTTCTTCCAAGGCGGTCCGGTTCGTCAGGCTAAATTGACTAATCGTTTTCAATCCAAATCAAAAATTCCTCTTTTTATAGGAAGTGATGCGGAATGGGGGTTGGGTATGCGATTGGATTCTACCTATCGTTATCCTTGGAATATGACTCTTGGCGCCATTCAAGACATGAAACTTTTAGAGAAAGTTGGTGCGCAAATGGGACAGCAGAGCAAGCGATTGGGAATGCAGTTTAATTTTGCACCGGTACTTGATATCAATTCAAATCCTAAAAATCCTATTATAGGTTTTCGTTCTTTTGGCGAAGATAAATTTAAGGTTACAGAACGTGCAATTGCCATAATGAACGGGGTTCAAAGTCAGGGAGTATTCTCGACAGGGAAACATTTTCCAGGTCACGGCGATACAGATACAGATTCTCATAAAAAATTACCAATCATTAATTCTTCGAAAGAAAGACTAAAAGATATTGAGTTTTACCCTTACAAAAAAATGTTTCATGAAGGACTTGCATCAGTTATGGTGGCACATTTAAGCGTTCCCAGTTTAGAACCAAGACCTAATTTTCCTTCTTCGATTTCATATAATGTAGTTACTGATATTCTTCAAAAAGAAATGGGTTTTCAAGGACTTATTTTTACAGATGCTTTGAATATGAAAAGTGTAAGTAATTTTAAATTACCCAGCGAAATTAATTTTGAAGCTTTTATGGCCGGAAATGACGTTTTGTTGTTTCCTGAAAATGTTCCTGCTGCGATTGATAAATTTAGATTAGCATATTCCTTGAATTTATTTACTGATGAACGGTTGGCTTTTTCTGTAAAGAAAATTTTAAAATTCAAGTATAAAGCTGGTTTGAATGCGTACAAACCAATTGCCACTGAAAATTTGTATAACGATTTAAATACTGTCGAAAATGATGCATTGCAATATGAATTGTATGAAAATGCAATTACGGTTCTAAAAAATACTTCGGCTGTGTTGCCAATTAAAAATTTAGACAAACAAAAAATTGCTTATGTAAAAATTGGCGATGACAGCAACGATGATTTTTTATCGACTTTAAAAAAATACGCTGAAGTAACTGAAATTGCAGAAACTAATTTGGATAGTCTTCAAGCGAAATTACAGCCTTTTACAACGGTAATTATTGGTTATCATAAATCAGATGTTGCTTTTAGAAACGATGATTTAAAATCTAATGAATTATTTAAGATTAATTTTTTAGCCAAAAACAATAGAGTAATTCTGAATGTTTTTGCCAAGCCTTATTCATTACTGCCAATTACCAATTTTGATGATATCGAAGGATTGGTTGTTTCGTATCAGAATAGTTCCATTGCTCAGATTGTTTCTGCCGAACTAATTTTTGGATCAATCGAAGCTAAAGGAAAATTACCGGTTTCAATCAATGATAGTTTCAAAGTAAATGATGGTTTGCCAACAGAAAAATTGAATCGTTTAGGGTTTTCTACACCGGAAAATGTTGGAATGAATTCAACTATTTTATCCAAAATTGATGGTATTGCCAATAAAGCGATTAATGCTAAAATGACACCTGGAATTCAGGTTTTAGTAGCCCGAAAAGGTAAAGTTATATATCAGAAATCATTCGGATACCATACCTATGATAAATCGATAAAAGTGCAGGATTCTGATATTTATGATGTGGCATCGTTGACAAAAATTTTGGCGACTTTACCAAATGTTATGTTGCAATACGATCAGCAAAAAATAAATTTGGAGACTACATTAGCAACAATGTCTCCTATTTTTAAAGATTCGAATAAAGCGAATATCAATTTCAAGGATTTATTGTCTCATTATGCTGGGTTAGCAGCAGGAATTCCATTTTACAAGGCCACAATTGATAAATCAAAATCTCCTTCTGAGGTTTATTTTAGGAAAGTTGCCGAAGAGAATTTCTCAAAAAAATTAGGAGATAGTCTTTTTATACGAAATGATTTTAGCGACACGATTATGAAAATGATTGTGGATAGTAAGCTGTCAGTAAAAAAAGAATACAAATACAGTGATCTTACTTTCATGATTTTGAAGGATTATTTGGAAAAAACAACGGGTAAAACTTTAGATGTTTTAATTCAGGAAAATTTTTATCGCTCGCTTGGTATGAATAATTCCAGTTTTAATCCGTTGGCTAAATTTGACAATAACAGAATTCCTCCAACTGAAACGGATACGTATTTCCGTCGCCAGCTTTTGCAAGGGTATGTCAACGACTTATCGGCTGCTTTAGAAGGTGGAGTTTCTGGTCATGCAGGAGTTTTTTCGAATGCAATGGATGTGGCTAAAATAATGGAACTTTATCTGCAAAAAGGAAATTATGGCAATCAGCAATATTTTTCCGAGAAAACTTTTGAAGACTTCAATACTTGCTATTTCTGCGCAGTGGGAAATAGGCGAGGCGTTGGTTTTGATAAACCACAATTGGGTACCGAAGGACCTACATGCGGTTGTGCTTCAATGACCAGTTTTGGACACACCGGCTACACTGGAACAATGGCTTGGGCCGATCCTGAAACACAAATTGTTTATGTTTTTTTATCCAATAGAACTTTTCCAGTAGCTGCAGAGAATAGATTATCCAAAGCAAATATTCGGGAAGATATTCAGAAAATAATTTACGAAGCCATTACAGATTAAAAATCTACAATCTTTTTGGATTCAGTTTAGGTTTAGAAAAGAGTCGTTGAACTAACTTCTTGAGGGTTAATTTTGTACTTTTAAAATTCTTAATCTACTGTAATTATGGCGCACAAACATAAGAATAAAGCTAGTCATCAGGATACTTGTTGCTCATTAGAAGATAATAAAACGGTGACAAATAACCAAACGGATTGCTGCTCATCAGAAAGTGATACTGAAAATCACTCTGGACATGACCATGATCACGATCATTCAAATGGAGGTGAAGGGGTATTAAAGATGTTTTTTCCCTCTATAGTCAGTTTTGTATTATTATTAGTTGCGTTGTTATTTGATAATTACTTTCAGCAATCTTGGTTTAATGGTTGGATTCGAATTGTTTGGTATGTTATAGCTTATATTCCAGTTGGTTTTCCAGTTTTAAAAGATGCTTTTCAAAGTATTAGAAGCGGAACTGTTTTTTCTGAGTTTTTCTTGATGAGTGTTGCTACTATTGGCGCTTTTGGCATTGGTCAATATGCAGAAGGAGTTACTGTAATGCTTTTTTATGCTATTGGTGAACTGTTTCAAGTGATGGCGGTACAAAAAGCCAAATCCAACATCAAATCATTATTGGATGAAAGACCTGATGTTGCAAATGTTGTTCAAGGACAAACTGTGGTTGCAATTAAAGCGTCGGAAGTAACTATTGGCGCAATTATAGAATTAAAACCCGGGGAAAAATTAGCATTGGATGGGAAATTGCTTTCGGATTATGCCACTTTCAATACAGCTGCTTTAACCGGCGAAAGCAAACCGGATTCTAAATCAAAAGGAGAAACTATTCTTGCTGGAATGATCAATCTAAATTCCATTGCTCGAATAGAGGTAACTACGGCATTTAAAGATAGTAAATTATCTAAAATTCTTGAAATGGTTCAGGATGCTACCGCCAAAAAAGCGCCGACAGAATTATTTATCAGGAAGTTTGCTAAAATCTATACGCCCATAATAGTATATCTCGCTATTGCCATCTGTTTGGTTCCAATCTTGTTTGTTGAAACGTATGTATTTAAAGAGTGGCTGTATCGAGCCTTGATTTTTTTGGTGGTTTCATGTCCTTGTGCCTTAGTGATTTCTATTCCGTTGGGGTATTTTGGCGGTATTGGCGCAGCAAGTAAAAACGGAATATTGTTTAAAGGATCTACATTTTTAGATACAATGGCTGCAATTCAGGTAGTGGTGATGGATAAAACGGGAACGTTGACTAAAGGTGTTTTTAAAGTTCAAAAAGTAGTTTCAATTGGGATTCCCGAGGCTGATTTGGTAAATTATTCTGCCGCAATCGAAGCCAAATCTACGCATCCTGTTGGTTCTGCAATACTAGAATACGCCAATAATGCTACAAACAAAACTTTAGTTTCTGATGTTACGGAGATTTCAGGGCTTGGTTTGAAAGGCCTTGTGGACGGAAAAGAAATTTTAGTGGGAAATCCTAAACTGATGAATAAATTTAATATCGATTATGACAAACAGTTAGATACAATTCCATTTACCATTATAGTTGTTGCCATCGATAAAAAATATTCAGGTTATTTCCTTATTGCCGATGAAATAAAAGAAGATGCTAAAACAGCTATTGAAAGTTTACACCAAATAAATATCAAAACAATTTTGCTATCTGGTGATAATCAAGCTGTAGTTTCGGCTGTTGCCAAAGAGTTGAATATTGATGAAGCTTTTGGAGATTTATTACCGGAAAATAAGGTCGAAAAAGTAGCAGCGCTTATAAACCAAAAACTAAAAGTTGCATTTGTGGGAGATGGCGTAAATGATGCTCCGGTAATTGCTTTGGCGCAAGCCGGAATTGCTATGGGTGGTTTAGGAAGCGATGCAACAATTGAAACGGCTGATATTGTTATTCAAAATGATCAACCTACTAAGATTTTTACCGCTATTGCCATTGGAAGAAAAACAAAACAAATCGTTTGGCAAAATATTAGTTTGGCTTTTTCTGTAAAACTAATAGTTCTAATTCTTGGAGCAGGTGGACTTGCCTCGATGTGGGAAGCTGTTTTTGCGGATGTAGGTGTAGCATTACTGGCAATTTTGAATGCGGTTAGAATTCAGCGAATGAAATTTTAAGTTCATCTCGTATTTAACTTAAAATTCCATAAAACCCATTCCTATTTTTCTTAATTTCGTTTCATTAAATTACATACATGAAAATTGCAATAGTTTGTTATCCTACCTTTGGAGGTAGTGGTGTTGTCGCTACAGAATTAGGGCTGGAATTGGCGCGTCGCGGTCATGAAATCCATTTTATAACCTACAGTCAGCCCGTACGTTTGGCACTTTTAAGTCCAAATGTTCATTACCACGAAGTAAATGTCCCTGAATATCCTCTATTCCATTATCAACCGTATGAATTGGCTTTGTCCAGTAAATTAGTCGATATGGTAAAATTATATAAAATAGAACTGCTTCATGTGCATTACGCCATTCCGCATGCTTATGCTGGCTATATGGCCAAGCAAATGTTGAAAGATGAAGGAATCAATATTCCGATGGTGACTACCTTACACGGAACTGATATTACATTGGTTGGAAATCATCCTTTTTATAAACCGGCCGTAACTTTTAGCATCAATAAATCTGATTTTGTTACCTCGGTTTCCCAAAGTTTGAAAGATGACACACTTAAATTATTCAATATAAAAAATGAAATTGAGGTGATTCCAAATTTTATTGAATTGGAAAAAAACATAAATGACCCGAGTATTCCTTGTCAACGTTCAGTAATGGCAAAGGAAAATGAACGGATTATTACACACATCAGTAATTTCAGAAAAGTAAAAAGAATTCCGGATGTGATTAAAATATTCTATAACATCCAGAAAGAGATTCCGGCGAAACTAATGATGGTAGGAGATGGTCCTGAAAAAGAAAAAGCAGAATATTTATGTCAGGAATTGGGAATTTTAGATAAAGTCATCTTTTTTGGTAACAGCAACGAAATTGACAAAATTTTGTGCTTAACGGATTTGTTTTTGCTTCCGTCTGAAACAGAAAGTTTTGGTTTAGCCGCTTTGGAAGCCATGGCGTGTAAAGTTCCTGTTATTTCCAGTAATTCCGGAGGTTTGCCTGAGGTAAATTTTGACGGTATTTCCGGTTATTTAAGTAACGTGGGGAATACCGATGAAATGGCTCAAAATGCATTGAAAATTTTAAAAGACGATTCGGTTCTGAAACAATTTAAAGAAAATGCTTTATCAGTTGCGAAACAATTTGATATTAAAAATATTTTGCCGCTTTACGAAGAGTTGTATCAAAAAGCCATTAATAAATATTTATAAACTCTCGATTGATAACTTTATGAATGAGAATACGTTGTTAAAGCTATTCCGTTTATTTAAAATATAAAAAATGAAAAAACTAATTCTTTCCGCATTTGCTATTACGCTTGCTTCATGTGGTGCTACTTCTTCAAAAATTTCAGATACAAGCAAATTATATGAAGTTTTGACACAGCAATCTAATGGCGGCGCCAATATTCGTTTTTTTGAAATACTTTCTGAGCCAAACGAAATTAAAATGCTGCAGAATGATGAAAATTTGAAAGATAAGATTAGTGCTACTGATATTCAGAACTCGAATTTTATTGTTTTGAATATGGGAGAGAAAACAACTGGCGGTTATAGTATAGGAATTGAAAATATTGTAGAAACTGATAAAAATGTAATTATAACTGTAAAAGAAACTAATCCTGAACCCGGTAGCATGGTAACGCAGGCTTTTACAACTCCTTTTTGTGTTGTCAAAATAAATTCTAAAAAAGAAATTATTATTAAATAAAAAAACGGCCACTATTTCTAGTGGCCGTTTTCATGTATTATCTAGATAATACTAGAATTGATATCTAAGAGCTAAAGCTACATCAGAACCGTAATTGTTTTTGTAGTATCCACTTCCACCAAATTCAGGTCTGAAATCTAAAGAGATTAACAACGGAATATCAAAGTTGTATTCGATACCGATATCTCCTGCAGCAAATGCAAATGTGTCATTGTATTTTGTATTGTTATTTTCATAACCATAGCTTCCAACACCACCACCAATACCAGCATACCAGTTGAAACCACCATCAATGTTCCAAACCCATTGGTATAAACCTGTTAATTTGATAGCATTGTCATCGTAGTTATTGTTGTTGAAGTTACTTCTGTTTCTCCAACCTAAGTCTAATTCTAAACGGTTGTTAGCTGATAAACCTCTTTGGTAAGAAAGTTCAGCACCAAATCCACCGCTATCTCCAAAACGAAGACCTAATGCATTTTTTGAAATATCCTGTGCTTGTGCGGTAAATGCTAATCCAATTAACATTATTGCCGATAAAATAATCTTTTTCATATGTGAGTTTTTGTTGATACAAATGTAACGCTAACACAGGGTAAATTTTTATAAAATTTCAGATAAAAGTTATATAATTTACATATTCCGAAATCACAGCGCCCTAAAACGAGAATTACATCAAAATGTTTTGTTTCGAGAATAGCACGGAAGCAATGACTTGATTGCTTAAAATATCTTCCATCTCAAAAAGATTATCTTCCTCAACATAATTCATTTCCGAATAGCGAAATAATTTCCAACGTTTTTTATTGTACTCTAATGCTGTAAGATTCTCAATCCAATCTCCGGAATTTAAATACATTGTACTGCCAATTTTGGTTTCTTTATGAATCATTTTCGGTTCATGAATATGTCCACAAATTACATAGTCATACTTCTTTTCAATTGCTAATTCAGTGGCTGTTTTTTCAAAATCAGAAATGTGTTTTACTGCTTTCTTAACACTTGCCTTTATTTTTTTAGAAAAAGAGTATGGTTCTTTTCCTAGTTTTAACAAACACCAATTTACAAATCGGTTTAAAAGAATTAGATAGTCATATCCTAATCCACCTAATTTTGCAATCCATTTTGAGTGCTGTACAGAAGCATCAAATACATCACCATGAAAAATCCAAGCTTTTTTATCATCAAGATCTAAGACTAATTTGTCAACTAAAGTAAAATTACCCAAATTCATATCGCTGAATTTTCGGAGCATTTCATCATGATTTCCTGTAATGTAATAGACTTTTGTTCCCTTTGAAACAAAACTGATAATTTTTTGGATGACCTTTAAATGTGCTTTTGGAAAATAAGATTTTCTAAATTGCCATACATCAATAATATCGCCATTTAAGACTAAAATCTTGGGCTTAATGGTGGATAAATAATTGTAAAGTTCCTTGGCATGGCTTCCAAAAGTTCCAAGATGTACATCTGAAATCACCACTAACTCGACTTTTCTTTTTTTCAAGGTTTTTCCATTTGAAGTTTACCAAAATAATCGAAATATTATCAAATGAATTGGAATTAAAGGTTAAGAAATTTAATATAATATTAATTTAATAACAATAAATGTGAAATGTTGGTTAAAACTTTAAAGGCTAAAATTTTGAACTTTAAACTAAAATGGTACTTTTGTTCAAAACAAATTATAATGGCAGGAAATAGCTACGGAACACTATTTAGAATAACAACTTTTGGAGAATCCCATGGTGATGCTTTAGGCGGAATCATAGACGGTTGTCCTCCAGGAATTACAATAGATTTAGAAGCAATCCAATTCGAAATGTCAAGAAGAAAACCAGGTCAATCAGCTATCGTTACCCAACGAAAAGAGCCGGATGATGTTCAATTTCTTTCAGGGATTTTTGAAGGTAAAACGACTGGTACACCAATCGGCTTTATTATTCCTAACACCAATCAAAAATCAGACGATTATTCCCATATAAAAGATAATTACAGACCCAGTCATGCCGATTATGTCTATGAAAAAAAATATGGAGTTCGTGATTATCGCGGTGGCGGACGCAGTTCAGCTCGTGAAACTGCAAGCAGAGTAGTGGCTGGTGCTGTGGCAAAACAAATGTTACCGGAAATAAAAATTAATGCTTACGTTTCTTCTGTAGGACCAATATTTTTAGAAAAACCATACCAAGATTTAGACTTTTCAAAAACCGAAAATAATCCGGTTCGATGCCCAGATGAAGAAGCAGCGGTGATTATGGAAGAATACATTCGGGATATTCGCAAACAAGGTGATACTGTGGGCGGAACTGTAACGTGTGTGATTCAAAATGTGCCTATTGGTTTAGGAGAGCCAGTTTTTGATAAACTTCATGCGGAACTTGGAAAAGCAATGCTTTCCATAAATGCTGTAAAAGGATTTGAATTTGGAAGTGGTTTTTGTGGTGCAAAAATGAAAGGTAGCGAGCATAACGATTTATACAATTCTGATGGAACGACAAAAAGCAATCTTTCAGGCGGAATACAAGGCGGTATCAGTAACGGAATGGATATTTATTTCCGAGTTGCTTTTAAACCTGTGGCTACCATTATGCAAAAACAAGAATCCTTAGACAATAAAGGCAATATTACGGAAATGACCGGAAAGGGACGTCATGATCCTTGTGTTGTTCCACGTGCCGTGCCTATTGTCGAAGCAATGGCAGCGATTGTTTTAGCTGATTTTTATTTGATAAACAAAACATATTAATACTAATTTTGGGAACTTTTCTACTATAAACATTACCGATTTTAAACTTCAATGTAAGTAAAAAAGATAGTGTGATAATCAGGAGAAGTCCTGAAGCCTAACAAATACATTAATGAATACCAATACAACTAAAAAACCATCTTTTTTTTCAGGATTAACGGGTCAAATATTAATTGCTATGGTTTTGGGTGCTGTTTTAGGCATTATCATACACAATTCGATTTCTCCAGAATCGGCTCAAAATTTTAGTAATAAAATCAAAATTCTGGCTACAATTTTCATTCGATTGGTTCAAATGATTATTTCTCCATTAGTTTTTACAACTTTGGTTGTAGGAATTGCGAAACTTGGTGATATAAAGGCGGTAGGAAGAATTGGAGGAAAAGCGATGGGATGGTTCTTTACAGCTTCATTTATCTCTTTATTATTGGGTATGTTTTTTGTAAACATATTGGAACCTGGAGTTGGCCTTAATCTATCAAATGTTGATATGGGTTCAGTTTCAGAAGTTACTGCAAAAACTCAAAATATATCTTTTGAAAACTTTATTGAACATATTGTGCCTAAAAGTATTTTTGAGGCCATGGCAACCAATGAAATTTTACAAATTGTAATTTTTTCTATTTTCTTTGGTTTGGCTGCAGCCGCATTGGGAGATTATGTGAAGCCAGTTACAAACGCTCTAGATAAAACTTCTCATATTGTTCTTAAAATGGTAAACTATGTAATGAAGTTTGCTCCAATAGGAGTTTTTGGTGCTATTGCGGGCGTATTTGCAGTAAGAGATTTTCAGGAATTGGCCATTACTTACTTTAAGTTTTTTGGTTCTTTCTTAATTGGTATTTCATCACTTTGGGTAGTTTTGATTGTTGTAGGGTATATTTTTCTAAAAAGCAGAATGACTGTTTTGCTTAAAAGAATTGTCAGTCCGTTAATTATTGCTTTTGGAACAACCAGCAGTGAAGCTGTTTTTCCAAAATTGACAGAAGAATTAGAACGTTTTGGTGTCAAAGATAGAATTGTATCTTTCATGTTGCCACTTGGATATTCTTTCAATTTGGACGGAAGTATGATGTACATGACCTTTGCCAGTATTTTCATTGCGCAAGCTTATGGTATAGATTTAGATTTAGGAACTCAAATGACGATGCTTTTAGTTTTAATGCTTACCAGTAAAGGGATTGCAGGTGTTCCAAGAGCGAGTTTAGTGGTTGTTGCGGCAACTTGCGGTATGTTTGATATTCCAATTGAAGGAATTGCTTTGATTCTGCCAATCGATCACTTTTGTGATATGTTTCGCAGTGCAACAAATGTTTTAGGAAATGCTTTAGCAACTTCAGTTGTAGGACAATGGGAGGGTGCTGATGAAACGGAAGAAGTTGTTATCGAGTAGTAGAAATTAATAATATTTTAAAGTACCTATTTTAACCTGTTCAACTATTGAACAGGTTTTTTTGTTTAAATACGGGAGTTTTTCTGTCTTTTAAATTATTCTTTTCTTCTGTTTGATTTTAATACATAATTTACCCATTTCTTCCTTTTTTTATTAAAATAATGTATATTTGATAAACTTTAATTGTTTATGTATCAGATACGTGTTGTTTTGTGGGCATTACTAACGTTAAATTCTTTTAACAGCACTATTTTTGCACAAACAAAATTATTTTCTGACAAAGAAATTACCAAACTAACTGATGAGGCTTCTCAATATTTAAAGGAGGCTAATTTTGAAAAATCATTAGAAATTTCTAAGGTAGCATTACAAAAATCCATAACTGCTAATGATGCTACCGCAATTACAATTTCCTACAATACCATAGCTGCTAATTACGCTGAACTTGCTGAATTTGATAAAGCTATTTTTTTCTACAATAAAGCATTAAAGTACGCGAACAAGACTACCAATGATACTCTGGAAAGCAGGATTCATAATAATTTAGGTAATATCTATTGTTTTGAAAAGAAGCAATATATAAAAGGGATAAATTTTTATGAAAATGCTATTAAATACAGTCAAAAAATAGCGGACACTAATCAGATTTTTATGACCAAATTAAATATTGCTTGGGCTTATTTTGACGTTGGCCATTTTGAGAAAGGATATCCAAGTTTAGAATTCGTAAATAAGTACAATTTAAAGTTCGGTAATAAATTTAATGCTGGTGCTATCAATATGCTCAACGGAATGTATTATTCCCATGAAGGTAATGATGAAAAAGCCACAAATTCTTTTTTGAATGCTATAAAAGCTGGAAATGAAGCTAATGAAAAGTCGGATTTATCCTTTGCACATCTTGAATATTCTAAACATTTGATGAACAAAGGTGATTATAAAAATGCGTACGAAAACCTTAATAGATACAACGAAATTACCGCATTACTCTACAACAAGGAAAAACTGGAGAAAGCTAATATTGCCGGAATTAATGTTGAATTAGATGAGTATAAAAGGGAAATCGATAAATTTGAAATCGAAAAAGAAGCCCAACTTCAGATCGTAGAAAAATCTAAAACGATTTTGTTGTTATTTACAGTAATATCTATCGTTTTGTTGCTTTTGCTTTATACTTTGTTTAAAAACAATAATTTCAGAAAAAAATTGAATGCAGAACTTTCAACGACTAATAAACAGCTATTAATTGCAAAGGAAAGAGCGGAGGAAGCTTCTGTTTTAAAATCTCAATTTGTGTCAACTATTAGTCACGAACTCAGAACGCCTTTATATGGAGTGGTAGGAATTACAAATATGTTGCTGGACGAACATAAAGAATTAGCTGACAGTCCGCACTTGAGTTCGCTAAAATTTTCGGCCAGATACTTGCTTTCGTTGGTAAATGATATTCTTCAAATTAACAAAATTGAAGATAACAGAATGATTTTGGAGAATTTGACTTTTAATATTTCTGATGAAATTAATATGGTCAAAAATTCGCTTTCTTTTTTAGCTAAAAAAAATAATAATTTTATAGTAGTAAAAATTGATCCTGCTATACCAGAATATTTAATTGGTGATAAATTACGGCTATCTCAAATTATTATGAATTTGGTGAGTAACGCTCTGAAATTTACGGCAAATGGGGAAGTAATAATTCACATAAATTTAGAAAGAGTAGAAGGCAAATCCTATTTTGTAGAATTCAGAATTGAAGACAACGGAATTGGAATTGCAGCTGAAGATCAAGAGAAGATTTTTGAGAAATTTGTACAAGTAGGTCGAAAAGAAACGGATTATCAAGGAACCGGACTTGGACTTTCAATAGTAAAACAACTGTTAGGCTTATTCAATAGTACTATTTCATTGCAAAGCACCATTGGTCAGGGAACTATTTTTAAGTTCTTGATTGCTTTTGAATACAATCCTGAGAAAACAATTGATATCATCAATAACATTCAAGTTGATATTGCTCCTCCTCATTCCATAAATGTTTTGGTTGTTGAGGATAATCATATTAATCAGTTGGTTACCAAAAAAACTATAGAAAAGAATAATTATAAATGTAGCGTAGTAGATAACGGATATGCTGCATTGGAAATTCTTCATAGAGAATATTTTGATATTATACTGATGGATATCAATATGCCTCTAATAAATGGATTTGAAACTACTCGTAAAATTCGTCTCATGGGAATTGAAACACCAATTGTGGCACTCACTGCTTTTGATAAAGCTGAAATTACTGAAGAAGCTCTCTCAGCAGGAATTAATGATATTATTATAAAACCTTTTGACTCGGTTAAATTGTTTAGTATCATTACAATTTTGATTTCTAAAAACTAAAGGGGCGAAAATTTTTAAAACTAAAAAAAAAATCGTCAAACCTTTAAAGTCTCCTACAAACTCTAAGATTTAACGATTTTTATCTGATAATAATTGAATAAATTTCTATTTTATTGCAATTTTTTTTAACATTTTTTTCTTACCATTGTCTTTTTTTGCAATATCGACATGAAGAATTCCATCTTTATAACTTGCTTCAATTTTGCTTTCATCAATTGAATCCGGCAAAGTAAAAGATCGAAAGAAAGATTGATAATTAAACTCTTTTCGAACATAATTATCTTTTTTTCTGGTTTCTTCTTTTTCTTCTTGTTTTTCAGAAGAAATCATGAGCACATTGTTGTCAATTTCAACTTTAAAATCTTCTTTTTTCATTCCCGGAGCAGCTAGTTCTACTTGTAGTTTGTCATCAGTTTCTTTTAAATTAACTGAAGGTAAATTACTGCCCAGAGCGGTAAAATTTTTATCAGTCCAATCAAAAAGATCTCTTGAGATAAAATCATCAAAAAATGTATTTACTGAAGGAAATAAACTTGCATTCATTACTGGCATTAATCCGTTTCTTTTAACTAAGGTTTCCATAATTTTTTGTTTAAAGTTGTTTATAATATCTTGTATCAAATGTATTGATTTAAATATTTTTTTAAACAGCTTTTAACATTTAAAACGTTGAAAAACAATGTATTAACGTTTAATTGCGTATTTATGTTTTGGTTAAAAGGGCAATTCTTACACCTGAAAAATTACTATCGAAATACAATTAATACCAGCGCTTTTTATTTTGTTTAGATGCGTCAGACTTTCTTGACTTATGCGCACCACCGCTTCGGTTCGAATTTTTTTGTGCAGCAGATGCGGGCGCTGTTTCCGGACTGCCTGAATGCCAATGATATGGATGGTCATTTACGGTCTTAACATCAACTTTTATCAGTTTTTGAATATCTTTCCAATAGCCGTGCTCGTCTTTACTGCAAAAAGAAATCGCAATTCCGCCATTTCCGGCTCGACCGGTTCTGCCAATTCTATGAACATACGTCTCAGGAATATTTGGTAAATCAAAATTTATTACAAACGGTAATTGGTCAATATCAATCCCTCTCGCAGCAATATCAGTGGCTACTAATACGCCCACCTCTTTGTTTTTGAAAGCATCCAAAACACGTTGTCTTGCATTTTGTGACTTATCACCGTGAATGGCTTCAGCGGCGATGTTGTTTTTTCGTAATGCTTTTACAACATTATCAGCACCGTGTTTGGTTCTGGAAAAAACCAATACATCTGATAAATTTTCATTTTTAATCAAATGATAGAGTAAATTTCTTTTTTCGGCTTTTTCAACAAAATAAACGCGTTGTTCCACATTTTCAGCTGTTGAAGAAACTGGCGAAACGGTTACGGTTTCAGGATCCGTAAGAAACATTTCGGCTAATTCTCGGATAGCAATTGGCATCGTTGCTGAAAAAAATAAAGTTTGTCTGTTTTTTGGCGTAAGCTTTACAATTTTCTTGACATCGTTTACAAATCCCATGTCCAGCATTTGATCTGCCTCATCAAGCACTAAAGTATGCAAATGATCTAAATCTATAAAACCTTGTTTGTGTAAATCAAGTAATCTTCCAGGTGTTGCTATCAGGATATCTACACCATTTTTTAATGTATCAACTTGAGGGTTTTGTGAAACGCCACCAAAAATGGTCAGTTGAGTCAAATTAGTGTATTTGCTGTAATCGTCGAAACTTTGGCCTATTTGAACGGCTAATTCTCGCGTTGGTGTTACAACTAGAGACCTGATTACTTTGGCTTTTTTTGATGAACCTACAATTCGGTGTAATTGGTGTATGATTGGTATAGCAAATGCGCCTGTTTTTCCCGTTCCGGTTTGTGCACATCCTATTAAATCTCTTCCCGCTAATACTAGTGGAATCGATTGTTCTTGAATAGGAGTTGGATTGAGGTAGCCTTGTTCAAATACGGCTTTTTGTATACTTTTTGAAAGTGATAAATCTTCGAATAACATATTTTGGATATTAAATATCTTGTATTAGGTACATAGATAGTTTCGCAAAGATAGTATTAATATTTTTTATGGGTTTTTATAACTTTTTTAGGAGCCGAATTTATGGATTTTTGAAAGGGTATTGGTTCAAAAAAAGTTAAAATCATCTACTAGAGTATATTTCGCTTCTAAAAAAAACACCACGAATTTCACGAATTAATTTGTGCTAAATTGTGAAATTCGTGGCTATTATTTCAAATTGTAACTTTGAGGAATTTGTGCTTGCCGACCAAACTTATCTTCTTTTATTGGAAAGTGGTTTTTAAATTGGTAATGGCAAAGCGCTGTTGGATTTTATAAAATCTGTTACCAAATAACCTATCAGTTTTCCTATCAGATGATTGTTTTTTTCTTCCCCTAAATCTGGTGCTCCTTCGCAAATATGCAAATAGGAAGCATTTTTATTTTTTCCAAAAAATGATATAAACTGACGCAATTGTTCCACAGAAAAGCCACTCATTGTCATAGCACTGCAAGCAATGTTTGGAATAGCATCTAAGTCGATTTCAATTCCAAAAAATTCATCATTTATAAAACTTAATGCAGTGATCATTTCTTGGTCAAAGTCTTTTTCTTTTCTAATACTTACGCTATCATACGTGATATATCGAACTCGATCTTCAATTTTTTTAATAATATCCAAAACACTTTTTGAAGTATAATTTTCATGCAGTCCAAAAATGAAATATTTTTTCAAAAAACCTTCTTCAAAAGCATACGAAAAACCATTGCCGCTATGGCGTCCTTCGAGAATTCTAAAATCAGAGTGCGCATCAAAATTAATAGCATTTATAGGTTTCCCTTTAGCAAGAGCAGTTCCTTTTATATTTCCGTAGGAATTATTATGTCCGCCACCAATAACAATAGGAGTTTTTCCTAATTTTATGATACTGAAAATGATATGCGATACATCTTTATCAATTTTATCAACTAGCTGACTCAATTTAGAACGGTCATCAATGTCATTAAAATCAAGGATTTCAACATTATTCATAAGTTCACTTACATCAAGTTGACCTAAAACTACAAGTTGACTGCCTTTACAAAAACGATTGTGCTGAATATTAGCAATGCTTTTTATGGCGCTATCCCAAGCTGAAGCAGCTCCAGGTCTGCCGTAATTTGCTCTTATGCCAATATCTTCGGGAATACCAAACAATACATATTTTGCTTCACAAGTTTTTAGAAATTCAAGAGGATCTGCATCTTTTGGAATGGTTATCATTTTTTCTCCAAATTTTATTTCGCCACTTCGGTGGTTGGTTATCTTTGCGAGATCTTTGATAGTGAACGGGATAATCTTTTCCATTAAAAAATATTTTAGTCAAAAATAATATAATTGTGTTAACTTACGTTATTAGGTAGTTATATATTGTTAAATTTGTAAATAAATAAAAATTAAATCGAGATGGAAAATCAAAAAAGCAGTTCAAGTCTTAAAGCCGTAATAGCTGTATTAGCGATTTTATTAGTGGGTAGTTTGATATACATTTTCAAAATGACCTCTGATGCTGACACCGTTAAAACAGAATTAAAAACTACATTGACCGAAAAAGAATCGGTGATGAAAGATTTGCAGGAATTAAAATCGACTTATGATGCTGCTATAGCAGAAAACACTTCAATGTCTGATGAGTTGATTCAAGAAAGAGATAAAGTGGTAAACTTAATGTCTGATTTAAGCAAATCTAAAGGTGATGTGGCTTCATTGTCAAAATACAGAACTCAATTCAATGCGCTACAAGGCAACATGAAAGTTTTAATGGCGGAAAATGAAGGATTAAAAAAACAAAACACAACTTTGACTACGCAGCGTGATAGTACAGTAGTTGTTTTGGGAGAATCAAAGAAATACAATGAAGTTTTAGCAGGTCAAAACGAAGAATTGGCTAAAGCAGTTGAAATTGGTTCAAAATTAACAGTTTTAAATACAAGAGGATCAGCTTTTAAACTAAGAAGTTCTGGTAAACAAATTGAAACAGACAAAGCGAGCAGAGCAGATGTTCTTAGAGTTAGTTTTACAATTCCTGAAAACCCGATTGCTAAATCAGGTGAAAAAATGTATTACGTTCAAGTGATTGATAGTAAAAACAATGTTTTAGGAGACAAAAAAACAGAAACTTTTGGAGATAATACCTTAACATACAGTTTTACAACGGTTGTACAATATGACAATAAAACCGTTCAGGTAACTCAAGATCTTAAAGGGAAAGATTTTGCTAAAGGAACTTATTATATCAATATTTTTGATACTGATATATTGGTTTCTAAAACAAGTTTTATCTTAAGATAATCATCCAAAAAAATAATCATAAAAAAGAGGAACGTAAAATGTTCCTCTTTTTTTATGCAAAAATTTCACCTTCTAAAAGTACAGTTTCAATCAGATTACTGCCAAAAGCGTAAGGTAATTGATAGTAGGAGGGAATGGGTTTTGTGATAATTAGATTTGCTTTTTTGCCAATGGTGATGCTTCCGAGAGTTTCAGAAATTCCCATGGCATATGCTCCATTTATTGTGGCAGCATTGATGGCTTCTTCGGGAGTCATTTTCATTTTGATACACGCAGTTGCTACTACAAAATTCATATTTCCGGATGGAGTAGAACCCGGATTATAATCGGTTGCTAGCGCTAATGGTAGTCCAGCAGCAATCATTTCTCGCACTGGCGTGTAAGGAATACTCAAAAAATAAGAACATGAAGGCAATGCAACGGGCATTGTTTCAGAGTTTTTCAAAGATTCAATATCTTCCGGTTTCATAACTTCTAGATGATCTACGGAAAGCGCATTGTGTTTTATTCCCGCTTGAATTCCGCCAATAGAGTTAAATTGATTGACATGGATTTTTGGCTTCAAGCCAAATTTAATTCCAGCTTCCATAATTTGTTTGGTTTCTTCAACCGTAAAATAACCAGTTTCACAAAATACATCTATGAAATCTGCCAGTTTATTTTTGGCAATTTCTGGAAGCATTTCGTTGACGATTAAATCAATATATCCTTGATGGTTTTCTTTAAACTCTAATGGGAAAGCGTGAGCACCCAGAAAAGTTGCTTTGATTGTAATTGGATAGTTTTGAGCTAATCGCTGAATCACGCGAAGCATTTTCAATTCTCCATCAACTGTTAATCCGTATCCTGATTTGATTTCTACTGCTCCGGTTCCCAAACGCATGACTTCTTCCAGACGCGCTTTGGATTGTTGGTAAATTTCTTCTTCGGAAGTTTCGTCGAGTTTTTTTGCTGAATTTAAAATTCCACCACCTCGATTAGCGATTTCTTCATACGACAAACCGTTTATTCGGTCTACAAATTCTTGTTCCCGATTTCCCGCATACACAATATGCGTGTGACTGTCACACCAAGATGGTAAAACGATCTTTCCTGTTGCGTCAATAGTTTTGTCCGTGTGAATTTCCGGCAAAGTATCCATCGAACCAAAATCAGTTATTAAATTATCTTTAATCACCAAAAAGGCATTTTTAATCGTTGGTAAAATCGCCATTTCAGCACCCGAAACTTTCAAAATTGAAGAATCTCGAACCTGAAGCAACTCTTTAATATTGATGATTAATGTTGTCATTACAAATGATAATTACTCTGAAACTTTGATTTCAAACATTTTATTCCAGTTTTTACCGGTTACAAAAATGGTTTTTGTTTTTGGGTTGTAGGCAATTCCGTTTAGGACATCCGTATCAGGTAATTGAGTTATTTTTTTCTTCAAATCGGCAAGATTGATAATTGCTTCTACCGCGCCATTTTTAGGATTGATGACAGCAATGGCATCTTTTTGGTATACATTTCCATAAATTTTACCGTCAATCCATTCGAGTTCATTGATAGCTTTTATTTTTGTTTCAAATGAATATACGTTCAAGTAGTCTACTTCTTTAAGTGTGGCTGGGTCAATTATCCAAATTTTTTCGGTTCCGTCGGATTGGTATAAATATTTCCCGTCATTTGTTAATCCCCAACCTTCGATAGGTTTGAAATAGGTAAACGTTTTTTCTTTTTTGAAAGTATCTGCATTATAAACGTACCCTTCATTATTTTGCCAGGTTAATTGGTAAACTTTGTTGTTTAAAATCGTAATTCCTTCACCAAAATATTTGTCAGCCAATTCCACTTTTTTGTAAACTTCTCCAGTCTTATAATTTGTTTTTCTTAAGCTGGAAATCCCTTTTTCTCCGGTTCCGTTTCCGGTTCCGTTTCCAGTTCCCTCATAAAGCGTGTCACGATAAAATTCTAAACCTTGTGTGTAGGCTCCGATGTCATGTGGATAGGTATTTATAATAGTATATTTCAATAATTTTGGTTGAATATCAGAAACTAATTCTACTCTAGTTGTAGCTTCTGAGTTTTGACCTTCGTAATAGACAAAAGCTTTTAGGTTTTGATATCCCAATTTTTGGTCCTTTAATTCAAAAGTTAGTTTGTCAACTCCTTTTTTCGAACCAATTTTTTTGTCATTTACATAGTAGATAACGCTGTCTATTGTTTTGGAATTTGAGTTCAAAATTTCCAAAGAAAGCGCTTCTTGTGGGTTGTATTGTTCCTTAAATTTAGAATTATCAAAGGAGAATAAAGTATTTTCACCTTTTTTTGTTTCGTTGCAACTTGCTAAGGTGATTCCTAATAAAATGACAGATAGGAAGTTATAGTTTTTCATGATTTCTTTTTTTGTTGTACCAATATACAATGTTATTTTTAATGATTAAAGCTCTTGTAAAAATATAAAAAGATTGTATATTTGCACCGGCAAGTCCTACACGACCAGCTCCTGCAGACTCCCCCAGGATGGGAACATAGCAAGGGTACGTGGTTGAGCGGTGCGATGTAGGTCGCTTGCCATTTTTTTTATTTATTACAAAAGTAGTCTTCCTTCGGGAGGATTTTTTTATTTTTGGACCTTTCGTATCATAAACAACAACAATCATGAATAAAGTAGTCTTAATAACTGGCGGTTCCTCAGGAATAGGAAAATCTATTGGCGAATTTTTACATCATAAAGGTTTTGTTGTGTATGGAACCAGCAGAAATCCGGATCGAATTTTGAATTCGGTTTTTCCTTTAGTGGCTTTGGACGTTCGGAATGCAGATTCGATTCATGCGGCTGTTGCCAAAGTAATTTCGATCTCCGGAAGACTTGATGTTGTCATTAACAACGCTGGTGTTGGGATTACGGGACCATTGGAAGAAATTCCTATGCATGAAATCAAGAATAATTTTGAGACCAATCTTTTTGGTCCAATTGAAGTAATGAAAGCGGTTTTGCCACAAATGCGTGCGCAAAGCTCGGGTTTAATTATAAACGTGACTTCGATTGCGGGTTATATGGGCTTGCCTTACCGAAGTGTTTATTCTGCTTCAAAAGGAGCATTAGAACTCATAACGGAAGCATTGCGTATGGAAGTAAAATCATTTGGTGTCCATATTACGAATGTAGCTCCGGGAGATTTTGCGACAAATATTGCGTCAGGACGTTTTCATGCTCCGGTTCTAAAAGGTTCGGCTTACGAAACTCCATATGGAAATACATTGAAAACAATGGATGAACATGTAGACAGCGGCAGTAATCCAAATGAAATGGCAGAAGCAGTTTATCAGATTATACAAACTCGGGAACCTGAAATTCATTATAAAGTGGGTGTATTTATGCAAAAATTCTCAATTGTTTTGAAGAGAATTTTACCGGATAAAGTATATGAAAAAATGCTGATGAACCATTATAAATTGTAATTTTGCACGAAATTTGCGTGAGGGATTGAAGCGGCATCCCTCGCTTTTTAGCGAGGATACAGCGGAAAGCCCGACCCGAAGTTTTTACGGAGGGTCACGCCCAAAGAATTAGAAACACACAATTAAATTATATAATATGAAATTTTTTATTGACACGGCTAATTTAGCTCAGATTAAGGAAGCACAGGCATTAGGCGTTTTGGATGGCGTTACAACCAATCCTTCGTTGATGGCCAAAGAGGGAATTACAGGAAAAAATAGCATTTTGAAGCATTATGTTGACATTTGTAACCTTGTTGATGGCGATGTAAGTGCTGAAGTTAATGCTTTGGATTACGACGGAATGATTAAAGAAGGGGAAGAGTTAGCGGATTTACACGAGCAAATCGTAGTAAAATTGCCTATGACTAAAGAAGGAGTTATGGCTGCTAAATACTTTTCGGATAAGGGAATAAAAACGAATGTGACTTTAGTATTCTCGGCTGGACAGGCTTTATTGGCTGCTAAAGCTGGAGCAACTTATGTTTCTCCATTCATTGGTCGTTTAGATGATGTATCTACAGACGGTTTGGCTTTGATTGAAGAAATCAGATTGATTTATGATAACTACGGTTACGAAACTCAAATTCTTGCTGCTTCAGTGCGTCACACGATGCATATTGTAAACTGTGCAAAAATTGGTGCTGATGTTATGACTGGACCATTATCTGCTATTTACGGTTTGTTGAAACACCCATTGACTGATATTGGATTGGCACAGTTTGTTGCTGATTTCGAGAAAGGAAATAAATAGATTTAAGATTGCTTCGCCAGTTCGCCTTTCAGGCTCGGGCAACGATTTCTGATTTGAGATTTCGATATAAATAAAAACTCCCATTATGCTTAGCACAATGGGAGTTTTTTGTTGGTTTGGTTTTGGTTAGTTTGTATTGAAATTAGTGTCCTCCACCAACTTCTATTTCTTTTCCGATTCCTTGTTTTTCTAAAATTCCAATTACTTTCCATCCGTAGAATGCAATGAAAGCGAAACATAAAACAGGAATGAAGTAAGAAGTATGAATTCCGATAATATCTGCTAATTTTCCTTGTAATGGCGGGATAATTCCACCACCAAGGATCATCATTACCAAGAATGCTGAACCTTGAGATGTGTATTTTCCTAAACCTGCAATTGCCAATGAGAAAATAGAAGGCCACATGATACTTAAGAATAATCCACCGCTCATAAAAGCAAAAATAGCAATCGTTCCAGTAGTGAATAAACCAATAAGCATAGCAGTCATTCCCATTAAACCAAAAATCATAAGCGTTCTTGACGGTTGGTCTTTTCCTAAAAAGAAACCAGCGATTTGGAACAAAATTACAAATGCGTAAGCATATAAAGGCGTTACATCTTGTCCAGAAATAGCGTTTGCAGCTAAAACTACTCCAAATGCGATATAAGGAACAACGATAAGTAAAATTTTCTTTAATTGTGATGATGGGTTGAAAACCGTAATGGCTCCTGCCCAACGTCCAATCATTAAACTTCCCCAATACATTGACATGTATGGCGCTAAAGCTGGTCCTGAAATTGAACCAAAATCAGCGGTTACCAATAATTCACCAAGGTTACTTCCTATAGTTACTTCGACACCTACATAAGCGAAAAGGGCTAACATTCCCAAAACTAATTGTGGGTATTTCATTGCTCCCCATCCTTCAGGATTTTTTTGAGCCGTTGTATTTGCAAAGAATAATCCAATAACAACTACCAAAAGTGTAGAAACTGTTAAGGCTAATCCTAAGTAATCTTTTTCTTTGTTCTCTATAAAACGAGTTATAAATTCAGCATCTTCGTAACGAGAAAAGATATAAGCAAAAATGGCAACCAAAATTACTGTAATAGCAATCAAGGTTTGCATTGCTTTATTAGCTGTTTCAAATGAAGAATCACTTTTTCCAGACGGTAACTTTTTAGAAAAATGGAATAAGGCTGCTGCCAATAAAAATAATCCTCCTACAAATACATAAAGAATTCTCATTGAATCTAATGAATCTGGTTTTTGAGCAAATTCTTCAATATTTACACCTGCAATAACTCCAAATAAGGCGATTGAAACAACTATTGGTCCTATTGTGGTTCCCAATGAATTGATTCCTCCTGCAAGATTCAATCTGCTGGAAGCTGAATGTGGTTCACCAAGAGATGCTGCAAAAGGCTGAGCAGATGTTTGTTGTAGTGAAAAACCAAGTGCAACAATAAATAATGCGCCTAGAATAAACAAATAACTTCCTTGTGTTACTGCAATTATCATAAGTACAGCTCCAAATGTGCTGACCAATAATCCGTAAATAATTCCTTTTTTGAATCCCCAACCGTTGAGAATATCTTTTTTGGCAATACTACTAAAAATGAAAAGCAATAAAGCTCCGATGTAGTAAGCACCATAAAAAGCAAAATCGATTAGTTGACTTTGAAATTGGTCTAAGCCAAATTTAGCTTTGCAAAATGGAATAAAAATCCCGTTTGAAGCTCCAATAAAACCCCAAAAGAAAAATACGGTTATGAGCGTATAAAGCGCGGAATTATTAGACTTTGTTTGTTCTGAATTCATAAGTATAAATGGGTTAATGATTAGTGTTAAATACTTTTTATTGTTGTAAGACCGTAAATATATTTGTTAAGTAAATCAAAAAAAAATAATTTAGACTAAATATTGTTAGAATTATTGAATAACCAATTTTTGTTGAAAATACCTGCTTTTTTTTCAAACTTTTTGCTAATTATAAAACAACGGTAAAGTGGAAATTTGGTTTAGAATATTGTTTATCGATATAAATAGTCTAAGATTTTCATGATTTAATAATTTTCATTAGTAATCGCAGTAATTCGATTTCTGTTATTTTTTATTTTCCTTGCTCTTTTAAAAAAAACTATCTTTATAAATCAGTATAAAAAAGACGATATGAAAAGTACTTCAGAAGGAAAAATAGATATCAGTTATGAAAGTGTCGGTAAATTTGAGGAAACACGATTTGAAAAAATTCACAATAAAATTTTCAAAAATGCTTCAGAAGCGTCCTTAATAGTTGCTCGGGAAATCGCACAGTTGATTGTATCCAAGCAAGCCGAAAACAAAGATTGTATCCTTGGTTTGGCTACAGGTTCGTCACCTATAAAAGTGTACGAAGAATTGGTTCGAATGCATAAAGAAGACGGACTGAGTTTTAGTAATGTAGTCACTTTTAATTTGGATGAATACTATCCTATGAAGAAAGAGAACCACCACAGCTATCATTATTTTATGCACGAGCATTTGTTCAATCACATTGATATTAAACCAGAAAATATTAATATTCCAGATGGAACAATTCCTATTGATGCGCTCAAACAATATTGTATTGATTACGAAAATAAGATAATAAACGCAGGCGGACTTGATTTTCAATTGTTAGGAATTGGTCGTACCGGCCATGTAGGTTTTAATGAACCGGGTTCCCATATCAATTCTGGAACTCGAATAATTACTTTGGATTACATTACTCGAGTCGACGCTTCTTCTGATTTTAATGGTATTGAAAACGTTCCAAAAAGAGCTATTACGATGGGCGTTTCGACTATTCTTAAATCTAAAAGAATTGTTTTGATGGCTTGGGGCCAAAATAAAGCCGATGTAATTAAAAGAACTGTTCAAGGCGATATAAGCCCGGAAATTCCAGCAACATTTTTGCAAAATCATGATAATACCACTTTTGTTCTAGACCAATCAGCGGCTTCAGAACTAACCAGATTCAAAACTCCATGGCTGGTTCAAGATTGTAATTGGACATTGGAACTTAAATGCAAAGCGATTGTTTGGTTGTGTTTAAAAACAAATCGCTCCATACTAAAATTAACTGATAGGGATTACAATAATAATGGAATGTCTGATTTACTCGCTTTAGAAGGTTCTGCTTATGATTTGAACATCAATATGTTCAATGTATTGCAACACACAATAACCGGATGGCCTGGAGGAAAGCCCAATACGGATGATACCAACAGACCTGAAAGGGCTAATCCCGCAAAAAAACGAATTATACTTTTTAGTCCGCATCCGGATGATGATGTGATTTCGATGGGAGGGACTTTCTCTAAATTGATAAGGCAAGGACATGATATTCATGTTGTGTATCAAACCTCAGGAAATATAGCAGTTACGGATGAAGAAGCGTTGAAATTTGCTGAGGTTTGTAATGATTTTGTAGAAAAGGATGCAACAAAAATAGATTTTCAATCGGTTATTGATTTTTTGAATAACAAGTCAGAAAACCAAATGGATTCTCTTGAAGTTCGGAAGCTAAAAGGACTTATCAGACGAAGAGAATCGTATGCTGCAGTTCGATATATTGGATTGAGAGAATCTAATATTCATTTTCTGGATATGCCTTTTTATGAAACGGGACAAATAAAGAAAAACCCAATACATGCTGAAGATATTTCTATTGTAAAAGCAATTATCGAAAAAATAAAACCGCATCAGGTTTTTGCCGCAGGTGATCTTGCTGATCCGCACGGAACGCATGAAGTTTGCCTAAACGCTATTTTCGCTGCAATGGGAGCTTTGAAACCCGAACCGTTTATGAAGGACTGTTGGTTGTGGCTCTATCGCGGTGCTTGGCATGAGTGGGAAATTCACGAAATAGATATGGCAGTTCCGTTAAGCCCCGAGGAAGTAATGCTAAAGAGACACGCTATTTTGTACCATCAATCGCAAAAAGACCGCGTGATGTTTCAAGGAAATGATTCCAGAGAATTTTGGGTGCGTGCCGAAGATCGAAATAAACATACAGCAAAATTGTATGATGATTTGGGATTGGCTGAATATGAAGCCATCGAAGCTTTTAAACGTTTTGATTATTAAAAATATCTTGAATACCTATAAACTATGAAATACTTTTTAATCCTATTATTGGGAACTTTTGTTTCGAATGCTCAAATAACCACCGAGCAATTAAACCTGATGCCTTGGCCACAAAATATAAAGTTGTCTGAAGGCACTTTTGCTTTAAGCAAAAATTTCAAAGTGAATATTGCTGGGAATCCAAATCCCAGAATTTTCATAGGCGCAACCAATTTCCTGCGACGATTGGATGGCAGAACGGGATTGTTTCTAGAGCAAAGTTTTTTGACGAAAGTCAACGAAAGTCCTGAAGCCGAATTACAAATAAATTGTAATCGCAATGGAAAAATAGAAATTAATGAGGACGAAAGTTACCAACTTATAATTACCTCGAATAAAATTATTATTAATGCAACCAATGATTTAGGAGCGCTTCATGGATTGGAAACTTTATTGCAATTGCTTCAAAATAATAGTACATCGTTTTACTTTCCGGTAGGTGAAATTTCGGATTCGCCTCGTTTTACTTGGAGAGGATTAATGATTGATGCTGCCCGACATTTTCAGCCCGTAGATGTTATCAAAAGAAATCTAGATGCTATGGCTTCGATGAAAATGAATGTTTTCCATTGGCATTTAGCCGATGATCAAGGTTGGAGAATTCAGTTAAAAAATCATCCAAAATTAACAGAATTAGCCTCAGATGGATATTTTTATACTCAGGAAGAAATCAAAAATATTGTAACGTATGCCGATGAAAGAGGGATTCTCGTTATTCCTGAAATAGATGTTCCGGGACATGCCTCGGCATTGCTGACTGCTTATCCGGAAATAGGAAGTAAAATTGGCGAAGGGAAAATTACGTATGAAGTGCAAAGAAATTCAGGGATTTTCAATGCGACTTTAGACCCTACAAATCCAAAAACTTATGAAATAGTAAGCTCAATTTTTGATGAAGTGTGTCCGTTATTTCCAGGCAGTTATTTTCATATTGGTGGTGACGAGAATAATGGAAAAGAATGGAATGCAAATCCTGCTATTCAACAATTTAAGAAGGAAAATAATTTGGTAAACAACCATGATTTGCAGACTTACTTTAATATGAAGTTGATTCCAATGCTGAAAAAACACAACAAAAAATTGATGGGTTGGGAAGAAATAATGACTGAAAACATGTCAAAAGATGCCATAATTCATGCTTGGAGAGGAACGAATGAAGGTCAAGAAGCTGGTGGAGCATTGATAAAAGCTGCAAAAAGCGGTTACAATACAGTTTTGTCTAATGGGTATTATATTGATTTGATGCTAGGTTTAGAAAGTCATTATATGAATGATCCCTTGCCTAAAAAGATTATTCTTACTCAAGAAGAAAAAGCAAGAGTTTTAGGAGGAGAAGCTGCGATGTGGAGCGAACTCGTAACACCATTAAATATAGATTCCAGAATTTGGCCACGAACCGCCGCAATAGCCGAGCGATTATGGTCTAACGCCGAAGTAAATGATATGAACAGCTTGCGCAAAAGGTTAAAAACTATTTCTTTTCGATTAGAAGAACTTGGAATTACGCACATTAGAAACAAAGAAGTAATCTTAAGAAACATTAGCAACAATCAAGATACACGGGCATTGAATGATTTTTCGAATCTTTGTGAACCACTAAAAAATTACAAACGCAACGGTGGCGGAAAGAAATACCGCATGCATTCTCCGTTAACCTTATTTGCGGATGCTTGTAATGCGGATGCTTCGGAAGCGATAGATTTTAATGTGGCAGTCAATGCGTATTTAGCGGATAAAAGCAAGGAGAATAAAGTTGTGATAACTGATTTTTTCAAGAAGTGGATTGCCATGAATTCCGATTTAATTGCTTTGAGTTCCAATGCTCCGTTGGTGCAACCTTTTTTACCTTTGTCTCAAAGTTTGAGTGATGTATCAGAGCAGCTATTGCTTTTAATGGATAAAAAACAAAAAGTTAATCAAGCGTTATTGGAGGATTTATTAGAAAAATGCAATACCAGAAGTCCGGCTGATGTAGAATTAGCAGTTTATGGGAGTTTGAAAAAATTGCTTTAAAAAATAAAACATTGATTTACTCGATACTAAACTCTGGAATCCTGACTATTTACGTCAGGATTTTTTATGATAATTACCGTCCCATTCTATAAATTTAACTTGCAGAAAACGGATTTTTTTGGAATTCAGTAAATCGGTATTTTTTTCGTATTTTTGCAAAAATTTTATAAAATAAACATTCATGTTAACAGTAAATAATTTATCAGTTCAGTTTGGCAAACGAATTTTGTTTGACGAAGTAAATACTACCTTCACACACGGTAATATCTATGGCGTTATCGGAGCCAATGGCGCTGGAAAATCTACTTTTCTTAAAATAATTGCAGGTGAAATGGATCCAACTTCGGGGAATATTCATTTGGAACCAGGAAAACGTATGTCGGTTTTAAACCAAAACCACAATATGTTTGACGAAAGCACCGTATTGGAGACCGTTATGATGGGGAACAAAACCCTTTATGCGATCAAAAAAGAAATGGATGCTTTGTACTTAGATTACAATGATTCAAATGCAGACAGAATAGGCGAATTGCAAGTGCAATTTGAAGAAATGAATGGTTGGAATGCTGATTCTGATGCAGCATCGATGTTATCAAATCTCGGAATTACCGAAGAACATCATTATACTTTAATGGGAGATTTGGAAGGGAAAATAAAAGTTCGTGTCCTTTTGGCACAGGCGCTTTTTGGAAATCCGGATTTACTTATTATGGATGAGCCTACCAATGATCTGGATTTTGAAACTATTGCTTGGTTAGAAAATTTCTTGGCCAACTATGAAAATACCGTAATTGTAGTTTCTCACGACAGACATTTTTTGGATTCCGTTTGTACACATATTTCAGATATTGATTTCAGTAAAATAAATCATTATTCCGGAAATTATACTTTCTGGTATGAATCAAGCCAATTAGCGGCTAAACAGCGCGCACAACAAAACAAAAAAGCCGAAGAAAAGAAACAGGAATTAGAAGAGTTTATTCGTCGTTTTAGTGCGAATGTAGCCAAATCAAAACAAGCTACTTCGCGTAAAAAAATGATTAGCAAATTGAATATTTCCGAGATAAAACCATCGAGTCGACGTTACCCGGCAATTATTTTTGATCAAGAGCGTGAAGCAGGAGATCAAATTTTGAATGTGCAGAATTTAAGCGCTTCCATCGATGGAGATGTTTTGTTTAAAGGAGTAGATCTGAATATGGCCAAAGGCGATAAAATCGTTCTTTTCTCGAAAGATTCGCGAGCAACAACTGCATTTTATGAAATATTAAACGCAAATCAAACCGCAGATTCAGGAACTTTTGATTGGGGAGTTACGACTAACCAAGCCTATTTGCCGGGAGATAATCATTCGTTTTTTGAAAGTGATTATTCTCTTGTAGATTGGTTGCGTCAATGGGTAAAAACAGAAGAAGAACGAGATGAGGTAAATATTCGTAGTTTCCTTGGGAAAATGATTTTCTCAGGAGAGGAAGCGTTAAAAACCTGTAGAGTATTATCCGGAGGAGAAAAAGTGCGTTGTATGTTATCTCGAATGATGATGGAAAGAGCCAATGTTTTAATGCTTGACGAACCTACCAATCACTTGGATTTGGAATCGATTACAGCTTTTAATAACTCATTAAAAAACTATAAAGGTTCCGTAATTTTCACCACACATGATCATGAATTTGCTCAAACTGTTGGAAATAGAGTTGTCGAATTGACACCAAATGGCGCTATTGATAGATATATGACTTTTGATGAATACTTGGATAACGAAGGTGTTCAGGAATTAAGAGCTAAAATGTACACCATATAAAAAGTAGTTTTTATTAAATAGAAAATCTCCCGCAATAACGGGAGATTTTTTTTTGAATAGGATTCAAATACTAAATTCGAAAGTAATGTTGTTTATTTTCTACCGAAAATTTTGCTGATAATAAAGATTATAATGGCTATCACTGCAACAACTATAAAGATACCAACACCTACACCGGCTTTAAATATTCCTTCTATTATTGAACAACTTGAAAATGAAATTAATACTATAAAAAGCATCAATAATCGGGTGAGTCTTTTTTGCATGATTTTATGTTTTTTTATGTTAAACGTTAAAATGTAAATTTACTGTATAACTGCTGGTCTCTGTTACATAATTTTTATTGATTGTTGCAAAATTAAGTACTATAAATATACTGTTTTTTTTGAATTATTTGAATTAGCATTTTCTCCCTTTTTAATTATAAAATCATAAATTGGAATTCGTATATTTGCCAAACCAAACCACAAAATTACTATGAGTCAAAAAGTATTACTTACTGCAAAAGAAGTTACTATCATATTACATCGTTTGGCCTGTCAATTAATCGAAAAGCACTTAGATTTTTCAGATACAATATTAGTTGGAATCCAACCAAGAGGTGTTTTTTTGGCAGAGCGTTTAAAAGAAATTTTAGAAAAAGAATATCAAACTCCTGAAATTCAGCTTGGTTATCTAGACATCACCTTTTTTAGGGATGATTTTAGAAGAACCGATAAGCCATTAGAAGCCAATAAAACCAAAATTAATTTTATCGTCGAAAATAAAAAAGTCATTTTCATAGATGATGTTTTGTTCACCGGACGAAGCATTCGTTCTGCGTTGACTGCCATACAATCTTTTGGACGACCTTCGGAAATTGAACTTCTGGTTCTTATAGACCGACGCTTCAGTCGCAACTTACCCATTCAACCGGATTATAGAGGACGACAGGTAGACGCAATCAATAATGAAAAAGTAAAAGTGAGCTGGAAAGAAAATGAGGGCGAAGATGGCGTGTATTTAATTACAAGTTAAATTGCATTCAAACGCTGACTATTAAAAACTATAATCGTAAACAAAAATGAAAGAATTAAGCGTAAATCATTTATTAGGAATAAAATACATCAACAAGAATGATATTGACCTGATTTTTGAAACTGCCGATCATTTTAAAGAAGTCATCAATCGACCAATTAAGAAAGTGCCTTCGTTACGAGATATTACCATTGCCAATATTTTCTTCGAAAATAGTACCAGAACAAAACTCTCTTTTGAACTAGCGCAAAAACGATTGTCTGCTGATGTCATCAGTTTTTCGGCGGCACAATCTTCCGTCAAAAAAGGAGAAACTTTGATAGATACTGTTAATAATATCCTTTCGATGAAAGTAGATATGGTAGTGATGCGACATTCCAATCCCGGTGCTGCTTATTTCTTGTCTAAAAACGTAAAAGCCAGTATTGTAAATGCAGGAGATGGCGCACATGAACATCCTACACAAGCGTTGTTAGACAGTTATTCCATTCGAGAAAAACTAGGTGAAGTAGCTGGTAAGAAAGTGGTTATTGTAGGCGATGTTTTGCATTCCAGAGTCGCTTTGTCCAATATTTATGCATTGCAAATGCAAGGCGCAGAGGTGAAAGTTTGCGGTCCTAAAACACTTATTCCAAGATATATTGAATCGCTTGGCGTTACCGTGGAACCTAATTTAAGAAAAGCATTAGAATGGTGTGATGTTGCCAATATGTTGCGTGTGCAAAATGAACGCATGGATGTCAATTATTTCCCGTCCACAAGGGAATATGCGCAGCAATATGGAGTTGATAAACCGCTTTTGGATTCTCTTAATAAAGAAATTATAATCATGCATCCCGGACCTATTAATCGCGGTGTCGAGATTACAAGTGAAGTAGCTGATTCCAATCAATCAGTGATTTTAAACCAAGTAGAAAATGGTGTGGCGATTAGAATGGCAGTTATTTATCTTTTGGCTTCAAAAATTCAATAAACTAATTTAAAACTTTGTAAATTAGCTACTTATAAACTACGCTGCCACAAAGCAGTCTTTGAAATTTAACACAATGAAAGTAGATCAAAAAGGACATACGATAACAATTAGGGACACTCAGGGTGATTTTACTTCTTTTTTAATGAAGGTTACCCATCAATATAAAACTTTCGAAAAGCACAACATAATAATTGATCTTTTGATGCATAATGATTTGTCAACAAATGATATTAAATTATTTATGCCGTTATCAAAACAACATAAAAAATCTAGAAAATCATTTGTTATCGTCACATCTGATTTTGATTATAATGCCGTTCCTGCTAAATTAACAGTCGTGCCTTCGTTATTAGAAGCGCATGATATTATAGAAATGGAAGAGATTGAAAGAGATTTAGGCTTTTAAATTTGTTTTTCGGTTATGTTTAACCGTTTATTCATTTAAGCAAAATACGAAATAACTGAACACGAAAAAACTTGAAACTAACAATCCTTGGTTGCTATGCTGCAACACCGCGAACTTTTACCAATCCTACTTCACAGATTTTAGACATAAAAAACAGACTTTTTCTGATTGATTGCGGGGAAGGAACCCAAGTACAATTGCGGAAGAATAAAATCCGATTTTCTAAAATAAACCACATTTTCATTTCCCATTTACACGGTGACCACTTTTTTGGATTAGTCGGTTTAGTATCCACATTTACTTTACTGAACAGAACTACGGATTTACATATTTATGGTCCAAAGGGCATCAAAGAAATCATCAAATTGCAATTGCGATTGTCGAATTCTTGGACGAATTATGGTTTGTTTTTCCATGAATTGGAATCTCTTGAAAGCGAAATTATTTTTGAAGACGAAAAAGTTTTGGTCAAAACCATTCCTTTAAAACATCGTGTGTATACGAATGGTTTTTTGTTCCAAGAAAAAATTGGAGACCGAAAATTGAATTTGGATGCTGTCCAAAATTATGAAATAGAGAGTTGTTATTACCAAAAAATAAAAAACGGAAAAGACATTACGTTGGAAGACGGAAGAATCATAGAAAATGACAAATTGACATTTGATCCTGTTCCGGCAAAGAATTACGCTTTTTGCTCTGATACGGTTTATAATGAAGCTATGCTTCCAATTATAGAAAATGTAGATATTTTATACCATGAATCTACTTTCCTGCAATCTGAGGAAAATCTAGCTAAAAAAACATTACATTCTACTGCTAAAGAAGCGGCAACAATTGCTTTGAAAGCCAATGTTAAACAATTAGTTTTAGGTCATTATTCGACTCGATATGAAAGTATCGAATTGTTTAAGGAAGAAGCAGAAACTATTTTTCCTGAAGTGCTTTTGGCTGATGACGGAAAAAGCTTTGAGTTTTAAATAAAAGAAAACAATTTTAAGCATCAAATAACTGCTGAATTTTTCGATGATTTTAAATCGAATGGTTCGGCAATTAACATTTTTAAAATAAAAATTATGAATGATTTAAGTAATTACAGAAAATCATACGAGAAGAGTGAGTTATTGGAATCTAATATCCCAGAAGACCCAATAAACTTGTTTAACCGATGGTTTCATGAAGTAGAAGACTTTGGAGGTGACAGTGAAGTTAATGCGATGACAGTCGCTACAATAGGCTTAGATGGTTTTCCGAAGTCTCGAGTTGTATTGTTAAAAAAGTTTACTGAAGAAGGTTTTATTTTTTACACCAATTACAATTCAGAAAAGGGTAGGGCTATCACAGCAAATCCGAATGTTTGCCTCTCTTTTTTTTGGCATACGATGGAACGTCAGGTAATCATCAAGGGAATTGCTAAAAAAACTTCGGAAATAACCTCAGATAGTTATTTTGAATCCAGACCTGATGGCAGTAAATTGGGAGCAATTGTATCCAATCAAAGTGAAGTGGTTCCTTCGAGAGAATATTTAGAAGATAATCTAAAACAGTTGGAAAAAGATTTTGAAAGCATGGTAATTCCAAGACCGAAGCATTGGGGCGGTTTTTTAGTAACTCCTTTAGAGGTAGAGTTTTGGCAAGGAAGACCGAATCGATTACACGACAGAATTCGGTATACAAGTCAAGAGGATTATTCTTGGAAAATAGAGCGTCTTTCTCCATAATGTAAGAAATATACATATTTAATTATTTTTATGATGTAGTTCGTCGATTTTTTTTGGTATTTAAACGGTAAAAGATGTATGTTTGAGTAAGAAATAAAAAAACATAGTATTATATATTAAAGTTGTTTGCCCCACAATCTACTTTAAACCTAACCTACCAAAATTATGAAGCTAAAATTACTTCGTGCATTATTGCTCGCTGCTGTGATATGCACTATGAATTCCTGTTCCTCAGACAGTTCTGAAATTAAAACCGCTGACGCAACTGTTCAAAAAGTAGTTACTTACTCATACAATTCTATTGAGTTAGAGACTATGGAATTGATAAATGCCCATAGAGTTAGTAAAGGTTTAAATCCGTTGGAAAAAATCAATCACATGTCGTACAAATCAGAAGAACATGACAATTACATGATTGCAAATAATGTAGTGAACCATAATGATTTTGCAGCACGCTCAGAAAACATCATGAAAACTTTAGGTGCTAAATCGGTTAGTGAAAATATTGCTTACAATTATAATACACCGCAAGCAGTATTAAATGCTTGGTTAGCGAGTCCTGGTCACAAAGAAAATATTGAAGGTAACTTTACTCATTTTGGAATTGCCATCAAAGAAAATCCTGCAACTGGAAAAAAGTATTACACAAATATCTTTGCTAAAATATAAGTTGAGTTTTTTATAATTAAAAGGCTGTCTTCTCCCCAAAAGACAGCCTTTTATATTTTCTAAAAGTCTGCAAAAGGTTACTTAAGAAAACGAACTTTAAATCAGCTGCATGTATATGATTTAAATTCTATTTTGGCTAAAAGAACATAGATTCTATTACTTTTAATAGACGTTTCAGTTGCTTTTATTATTCGATTAAGAACCACTAAATATTAGTTTTTTACTCTTTTTTCTATTTGTATATATATTACTATTTTATCTTTTTTTTATAAATTGATAATAGATTTTATTGTACTTTCTTAGTATAAAAATTAATAAAGAGTACTACATTTTAAAAAGTCTAATTAATCTATTTCTCATTAGGCTTTTTTTATATTTACTTCTTACATAATATTTATTTTGATTATCAGTATTGTGGATGTTTTATTTATGAATTGTAATACTGTATTTTAGTTAAGTTCAAATAGTATAAAAAAAAAATAGGCTGTCTTTATCGGACAGCCTATTGAATTTGAATTATAATTGATTATAGAGCAGTAATAATAAATTCACTTCTTCTATTAAGTTGGTGTTCTTCCTCAGTGCATTCTACATCGTCTGCACATTTATTTACCAGTTGAGTTTCACCATATCCTTTACCAGTTAATCGGTCAGCACTTACGCCATTTTTGATAAGCCAGTTGATAGTAGATTTCGCCCTTCTATCAGATAAGGCTTCATTATATTTGAAAGTTTGTCTGCTATCGGTATGGGAACGAATATCAAGTTTCATTGTTGGATTTTGGTTCAAAACATCTAATATTTTTTCTAAATCAAATGCTGCTTCTTGACGAATATTTGATTTATCTAAATCAAAGTAAATCATTTTTATATTAAAACATTTACCCAAATCATCACCAATGGTTACTTTACATTTTGCATTTTCTAATGCGATTGGTAAATATGTTTTTCCATTTTCTTCAGCTATTGTAGTCTTTATTTCTTTAGCAGTATATTCAGGTTTTTGAGCCCTTACATAGTATGTTTTGCCACATTCAACTGTAAAAGAATAAGCAGCTTTATCATCAGATACAGTTGTGCTAATAATATTAAATTGATTATCGAATAATGTTATTTTAGTGTCTGGAAGTAATTCTGCAGTAACAATATCAGTAATCTCACCAAATAAAATCTGTTGGCATGTGATTTTTTTTAGCTCTAAAAATTTATAAATATCATCATATCCCAAGCCACCATCTCTATTGGAAGTGAAAAAACCTCTTCTGGATTTTGTATCTATTAAATAAGCAAAATCATCTTTAGGTGAATTGATATCGGCACCTAAATTTTGTACATCACTAAAAGTTCCATTAGCATTGATATCTGAAACAAAAACATCCAAACCTCCCAAACCTGGATGTCCGTCTGAAGCAAAATAGATTTCATTTTCATCATTCACAAAAGGAAAAGTTTCTCTTCCTTCAGTATTGATTGTTTTACCTAAATTCTCAGGAATACCATAACTTCCGTCATCATTTAGTTTTACTTTAAACAAATCGGACTGGCCTATAGTTCCTGGCATATCAGAGGCAAAATATAATGTTTTGCCATCAGGACTTAGTGCAGGATGTGCAACACTGTAATTGTCACTATTAAAAGGAAGTTCAGTTATATTCGACCAAGAGTCATTTTCTAAAGTGGCTTTGTATATTTTTATTAAAGTAATTTTATTTGCATCTTTTCCTTTTTTTCCATCAAGATAATTGTTTCGCGTAAAGTACATTGTTTTTCCGTCTTTTGTAAAAACAGGGGTAGACTCATGAAATTTAGAATTTATCTTTTTGTCAAACTTTTGTGGTTCTCCCGGGGTCATATTTTCCCCTAAATTTGCAGAATATAAATTTGTAAAATATTGATTTGTCCATTTGTGTTTTCTTTGTCCTAAACTTCCAGTGTCCCTTGCTGAGGCAAACACGATTTCATTTGCATATAGTGCAGTTCCATAATCAGAATAGATGGAGTTTATTCCTGCATCCTCAATTTTATATCTTCCAGAGTTGGCTTTTATCGCGTCAAGATAATTCACGTTTTTCATGAAAAGCTTTCCGCGGCTATCGTTTCCCGATTTTTGATTGAACAATTCCAATAGTTCGTTTGCTTTATCATTTTGACCGATAGATCTCAAAGATTGTGCATAACGGAAATAATATTCGGGTTCCAAGTCAGTAGTATTCATTGCAAATAATTCACCATACCATCTTGCAGCTTTTTCTAACTCAGCATTGAAATAATAGGAATTACCTAATTTTTTAAACATGTCAGCTGATTTATATCCTTTCTCAGCCACTTTTTCGTATGTTTTTATGGCATCGATATAGGCATAGTTGTCGTACTTTTTGTCGGCAACTTTTACCTTTTCTTTTTGCGAGTACACATTAAATGAAAACGCAATTATTAATGTTATACAAAAGAGTATATTATTTTTCATAATAATTTTTTTAGAAGAATCGTGGAGTTATAATTTTACCATTATTTTTAAATATCTCATAACGTAAGAATATTTCATGTGATCCAGAATTGTAGTTACTTAATCGGGTTGTTTCTCGATCATATCCATATCCAATATACATTCCATCAGAAATTTGAAATCCAACCATGGCACTTAACGCTGCACTCCATCTATAGGCAACACCAACGACAAATTTCTCATTAAACATAAAATTACCAGAAAGATCTACTTGTAATGGAGCACCAATAACCATCTTAGTAAGAACTGCCGGTTTGAATTTTAGTGTGCTGTTGATATCAAAAACATAACCTCCTATTAAATAGTAATTAATTCTTTCTTTAAATATTGCAATTTCATTATCATCATAACGGTCTGATTCAATAAAATTAGGAATTGAAATACCTACGTATGCTTTGTCAGAATACAGATATAAACCTGCTCCAATATTAGGTGAAAATTTATTCTCTATGTTTTGTATTGAAGGATCTATTTCAGCTGGATTTAATTTTGAAATATCTAAATTAAATAAATTGGCTGTTGCTTTGATACCAAATGATAGTTTGTAATTCTCCGATGTTCTAATGGTGTATGAGAAATCAGTAGAAATAGTGGTTTCATTAGTAGGCCCAATTTTATCATTAACAAAAGAAATTCCTAAACCCAGATTGTTATCATTTAGCGGAGCGTTGATTGAGGCAACATTTGTAACTGGGGCACCATCCAAACCTACCCATTGAGTACGATGCATAGCAAAAATGCTCATTGCTCCTCGAGATCCTGCATAAGCGGGATTGATGTTAATGGTATTGTACATGTACTGAGTATATTGTGCATCTTGCTGTGCAAAACCAGTAAATGCTGTAAACATTAACAAGATTAAAAATATTTTTGTTCTCATAGTAGATTTTTTTAATGTGATTGAACTAATTCTATTTTAATATCCAAAAGGATAGCTGAGAATAATTTCAATATTATTTATATTAAAGAATAGGGCTAATTCAATTTTTTAACCTGAGGACTTTTGACTGTCCTCAGGATTAAAATTAAGTCAAAATTATTTAGTGAGGTATAAATACCCGTCTAATTTTTTGATTTCCACTTTACCATTTCCATCAATAGAACTGTAATTTAGAATATAAAAGTAAGTTCCTGTAGGCAAACCTGATGACTGACTAACAGTTGTTCTTCCGCGAGAGATACCTTCAAAATTATTAGATTGGTTATTGTAATTTTTAGTTTCAAAAACTAATACACCCCAACGGTTATATATTTCAACGGTATTTTCCGGGTAACAAGCAGTATCATCAATATTATCGATAACAAACACTTCATTTATACCATCTCCATTTGGTGAAAATGCATTGTGTACTTTTATGTCACCACATCCTAAAACGATACAATCATCGTTTATGTTTACAGTCAGTACTATGTTTCTTGGACAATCACCTTCATTGATTCGATATTCAAAAGTTTTATCGCCTAAACTTAATCCAAAAGGGGATAAGATGTTTCCTTGTAATGCTCCAGTATTATCAACATCTACCCAAGTTCCTTTTGTTGGAGTTCCTTGAGGCAATAAATTAAAGATATTAATTGGTGAGGAATCTCCACTACAAGCAGAACTTGCAATTGTTATTCCGCTGTTTGCCACTGAGACGTTAACCGTTTGAGTAAATATAGAAATGTTTCCACAAGAATCTGAAACAGACCATTTTCTTACAATTGAATAAGAGTTCTGAGAACTATTAGTGCTTGTTTCTGTATAAGTTGCCGGAGAGGCCGTTGAACAATTATCTGTAAAAATAAGTTCTGGCTTCAAAGGAATAGCATCGCAATTCACATTGATAGTAGCAGCAAACTCAGTTGCAGTAGTTGGACCAGTAGTATCTTGTACACTTATGATTTGAGAAGCAGTAGTCGAATTCCCTGCTGAATCTGTAGCTGTCCAAGTTCTTGTTACAGTGTAAGAACCAATACAACTTCCTTGAACAGTTGTGTCAACGAATGCTAATGTCACAGAGCTACAGGTATCAGTTGCTGTTGCTTGAGCAAAATTAGGAGTAGTGCTACAAGTAATCGTTGATGGTACTGGTAATGATGCAAAAACTGGTGCAGTACTATCCTTAATTGTTATGGTTATTGTTGCAGTATCACAGTTTTCTGGATTTAACTTCTCACATATTTGATATGTTAAAACATAAGTTCCAGGAATTGTTCCAGTTAATATATTGATGTTTCCAAGGTTATCCAATTGAATATTTGAATTTTGCCCAGAAACCAAACTGATATTAACCGCTGAAGCTACTACGGAGTTTCCATTTAGGGAATCATTTCCTAATACATTTCCTAATACATTTCCTAATATGCCTGATGAGGTACAATTTTCTATTATGTAGACATCATCATTAGCGACAATAGAAGGAGCCGTAACGCTAACAGTAACGGTAGCTGTATCACAATTAGTTGGATTTAAGATTTCACAGATTTGGTATACCAAAGTGTAAGAACCAGCAGGCGTACCCGCAGCTACTATCACATCAGTACCAGATAAAGTCACACCAGCATTCGAAGATGAAACGAAAGTCGTAGCCACTTGCGAAGCCAAAACAGGCACTCCGTTTAAAGTATCATTTACCAATACATTGGTGAAAGCCGTTCCGCCGTTGGCACCGTTTACAGGAGTTCCGGCATCATCATTAGCGACAATAGCAGGAGCTGTAACGCTAACAGTAACGGTAGCCGTATCACAATTGGTTGGATTTAGTATTTCACAGA
>NZ_JADOVA010000003.1:0-463694 GCF_015752255.1 Flavobacterium sp. CAN_S2
CCTTTATTCGCTTTTACAAGCTTTTTCAAACCTTTTTTTTGATGTTTTCTTAACCCAATATTTAACTCGCTGAAAACGTGAATTTTGAAAGTAAAAGTTTTGTCCATTTCGTCACCCTCTCCAAAGGAGAGGGTGACGAAATGGACAAAAATGCGCGTTTCTTTAGTCTCAAACAGTGTTCAACTTACTTCCTTTACCGCTACAATCTTGTTCAATTCATCATTTACTCCCTATTTTTTGGTTCGTCTCTTCGTATCTTCTCCTATAAAAAGCTTGCCTTGCCTATTTTGTATGGAGAAATAACTGTTGAATCAATAAAATGACTTTATACTTTACCTTATATACGACATTGCTTTTCTAATTTCTCCTATATATAAGGTTATCGGATTTTGTGTTAGTGTGAATTCTTCTGCTTTTGATTAAACTGAATATCCTAATTATTCGAGGACCGCGTTAGGGATAGCAGTGGAAAGCCCGCAGCCCCGCCTTTTTTTTGGCGGGACGAGGACTTGTAGCGAATAGCCCGACTCATTATATAAAGAAAGGCGGTTATCTTTTTTGATAACCGCCTTTCTTTATATAATGAGGAACGCACAAAACAACATTCTAATCGAAACAAACTGCTTTGACTGGTGCAATTTTGTCTAATATTCCCATCTGCGGGTTTTATTCAACTCTTCCTGTTCTTTTATGATTTCAGCTGGTATTACTTTAAGGAATGAACAATGTTGTTCAATGGCATATTCAACTTTTTCTACAATTTCTTCGATAGAGTCATTATCATAGTCAATTTGTAAAGGTTCTTTAATAATGAAGGATTGAAGAATCCCTTTCTTTTTCATGCGAAATCCTTTTTTATCAAAAGAACGACGAAAACCATCAATCACTATAGGAACTACAATAGGACGATGTTGTTTAATGATATGGGCAGTTCCCTTGCGAACGGGCTTAAAAGATTTAGTGGTTCCTTGTGGAAATGTTATTACCCAACCATCTTTTAAGGCAATTTTTATATTTTCAGTATCGTCAGGGTTAATGTTTTTTTTCTCTAAAACATCTACACCTTTTGCTCTCCAAGTTCTCTCCACTGTAATCGCGCCTGCATAAGCCATAATTCGTGGTAACAATCCAGCCTGCATGGTTTCTTTGGCTGCGACATAATAGATATTCATTTTAGGTTGCCAGAGATAGCAGACATTTTTAATTGTGTCGTCCCTTCCGCTGAGACTTGCATTAAAAACATGAAACATAGCAACTACATCGGCAAAATAAGTTTGGTGATTGGATATAAAAAGAACATTGGTATCCGGTAAATTCCTTATAATTTCCGAACCTTCAATTTGGAGTTCGTTAAACCCTCGATATCTTCTATGTGTAATGGCTCCGAAAATTCGAATTAACCATTTCTTTATAAATAGTATGTGACCAAAAGGATTTCTCTTAAACAATCCCATAAAATTATGTGTTTTTATATTCAATTAGCAAACTTACGAAATTAATAATTGATTTTTATTTACAATACAACAGCCGGAATTACACATCAATTTGAATACTCCAAAACTTCCTTCAAGACTTCTTTCAATTCGCTAAGCATCATTGCTGTTGCTCCCCATACAATGTGATTATCAATTTTGAAAGCTGGAATGCTAATATTATCAGCGTAAGAAGTTGACAATTTAGTGTCCACCACAATTGCATCACTAAGAAAAACAGATAGCGGCAACTCAATAATATCCGATACCTCTGAAGGTTCTGGGATAAAAACTAGTTCTTCTTTACTGATTCCTAAAAAAGGATACACCATAAAATTGCTGGGCGGAATATATAATTCAGTGAAGGATTTCAAAACTTCAATTTTCTCAGGATGAATCCCAACTTCCTCATGTGTTTCTCGCAAGGCTGTAAAGGCGAAATCATCATCGTCGAGTTCGTATTTTCCTCCTGGAAAAGCAATTTGGGCTGAATGAACACCTTTATAGGAATTGCGCACAATCAAAACTAAATGTGTGTTTTCATTTTTTGGATAAAAAAGCATCATAACAGCAGCAATCCTTGGATCTTTATTACTAAAGTCGGTCTTTTTTAAACTTTCCACACGTTCTAATGGCGCCATTTTAACATGTGCCTCAAAGGCTGGAAGCTTGGCATCAATTAATTTGGGAACAAATTGTAAAAATTCTTGAAAATCCATAATCAAAGTCTATTTTTGCACACTGAAATTTAATATAAATATAGTCTAGAAAATACGGTTGCACAAATTTTCTACTATCAAAACACATTCCTAATGTACAGCAAAGAAGAAACCCAAAGATTAAAGCGTGAATTCTGGATTGCATTTGCAGAAAAACATCCACGCAAATGGTTACTGTACGATACTAAGATTAAAGATTTCTCCTTTAAATTTTATGTAGACAATAAGAAAGCTCAGGTCTTAATAGATATTGAACACCGCAGTTCTGAAAAACGCATTGCTTATTTTGAAAAAATCGAAGCATTAAAGAGTATTCTGGAAGATGAATTTGTCAAAGACTTAGTTTTTGAAAAAGAATATACACTGGAAAACGGTAAAACTATCAGCAGAATTTGGATTGAAAAATTAGGCGTTGGAGTAAGTAACAGAAAATATTGGGATGAAATTTTTGATTTTTACAATGAAAAAATGAATGCTTTGGAATTATTTTATTCGGAATACGATGATTTCATTAAGGATATCGAAACCCTTTAAATGCAAAAAACACAAAAAGGATAACTTGACCTTAATTACATATTGAAAATATTGTAAACGATTATTCGATTATCGTAATTGATATAGAGCTGTTTCCTGTTTTCTTGTTTTTTTCTAGTAATTATAGACACCGTACAATCGACTCCTTCATTGTCTTTACAAGTAAATGAATAAACAATATCAGTATCATTTTCCTCCGTGGGTTGATACTCTATAATTTCAAATAATTGAATGATTTGAGAATATACAACAATTCTATTCTTGCTCGTATCTAGCGTAACTAAGATATTGACCAAATTCAAATCAGACCATTTACCCAACTTTCCCTTTTCGTTTTTTTCTAAAACACTGAAACCTGAAGTTTTAAACTTATAATTCTGGCTATAAGAATGCTGAAACCCCAAGATTAAAAAAAGTAGAATTATATATTTTTTTTTCTTTATCATTGTTTAAAAATGAACGTTTATTACTTCTTGTTTTGCAGTTTCAAAATCGGCAATCATTTCCTGAACGATAGCTGCAGCTGGCTTTATCTCGTGAATAATACCGGCTATTTGACCGATTTCTAATTCCCCTTCAATTAAATCACCTTCGAACATGCCTCGTTTTGCTCTTGCTCTTCCTAATAACGTAACTAATTCTTCTTTTGTTGGACAGCTTTCATATAAATGTTGAACATCTTGATAAAACTTATTTTTAATCAACCGCACTGGGGCAAGTTCTTTTAAAGTTAGTTGCGTATCTCCTTCCTTAACATTTATGATTGTTTCCTTGAAATTATCATGAGCCGAAGATTCTACAGATGCGGCAAATCTACTTCCAACCTGAACGCCATCTGCACCCAGAACCATTACGGCTAACATTCCTCGACCTGTGGCAATACCTCCGGCGGCAATCAACGGAATTTTGATTTTTTCTTTTACCATAGGAATCAGCGTTAGCGTGGTTGTTTCTTCACGCCCATTGTGACCTCCAGCTTCAAATCCTTCAGCAACAATTGCATCAACACCTGCATCTTGCGCTTTTAGTGCAAATACCGAACTACTGACCACATGCACAACAGTTATGCCATTCTCTTTTAGATACGAAGTCCATGTTTTTGGATTTCCTGCTGATGTAAAAACAATTTTCACTCCTTCATCTACAATTATTTTCATAATTTCTTCAATGTTGGGATACAACATTGGAACATTAACCCCAAAAGGTTTTGAAGTAGCTTGTTTACATTTCTGAATATGCTCTCGCAAAACTTCAGGATACATGGAACCGGCTCCTATTAATCCTAAACCACCAGCGTTACTGACAGCACTTGCTAATTTATAACCGCTGTTCCAAATCATTCCACCTTGAATAATTGGATATTTAATTTTGAAAAGTTCCGTGATTTTGTTCATGATGAAGTGATGCTATTATTCTTTTATTATTTTTCCACTTTTAGAAAAACCAATGGATTCCATTTTATAAAAATACATTCCTTTATCCAAAGTCTTCAATGAAACGATTGAAGATTGTGATGTTACTTTTTGTTCTAGAATTTTCTGCCCTAAAATAGTATAGATAAAAACGGTTCCCATTTCAAATTTTGCCGGTAATGAAAAGGTAACAAAATCACTTGCCGGATTGGGATAAATTATGAAATCATCTTTCGAAAAAGAAGCTATATCCAATTGATTGCTTAGCGCCAAATTAAAATCAGGAATTCCATACCCGTATTGATTATTTGGAATAGAAAATTTATCAGATGATTGCAGGATTAAATTTCTAATTTCCTGATTTGTTTTCTCAGGAAAAGCCTGCCACAAACAAGCAACCATTCCTGCCATTATTGGACCTGAAAAAGAAGTTCCGTTTGCAGTAACAATATTCCCTGCTGCATCAGAAACTATTGCCGCTTGTCCTTGAGCCATTACTTCCGGTTTTATACGACCGTCAAATGATGGACCTACCGAACTAAAAGAAGATTTTGTTTCAGATGAATTTACAGCACCTACAGCAAGTACCGAAACGGCATCTGCCGGAACTGCAATATATGGATCAGATGTACCACCGGAATTACCAGCCGAAGTTACTAAAATCATTCCTCGGCTAAATGCAATTTCAGCGCCGCGAGACATAAATGCTGTGGCACCATTCATTTCACTATAAGTATGATTGTAAGCCTCATTATCAAAATCAAAATAACCTAAAGATGTATTGATAATATCGACCCCTAAACTATCTGCTTTTTCTGCGGCTTCTACCCAAAGTGACTCTTCAATAGGATTTTCTGAAGTATCATCTTCCGTTATAAATAAATAATAAGATGCGTCAGGCGCTGTTCCCACTAACGAATTTTCTTTATAACCTCCCATTGCGGAAAGCACAGAGGTTCCGTGTGACACTCCTCCATAAAATTCTGTATCTCTCAAAACATAATTGTATCCGCCTAAAATTTGTTTTTTTTCTCGCAATCGTTCAAAAGGTTGCGTAATATTCACTCCAGGAAAACCTGCATCCATAACGGCAATAATTTTTCCCGAACCGGTATAATTCTGCTCGTGTAAAACGTGACCATTAAGCATTTGGATTTGATTTGAAGAAGATCCGTAGGCGTAATCAATTTTAGTTTTCTTAAACTTATTCGATTTTCTAACTTTAGCAGATTTGGCTATTTTTCCCGTTTGATTTAATGATTTATCAGCAAAATCGACTTTGCTGACAAAAGAAAACAGTGCTAAAGAATTAATAGCTGCTTGTTCTCCTCGAACATGAATCGCATTCATCCATTTGGATTTTGCCATGACAGTAATTCCCGACGCTAATTTTATTTGATCAATATACGTTTCCTCTACAGGAATGTCTTTAAAATCTAAAGCAATATTTTGATTAGTTCTTCGGTCCAATGCTCTTTGAGAAAGCATCTCCAATGGTGAGTCGAAAAAAAACTGAGAATTGGGTTTCGCATTGAAATATATCCAAGCATCTTGTTGCGAAAAACCAGCAGTAGTAATGAATAGAAAAAGGAATAAATAGAATTTTCTCATAGGTACTTTATTTGTTAAACTATAAAGATTCTTACTGCCAATGGGATTGAATCATACTTATAGCTTTGGGTAATTGAATTTTATTTAAACCAAAAACTTTCTTAAATCATACTAAACTAAGAAATCACTCCTGAACCAACTAATTCATCTCCTATGTACCAAGCTGCAAATTGCCCTTCGGTAATTGCGGACTGTGGTTCATCAAAGGACACGTACATTTCGTTTTCAAACTGATATAAAGTGGCAGTTTGCAAGGGTTGTCTGTAGCGAATTCTTGCCATTACTTCCATCGTTTGTCCATTGGCCAAAGCCAAATCTTTACGAATCCAATGTACTTCTTCTTTTTCAATACGCAATGCTTTCTTGAATAATCCCGGATGCTGGCTGGTCAATCCGGTGTATATTGTATTCGTTTCCACATTAGTCGCTATAATAAATAACGGGTCCGTTGTTCCTCCTACATTCAATCCTTTTCGTTGTCCCGTAGTAAAATAATGCGCCCCTTGATGCTTCCCAACAACTTTTCCCATTTGTGGTGTGTACGGAATTTTTCTTGCTGCTTCTTTTAAGTTTTCTTCAATGCTCAAACTAATGTGGTTTTCAGAATTGTATATAGAATCGTTTTTATCAATTTGGATTATGATTCCGTCTTTCGGTTGCAATTTTTGTTGTAAAAATTCAGGCAAGCGTACTTTTCCAATAAAACACAAGCCTTGCGAATCTTTCTTTTCGGCTGTAATCAAATCCATCTGAGCGGCAATTTCACGCACTTCAGGTTTTGTTAATTCTCCAATAGGAAACAACGATTTAGATAATTGTTCTTGAGACAATTGACAAAGGAAATAAGACTGATCCTTATTCGTATCGGAACCGGCTTTCAATTGATAGACGGTTTCGCCATTTACTTGGATTTCACTTTTTTGGCAATAATGTCCGGTTGCCACGTAATCAGCACCCAGACTTACGGCGATTTTCATGAAAACATCAAATTTTATTTCACGATTGCACAATACATCGGGATTTGGAGTACGCCCTTTTTCATATTCATTGAACATGTAGTCGACGATTTTTTCCTGGTATTCTTCACTTAAATCAACCGTTTGAAAAGGTATCCCTAATTTTTCTGCTACCAACAAAGCATCATTACTGTCCTCAAGCCATGGACATTCGTTAGAAATGGTAACGGAATCATCGTGCCAATTCTTCATAAAAAGTCCTATAACTTCGTACCCTTGCTGTTGCAACAAATACGCTGCTACGCTTGAATCTACACCTCCTGAAAGTCCTACAACAACACGCTTCATCTGCAAAAAAATTTTATTTTATAAGGGTGCAAAGTTACAAAAGATTTGTAACAGTATTTGTTAACGATACCGTTAATTGTTTTTGCCTTTTGTAGCGTTTTCCGGAAAGCTCATATTCATTTCTTTGACTACTTTTCCTTTTTCAAAAAACTGCCAAATCCCTGATTTTTTTCCATTTAAAAATTGCCCTATAGAAACCACATTCCCATTAGAATCTCTAAAGATTGCTAAACCATTATACAAATCATTCTTGTAAGCTGACTCTTCTAGTACGATTCCATTCTCCGTATATTTTTTATAAAAGCCATTTTTCAAATTATTTTTATAATTAATTTCCTCGGCAATTTTACCGTTCAGATAAAATACAGTTCGCAATCCTTCTAACTTTCCTTTACTGTAGTTTTCCGTTGTCATAATATTTTTGGAAGCCAAATGGTAATATTTCCATTGCCCTTCAAATAACTTATTAACTACTTTGCCTTCGCTGACTTTATTGCTTTTTTGATCATAAAAAATGGTATACGCTGAATCGTCCTTTGCATTAAATTCCCTTGTAGCAATTATAGATTTAGCTTTGGTATCATCATAAAAGTTAAAAACTCCTATTTCTTTACCATGTTCAAAAGTTCCTTCATATCTGGGTCTTTTTGATTCTTCAAAAAAACCTTTCCAAATCCCATGCTTTTTTCCTTTTGTGTCTAATTTATTAAAATCGGTTTGCGATACTATATTTTGGCTGAAAAGCACTAAAGTCAAAAAGGCAAAAAAACTAATCTGATATTTTTTCATTGTTACTTTGTATAAAGGCATTATTATAAAACTGATAATGTGCACTTTTATTTCAGCAAATTTACGAAATTAATACAGTTGGTAATTAATCATTTATTTTAGAAAATTTCTAAATACAAAACATTTTTAAATTCTAATTATTAAGACAACACTAACACTTACTTAAGCAAACCGTTACTTTAAAAACAATTTTACAAAATGTTTAAGCTCAATTGATTTTATTTGAATAAAAAAATTAATATCAACACCCATAAAATCTATATACAACTGATAAATAGATAGTTGTAATATTTAAAATTTAATTAAGATACAAATTAAACAAACCTAAAAAAAATAATAAACTTTTACCTTGTTTATTATTTTTATTAAATTATTAAACAAAATGAAAAACCAATTTACTACTTTAGAGTAAACAAATAAACACAAACACCATGAAAAATGTATCAAAAATTAGGAATTTAGCAATGATTGCTTTGTTTGCAATCTTTACAGTATCGTGTGATGACGACGATAATAATGTAGTCGTTGACAACACCATCACAGGAAAAGCAACTGCCACTGCTAACTTAAGTATCTTGGTTCAGGCACTTGTCAAAGCTGATTTAGCAACTACTTTAAAAGGAGCTGGTCCCTACACTGTTTTTGCTCCAACGAATGACGCTTTCACCGCTTTCCTTGCCACAACGCCTTATGCCACAATAAATGATGTTCCGAAAGAGGCTTTGACACAAATTTTATTAAATCATGTTGTTACAGGCGCAGTGAAGTCTACTGATTTGACCACTGGATACATCAAAACTTTAGCAAAAGGTACTGCATCAACATCTAATAACTTGAGTATGTATGTCAACACAACTGCCGGCGTAAAGCTTAATGGTGTTGCCACAGTTACAACTGCTGACATCATGGCTTCTAATGGAGTAGTACATATCGTTGACAAAGTTATTGATCTTCCAACAATTGTAACTCATGCCGCGGCAAATTCCAATTTTAGTACTTTAGTTAGTGTACTGAATCGTTCGGGCCAACCCAATTTTATAACTGCATTATCTGCAACGGGTCCGTTTACTGTTTTTGCTCCTACAAATGCTGCCTTTACTGCTTTGAATACTGAATTAGCTCCAGGTGGAATTGCAGGAGTTTCAGCAGCAAACCTGACTAAAGTTCTACAATATCATGTGGTAAGTCCAGCTAATGTTTTAGCAGCAAGTTTAACAGAAGGACAAGTTGTAACTCCAATTTTGACACCAGCACAAACCTTTACAATTCAACTCACTGGTGGAGCGAAAATAAAAGATGCCAACAACAGGATTTCAAACATTATCATAACTGATGTACAATGTTCCAATGGTGTCATTCATGCCATTGATAAAGTATTATTGCCGATTCTGTAATTTTTAAAACAAAAAAAAAAGCTCTCAAAATTGAGAGCTTTTTTTTATATAAACTTAAGTTTTATTTACTCAAATACATTTTTCTTCTGGAGTACAATTCGTAGAATTGGTCGTCTTTCAAGTCATCAATAAACAAAATGCTTTCTCCTGTTGATTTCATTTCTGGTCCTAATGCTTTGTTCACATTGTGAAACTTGCTGAAAGAGAAAACCGGTTGCTTGATGGCAAATCCTTTCAATTGTGGGTTGAAGTCAAAATCGGTTACTTTATTATGACCTAACATTACTTTAGTCGCATAGTTCACATACGGTTCTCCGTATGCTTTGGCAATAAATGGAACCGTACGAGACGCTCTAGGATTCGCTTCAATGATGTAAACGATATCATCTTTTATCGCAAACTGAATATTGATTAAACCAACGGTTCTCAAAGCCAACGCAATATTTTTGGTATGGTCTTTTATTTGTTGCATCACAAATTCACCCAAGTTAAACGGTGGCAAAGTCGCGTTACTGTCTCCAGAGTGAACTCCACAAGGTTCGATGTGCTCCATAATTCCTATGATATACACATTTTCGCCATCGCAAATCGCATCGGCTTCTGCTTCGATAGCACCATCCAAATAATGGTCTAAAAGCAATTTATTTCCTGGAATCGTTTTCAATAAATTGATTACGTGTTCTTCCAGTTCTTGTTTGTTGATTACAATTTTCATTCCCTGACCACCCAACACATACGAAGGACGAATCAATAATGGGAAGTCCAAAACATCCGCTAAAGCAGAAGCTTCGTCAGCCGTTTCTGCAATTCCAAATTGTGGGAAAGGAATATTCAAGTCGGTTAACAATTCTGAGAAACGTCCTCTGTCTTCGGCTAAATCCAAAGCATCGAAGCTAGTTCCTATAATCTTAATACCGTATTTAGATAGTTTCTCCGCTAATTTCAAAGCCGTTTGACCACCTAATTGCACGATTACACCTTCTGGTTTCTCATGTTGGATAATATCGTAGATATGTTCCCAGAAAACCGGTTCGAAATACAATTTATCTGCTGTATCAAAATCAGTCGAAACCGTTTCTGGGTTACAGTTAATCATGATGGTTTCGTAGCCACATTCTTTGGCGGCAAGCACACCGTGAACGCAAGAATAATCAAACTCGATTCCTTGTCCAATTCTATTTGGGCCTGACCCAAGAACAATTATTTTCTTTTTATCAGTAACAATACTTTCGTTGTCCACGTAACGTGTACCGTCTGCTTTTTCAATTTCCGCTTCAAAAGTCGAATAGTAATAAGGTGTTTTTGCTTTGAATTCCGCCGCACAAGTATCCACTAGTTTGAATACACGATTGATATTCATCGTAGTACGCAACGTATGAACTTGACTTTCCAAGCAACCCATCATGTGCGCGATTTGTCTGTCGGCAAAACCTTTTTGTTTCGCTTCCAATAACAATTCTCTTGGCAAAGATTCTACTTTATAGTTAAAAATTTCTTTTTCTAACGTATACAGTTCTTCGTATTGTTTCAAGAACCACATATCGATTTTAGTGATTTCATGAATGCGGCTCAATGGAATTCCCATCGCGATAGCATCATAAATCACAAAAACACGATCCCAACTCGCAAAAGTCAGTTTCTCGATAATTTGTTCGTAGTTCGTGTATCCTTTTCCGTCAGCTCCCAAACCATTTCTTTTTATTTCCAATGATTGAGTCGCTTTATGCAAGGCTTCTTGGAACGAACGTCCAATTCCCATTACTTCACCAACGGATTTCATTTGAAGTCCCAAAGTTCTGTCAGCACCTTCAAATTTATCAAAGTTCCAACGTGGAATTTTCACAATCACATAATCCAAAGTTGGTTCGAACAAAGCTGAAGTCGATTTGGTAATTTGATTTTGCAATTCATCTAAGTTGTAACCCAAAGCCAGTTTGGAAGCAATTTTTGCAATAGGATAACCCGTTGCTTTTGATGCCAAAGCAGAAGAACGAGAAACACGAGGATTGATTTCAATTGCTACAATATCTTCTTTATCGTCAGGGGAAACGGCAAACTGCACGTTACAACCTCCGGCAAAGTTTCCGATACTTCTCATCATCAAAATAGCGTAATCACGCATTTTTTGGAAAGTCGTATCAGACAAAGTCATTGCTGGCGCAACCGTGATGGAATCTCCGGTATGAATTCCCATTGGATCCATATTTTCGATTGAACAGATAATAACAACATTGTCGTTTTTATCTCTCAAAAGTTCCAATTCGTATTCTTTCCAACCCATTAAAGCCTTATCAATTAAGACTTCGTGAATTGGTGATGCTTCTAAACCTCTGGTTAAAAGTTCGTCAAAATCTTCTTTTTTATAAACAATCGCTGCTCCGGTTCCACCTAAAGTAAACGAAGGACGGATTACTAACGGGAAACCAAATTCCTGGGCAATTTCTTTTCCTCTAAGATAAGAAGTACATATTTCAGCAGGAGCAGATGGTACTCCAATTTTTTTAAGAAGGTTTTTAAACTGCTCTCTGTCTTCGGTAATATTAATGGCGTTTACATCAACCCCGATTAATTTCACTCCAAAATCAGCCCAAATCCCTTTTTCATCGGCTTCCAGACACAAGTTCAAAGCGGTTTGTCCTCCCATAGTAGGCAAAACAGCATCAATTTGAGGATGCGCTTTAAGGATTTCAATAATTGATTTAGTTGTTAGTGGTTTCAAATAGATATGATCGGCCATAGAAGGATCCGTCATGATTGTTGCCGGATTGGAGTTGATCAAAATAACTTCAATTCCTTCTTCACGAATAGAACGGGCAGATTGTGATCCTGCATAATCAAATTCGCACGCTTGACCAATAACAATAGGACCTGACCCTATTATTAAAACTGATTTTATAGATGTATCTTTTGGCATTGTATGGTAGTATTGTGTTGTGTAGTTGTTATTATCAAAAGATTAAAGTTACTGAACTCAAACCTTTTACCTGTAAATCTTTAACTTTTTTTAACGAATAGGTATAAAAAAAGGCGATACTAAAAAAAGTAACGCCTTATTTATGTTTATAGAAACATTATTTTTTGTGTCTTGGTTCGCAAGAAACAGTCAATTTATGTCTTCCTTTAGCTCTTCTACGCGCTAGAACTTTTCTTCCATTAGCAGAAGCCATTCTGTCCATAAATCCGTGCTTATTTCTTCTTTTTCTTTTCGATGGTTGAAACGTTCTTTTGCTCATTGCTTTGTATCTTTAAAATCTTATTTATATGTCTTCCTATTTTCGAATAACTGTTATTCTAAAACCGAGTGCAAATATACAAAGACTTTTTTTTCTCACAAGTAGTTTTGTAAAAATATTTTCAATTCATTTTACTATATTTGTGATCTTAAAATAAACCCACTATGTTTCACAGAAATATTAAACTTATTATCGCCGGACTTATTATCGCTACTGGCATTTGGCAATTTACAGAAAGTAATATCGGTAACGGAATCTTCCTTCTAATATTGAGCGCAATTCCTATTTTCCTTTACTTCAAAAATGAATTTATCTTATTAGCTTTCTTAAAACTTAGAAAACAAGATTTTGAAGGAGCTAAAAAATGGTTGGCTTACATCAAAAATCCAGAAACGGCTTTGGTACAAAAACAACAAGGATACTTTAATTACCTACACGGAATCATGCTTTCCCAAACGAATATCAATCAAGCTGAGAAATATTTTAAGAAAGCAATCGAACTTGGATTATCAATGGACATGGATTTGGCTGTAGCCAAATTAAACTTAGCTGGAGTTGCTATGACACGTCGTCGTAAACTTGAAGCCACTTCGCTATTGAATGAGGCTAAAAAATTGGACAAACAAAACATGCTGAAAGATCAGATTGTCATGATGAAAGAGCAAATGAAGAAAATATAGTTTTTTTATACTTATCGAAAAAGGGTCAAATGATACACATTTGCTCCTTTTTTTGTACTTATAAGTCAAACTTAAATCTTTCTTTAAATGCCTTATATGGTTCAAAAAATCAGTTAATATCCTTTCAAAGGAATTTCGATTTGATATTTTTTACCAGTTTCATTTATCAATTTCGTTTCTCTAAGCCAAGGATTATGAATCTTCAAAATTTTATAATTGATTCCTTGTCCTTTTGCAAACTCTGCCAAATCAGTAATTGAACTGTCAACTTCTATTTTACGGGTGGGCAAAGCTCCATATAAATCTTCTGCAGCAATACTGAAACCATATTTTGCGGGATTTTCCATAATTTCTTTCAATGCTAAAATCCTAAAAACATAACGGGACGTTTCTTCGGTAAGCAATAAATCATAATAGTTGGACACTTTCTGAATTCCAATTTGTTTATTTACGCCAGACATTCCACCGTTGTAGGATGCTGCCGCCAAAGTCCAACTTCCAAATTTTCCTTTGGCACTCAAAAAATAACTACAGGCTGCTTCCGTAGATTTTTCAAGATCATAACGTTGATCTACATTTTCAGTTACTTCCATTCCGCGTTCCTTAGCTGTTTCCGGCATAAATTGCCATACTCCTCTTGCTCCTGCAGGAGAAACTACATTCACCAATCCGCTTTCTATAACAGCTAAATATTTAAAATCATCTGGAATGCCATTCTTTTTCAAAATAGGTTCAATCACTGGAAATGCACGATTCGCTCTTTTTATAGCCAAAATAGTAGAAGCATGTAAATTCACATTTACTAGTAATTCCCTATCAAAGCGTTCCTTAACATCCGATATTTTCAACGGAGTTTCTTCGCCTGCAAAATCCAGTTTTACGGGAAAACTATAACTGATTTCTGCTTTTACATCTTTCCCTTTTGCGTCATTTGTTGTTGCAAAAATGAATATTCCACTTGCAAAAATTACGGTTACCAGTAGTATTATTTTATTAATAGGTTTCATCTTTTCCTTTTTTATCGCTTTTGCTTCGTTACAAAAGCGTCTTTGATTGTTTTTTAACTCCCAATATAATGGAAGGCAAATTTTCATTCAACCACTTGTATTTATTCAAAATCATAATATGTGTTCCGCCTTTTACAATAATACAATTCTTGATATATTTTATTGGAAAAACATCATCCGCATCACCATGAATATGAATTACATTTTCATCAATAACCGCTCTATCCCATAAGATCACTTGTTCCACAGCCCAATTCAAATACCGAATATCCCTAACAGAAAGAAATTTTTCATATAACTTAAGGCGCTGATTTACTTTTTCTCCAAAAGAAAATTTAGCCAGACTTTCGATATTTGCAAATAAACTCATAGGAATCAGTTTATACGCTTTGGTTGTCTTAGCGATTTTCAATCTTCGGGGAAATTCAGAATTACATCGCACACTCGAAATAATAATGACTTTGCGCGCCTCTACATATTTCGCCATTTCCTGAACTAAAATCCCTCCAAAAGAAACACCAATCAAAACCGGATTTTTATGAATTACTTTTGCACTAATTCTCTTGGCATAATCCGTCAAAGATTCGTGATCCAGCGGAATCTCCCATTCTAATAAATGGATTTCAAATTTGTCTTCGGGAAGTACGATTCGCTCAAAAATGGCAGCACTTGACGCCAAACCTGGCATTAAATAAACTGGGATTTTACTCATAATTGTTTTAACGATTTTATAACAAAATTCCGAATTTTTATGGCGAATTTTGTATAAAATTAATTTTTTTATTGGAATTCGTCCAACAATACATCTTATATTATCAATAATTTATGAATACACAACTATTTACATCAAATACAAGAGGCACGGCAGATTTTGGTTGGCTTAAAGCCAATTTCTCCTTTTCTTTTGGAAATTATTTCAATCCGGAGCGTTTACAATTTGGAATGTTACGCGTTTTAAACGACGACACTATTGCAGGTGGATCAGGCTTTGGCACGCACGGACATGCCAACATGGAAATTATTACCATTCCGCTCGAAGGTGGTTTAAAACACCGGGACAGTATGGGAAATGAAGGCGTAATTGGTTTTGGCGAAGTCCAAGTGACGAGTGCCGGATCCGGAGTAGAACATTCTGAAATGAATGCGAGTCAGAAAGAAGAGGCAAAAACGTTACAACTATGGGTTTTTCCTGACACAGAGAACGTCACACCAAGATACGACCAGAAATCGTTTGATATTGAAAATCAAATCAATACCTTTGTAAATATTGTTTCGCCAAATGATCAAAATGATGGCAATGCACTTTGGGTTTACCAGAAAACCTTTTTCCATTTAGGAATATTCGACAGCAATACCAGCGCTACTTATAAAGTACGAATTCCTAAAAATGGTGTTTATTTATTTTTAATTGAAGGCGAAATAGAAGTTAACAACCAAGTTTTGAAGGCAAGAGATGCCATGGGAATTACAGATTTTGATGCATTTGATATCAAGATCAATACCAAATCAAAAATACTTTTGGTAGAGGTACCAATGAATTAGAGTTAATTATTATGGATGCAGCAAGCACTATGGAAATCAAAGACAACACTTTTTCTAGACAATTTGAAACTATAGTAGATGAGGGATTAGTTTCTGTTGAATATTCTTTTCAGGAGAAGAAAATATTTTTAACAAAAATAAATGTTCCTGAATCTTTTGAAGATGAAGAATTTATTTCAAATTTCCTGAAAAACATTATGGAGATTGCCATTGAAAGAAAATTCAAAGTGGTTCCTATTCTTCCAAAAATAGTGGTGTTTTTCAAAAAAAATCCTGTTTACAAGGAGTTACTTCCTCCGGGAATTAGACTGTAACAAAAAAATCGGCTGTATTTTAGGATACAGCCGATTTTGATTTATAACGAGTTTAAGAATTTTATTTCTCTATTTCTCTCATGCTATCCATTTTCTTATTGGCCAAGAAACCGGTAATATCTTCAAAATGTTCCACCACTCTTTTGTTTCCAAATTCAAAAACTTTAGTCGCTAATCCGTCTAAGAAATCTCTATCGTGTGAAACCAAGATTAAAGTTCCGTCAAAATCTCGCAAAGCATCTTTGATAATATCTTTGGTTTTCATATCCAAGTGATTCGAAGGTTCATCCAGAATCAATAAATTCACGGGTTCCAACAATAATTTTATCATTGCCAAACGTGTTTTTTCCCCACCCGAAAGCACTTTCACTTTTTTTGTCACATCATCACCCTGAAACATGAAAGCACCAAGAATATCTTTGATTTTAGTTCTTACATCGCCCACAGCAATATCATCTATAGTTTCAAAAATAGTGGCATTTTCATCTAATAATGAAGCTTGATTTTGGGCAAAATAACCAATTTGTGCATTATGACCAATCTCTAAACTACCACCATTAATTTCAATTTCTTTCATAATGGCTTTAATCATCGTCGATTTTCCTTCCCCATTTTTACCAACGAAAGCCACTTTTTCGCCTCTTTCTATAACCATATTTGCATTTGAAAAAACCACATGATCACCATACGATTTCGACAAATCTTTAACAATCACTGGATATTGTCCAGAACGTGCAGCAGGCGGAAATTTTAATTTCAATGCCGAAGTATCCACTTCATCCACCTGAACAATAACCAATTTCTCTAACATTTTAACGCGCGATTGAACGGCATCCGTTTTAGAAAAAGTTCCTTTAAAACGGTCGATAAAAGTCCTGTTATCCGCAATCATACGTTGCTGCTCGTCATACGCTTTTTGCTGATGCACACGTCTGTCTTTTCTAAGTTCCAAATAGTGCGAATATTTGGCTTTATAATCATAAATACGTCCCATTGTAACTTCGATGGTACGATTTGTAATGTTATCTACAAAAGCCCTGTCGTGAGAAATTACCACCACGGCTTTAGCTGAATTAATCAAGAAATCCTCTAACCATTGAATACTTTCGATATCCATGTGGTTGGTAGGCTCATCCAGCAAAATTAAGTCTGGTTTTTGTAAAAGGATTTTTGCCAGTTCGATTCTCATTCTCCATCCGCCAGAAAATTCAGTAGTTTGACGATTAAAATCTTCGCGGACAAATCCCAAACCAATTAAAATTTTCTCTACTTCGGCTTCGTAATTTACTTCTTCAATCGCATAGAATTTTTCGCTTAAATCAGAAACTCTTTCGATTAATTTCATGTACGCATCACTTTCATAATCAGTACGAATCGTCAATTGTTCATTGATTTCATCAATCTCCGCTTTCATTTGGAAAATCTCCCCAAAAGCTTTCGAAGTTTCCTCCATTACTGTCGCACCATCTGTAGTCAATAAATGCTGAGGCAAATAGGCCACAACTGCATCTTTTGGCGCAGAAATATTCCCTGTTGAAGGTTTGCTTTGACCTGCAATAATTTTAAGCAGCGTCGATTTTCCTGCTCCATTTTTACCCATAAGGGCAATTTTATCATTTTCATTTATAGCAAAAGAAACATCACTAAAAAGTGTCGTACCACCAAATTGTACGGAAATATCGTTAACTGTAATCATTTAGATTATAAGATTTTTAGATAATTGGATTATCAGATTTTAAAAATGCAAATATAGATTAATTCAGGAAGAAGACAATTGAATAATTTGCAACAATAAAAAATTTAAAACCTTGAAATATAAATTTTAATGCTCTTGCAATATTATTCTTTTTTCATAGTTTTACATTTGATATTCAACTGTTTGAGAAAACAAAAATAATACGAAAATACGCTCTTGAATTATTCATATTAGGGGAAAAATTCTAAAAATAGTTTGATGAAAAAGATATTTACACTACTTCTTTTATGCACTATCAATTTAATTATTGCTCAAACTAGCGAAGAAATTGTAAAAAAGGCAAACGAGATACAAACAAAATGGGGCTATAAAGCCACAAATAAAAACATCATAACATTAATTGATTTTTCAAAATCAATAGAGGAAGCTCGTCTTTATGTTATTGATTTAAAAAACAGCAAAATACTCCTGACCAGCAATGTTGATCATGGATCTGGATCTGGAACAGGATTGACACCTCATTCTTTTAGTAATAGTATAGGAAGTAAAGCAACCTCGCTGGGATGTTACGTAACCTTGCAAACGTATAAAGGAATGTGGGGATATTCGTTAAAACTAAACGGATTAGAAAGTGATAAAAATTCTAATGCCTTAAAAAGAAACATTGTAGTTCATTCCTCAAAACGCATGTATAGCAAATTCAGTTCCGGCTGTTTCTCTGTTCCCGATAAAAATTCCAATATACTGATTGACCTGATAAAAGGCGGATCGCTTGTATATGCTTACCAATAAATCATTCATTTACTCTTTTCTATAAACAACAAAAGCCTCTAAATTGAGGCTTTTGTCGTATTATTAAATGCAGAAATTAATCTTTTCTCCACTTTTTTGTTTCCTCAAAAATATGTTCTAAAATTGCTGCTTCTCTTTCATCGAATTCCACATTTCGTCGGCTCATTACGAGTCTTGCAGTTTCAAATGCTTTTTTGGTAATATAAGTGGTAAATCCAGAAGCGCCACCCCAAGAAAAACTTGGTACAAAATTGCGAGGAAAACCACTTCCAAAAATATTAGCGCTCACTCCTACTACCGTTCCTGTATTAAACATCGTGTTGATACCGCACTTGCTGTGGTCGCCCATCATCAAACCACAAAACTGAAGACCCGTTTTAGCAAAACCTTCCGTTTCATAACTCCACAATTTTACTTCTTCGTAATTGTTTTTCAGATTCGAATTGTTACTGTCGGCACCAATATTACACCATTCACCAAGAACTGAATTTCCTAAAAACCCATCGTGACCTTTATTAGAATACCCAAACAATACCGAATTATTGACTTCACCCCCAATTCTGGAGAAAGGACCTACGGTTGTGGCTCCATATATTTTAGACGCCATTTTTACCGATGCGTTTTCGCACAAGGCAAAAGGGCCTCTGATTACAGATCCTTCCATAATTTCAGAATCCTTACCTATATATATAGGACCAGTAGAAGCATTTAAAGTCACAAACTCTAACTTTGCTCCTTCTTCAATAAATATATTTTCAGGTGCAATTACATTCACACTTTTTGGAATAGGCTGAGACCTTCTGTCTTCCGTCAAGATTTCGAAATCTTCCCGAATGGCAGCATCATTTTTAGAGAAAATATCCCAAGTATTTTGAACCGTTAAACAATCATCGGTATATTCTATAATTTCATAGGAATCAAAATCTACTGCTTCTTGTTCTTCCGTAGTATAAAAAGCGATTACTTCATCGCCTCTAAAAATTGCCTGATTTGGTTCCAGATTACTAACCATTTCGACCAAAATAGTGTTAGGCAGGAAAGAAGCATTTATCATAACATTCTCCTCTAATTCTACCATTGGATATTTTTCTGATAAATATTCCTCTGTCAACGTAGTTGTAGTAGAACCTAAATGTAATTCCCATTTTTGACGAATGGTCATAATCCCAATAAGAATATCCGCAACAGGACGTGTAAAAGTAAAAGGCAATAAGGCGTTTCTAGATGGACCGTCAAAAAGTATGTAATTCATAAAATTGTTTATTTGTTGATTCAGTTAGTTATTGATTAAAAATTAGCTCAAACAACTTCCCTTTTTATAATATTGACTTCAAAGTTACAAAGTTTTCAAATAAATAAAATAAAAAAGCCTTCCAAAAAGGAAGGCTTTAATATATTTGAAAACAAGTTAAAATTATTTAACGTGTTTAGCGTATTTGGTTTTAAATTTATCAATACGTCCTGCAGTATCAATAAGTTTAGATTTACCTGTGTAAAAAGGGTGAGAAGTTCTAGAGATCTCCATTTTTACAACTGGGTATTCAACACCATCAACTGTTAATGTTTCTCTTGTATCTGCAGTAGATTTAGTGATAAAAACTTCGTCATTTGACATGTCTTTAAATGCAACTAATCTGTAATTTTCTGGGTGAATTCCTTTTTTCATCTTGTTAATCTTTTTTATTTGTTAATTATAATTTGTCTTGAAGCTTTTCTTCTAACAGAAAAGGTATAAACTCCTTATAACTTTTTGTTTTACAATATTATTTTGAGTTTGCAAATTTACAATTTTTTTCCAATAAACAAATCTTTGCATCACTTTTTTTATATAATCGTAAAAAGCGATTTTTAGCTCCGAATATATTGGGAATTGTTATATTTGTGGATTAATAAATAAACTCTTTATGGAAAATAATGTATCCCCAGCTAAATCTGGAATTTCTTATGGCGTCTTATATGGCGTTATAATGGTCTTGGAGTTCGTAATTATGTATGTAATTGGAATGAAATCCTTAGTGAATACCAGTTTTGGTGTAATTGTAAATGTTGCCAATTATCTTATTTTACCACTTATATTTATATATGTAGGATGCAATCATTACAAGAAAAACATTAATGGTGGATATATTAGTTTTGGTCAATGCTTGAAAGTTGGTGTTTCTATCGCTTTTGTAGCAGCAATTATTTATGGTGCTTTTAGTGTTATTTTCAATTTTATTTTTCCTGAATTTATTGATGAGATGGTTTCTATTTCTAAAACTGCGATGTTAAAAGAAAATCCAGAAATGACATCTGAACAACTAGAAATGGGACTTTCAATGATGAAAAAATTCTCAAATCCATTAATTGTATTTCCTGTTACTTTAGCTATGTATTCTTTTCTAGGTTTAATTTACTCCCTAATAATAGGTGCAATAGTAAAAAACGACAAACCTTAAGTTTTTAAATTAATGAATTTATCAATACTCATACCGCTTCTTAATGAAGAGGAATCGCTTAATGAACTATATAACTGGATCATCAAAGTGATGCATTCTCATAATTATTCGTACGAAATCATTTTTCTGGATGATGGAAGTACAGATAATTCATGGACTATTATTGAAGGATTTGCAAATGAAAATCCTCATGTAAAGGGTGTTCGTTTCATGAAAAATTTTGGAAAATCACAAGCGCTACATGCTGGTTTTGCAAAAGCTCAGGGTGATGTTATCATTACCATGGATGCTGACTTGCAAGACAGCCCAGAGGAAATTCCGGGATTGTATGATATGATTATCAACGGAAAATATGATTTAGTTTCCGGATGGAAAAAGAAACGCTACGATTCCGTGGTGGCAAAAAACTTGCCCTCTAAATTGTTCAATTGGGCGGCGAGAAAAACATCTGGTGTGGAATTGAACGATTTCAATTGCGGATTGAAAGCCTACAAAAATATTGTAGTAAAAAACATTGAAGTATCAGGTGAAATGCACCGATACATTCCGGTTCTGGCTAAAAATGCCGGTTTTGGAAAAATTGGTGAAAAAGTAGTACAACATCAAGCCCGAAAATATGGTGAAACTAAATTTGGGATGGAACGCTTTATCAATGGTTTTCTGGATTTAATAACCATTTGGTTTCTATCAAGATTTGGAAAAAGACCAATGCATTTATTTGGCGCCATGGGATCATTAATGTTTATTATTGGGTTTATGCTTGCCGGATATATTGGCATTTCAAAATTGTACCATATGTATAATGACATGCGTTATAGTCTGGTTACAAATAATCCTTGGTTTTATATTGCGCTTACCACAATGGTTTTGGGAACACAATTATTTTTGGCCGGATTTCTTGGCGAAATAATTTTGCGAACAAAAAACAATGAAGAGCGTTATAAAGTATCAAGCGAGGTTAATTTTTTATAAATTTATGTAAACGAAAAAGTTCTCGTTTGCACAATACCTAGCCCTGATAATAGCGGCATCCTTTTTCTTTTTTTTCTTTAAAAAAAGAAAAAGATACAGCGGATAGCAGGATATAGCTCCTAAAAACAAAACAACTAGATTTAAATTTCATTTACGAATTTAGAAACTAAAAAAATATACAATGGAAATCAAACAAAATATTTTGGACGCAGTAAATGAGTGGCTTACGCCAACATTTGACACCGCAACACAAGAGGCGATTAAAGAAATGATGACTACATCGCCGAAAGAACTGGAAGAGAGTTTTTATAAAAATCTTGAATTTGGAACCGGTGGAATGCGCGGTGTTATGGGCGTGGGGAACAATCGCATCAATAAATACACGCTAGGAAAAAGCACACAAGGACTTTCAGATTACTTGCATACTGCCTTTCCTAACCAACCTTTGAAAGCCGTTATTGCTTACGATTGTCGTCATAATAGCGATACTTTGGCTAAATTAGTGGCGGATGTTTTCACGGCTAACGGGATTGAAGTGTATTTATTTTCGGCATTGCGACCTACTCCAGAATTGTCATTTGCGGTAAAACATTTGGGTTGTCAATGCGGAATCGTTCTTACGGCATCACATAATCCACCAGAATATAACGGATATAAAGTATACTGGCAAGATGGTGGACAAATTGTACCGCCGGAAGATGAGGGAATTATCAATGTTATTGAGAATTTAAATTACAATCAAATCAAGTTCACTGCTAATGAAGATTTGATACATTATATAGATAAGGAAGTTGATGAAGCTTTTATCAAATCGACTATCGAGAATGCGAGTTTTGGAACTTCGGCTGAAGCCAAAGAAAATCTGAACATTGTTTTCACTTCTTTGCACGGAACTTCGATTACATTAGTTCCTGATACTTTTGCGCAAGCAGGATACACGAATGTGCATATTGTGGAAGAGCAAAGAGTGCCGAATGGTGATTTCCCGACTGTAAAATCTCCTAACCCTGAAGAACCGGAAGCATTGACAATGGCATTGGAATTAGCAGATAAAACAAATTCGGATATTGTTATTGGGACGGATCCTGATTGCGATAGATTGGGTGTTGCCGTTAGAAATAACGAAGGACAAATGACCTTGCTGAACGGAAATCAAACGATGATTTTGATGACTGCATTTCTATTAGAACAATGGAAAAAAGCGGACAAAATCAATGGCAAACAATTTGTGGGTTCCACAATCGTTTCTACTCCTATGATGATGGAATTAGCAACAAACTACGGCGTGGAATGCAAAGTGGGATTAACTGGTTTCAAATGGATTGCCAAGATGATTAAGGATTTTCCTGAGTTGGAATTCATTGGTGGCGGTGAAGAAAGTTTCGGTTATATGGTAGGCGATGCTGTACGCGATAAAGATGCTGTTGCAGCTACGTTATTGATTTGCGAATTAGCGGCTCAAGCCAAAGCCAAAGGAAGCACGGTCTACAAAGAATTATTACAACTGTATGTTGACAATGGTTTCTACAAAGAACACTTAGTTTCATTGACAAAAAAAGGTATGGATGGTTTGCAGGAAATCAATCAAATGATGATTAATTTGCGCGAAAATCCATTGAAAGAAATCAACGGACAAAGAGTTATAATGGTTGAGGATTACCAATCTTCAATAGCTAAAAATTTACTTACAGATGAGGAATCTAAAATGGATATTCCAAAATCGAATGTATTAATTTATTACACCGAAGACGGCTCTAAAATTTGCGCCAGACCAAGTGGAACTGAACCTAAAATAAAATTCTATATCAGTGTAAATACGGAATTGGATTCAGTTGAAGATTTCAACGAAGTAGAAAGTATTTTGGACCATAAAATAAAAAATATTATTAGTTCAATGCAATTGAATTAATTAAAAAACAAAATTGATTTTTCAGACAGACCCGATAAGTAGAGAACTTATCGGGTCTTGATGATAAAAAAAACAACTTAAATGGACTCAAATTTCAAAAAAATTATTCCTTTCACAAAACCATATCGTTCTCATATGGTTTGGAATGTAATATTCAATATTTTTTACGCACTGTTTAGTACTTTGTCTTTTATTGCATTAATCCCTATGATGGATGTTCTTTTTGGTACAAGTGAAAAAATCAGCAAAAAACCTGTTTTAGAATCTATTTTTGATATTATCAAATTCTCTAAAGAATACTTATACTATAACATCACACAACTAACAGACGAGCATGGTCCTGAATTTGCGCTGTTGCTAGTTATAGGTATAGTAAGTATCACTTTCCTGTTAAAAAATCTGTTTAATTACCTTGCATCCAATCATTTGATGCATCTTAAAAATGGCGTATTAAAGGATTTAAGAAATTCAATGTACCACAAAATCATCAACTTACCTGTTTCCTACTATTCTGAAAAAAGAAAAGGAGATATTATGGCTAGAATGTTGGGTGATGTAAATGAAGTTCAAAATTCTTTTTTTTCTATCCTAGAATTGATAGTAAAGGAACCAATGACTATCATATTCACCTTGGTTGGAATGATTGCAATCAGTTTCAAATTGACCTTGTTTGTCTTTATTTTCATCCCTTTATCAGGACTATTAATATCAAAAATTGGTAAGTCATTGCGTAGCAAATCCGAAAGAGTACAATATGAAAACGGTTATCTAATTTCAATTGTAGAAGAATCGTTATCTGGACTAAAAGTTGTTAAGAGTTACAATGCGGAATCAAATTTTAAAGAAAAATTTAATGATTCAGTTACCAGAGTTTTAAAATTATCTAATAGTATCGGAAAAAAGAACAACTTAGCTACACCATTAAGTGAGTTCTTAGGAATTATTACAATTTGTGTATTACTTTGGTTTGGCGGAAAAATGGTACTTGTAGACACGCTTCCTAATGGAAAAGCCCTACTTGATGGAGCTAAGTTCCTAGCTTACATGGGTCTTGCCTATAACATTCTAACTCCGGCAAAAGCTATTTCTAAAGCCTCTTATTCTGTAAAAAATGGATTGGCGGCAGCCCAACGTGTTTTTGAAGTTCTAGAAGTAAAAAATGAAATTACAGACAGCGAAAATGCGGTTAAAAAATCAACTTTTGAAGACAGTATAACAATTCAGAATATTAATTTCAGATACGAAGAAGAGAATGTTTTAAAAGACTTTTCTCTTCAAGTTAAAAAAGGACAAACTGTTGCTCTTGTAGGACAATCCGGTAGTGGAAAAAGTACCATTGCTAATTTATTGACTCGTTTTTATGATGTAAATGAAGGAACAATTGCTATTGATGGAATTGATATCAAAGATATGAACCTACATTCCCTTCGTGATTTAATGGGATTAGTAACACAAGATAGTATTTTGTTTAATGATACGATTAAAGCTAATATCGCTTTGGGAAAACATGATGCCACCGATGCAGAAATCATCGAAGCCCTAAAAATTGCAAATGCTTACGAATTTGTGAAAGACTTACCGTTAGGAATTCATACTAATATTGGCGACAGTGGAAACAAACTTTCCGGTGGACAAAAACAACGATTATCCATTGCCAGAGCAGTTTTGAAAAATCCTCCAATTATGATCTTGGACGAAGCGACGTCAGCATTGGACACAGAAAGCGAAAAATTCGTTCAAGTCGCATTGGAAAACATGATGCAAAACAGAACTTCAATTGTTATTGCGCACCGTCTTTCTACCATTCAAAAAGCAGATATGATTGTGGTTATGCAAAAAGGAAAAATAGTAGAGCAAGGAAAACACGAGGAACTGATTGCAATGAATGGCACATATAACAAATTAGTCACCATGCAGTCTTTCGAATAAGTTGCCTTAAAACACACTTCAGGCACTTAAATTTACAGTTCAGTAAAAAAATAAAAAAAGGTTACGTAACATCTAATACATTTACGTAACCTTTTTAATTTAATACTGAAATTTATGCTTTTCAAAATTATCTTAACTCTTCACATTCTTTCCGGTTTTACCGGATTGCTATTAGGAACGTTGCTTTTAATTCGAAAAAAAGGAGATATTATCCATAAAAAACTTGGCAAAGTATTTACTTTAGCCATGGTTTCAACTGGTTTGTGCGCTTTCTATCTTTCGTATGTACATCCTAACTTATTCCTTTTTATAGTAGGCGTGTTTACAATTTACCTGTCTATTTCAGGCTATAGAATATTTCATTTAAAAAAGGCTCATCTGGGTCAAAAACCTAAAATAGGCGATGCCTTTTTAACTATTCTCATGCTTATTTCCAGTATTATCTTCTTTTATATTGGATTTAAATATGTGTTAGCAAAACAATTATTTGGAATCGTCTATTTCTTATTTGGGTTTACTAGTTTGCGATTATGCGCTGTCGAATACAAAGCCTACACCGGAAAAATTACCGATAAATTATACGGATTAAAAAATCATATCGGAAGAATGACAGGAGCTTATATTGCAGCTTTTACGGCATTCCTTGTGATTAACAACACTTTTTTACCCGCAGTTTTAGCGTGGAGTTTACCCGGAATTATTGGTGGTATCTTCATCGGTCGTACATTACAAAAATTGAGAACTCAAAAATCAAATCAATACCAATGAGAAAAAATCTACTACTCCCGGTTTTGTTATTAGTATCTTTTTTAAGCAAATCACAATCTGTCAAAATTGATACAATTCCCTTTACAACTAAATCTTCATTATTAGTTTTTAAGGGACAAATAAATGGAATCCAAACTGATTTTGTGTTAGACACGGGTGCGTCGCTTGGCGTGGTGACATCAGCAAAAGCTACTAGCGCTAATATCAAAATTACCGGAAAAAAGAATATTACTGACAGCAATGAAAATGTAAACTCCATGACAGAAGCTATGATTGAAACAGTAACTATAGGATCTTTCGAAATTAAAAATGTAAAAAGTATAGTGCATGACATGCCTTTTTTATCTTGTAATAATTATTATTTATTAGGTGCAAATGCAATCAACAAGCTGAACTGGAAAATTGATTTTGAAAAAAATATCTTGTACGTATCTAAATCCACTTTTGAATATTCAGGCGAAATGCTCGAAATGAACATTAATTATAAAAACAACCGACATTTTACCACTTTTAATATCGACGAAACTGAGTTCAAAAATTGCTTGATAGACTTAGGATATAACGATTTTTTTGAAGTTTCTGAAAAAGAGCCCTTTTTTAAAAAACTAAGAAAAGAAAATCAAGATGGAATAATTTCTGGTTCACGATTGACAATGAGTCTTTCAGATATGAGAATAAACAAGTATGAGACTTTAAGTTTTGATAATTTGACTATCGGAAATAAAAGATTTGATGATTTAAGAATTGAAATCAGGGCTAATATTGAAAATAAAATCGGGCTCAAATTCTTCTCGCAATTATCCTCAATTATGATTTTAAACAATAAAAATTCTAAATATTATTTGAAACTTTCAAACAAACCTATTTCTTTAAAAATGAGTTTTGATGCCGATTGTCTTTTGAAAAATGGCAAGTTAATTATTGTTGGCAAAAGCAACAATTCTGAAAGTTCAGCAAAGGACTTAGAAACAGAAGAAGTGATAAAATCAATAAATGGTTTCACTGCAACTGATTTTAAAGACGAGTGTGATTTTTTATTGTGGAGAATTGAAAATCTTAAAAAAGACAATTATGAAATAGAAAAATTGAATGGACAAAAAATCATTATAAAAAAACAAGTCCTTAAATCATAATTCTAAAATAAATTGGTGAACTTTACATGTCTTATTTACTTGTTGCATTCCCATTTTTATTAAATAATTTAAATGTACATCAATAATCCAAACATAAAACTTCCTGAAGACCCAAATACAATTGTTTGGAAATATCTAGACTTATCTAAATTCTTAGATTTATTAATGTCCGAAAAATTATTCATGTCGCGATCGGATAAGTTCGAAGATCAATATGAAGGTACATTCAGCGAACCTACTTTTGAAGAAATAAAAAAACTTTCCATTGATAATCCTGACTTTTTAAACTATTATAAAACACACAGGGAAAAAGTCGCGATTAGCAGTTGGCATATCAACGAATACGAATCATTTGCGATGTGGCAAATTTTCACACAAAACAGTGAAGGTTTAGCTATTCAATCCACAATTGGGCGTTTGCAGGAATCCCTTATTCCTGAAACTAATTTCAAGCAATATATTGGAGAAGTAAATTATATCGATTACAAAAAAGAGCACATTCCGTTTGACGATATGTTTTTTCCTTTTTTATTCAAACGAAAGAGTTTTCAGTATGAAGGCGAAGTACGCATCATCACTGACATTGGCGAAAGCGATATCAAAATCAATGAAGGATTGAAAATCAATGTAAATATCAATCAGTTAATCGAAAAAATATACATTCATCCCAAATCCGAAAACTGGTATAAAAATCTGGTCATTCAATTAGTGAAACAACTTGGATTCGATTTCACCATTGAAAAATCAGACTTAGAAAGTGATATTTTGATTTAAAACCAATCTTATTAAACTGGCTCGTAACCAATTATTTCCCATTCTTTTTTCGACAAATCAATATAGTAGTAATTCACAACATCTTTCTTATCAAACTCTCCGTTTTTATTGGTATCCTCAACGGTTCTGTAGTACAGACGATTTTTTGAACTAATCAATTTCCAATCAATTAATTCCTGAAAATCAGAAGATATTTTAGTGAATTTCTCACCGCTGATTTCACTTAAATACAAAGCTTTAATATCACTTGTATCTAATTTTCCGTCCTTATTCGTATCCATATCAACCATCGTGTACACCATGATCTGGTTATTGGTTTTATCAGCAACCGACTTCAAATACGTAGCTGTTTGAATTAAAACAGGTTTGTCTGTCAATTTACGGATGGAATCCGAATCTACTTTTTGGAATTTTAAATTTTGTAAAAAACCAGTGATTTCAAATTCTCCATAATTTGAAATTGTAAAACTCAAATCATTCACGCTAGAAGAACCATATCTGGACTTCACTCCTCGCTCCCGAATACTTAAATCAGCCACAGGATGAATTAAATAATCCGTTCCCTCCATTTGCAGTGGCAAATCTGCAATTTGTATCTGAGTCGAATCAGCTCTGGTAATTTGTTTTGATTTACCAGTACCGTCATACGTTACTTTTGGAATTTCAACTTCTTCCTTACAACTTGTCAAAAACAAAATTGCTATTCCTATTAATGTGATATGTAGTTTTTTCATAATCCTATACTTTAAAATCCAAATGTAATCATTTTTAAAAAATGGTAATGAAATTCTGCCTCCGATTTGCCTAATTAAATGGGTATAGATATGTATATTAAATTTTTAAAGTCATTCCCATTACAACTTCGCAGTCAATTTTATATTAAAAACTCTGGTGGTCATGTAATTAGGAATTGCATATTGATTTCTAGAATACACATCGCGAACCCATGTATTAGTTATGGCATTTTGATTGTCAAAAAGATTAAAAATTTCCAATCCTATCGCCAACTCTTTAAAGTCTTTAAACAAACCCGAATTCTTTTTTACAGTAGAATTGTCTTTAAAAACTTTAGAAAAACCTACATCCACGCGGCGATAGTCATTCAACCTATTTTGGTACAAATAAGGATCAGCATACGATGGTGAACCGCCTGGCAATCCGGTATTGTAAACTAAATTCAGATATAATTTTAAACTTGGAATATTTGGCATATAGTCTTGAAATAAAAGTCCAAATTTCAATCTCTGGTCTGTAGGTCTCGCAATAAATCCTTTATCATTACTGTTTTCCTCTGTTTTCAAATAACCAAAACTAAACCAAGATTCAGTTCCGGGTACAAACTCCCCGTTCAAGCGAACATCCAATCCTTGCGCATATGCAGTGGCATTATTGTTAGCTGCGTAACGAATTCGAACATTGTCAATCGTATATGTATTCACATCTGTCAACGATTTATAATACAATTCCGAAACCAACTTGAAAGGACGATTCCACATCTCAAAACTATAATCATTCCCAATAACAACATGCACCGATTGTTGCGCCTTGGTATTAGGTTGTACCATTCCATCAGCATCTCTCAACTCCCTATAAAAAGGTGGTTGATGGTACAATCCTCCAGAAAGTCTAAAAACCATATCTTTTTCCCAATCTGGTTTTATGGCAAATTGTGCTCTGGGACTGAAAGTAATTTGGGATTTGCCAGCTACAGTAGAACCTAAAACCTCCCAGTTATGAAAACGTACTCCGGCATTATACCAAACCTCACTCGAACCAATATTCGATTTTAAACTCCACTGACCATATCCTGAAAATCTATTTATGGAATTAAAATTTGTCGCTCGGATATTTTGATACGGAAGAAGAGGTCCAGTGTAAGGCGAATACGGCTGGTCATTTTTAGGCAAATCAATAATTGGTGGATTCAAAGAAAAACCAGCTGAATCAATCACCTCCCACTCTATTATTCTATCACGAATGGATTCTCTAGTATATTTAATTCCCCATTCAAATTGGCTTTCTTTCCAATCGTGAAATCCCTTTATCTCTGTATTTACAATCAAGGCATCCAAATCATTTCTGGCATGACTCAGCTGCGATCCAATTCCTCTTGTGAAAGCAACTTCTCCAAAAGTTTCAGAACCAATATTAGAATCTACTTCGCCTAAACGGTATTGTGCGAAAATATCGAAATATTCTTGTTCCAAAGTTTGAAAAACAGAACCGATAAATTTCAACGTAAAATTATCAGAAACATTGAATGTTGTTTTTAAAGCTCCAAAATACGTATCGTATTCGTCTTTTTCCTGACCTTCATAAAAGACCGTTAGCGCCATAGGATTATCAATGGTTCCAAAATTAGTCTGTCTGGTTAATGGCTGATATTGGTACTTATTTTGAGAAATATTCCCTAAAAAACTCCATTGCCATTTAGCAGAAGCTTGATAATTTACATTGGTTTGAATATCCGCAAAGGAAGGCGTAAAATTCGTTTGTGTCTCTTGGCTATTAACCAAAAGACTGTTGTTGCGGTATCGAACTCCCGTAACCGCAGACCATTTTTTATTTTTAGAAACTGCATCAACAGAAACGCTTCCGCCAAGGAAACTCGCTTCAAGGCTTGCGCCAAATTTAACCGGTTTCCGATACGTAATATCTAAAACAGACGATAGTTTATCTCCAAACTTCGCTTGAAAACCTCCCGCCGAGAAATCAACATTTTGCACCAAATCCGTATTGGTAAAACTCAAACCTTCTTGTTGCCCCGAGCGAATCAAGAACGGACGATAGACTTCAATTTCATTTACATAAACCAAATTCTCGTCATAATTCCCTCCGCGTACTGCGTATTGTGTACTCAACTCATTATTAGAATTTACGCCTGGCAAGGATTTCAAAATGTTTTCGATTCCGGCATTAGCTCCGGGAATTTTCCGAATCATCTCAGGTTCAATTACTGTAATACCCTGAATCTGTTTTCGGTTGTTGGAGGTCACAATAACTTCTCCCATTTGTTCTTCCTGATCGCTCATTACTGGATTGAACTCCTTTTGTTCATTGGCATCCAAAGAAAAAATCACAGTTATTTTTTTTAACGAAACATGCGTAAAAACAAGTGTCACTTGTTGGTTTGCAGGAATTTTTAAATTGTAAAAACCATTTTCATTCGTTCGCGTACCGCCGCTCGAATAAGAAACATTGACGTTTTCTACCGGTTGATTGTTTTTATCTAAAATAACTCCTTTTATTCTAGCCGTTTGAGCGGATAGAGTTAGGCTCAAAAAGACAAATATGAATACAGCTAATAATTGATTCGCACTCAAAGTGTTTGGTTTTTATTTTTTTTGACTTCTAAAAAAACGAGTTTCAAAGGTAGTTGAATTACCTACATTATCCGTTACAACAACTTTTAAATCATTGGCACCATCAACAGCAATTCCATCGCTGAAATAATGAGTCAATTTTCTAGTCTTGTTATCGTATTCAAATAAAACCCATTTTCCATTTAAGTAGCAATTGTATGATTTAATCCCTGATAATTCATCGTAAATAGAAAGCTGAATGGTTTTTTGGTCACTAATCCATTTCCCTTCTACGGGAACGGCCATGCTTATTTTTGGTGCAACCGTATCTGAAACCAAAGCATATTTTCCCAAGATTTTAACCTTAGTATTAAATACATTATCTTTTCTATAGGTTGGATTATAATTTACTTTTTTCCCTTCGATTCGGCCAATAAACATTTTTTCTTTTTGAACTTCGGTAGATTTTGTGTCTTCAATGGAAACCGTAAAATTAGTATGCGCAGGAACAGTATCATCATGCAAAAACAACGTATCGTTTTTTACATCAAAATTCAAATCAAAATCTTCGTAAAAAGTTCCCGCAGGAAAGAAAACAGACATGTTTTCTAAAGCAAAATTGCTGTCTTTGTTCGCTCGGACAAAATAATTGGATTGTACAGGCTCCTTACTTATTACGGTAGGTAAAATATCATATTTGATAGGAATAGCTATTGTTTTTTTATTTCCAAAAAAATCCGAAACTTCAATGCGATAGAGCGATGCTAAATTGGGTGTTACTGGCAAAACCCCTTTATTTTCATCGGCTTGAATAAAGCTCAAATTATAAGGCGTTTTCATGAATAATTTCTGAACCCGTTGTTGCATTTTCTTATATCGCGAGTAATCAATCAGCGCATTGATATAGCGCATATCATCAAAGGAATACGTATTGAATTCATATCCGAAATTTGGTTTTCCATTATAGAAAGACTGCACTTTATACACTCCATTATTATTAAACGAAACATCATCCGTGTCATACGCCGAAATACCAAAACCGATTGAACCATTTGCAACAACTTTGTCTGACAAATAAGTTCCGTCTTTTTGTAAAGAAACATTCAGCAATAACGGACGTTTTGAATTATTGACCGTAGTTTTTGCATCTAAAGGATATACGTAAACTCCAGATATAATTGGTTTCTTCGTGTCTTTTAAAAATTTATTAAATCCAAAAAGCATCGGATTAATGATAAACTCCGTTTTAGAATCCCGAAATTCAAAATGCAGATGCGGTCCTTCTGAAGCTCCTGTATTTCCTGAAAAGGCAATGATTTCTCCTTTTTTAACTAGCATTTCATCAGGCTTAAAAAACATTTCGATTTCAAACGATTGTTCTTTGTAATGCGTTTTCTTGATGTAATTTTCTATTTCGCCGTTAGCCAATTTCAAATGTCCGTAAACCGAAGTATATCCATTAGGATGGTTGATGTAAATTGTTTTTCCGTTACCAAAAGTTGATATTTTTATTCTTGACACATAACCATCGGCTACGGCATACACTTTTAATCCTTCTTTTTGTTGGGTTCTCAAATCAAAGCCAGCATGAAAATGATTGGGTCTCAACTCACCAAAATTCCCGGATAATTGCATCGGAATGTCCAACGGTGACCTAAAATAATCTTTTGGATAATCAACTTGAGCAAAAACAGAGGTGCAAAAAAATAATATATATAGCGAAAATTTCATGATTTACATTTTTGCTAAGATAAAAAAAGTATTCAAAACAGCACTAAAAAAAACCGATCGTAACCATTTGTACAACTGATATTTAATTAATTTAATGCAAAAAAAATAATAAAATATTGCAAAATTAAAAAGGAATACTAACTTTGTATGATTATGTAATGAATAGGATATATAATGAGTGCAATTGCAGAAATTATTGATACTCTTGAAAATAAAGTCGAAAAACTTTTTATTAAAATGAAAGGTTTAGAGAAAAACAATCAAGATTTGAAAAACGAATTAACAAAAACTGCATCCATAATACAAACTCAGTCACAAGAGATTGAAGCGCTAAAAACGCAGTATGAAACACTCAAAGTAGCAAATACATTACTAGGCAGTGACGAAAATAAAAGAGATACGAAGCTTAAAATAAATTCATTAATTCGCGAAATTGATTACTGTATAGCACAACTATCAGATTAATAAAAGATATGGACGAAAAGCTTAAAATTAAAATATCAATAGCAGACAGAGTCTACCCGTTAACGGTTGATTTTGCACAGGAAGAAGGCCTTAGAAGCGCTTCTAAAAAAATTGATAAGATGATTAAGCAATTTGAAGAAAATTATGCTGTTCGTGACAAACAAGATGTTTTGGCAATGTGTGCCTTACAATTTGCCTCACAAACAGAACAAAAACAAATTGATAACGCCATTGATGGAGAAGCAACCATTGAAAGAATTAAAAAAATCAATGCGATTTTAGATCAATATCTCGACAAATAAACGTTCTTTACAAAAACTAAGATACTGCCTACATTAGTTCTTATTTGGTAAACTCAACACTAACATTTTAGAATGAGCAAATCATCGTTACTATAGCAAGCCAATTCAGTTTGGAAGCTTGAACAACGAGTTAGCTCAAAACTTGTCTTTTCGAGTTTATTCAATCCCACTAATGTAGGCTTTTTTATATATAAATTTTAACAAACATGGACAACATATTAACGATTATTATTACAGGAATTATAGGTATTGTAGCGGGTTTTGGTATCGCAAAATTGATAGAAAAAAGCAACATCTCCAACCTGATTAAAAACGCAAAGAAAGAAGCAGCATCGATATTGAAAGATGCTAATCTGGAAGCTGAAAATATAAAGAAAGATAAAATTCTTCAAGCAAAAGAGAAATTTATAGAATTAAAATCAGAGCACGAACAAGTAATTTTATCTCGTGATAAAAAAGTGGCTGAAATTGAAAAAAGAGTTCGTGATAAGGAATCTCAAATTTCAAATGAATTGTCAAAAGCTAAAAAAGTAAATGATGATTTTGAATCAAAAACTATAGAATACACTACAAAAATTGAGAATTTAGACAAGAAACAAGCTGAAGTTGAAAAACTTCATAAAAGTCAATTGCAGCAATTAGAGGTTATCTCCGGTTTATCTGCCGAAGAAGCTAAAAATCAATTGGTAGAAGGTTTGAAGGCTGAAGCCAAAAGTAAAGCAATGTCTCATATTCAAGACACGATTGAAGAAGCTAAATTGACCGCACAACAAGAAGCTAAAAAAATAATCATCAATACCATTCAGAGAGTTGGAACTGAGGAAGCAGTTGAAAACTGTGTTTCAGTATTTAACATTGAATCTGATGACGTAAAAGGTAGAATTATTGGTCGTGAAGGTAGAAATATCCGCGCACTGGAAGCGGCTACCGGAGTAGAAATCATTGTTGATGATACCCCTGAAGCTATTATCCTTTCTTGTTTTGACCCTGTACGTAGAGAAATTGCACGTTTGGCATTACACAAATTAGTAACGGACGGAAGAATTCACCCGGCTCGAATTGAAGAAGTTGTTGCTAAAACTGCGAAACAAATTGACGATGAAATTATAGAAGTTGGTAAACGTACCGTTATCGATTTAGGAATTCACGGATTGCATCCAGAATTGATTAAAGTGGTAGGACGTATGAAATACCGTTCTTCTTACGGACAAAACTTATTGCAACACTCCCGTGAAGTTTCTAAACTTTGTGGAATCATGGCTGCTGAACTTGGCCTAAACGTAAAACTGGCTAAAAGAGCTGGTTTATTACACGATATTGGTAAAGTTCCAGATGCCGAAAGTGATTTACCACACGCATTATTAGGAATGCAATGGGCTGAGAAATACGGCGAAAAAGAAGAGGTTTGTAACGCTATTGGAGCACACCACGATGAGATTGAAATGAAATCATTATTATCGCCAATCATTCAGGTTTGTGATGCTATATCAGGAGCAAGACCAGGAGCAAGAAGACAAGTATTAGATTCTTACATTCAACGTTTAAAAGATCTTGAAGAAGTGGCTTACGGATTCAGCGGTGTGAAAAACGCTTATGCTATCCAAGCTGGTAGAGAACTTCGTGTAATTGTGGAAAGCGAAAAAGTTTCTGATGAAAATGCCGCTAATTTATCTTTTGATATTTCACAAAAGATCCAAACTGAAATGACTTATCCAGGACAAGTTAAAGTAACTGTAATTCGTGAAACGAGAGCAGTGAATATTGCTAAATAGTTTCATCAAATTAATTCATAAAAAAAACTTCTCATAACTGAGAAGTTTTTTTTTTGCAGTAAAAATTCTAAAAGACACTTCCCTCCTTGTGTATTAAACCCAGTCCATTTATTAATCATTCAAACTATTGTCAAAAGTGATTTTAAAGGTGGATCCTACCCCAACTTCACTTTCTACTGAAACGGTGCCTTTCATTGATTCAATCTGATTTCTCGTAATGTACAATCCCAAACCATGCGCTTCTTTATGATTATGAAAGGTTTTATACATTCCAAAAAGTGAATCACCATATTTTTTTAAATCAATCCCTAATCCATTGTCAGAAATAGATAAAGTCTTATTGCCATCTTCCAATGAAAAGGTATATTTAATGACAATTGGTTTTTCTGGATTTGAATATTTTATAGCATTAGTGGTAAAATTCAACAAGACACTTTCTAAATAAGCTGGGTTAAAATCTACGGTAACTCCTTCCGGAATTTCATTTACAATAGTAACTTGATTTTCGCTTTTTAAATCTCTAATCAAAGCTAATGTCTTTTTCAGATATACATTTAAATCCAAACTAGACATCGGAGTATTCGCGTTACTTTGTATCTGCACGATTTGGGTCAAATTAAGTATAGTTTCATTCAAATCATCCGAAACCATTCTCAAATAAGATAACATTTCCTTGTTACTATCAGCAGTGTCATCCGCGTCAATAAGATCTAAAATCGACTTAATATTTCCTGCCTGTGTATTCAAGTTATGAGAAACAATATGAGAGAAATTCAATAGTCGGCTATTTTGCTTACTATACAATTCCATTGTTTTCACTAACTCTAATTCTTTTTCTTTTTGAGACGAAATATCAGTGTGCGTTCCTATAACTCTGAGTGGCTTTCCATTATTATCTCGCTCAATTACTTTGCCCCGATCTAATATCCATCTATATTTTCCGGTAGAAGTTAAAACACGATGAAAGTTTTCGTAGAAAGGAGTTCTATTTTCAAAATGATCTTGAATATCCGAATAGTATTTTTCTAGGTCATCAGGATGAACTATTTCGTCCCAACGTTCCGGACTATCAAAAACATCTAATGAATCTAAATCTAAAATTTTCATGGACTGCGAAGAATAAAAAACTTTATTAGTCCTTAAATCCCAATCCCAAACCCCAGATGTGGAAGCTTCCTGAGCAAATTTAAAACGCTCCTCGTACACTTTCAATTTAATCTCTTGCTCTTTTAAGTTCGTGATGTCTGAAATTCTTCCATAGAAAGCAATATTTCCATCTGGATATAATTCTGGTTTAGAGGAAACTTTCAGCCAACGCAATCCTTTTTCGGGCAACAACACCCGGAATTCAAAATCCCATTCCGTCAGACTCTTTCTTGCATGGACTAATGATTCAAAAAATGACAATCGATCCGCTTCAAACACCCGATCATAAATTAGAAGCTTGTCCGAATCCGAAAAATGTTCCGATGACAACTCAAAAAAATTATCCACTGATTTACTCACTAGTGGGAATAAATAAGTATTGTCAGGAGCAATTACAAATTCAAAAATTAAATCTGGAATTTCTTTAAATAATTTGTTGTAAAAATCATTTACCTCTTGGCAATTTCCGTTTTGGGGAAAATTAAAAACCATAATCACTTTTTAAACGATTTGAATATGATAACAATGTAGTACATATTTTAATTAAAAAATTAAAATAAAATTAAAAAATTTACAATTTAGTAAAAAAACATGCTGCTAAACAATTACTATATTTAAATCCCTTTTTTATAAAAATTTCCTTCTTAAAATTAATTTAGTCTGCCAAATGAAAACTTAATCCACTACTTTCTAGGATGAAAAGAGGTTAGTACTTCTGCTAAAAATTTTCGATCAAGATGCACATATATTTCCGTTGTAGTAATAGATTCATGACCAAGCATTAATTGTATAGAACGTAAATCAGCTCCGTTTTCCAGAAGATGCGTTGCAAAAGAATGACGCAAAGTATGCGGACTAATCGTTTTGTAAAGATTTATTTGAAGCGCTAAATTTTTTATAATAGTAAAAATCATCGCTCTGGTCAATTGCTTCCCTCTTCTATTTAAAAACAAAGTGTCTTCAAATCCTTTTTGAATAGTAAGGTGCGTTCTGATGGTATTTCGGTAAATTTGAATGAATTTTTGTGTCAAATCACTTATGGGTACAAAACGTTGTTTATTGCCTTTTCCGGTAATCTTAATGAAGCCTTCTTCAAAGAATAAATCGGAAATTTTTAATGTTACTAGCTCGGAAACCCGTAATCCGCAACCGTAAAGCGTTTCTAACATCGCACGGTTGCGCTCTCCTTCATTCGTAGTCAAATCAATAGCTGCGATAAGATTATCAATTTCTTCGACAGATAAAGTATCCGGAAGTTTCCTGCCCGTTTTGGGAGTTTCAATCAGTTCCAAAGGATTGTCCGTACGATAATCTTCAAAAATTAAATAACTGAAAAAACTTTTAAGACCGGAAATTATCCTGGCTTGCGAACGAGAATTTACTTCTTTGGAAATACTGTAAATAAACTGTTGCACCGTTTCCTCACTAATTTTAATTGGAGAAACGTCGATTTCATTTGTGACTAAAAAAAGGCGCAAACGTTCAATATCAAAAGAATAGTTTTCTATTGTATTCTTTGACAAACCACGTTCAATTTTTAGATACGATTGATAACTCTTTATATAATTGTCCCAATTCATGGCTACAAAGTAACTCTTTTTTAGACATAAAAAAACCACTACTAAGAGTGGTTTTGATATAGTAAAAGAAAATAATTATTTTCCCCATTTGCCTCCACCAACATAAAATCCTAAATGAATCCCTACGTATGAATTAGCTACAGTACCTTGATTATTTCCATTGATATCTTGTAAAGTTGATTCAGGCACTAAATTATATTCTAATCCCATTCTGAATTTCCCCCACTCAAAACCACCACGAACTAATCCTCCCATTTTACCTGTTGCATCTACCATTACATTATCAGAATTATCTGTATCATCAAATTCTACATTTGCAATACTATAATAACCAGCACCAGCACCAATATAAGGAACAAAAGATTTCCCCGCGCCGTTGAAATAATAATCATAAGTAGCAACATACGAACCATTAGCCGCCACTTTTGCACTAGTAGTGGACCCAGAATCATTTATATCACGAACAATTGCTGCTACTCCTATTCGTAAACCAACATTCATATTATCTTTAATATTATATTTTGGTTCTAATGAGAACATAACTCCTCCGCCACCATTAGTAGGAACAGCTCCTAAATCTAAACCTACTCTAAATCCACCTTCTTTTTGTGCATAAGCTGAAACACAAAAAAAAGCAATACATACCGACAAGATAATTTTTTTCATTTTTTTTTTATTAATTGTTAATAGAAAGCATAAAATTATATTAAATTTAAAGTAATACACTTCTTACCATTACAAGTTATTAACATTTTTATTAAAATTAAAAATTCAATTTTTCAAACTCAATGATGAATTTACGCTAAGCTTTTGATTCATTTTTGTAAAGATTTAAAAATAACTATTAAAAAAATTCCCTAACAATAAGAAATTTTAAAATTAGAAATAAAAATGTAAAATACTGTTTTACAAGTATTTGAAATTTAAAATTCTTAATCTAAAATTCAAAATTATTTCTAAAAGAAGAAAAATAGTAATTTAGTAGTGTTTTGGATTAGTTATTGGTATTAGAAAACTCAAATCCTAACAATAATTATTCTACAAAATAGTTTTAAGTAGGAGTTCAATATCATTTAATTCTAATTAATATTAAAAAACAAATTATGAAAAAAATAATTTTAGTAGCCGTAGTACTTCTTGCAGCATCCGTGGACATGCAAGCACAATTAGTAAAGTTTGGATTTAAAGGTGGTTTAAATTACGCCAATCAAAACGGAAGTAGCATTACAGTAAACAGTGATAATTACAACACTGATGCGATTACCAGCTATCATGCAGGTTTAGTGGCTGAGCTTAAATTAACAGATGGTTTTTCTATACAACCTGAATTATTATACTCGACTCAAGGAGCGACTTATAAAAATGCTGTTGATGAGTTCAAAAACGAATTGGGTTATTTATCTATTCCTGTTTTAGCAAAAATACATTTCAATAAAACCGTGAGTTTAGATCTTGGACCTCAAGCTTCTTTCTTATTAAGTGAAAGAAACGAATTTGATGTCAAAAATGCAGAAACTTTTGAGTTTGGTGCAGCTGCAGGTTTAACTTTAAATGTAACAAAAAACATTTTTCTTCAAGGGCGCTATGTTTTAGGATTAACTGAGGCTTCAAAAGAAGCAGAAGTTAAGAACTCTGTACTTCAGGTTTCAGCCGGATTTACTTTCTAAAAATAATAAAAAAATTAAAATTACTAAAACCGTTCTATAAATTGGAACGGTTTTTTTATTTTTACCAAAACAGGAATTATGAAATGAGCATATCGAATATGTAATAAAAACCAGATAAGTCATATGCGAATTCCATATTCAAATAAAAACAAATATTAACTACGTATGAAAATCAGTATCATCAACGGTCCAAACCTCAACCTTCTAGGAAAACGTGAACCAGAAATTTATGGAAGTCAAACTTTTGAAGAATATTTCACCACTTTACAAATAAAATTCCCCACTATTGAATTATCCTATTTTCAGAGCAATATTGAAGGTGAATTAATTGATAAAATCCAGGAATTTGGTTTTTCATTTGATGGGATAATATTGAATGCCGGAGCATACACGCATACTTCTGTTGGAATTGGCGATGCAGTCAAAGCCGTTACAACTCCAGTTGTCGAAGTCCATATTTCGAATACTTTTTCGCGTGAAAGTTTTAGACATCAATCCTATATTTCAGGAAATGCCAAAGGAGTTATTCTGGGTTTTGGTTTAAAAAGTTACGAGCTAGCAATTCAGTCCTTTTTATAGTTTTAAATTATAATTACCTCCTAAATAAATCTTTAACAAATAATTAATACGCTCTTTTTAAACTTCTTCTATTTTTGTGAAAGAAAAAACTTTCATGAAAAAACACTACTTACTTTTGCTTTTCTTAGTTTCATTTGTCAGCAATGCACAAATAAAAGGAACTGTCTCGGACGAAAAAGGAAATCCCTTGCCTTTTGTTACTATTTTCCAGGAAGACACCTATAATGGAACCACTTCAAACGAACAAGGAAATTACGAGTTCAACTTAAATAAAAAAGGAAAACAATCGGTTGTCTTTCAGTTTTTAGGTTTTAAAACCCAAAAAGTTGCCATACAATCCGATAAATTACCGTATTCTTTGAACATCAAAATGATCGAAGAAAGTTTCTCGTTGAACGAAGTAATCATCAACAAAAAAAATAATCCGGCTTTAGCAATTATAAAAAGCGCAATCGCCAGCAGAAAACGAAACACCGAAAAAACGAATCGATTTAACGCTGACTTTTATTCCAGAGGTATTTTTAAACTAAAAAATGCTCCGAAAAAAATATTAGGACAAAAAATTGGTGACTTGAATGGCGCTTTGGATTCAACTGGAACCGGGATTATTTCACTGTCTGAGACCTTTTCGAAAATAGCCTTTGAAAAACCTAACAACTTAAAAGAAGTCGTTACTGCGTCAAAAGTGAGTGGCAGCAACAATGGTTACAGCTACAATACGGCCAGATCTTCGTTCTATGATTTCTATGATAACACTATCGATTTTGGTGTCCAAATGATTTCTCCAATAGCGAATAACGCTTTTAACTACTATAATTACAAGTTAGAAAGCACGTTTAATGACGAGAATGCCAATATGATTAACAAAATAAAAGTGACTGCCAAGCGTGATAGCGAACCGGTTTTTGAAGGATACATTTATATCGTGGAAGATTCCTGGGCAATTTACGCCGTTGATCTGGATATAAAAGGCTACCGAATGAAAGAAGAATTTCTCGATGTGATGACCTTAAAACAAAATTTCAGCTACAACAAAAGCAATAAAATTTGGGCCAAAAACACCCAAAGTCTCGAAATTACAGCAGGTGCTTTTGGTATAAAATTTAACGGAAAATACAATTACGTGTATAGCAATTATGAATTCATAGATGCATTTGCTCCTAAAACATTTACAAATGAAATTACATGCATAGAAATAAATGCCAATAAAAAAGACAGTTTGTTCTGGAATACCAACAGACCCATTCCGTTAACAATGGAAGAAAGCACTGATTATATTAGAAAAGACAGTATTTACAAAGTCCGAAATTCAGAAAAATACCTAGATTCAATTGATGCAAAAGAAAATAAATTCAAACTATTAAAGCTACTGACCGGTTACACGTACAAGAATAGTACTAAAAAACACAGTTTTAGTTACGAGGGATTATTAAACCTTGGCTCACTAAGTTTCAATACCGTCCAAGGTTATAATTTTGATTCGGGGTTTCGATACACCAACTGGAAAAATCAGGAAAGTAAAGGAAGATACACTTCGATAAGTACAAAACTCAATTACGGTTTTGCTGAAGATCGATTGCGTGTCACAGGGCAATTTATCCACCGTTTCAACAATCAGAATTATGTCACTTTATATATGACAGGAGGCAGTTCCGTAAAGCAATTTAATCCGAATGAGCCCATAAGTAAAGCGATAAACACGATAAGCTCCTTGGCTTTCAAGAACAATTTCATGAAGTTGTACAACCTTGAATCAGCGGCAATTGGCTACAGCCAAGATATTGCAAATGGAGTGAATCTAAATGGAAAGATAGAATACCAGCAACGCAAACCATTATTCAATAACACTGATTTTTCTTTGTTTAGCAAGGACGATTTATACACTTCGAATAATCCGCTGGCACCGAATGATTTCACCACTACAGCTTTTGAAAAACACCATTTGACAAAAATTAATTTGCTGGCAAAAATCAATTTTGGAAATAAATATTCCTCTCGTCCCGATGGGAAATTTAACATCCGAAATGAAAAATATCCAACTCTGTATTTGGGCTATGAGAAAGCAGTTGCAGCTAACGAAAAGAAGTATGAATTCGACCACTTCAACACCCGATTGATATATGATTTGACATTAGGAAATAAAGGAGTTTTAGGATTGAATCTAAAAGCTGGGAAGTTTCTAAATGCGGATAATATTGCTTTTATAGATTACAAGCATTTTAATGGCAATCAAACCCACATAGGACAAACAGCGCGTTATTTGAATGTATTTAACTTATTGCCGTATTACTCTAATAGTACGAATGACAGCTATTTTGAAGCACATACGGAATACAATGACAAAGGCTATATCATGAATAAAATACCGTTGTTGAACAAACTAAAATCAACTTTGATATTGGGAGCTCATGCTCTGTCTACTCCTAATAACAAACCTTATACTGAAGTCACCGTTGGGCTGGACAATTTAGGTTTTGGAAAATTTAAAATGCTTCGTGTCGATTATGTACGTTCCTACCAAAATGGTTTTCAAGGTGACGGTGTTGTTTTTGGGCTAAAGTTTTTGAATATATTGGAATAAAACAATATCTGTAATAAATGAGTCTACTTGTCATTTCGAACGCAGTCATGAACTAGTATTGCATGTCTACTGCTCGATGTGACAAAATCATAACGAATTAAAAAAGGCACCAAAATTTAATTTTGGTGCCTTTTTTAATTTTATTGGATAAAACTCTAATCATTTGGTTCCACATGAATCAGCACATGTCCTAATTCCGGAATTTCTTCCCTCAAGGTATCTTTTAATTTATGAGCGAGATCGTGCCCTTCTTTTACGGTAATATTTGAATCAACAGTAGCATGTAAATCTACGTGATATTGCATGCCAGCTTTTCGAATGAAACACTTTTCGGTATCAATAATTCCATCCACCTGAATAGAAATTATTCGGATTTGTTCTATCAAATCATCGTATAAATGCTCGTCCATTATTTCGCCCAAAGCGGGTCTAAAAATAAGGTAACTGTTATAAAGTATGAATCCTGAAGCAAAAAGTGCTGCCCAATCATCAGCAGATTCGTATCCATTCCCTAAAATTAAAGCAACCGAAATCCCAAGAAATGCTGCCACAGAAGTTATTGCATCGCTGCGATGGTGCCAGGCATCAGCTCTCAACGATGAACTATTTGTTTGAATGCTTCTTTTCATTACGATTCGAAAAGAATATTCTTTCCAAATAATGATTGCAGCCAGAACGATTAATGTCCATGGTTTTGGCAATTGATGTGGCGTTCCAATATTGATGATACTTTCATAAGCAATAATCGTAGCCGAAGTAATCAAAAAACCTACAACTAGAAAGGTAATCAAAGGTTCTGCCCTACCGTGTCCGTAAGGATGATTTTTATCCGCGGGTCTATTGGAATATTTGATTCCAAACAACACTAGAAAAGAGGCGAAAATATCAGTCGTTGATTCAATTGCATCTGCAATTAGCGCATACGAATTTCCAAAAAAACCTGCTAAACCTTTTATTATTGCCAGACAAGTGTTTCCTACAATACTAAAATAAGTCGCCTTGATTGCCGTTTGTTCGCTTGACATGAATTTTATTTATAGGTGAAGTAAAACTAAAATCGTTTAAGTAAACCGAATTGAACTTTAGATTCAAATTCTTTCTGGTTTACTTAAACGATATTTTATAATAATTTATTTGAATTATGCTCTAACAATATTAGCTCCAATAGCTCTCAATCGTTCGTCAATGCGTTCGTATCCTCTGTCGATTTGTTCAATGTTTTGAATGGTACTCGTTCCTTTTCCAGAAAGCGCAGCAATCAATAAGGAAATTCCGGCACGAATATCTGGTGATGACATTGTTGTTGCTTTGAGTTGTGATTTGAAATCATGTCCCATAACAACAGCACGGTGCGGATCACATAACATGATTTTTGCTCCCATGTCAATTAACTTGTCTACAAAAAACAATCTGCTTTCAAACATTTTTTGGTGAATCAAAACATCGCCTTTTGCTTGAGTAGCAACTACTAAAACAATACTCAATAAATCCGGAGTAAATCCAGGCCAAGGTGCATCAGCAATTGTCAAAATAGAACCGTCAATATCCGTTTTTACTTCATAACCATCTACGTGAGCAGGAATGTAAATATCATCGCCACGACGTTCTAAAGTAATTCCAAGTTTTCTAAATGTGTTGGGGATTACGCCAAGATTATCCCAGCTGACATCTTTTATTGTAATCTCTGATTTTGTCATTGCAGCCAGACCAATCCAACTTCCAATTTCAATCATATCAGGAAGAATTCTATGATCGCAACCGCCTAAACTTTCAACCCCTTCAATGGTCAATAAATTAGAACCAACTCCTGTTATTTTAGCTCCCATGGAGTTCAACATCTTACACAATTGTTGCAAGTAAGGTTCACAAGCAGCATTATAAACTGTTGTTTTTCCTTTGGCCAAAACGGCAGCCATAACAATGTTAGCAGTTCCGGTTACAGATGCTTCGTCTAATAACATATCGGCACCTTTCAATCCTTTTGGTGCTTCTACACCATAAAAATGATCTTCTCTGTTGTAACGAAATTTAGCGCCCAGATTGATGAATCCTTCAAAATGCGTATCCAATCTTCTGCGTCCAATTTTATCACCACCTGGTTTTGGAATATATCCTTTTCCAAATCGTGCCAAAAGTGGCCCAACAATCATAATAGAACCTCTTAGAGAACCGCCTTCTTTCTTGAATGCTTCGGTTTCCAGATATTGAATGTTCACCTCATCGGCTTGAAAAGTATACGATCCTGATCCAGTTTTTTGGATTTTTACACCTAAATTTCCTAAAAGCGTAATTAGTTTATTGATATCTATAATATCGGGAATATTATTGATAATCACTTTTTCAGGCGTTAAAAGAACGGCACATAAAATTTGTAACGCTTCATTTTTAGCTCCTTGTGGCGTGATTTCTCCTTTTAGACTAATGCCTCCTTCTATTTTGAAAATTCCCATTTTTTACAGTTATGAGTTATAAATTATTTAGATATGAGTTAAAAACTTACGAGTTAAAAGTTATTACTAAAAAATTCATAACTAAAATACTCTTAATTTATAACTGATTTACAAAGGTTTTCTATTTTGGTTTTTGTGCACTGGATTTGGTTTTCCCGTTTTTATATTCTTATTGCTGAGAATTTTTGGTTGACCAACCGGCAAGATTTTATTTGAAACCCGTTTGTTGGTTCGCAATAAATCTGTGGTATTCAATAACTCCTCTGTACTTTGAATCAAATTCAATTTCCCATCGGATAGTTCATATAAATGTTCGAAAATCACATCATCTTTCACCGTGTCTTTATTCCAACTCAAGTATGATTTTTTCATGTGATTGGCAATGACTTTCACCAAAGCACTTTTCATCTCGCCATCTTCCCATTTATTGGCCACATCAATCATATATTTGATGTTATTGCCATAAAATCTGTATTTTGGAAAATTCTGTGGGTATTTTAAAACATCCGGTTTCAGTTGTAACACTTCACGCGAAGGAATTGGATACGGTGAATCAGCCACTAATTTAAAATCAGACATTATGAAAAGCTGATCCCACAATTTATGTTGAAAATCAGGAACATCACGCAAATGTGGATTCAAACTACCCATCACCTGAATGATGTATTTTGCCGCTTTGTTGCGTTCTACATCATCTTCAATTTTAGTTGCCTGATCAATCAATTTCTGCAAATGACGGCCATACTCTGGAATAATCAAATGCGATCGCTCCGCATTATATTCCAAATGATGCACGACATCGTTCGAGTTTTCTTTAATATATTTTGAATTCATATTCGAATGTATCTGTTTTGATTCAAATGCTTTTTCGAAAATTAGAACCATTCGAACGCAGCAAATCAAAAATTTTATGTTGTAATTAAAGGGAAATAATACCTTCTATTGTAGAAACTTCCAGGTATTTATCTACTATTTCTTGTGAATCTTTCATAGTAACATCAACAGATATGCTGGTAAATTTTCCTGTTTTGGATTTTGTAGTTTTGATAACTGCGCCCATACAGTCAAATGCCAACTGCACTCGTTCTATATTATCACTTTCTGTTGGTACAATAAATTTAAATAAGTATTCTGCTGGCCATGTATTGCTCAAGTCCAATTCTACTTTTAATCTATCATAAAATTCTTCAGTCTTCTTATCCATTTTCTTTTTAAAAATAAAGGCAAATATACGGTTTAGAACGTAAATTATGAATTTTGAATTATGATTTTTTGTCTAATCGCATTTTAACCGCAATGATTTTTTCAAATCCCAATAAGTTTAAGTAAATTTGCCCCTTATTTTTTAAAAGTGCAAAAAGAAATCATAGTTATCATTGGCGGTCCAGGAACAGGTAAAACCACTATTATCGACGGATTGGTCGCTAAAGGACATTGTTGTTATCCCGAAATTTCACGGGAGGTGACTTTGGAAGCAAAAAAACAAGGAATCGAGCAATTGTTCCTTGAAAAACCTTTGTTATTCAGCGAATTACTTCTTGAAGGAAGAAAGAAACAATTTCAAAATGCTTCAAAAGAGCCGCATGAAGTTGTATTTATCGATAGAGGAATTCCGGATGTTTTGGCTTACATGCATTACATTGGCGATAGTTATCCTGCTACTTTTGATGCCGCTTGCCGTGAACATACCTATTCAAAAATATTCATTCTTCCGCCTTGGGAAGAAATTTACGTCAGCGATCACGAACGTTACGAAAACTTCGAACAAGCTAAACTTATCTACAATCATCTTACGGAAACCTATCAAAGTTACGGTTACGAACTTATAGAAGTTCCAAAAGACACGATGGATAACAGAATTCTTTTTATCTTAGATGAAATTTCTAAATAGTCTGCAGGTTTAAGATTTAAGCTTTGGACTGTTTTTCAATGAAATGAAATCTATACTTTATGCAAGAAGCAGTAGCTATTCTTCAAAAATATTGGAAGCACGACAAATTCAGGTCGCTGCAAAAGGAAATTATCGATTCAGTTTTAAGCGGACATGACACTTTTGCATTGATGCCAACCGGTGGCGGAAAATCAGTTTGTTTCCAAATCCCGGCTATGATGAACAAAGGCATTTGCCTCGTCGTCTCACCTTTGGTAGCACTGATGAAAGATCAAGTAGCCAATTTGCAAAAGCGAAACATCAAAGCCATCGCGTTGACAGGCGGAATTCGATCCGAGGAAATGATCGATTTACTTGACAATTGCCAATTCGGAAATTATAAATTCCTTTATTTATCACCAGAACGTCTTCAATCCGATTGGATTTTGGAACGAATAAAAAATCTCCCCATCAATTTAATCACCATAGATGAAGCGCACTGCGTCTCACAATGGGGACATGATTTCCGACCAGCTTATTTAAAAATTTCGGAATTAAAAAAGCATTTTCCAACAGTACCATTTTTAGCCTTGACAGCTACTGCGACGCCAAGAGTCAAAGAAGATATTATCAATGAGTTGGGGCTACATAAACCACAAGTTTTCGAAAAATCATTCGCCAGGGAAAATATTGCTTACATGATTTTTGAGGTCGAGGATAAACTTTTCAGAATAGAACAAATTCTCAAGAAAAACCCACAACCTTCCATAATATATGTGCGAAACAGAAAATCGTGTCTGGATATTTCCTCGCAATTAAATTCCTTAGGATTTAAAGCTACTTATTATCACGGTGGGCTTTCGTCCAAAGAAAAAGACAAAAACATGCAATCCTGGATGAACGAAGAAGTACAGGTTATTGTGGCTACGAATGCCTTTGGTATGGGAATTGACAAAGCCAATGTAAAAACAGTAATTCACATTCAGCTTCCGGAAAACATGGAAAATTATTATCAGGAAGCTGGACGTGCAGGAAGAAATGGAGAAAGAGCCTTTGCTGTTTTATTGACCAGTCCTTCTGATGTTATTCAGGCTCAAAGCCAATTTATCAATATTCTTCCCGATAAAAAGTTTTTGAATCTCATGTATGTCAAGCTCTGCAACTATTTCCAAATCGCTTACGGAGAAGGAATCAATGAACAGTTCAATTTCAATTTGCATCATTTTTGTTTAAAATATGAATTCCCAACACTGAAAACGTACAACGCAATGCAATTCCTGGACCGACAAGGAATCATCAGTCTGTCCCAAGAATTTTCAGAAAAAATTACGCTGCAATTTCTAATTCCTTCCAAAGAAGTGATTCGGTATATGAGTTTAAATCCAAACGACGAGGAAATTATTTTAGCTATTTTACGCACGTATCCGGGAATTTACGAAATGCAAACCGCATTCAATCTGCAGCTGATTGCCAAAAAATCAAATCATAAGGAAACTGAAATCCAAGCAGTTTTACATAAATTAAAAGAAAAAGAAATTATAGATTATCATTCGAAAAATAATGACGCCACATTAATTTTCAATGAAGTCCGGGAAGATGACAGAACAATCAATCGGGTTTCGAAACATTTAGAGAAACAAAATCAGTTAAAAAAAGAGCAGCTTCAATCCGTAATTCACTACATCAGTGAGAAAAAAGTGTGCAAAAACAAGTTGATTCTAAATCATTTTGGAGAAAAAACAACCATAGATTGCGGCATTTGTTCGTTTTGCATTACCAAGAAAATAAAGAAGAAAGATGTATCGCTGCTTTCTACAGCAATAATTGCTCTATTACAAGCCGAAGATCTAAATTCAAGAGACATTCAAAATAAAACTAAAAATAGTCCGGACGAAGTTATTGGAGTACTTCAGGATTTATTAGAAAACAACACAATTTTGGTTAAACCAAATAACAAATATACTTTACGATCATAATGGAAAAATTACGAATTGTTTTTATGGGTACGCCCGAATTTGCAGTGGGAATATTAGACACAATAATCAAAAACAACTATGAGGTTGTAGGTGTCATAACTGCTGCGGACAAACCAGCAGGCCGAGGACAAAAATTAAAGTATTCTGCAGTAAAGGAATACGCGCTGGCTCATAATCTAACTTTATTACAGCCTTTGAACTTAAAAGACGAAACTTTTTTGGCTGAATTAAAAGCACTGAATGCTAATTTACAAATTGTAGTTGCGTTTAGAATGTTGCCAAAAGTTGTTTGGGAAATGCCATCCTTAGGAACTTTTAATCTTCATGCTTCACTCCTGCCAAATTATCGCGGAGCCGCACCGATAAATTGGGCAATAATCAATGGAGAAACTAAGACAGGTGTCACCACTTTTTTTATCGATGATAAAATTGATACTGGGGCGATGATTTTAAATTCGGAAATTCCTATTGATGAAACCGAAAATGCAGGACATTTACACGACCGATTAATGGAATTAGGAAGCAAGACCGTTATTGACACTTTGGAAATGATTGAAACAGGAAATGTGTCGACAGTTATTCAAAAAGATACCGCTGATATCAAAACAGCTTACAAACTCAACAAAGAGAATTGTAAAATAGATTGGACAAAATCAGCTCAGGAAATAAACAATCTGATTCGAGGTTTGAGTCCTTATCCAGCGGCTTGGTGTTTCTTTGAAGACAAAAATGAAGAATGGAATGTAAAAATATATGAAGCCAAAATAATTTCCGAGGATCATAATTATGCTATCGGAAGTTTAATTTGTACCAAAAAAGAAATGAAAATCGCGGTAAGAAATGGTTTCATCCAAATACTCAATTTGCAGTTTCCGGGCAAAAAGAAAATGAGTACATCAGAATTATTGAATGGGATTACATTTTCAGCGGAGGCGAAAGTCCATTAACACCAACAATAACGGGTGTTTCTTAACTTTAATCAGAAATAACCATTGATTTATCAACAAAAAAAATAAGTTATTAACAAAACGAAGTAAATTAACATGAAACGCTTGCAAGGAACGTATTTCCTACTAAATTTGTGTATTAACAATTTTTAATAACCAACAATTAATAACTATTTATTATGAACAAATCAGAATTAATCGATGCTATCGCTGCTGATGCAGGAATCACAAAAGCTGCTGCAAAATTAGCTTTAGAGTCATTTTTAGGAAACGTAGGAGGTACTTTGAAAAAAGGTGGAAGAGTATCTTTAGTAGGTTTCGGATCATGGTCTGTTTCTGCTAGAGCTGCAAGAGACGGTAGAAATCCTCAAACAGGAAAAACTATCCAAATTGCTGCTAAAAATGTAGTAAAATTTAAAGCAGGTGCAGAATTAGAAGGTGCGGTAAACTAATTTAGTTAACCTATATAATCAAAACCTTCCTTCTGGAAGGTTTTTTTATGCGTTTCAACGATTTTATTTGGCACTCTTATAATAAAAAACTTAAATTTAATAAAAAATCCAATCCAATGATTACAGATAAACTAAAAAAAGGATATTTGCTTATTGCAGAGCCTACGATAATTGGAGATTTATCATTCAATAGATCGGTAATTTTATTAGCTGACTATAACGAAGAAGGATCCGTTGGTTTTATAATTAATAAACCTTTGAAATATACAATCCACGACTTGATACCGGATGTAGATGCACGATTTAAGATCTATAACGGCGGTCCTGTGGAACAAGACAACCTTTATTTCATTCATAATATTCCAGACCTGATTCCCAATAGCATTGAGATATCCAATGGAATTTATTGGGGTGGTGATTTTGAATCTACCAAAGAACTCATCAATAAAGGAGAAATAAGCAAAGACAATATCCGATTCTTTTTAGGATATACAGGCTGGCATGAAAATCAGTTAGAAAGTGAAATGAAAAGCCATTCATGGATTATTACTGCCAATAGCTACGAAAACAAAATAATTGGTAAATCAGCAACTCATTTCTGGAAAGAACAAATCATGGAGTTAGGCGGAGAATATCTAATATGGTCCAATGCTCCGGAAAACCCGTATTTAAACTAAGTACTACTTATCATTTCGTTAAGTTTATCCAATAGTTGAACGGATACGTTCGTGCCAAAAGTTTTTTTACGATACTGGGTTATAGGTTGAATTCCTTTGATAACATTGGTCAAAAATAACTCATCTGCCTTTTGAAGGTCAAACGGAGAAATCACTTCTTCTACGACCTCTAAATTTTCTATTTTTTTAGCTAAACTTAAAATTTGCTTTCTCATAACACCGTTCAAGCATCCTTCAGAAACTGGCGGAGTAATCAATTTATTACCCAACAGCATAAAGATATTTCCTTGTAATGCTTCAACTACATTCTTGCTGTCATTTAGCAATAAACAATTGTCTAAGCCATTTTCACTCGCAAAAATACTTCCCGTTATATTTATGATTTTATTAGTCGTTTTAATAGACGACAACAATTGTTTTGTCACATAGAAGTCTTTGTATAAATCTACTTCATACTCTTTCTTTTCGAATGAATACAAGGTGTTTTCGAGCGCTATAGCATGAATTAAAAAAGAGACCGTATTACTTTGTGGCAAATAATAACCGCCATCATTCCTGTAAACTGTAATTCGGGCCCTTGAGGACTCAGCTAATGCAGATTTATTAACCAAAGAAAGGATTTGTTCCTCTAGGTATTCCATTGTGAAATTCATGGGGATTTCCATTCGGACTACACGCATGGAAGACATTAGCCTAAAATAATGATCTTCCAGGAAAAGAATTTTATTGTTTATTATTTTAACTGTTTCAAAAACTCCGTCTCCATAGAGAAAAGCACGGTTTTGAGTCAATATATTGGCATCCTGAGACACTATAGTTCCATTAAAATTAATCATAAAAAAAGCCCTAAATTTTATTCAGGGCAAATATAAGTCATAAAATATGATTTTCTATACAGAACCAATCAGATGTTTCAAGTCAGAGATTTGGTTTTCCCACAATAATGTAGCTTCGTCAATCTCATCTTTAACAGCAAAATCCACAACCATTAACGAAACGTCTTTGGTAAGCTCATCAACTAAAATATGTAATTCAAAAAAGTACTCGGTGTCTTTACTATTCTCGTCAACCCACTTAAATTTCACTTTCTCACCTGTTTTCTTAGAGGCCAGTCTCGCTTTTTCTTCGGAGTCATTCCAAATAAAAGTAAAAAATTCACCACGAGAATTGACATTATCGGCAAACCACTCAGATAAACCTGATGGTGTCGATATGTATTGATATAACAATTGAGGAGAGGAATTGATGGGGAATTCGATTTCGTAACGTACTTTTTGATCCATGAGCTACATTTAATTTTTCGGAAATATATAGAATATAACTACATAAAAAAAGTGTTTTTAAAAATATTTTTTTTTCTTCAAAATATACTTGCAAGCTGTATTATTATTTTTATATTTGCACCCGCATTCAGGGATGGTTATCCACCCTCAATCATGGCGAGATAGCTCAGTCGGTTAGAGCGCAGGATTCATAACCCTGAGGTCCCGAGTTCAAATCTCGGTCTCGCTACCAAGACAAACCCTTAAACATTAACTGTTTAAGGGTTTTTTATTATAATTATGTTTTAAAAATACCGACTTTAAAACGCTCAAGTGAGGAAAGGGAGTGAGGGATTTTATAAATTGAGTTATATTTTTTATCTAACATCAAATGGAAACGGTATAAATAAAAAGTAGTTTTTCATGTATACTTTTTCTGTTCAATACACTATTTTAATTCCCAAAGCACCTTCTAAAATCACTGATGAAAGTATTGAATTTAAATAATACTTCTTCAAACCCTCATTAGTTGAAAGAGATGACAAAATCATAAATAAACTTTTTCTAATAGATTTATGGTAAGTTTCATCTTCCATAGCATTGGGATTTATAAATTAAGTCATTTTTTATTCTCTTCAAAAAGTTAACAATAGCTATAAAGTCTTGTCAATCAAATTTAAAAGACTGTGAATTTTACAACTAATAAAAGTAATTGTGTAGAGAACAGATTTTACTAATTTTTAAATTTGTTTTTCAGTTAATAACATAATCAATTTCTAAAATCAAAAGTTATGAAAACGACAAAAGACGAATCTACAAAAGCGGTAAAGCCGACAAAAAAAACGACCGTAGCAACAGCTAAAAAACCAGCGGCTGAATCAAAAAAAGGAGTTGTAAAAGCAAAACCTGATGCAGCGAAGGATTTGAAAGATTTTTTTGAAGACGGACTAAAAGACATTTACTGGGCAGAAAAAGCTTTAACAAAAGCACTTCCAAAAATGGCCAAAAACGCAACTTCTTCGCAATTAATTCATGCATTCGAGCATCATTTGAAAGAGACCGAAGAACACGTTACTCGTTTAGAAAAAGTATTCGAATCACTGGGACTTAAAGCGACAGGCAAGAAATGCGATGCAATGGCAGGATTATTGGATGAGGCGGCCGGAATAATCGAAGAAACTAAAGTTGGAGATGTGCGTGATGCAGCAATGATTGCCGCAGCGCAAAAAGTAGAGCATTATGAAATAGCCACCTATGGTACGCTGCGCGTTTATGCAGTTACACTTGGTGAAACTAAAGCTGCACTGCTTCTTGCAAAAACACTTGAAGAAGAGAAAAACGCTGACGTAAAGCTAACCGAAATCGCTATGGCCCATATCAACGTTGATGCTGCGCATGAAGGACACAAATAAAAATGCTAAATCACGAATTTTATCGTGTTACAATGCGCCCAAATAAATCATTTGGGCGCTTGTATTTTTATTTTTTTAGAAAAATTTCCTTTTTCGCCATAAGCAGAATAACTGGCGAAGACTTTTCTGCTGTGTACTTGCATAAATTTAAGCCTTCCTTTTCATAAATCTAATTCTTATTTTTATGTCTGTTACAAATATACATATCGGTTGTTCTTCTTTTTATAACGCCAAATGGAAGAATGTCTTTTATCCTGAAGACATTCCATCTTCCAAATGGTTTGAATATTATTGCACGCATTTCAACACCTTTGAAATAAATGCTACATTTTATAAATTCCCAACCTTGCGAATCCTTACAAATTGGTATAAAAAAAGCCCGGATGGTTTTATCTATTCCGTTAAAGCACCAAAACTGATAACGCATATCAAAAAATTCGCGGACTGCAAACCCGAAATAGAGGAATTCTTTTCGCTTTGCAAACAAGGACTCAACGACAAATTGGGTTGCATCCTATTCCAGCTGCCTCCAAGTTTTCATTACAGCCCTGAAAAACTTGATCTTGTAATAGAATCTATGAATCCAGATTTTAAAACAGCGATTGAATTCCGACACCAAAGCTGGTGGTCACGAGAGGTGTATGACCAATTGGCAAAAAATAATATTAGCTTTTGCAGCGTCAGTCATCCGACAATGCCAACCGACATTATTGCCACGTCATCTGTCGGCTACGTTCGGCTTCACGGAATTCCTAAAATGTTTTATTCTGAATACAGCCAAACAGATTTATTAAAGCTTCATGAAGCTATTATTGACAAAAACTTATTCGAACAAGTATTTATATACTTCAATAATACCGCAAGCGAAGCCGGAGTTTTAAATGCACAGGAATTAAAGACACTTTTTAAATCTTAACTTTCAATTTATATACTTTGTGCCAAGTTGCTCCTAAGATGGAATCAAATTCTTTTTTTAGGGTATTTGAAAGTAGATAATTTTAGTGCCAATGGATTTAAATAATAACATAATACGTTTTAAAAAATAGTAAAAGACAATGAAAATAATAGAAATTAAGGTGATGCGAGGGGCCAATTACTGGTCTAATAAAAGGAAAAAACTTATTGTCATGAAACTTGACATTGGAGATTGGGAGCAAAAGCTAACTAACACTATTGAAGGTTTTTGCGAAGCTCTGGAACAACTGTTGCCGTCTTTAAAAAATCGTCAATGTTCCGAAGGAGTTGAAAACAGTTTTCTGGAGCGTGTAAAAAAAGGAACATTAGTCGGACATGTCGTAGAGCATATTGCGCTTGAATTGCAAAGTCTTGCGGGAATGGAATGTGGTTTCGGACAAACGCGCTCTACCAATGTAAAGGGTATTTATCATGTTATTTTCTCCTATAATACTGAAAGAGCTGGAAAATATGCTGCCAAAGCTGCCGTTGATTTAGTAGAAAAACTGTTGGCTGGATTAGAATATAATGTGGACACTGCAATACAAGAATTGCAAAGCCTGTACAACAGAGAAAAATTGGGACCAAGTACGTTTGCCATTGTAAACGAAGCAGAAAGCAGAAATATTCCTTACACCAGATTAAATGATGATTCTCTGTTGATGTTGGGACAAGGTTGCAATCAAAAAATTATCCGCGCATCCATTGCATCAACTACAAGTAGCATAGCAGTTGATATGGCTTCTAATAAAAATGCTACCCGCGACCTATTATCCCGATCTTACATTCCCGTACCTAAAGGTTTGCTAATCGATAAGATCACTGAACTGGAAGAAGCTTTAAAGAAAATTGGATTTCCACTGGTGACTAAGCCGGTGAATGGCAACCACGGCAGAGGAATTACAACACAAATAACAACTCTAGAACAGGCACAAAATGGTTTTTATGATGCTCAAAAAATTTCCGAAGATGTAATAATCGAGCGTTTTATATCAGGTAATGATTATCGTTTTTTGGTTATCAATTACAAACTGGCGGCAGTAGCGAAACGAACGCCAGCTTTAGTGACAGGCAATGGCATAGCAACTATTGAGGAACTGATTCATGAAACGAATACTGATCCAAACAGAGGTGAAGGTCACCAAAAAGTACTCACCAAAATAGCAATTGATGCGGCAACATTATCCATTTTGGCGGCAAAAGAACTTAGATTGGATTCGGTTTTACCACTTGGAGAAATTTTATTTTTAAAAGATACTGCCAACTTAAGCTCGGGCGGAACTGCAACAGATGTCACGGATTTGGTGCATCCGCTGAATGTTTTTATAGCAGAACGCATTGCGCGTCTGATGAATTTAGACATTTGTGGTATCGATATTATGGCAGAAGATGTCACTATTCCCATCACCGAAAAAAACGGAGCTGTGATCGAAGTAAACGCAGGTCCCGGTTTGAGAATGCACCTTTCCCCTACTGAAGGAATGGCAAGAAATGTGGCTAAGCCTTTAGTAAATATGCTTTTCCCTAATAATGCCAACGGTCGGATTCCGGTTGTTGCTGTTTCAGGTACCAATGGGAAAACTACGGTTACACGTCTTATTGCTCATTTGGCTCAAGCCGCAGGACATCATACAGGATATACAACAACAGATGGAATTTATATCGATGGAACCACAATTCGTTTTGGAGACTGCAGCGGACCCGGCGGTTCTGCTACCGTGCTTCGTGATCCGCTTGTTGATTTTGCAGTGCTCGAATGTGCCAGAGGCGGAATACTCAGATCCGGCTTAGGTTTTGATAAATGCAACATCAGTGTGGTAACCAATGTTACTGAGGATCATTTAGGATTAAATGATATTGACACCATTGAACAATTAGCACGGGTAAAAGCAGTGGTAGCGCAAAGTACCTTTGAAACCGGAACTGCGATTCTGAATGCGGATGACGATTTGGTTTATCAAATGAAAAATAATCTGGAATGTAATATTGCATTGTTCAGCATGCATGCCAATAATGAACGGATAAAAAAACATTGCAGTGAAGGCGGATTAGCTGCTTTTATTGAAGATAATTATTTTGTAATAAGTAAAGGAGAATCGAAAACGAAAATAGCAGCAGTTAATGAAGTGCCTCTAACCTTTTCTGGGACCTGCGAGTTTATGATTAAAAATGTTTTGCCTGCATTATTAGCGGCTTCGATAAGTAATTTTCCTACCGAAACTATTACGGCTGGACTTAACTCATTTATCCCTTCGCCCACATTAACTCCTGGCAGAATGAATGTTTTCGAGTTTAAAAATTTCCGATTAATGATTGACTACGTTCATAATACAGACGGATACGTTCAGATGCAAAAGTTCATGGAGCAAGTTGACGCCACAAAAAAAACAGGGATTATTTCAGCCACTGGCGACCGTCGTGTGGAGGATATAAAAAACATTGGCCGTTATTCCGCTCAAATGTTTGATGAAATAATAATAAGACACGGAGACAATAGAGGAAGAACATCAGAAGATCTAAGCATGATGCTTTCTGATGGAATTCGGGAAATTGACAGCAACATCAAAGTAAGTATTATTTCAAATGAAATAGAATCCGTACAATATGCAATCGATCATGCGCAAAACGGTGAATTTATTTTTGTTTGCGTCGATGACATTCAAAATACGCTTGCCTATGTGCAACAACAAATAGAAAAAGAAAATATAGTGATTGATTTAGTGTAGTGTCCTGAAAGAAATTGACTGTTATCCCATGCGCAAGAAAGAACGTTTCGAAATGAATTTATTTATGAAAAATGAGGCTGATATCAATTCCAGAACTTCTTCCCAAAATATATGTCATATCTTAATGTTTAGTAATCGGCAGTGAAAAATAAAACGAAGATTCGTTTCCTACTTCATTTTCGACCCATGTACGAACATTCTTGAAACCTAACCAATGTTAATTGCGCATGAAGAAAATTGACTTAAAAGGAAGTTAAGCTGTAAAAAGTCGAAAAATAAAATTTGCCTTTTACTGTTGTTCTTTCTATTGGTCATTTATAAAAATACAACTTTATATTATCTTCATAATTAGAGTATAAATATTAATTAATTTCCATTAATTTACCTTAAAATTTTAATATTAACCGTACACGAATACTTAATTTTAAAGTCCTGTAACAGCATATAACTATGGATTTATTTGTTGAAAATATCAAATTCATAACCATGAGGTCCCGAGTTCAAATCTCGGTCTCGCTACTAAAGCAAACCCTTAAACATTAATTGTTTAAGGGTTTTATATTGAAATTATGTTTCGAAAATATAAACCTCAGATTGTTCAAGTAAGGAAAGGGAGTGAGGAATTTCATAAATTGAGATACAAATATTATCAAATATAAAATAGTAAAAGTATAGACGAAATGTAGTTTTTTCATATTTACCGTTTCAGTTTTAGCCAAATATTTTAATTTCCAAAGCACCTTCTGAAATCACGAATGAAAGTGTAGGATTTCAATAATACTTCTTCAAACCCTCATTAGTTGAAAGAGATGATAAAATCATAAATAAACTTTTTCTCAATTAGTTGTAGCAAGTTTCATCCTCAATAGCATTGGAATTTTCAAACTAAATTATTTTTCATTTTCTTCAAAAAGTTAACAATAGCTGTCAAGTCATTTCAATCAAATTTACAAGACTGTGAATTTTGCAACTAATAAAAGTAATTGTGTACAGAATAGATTTTACTAATTTTTAAATTTGTTCATGAATTATTAACATAATCAATTTCAAAGATCAGAAGTTATGAAAACGACAAAAGACGAATCTGCAAAAGCGGTTAGGCCAGCGGACAAATCGGCAGGAAAAACAGCTAAGGAATCGGCTACTACCCCAAAAGACGTGATGGTAACAGCAAAACCTGATGCAGCGAAAGACTTGAGAGATTTTTTGGAAGATGGATTAAAAGATATTTATTGGGCTGAAAAAGCATTGACAAAAGCACTGGCCAAAATGGCTAAAAATGCTACATCCACTCAGTTAATTCAGGCATTTGAAGAACATTTGAAAGAAACCGAAGAACATGTAACCCGTTTGGAACAAATTTTTGAATCATTGGGTATTCAAGCTGTAGCCAAGAAATGCGATGCAATGACAGGACTATTAGCTGAAGCCAATAGAATAATGATGGAAACGGAAGTTGGGCCTGTCCGCGATGCAGGAATGATTGCCGCAGCACAGAAAATGGAGCATTATGAAATAGCTACTTATGGAACTTTGCGCGTTTATGCAGTTACTCTTGGCAAAACAAAAGCAGCCTTACTTCTTGCAAAAACACTTGCAGAAGAGAAAAACGCTGACGTAAAATTAACGGAAATCGCTGTATCCCATAGCAAAGTTGATGCTGCGCATGAAAGTGGTAAATAAATAAAGATTTTCGATCCCGAATTTATAATGACATAAATGTGCAGGAATCAAAGATTTTTTCGCTTGTATTTTTTTTATTTTTTCGGATTCTTATTTTCTTAACTGCGGTCAAAATATTTGTAGAAAACTTCTTTTTTCAAGTTTGTCAAAATAAGCTAGCCTATGTTCAATCACAAATAAAAAAATAAAATGCAGCGATTGATTTAGTGCTTCTTAGCTGAAACAAATAGATGCTTTTGAAATGCTTTCGCAGGCAACTTGAAATCTAAATAAAATAGTAGCTAATATTTCCCCGATGTAAAAACTATACTACTTTATCTATTAAATTTGCGCTGAGATTTATTTAAAGAGGAGTATTCCAAATGATTGTCAAAAAAAAACAAATAAAACATTTCTAAATATTTTAAATATTATCAACTTTCTAAAATGAAAAAAAAATTAATACTATTGTTATTTTTAGTACTGCCTTTTTTATGTAATGCACAAGAATACATCGATCTGTTTTCCATCAATTATGGGAAATCGCAAAAAACAACTTTCGAAGATTCATCGATTAACACCGACATAACTACATTTCAAACGAATATTATTTTACCAATTGTTTTAAATGAAAAATATATTGCTGTTACCGGTGTAAATTTCAGTAGCTATAATTTACAATTGTTACCTGATTCTGAAAATAATCATTTATACTCTACAAATTTAAGAGCGGGTTTGAGTGTAAAACATTCTGAACATTGGAGTGGAATATATCTTTTTCTTCCAAAAGTCGCCTCTGATTATATCAATCTAAGCAGTGAAGACATTTACCTGGGGGGATTAGCTTTGTTGAAATATAAAAGAAATGAAAGTTTTGGTTATGGTTTAGGACTTTACAGCAGTAGTGAAGCTTACGGCATGTCCGTAGTTCCCATCGTTACTTTTTATTATCATAGTCCAAATAAACGTTTTGAAATAAATGCCTTTATGCCAAATGATGCAGATATCAATTATAATTTAACTGATAAAACAAGAGTAGGCGTAGATTTTTTGGGTCATGGAAACAGTTACAAACTAACCACTGATAACGTTCGTGCTAACTATGTCGAAAATAATTCGATAGATTTTTCAACTTATGTACAACGAAGCGTTTTGGACAAAAAAATTCTTTTGCGTCTAAAAATGGGTTACTCTTTAAACCAGTTTAGAGTGTATCCAATAGATCAAAAACTTGATTTACAAATTCTAGCGTTAAAATTTGGGGATAACCGAACTCCTATTTTAGATAACAAATCAAATACGCTACTTTTGAAATTGGAAGCAATTTATCGTTTTGATTTGAGCAACGTTAAAAAATAAATCCAACTACTCAGATATGGCTTCAGTGCGCAATATAAATTAGAATCAAAAGCTAACTAAGTTCCTGTTACTCTTCATTAATTTTTTCAACCGTACTTTTAATTAATCGCTTGGGTAACAGAAACGGAGCTTCACAAGATTGGACACTGATTTTTAGAACTTTAGACACATGCAATCTCCGAGACTTCGGTTTACAAAATATGGGTTTGCTTTATTAGGTATGTTTTTTTTATATGTACCGTTATTTTAGACCGGAACAAACATTATACTGGAAATATGATATTCACTTTAAATCCTTTCTGGAGCGCATTATCAAAAGCAAGAGTTCCATCTATAGCTTTTACACGCGTTTCTAAATTCAGGAGTCCGTTTTTTAAATTTATCTTTTCCTGTGAAACCCCAATGCCGTTATCCGTGTATTCTATCTGAATTTTTTTATCGATATTTTTAAAAGTAATAACGACCAAACTACATTGACTATGCTTTTTCATATTGACTAGCAATTCCTGAAGAGTGCGATATATTGTAATTTTTTTATTGGTTTCCAAAGCTGTATTTTGCAGTACATCCAGACCATTCACCAATATATTGACAGCATCGTTACTGTAATTTGACATCATTTCTTTCAGATTGGGAACAAAATTAGGTCCAATATCAATAGAACTATTTTCTCTGGAAATATTTCGGGTTCTGGAATAAATGCTATCCAAATCATTGAGTAGAGTTTCTTTATTATTCTCAGTAGATAAATCCTGCGTTTCTGCAAAAGTCATCGTCTGGTACAAATCATTTGCCAATTCGTCGTGAAGTTTTTTGGAAATCCGTGTTTCAGTATTGTACGATATTCTGATTTTTTCTCTTTTGCTTTTAGTTTTCAAAAAATTAATGATAAAAACAGAAAGAAAAACCAACAGCAATACTACAAAATACAAGAGCAATGTACTATTTTTTTGTTTTTCTAATTGTAAGGTAGTTTGTGCTTTTTGGGCAGATAATTTTAGATTATCCGCTCTGTTTTGGTCGCTGTCATATTTGATTTTTGCAAATTGATTTTTAGCATTGTTTCGGACTTTAATAATGCTGTCAGTGAGCTTTATATACATTAAAGCATACTTGTTATTCCCCTTCTCAAAATTATTTTTAACCAAAAAAGATAACGATTCCAGTCTCTCGTCAATACTACCAATAGCCATAGTAGTTTTGTACGCTGCTAGTGCATATTCATTCGACTTTTTAGAATCTCTTTTTAAAAAATATTCCGAAAGATGCAAATAGCTTCCAAGAATTCCATAGATGTCATTATTTTTTTTTCTGAGAGTTAATGCCTGATTCATCAAGTATGAACCTTCCTGATTGCGATTCACTTTATAATACGAATATCCCAGATTGTCTAAAACTATTGCTTTAGTTACATTAACGGTGTCTAAAACATCCGACTTTATAACTGCTTCTAAAACTTTTATTGAAGTGTTGAATTCTTTTTTTTGAATATAAACAGAGGCTTTATTATTTTCAATGGTAATTCTAGGTAAAGTATCCTTCGTTATACTTTTAGCTTTGTCATAATAATATAAGGCATCCTCATAATTTGAAAGCTGTTTAGACGAAATCCCCAACTGGTTATACGCGGATGCTTGATAGAGTAAATCCCCTTGTGAGTAAGGCAAGGCTTCGATTAGGTTTTTTTCGCTCCCTAAATAATCACCAAAAATTTCTTGAATAACAGCCATTTGAACTAAATTATAGGCAATCATCAGACTATCGTTTTCTAACTCGTATAAAATTTTGGATCGGTTATAAAAATAAAAAGCACTATCAAATTTTTTATTTGCATAATTTGCCATTCCTAAGTCTAAAAACTTTCTCGCCTCAACGTTATTCGTTGTTGTCGTATCTTCAGTGGGTATTGAGGCTTTAGACTTTGAAGTTTCTGTACAGGAATAAAGAGTAAAAAGGAGTAAAAAAACAAAAATTAGGGAACGATACATAATTGTAACTTTTTTCCGAAATTAGTACTTTATAAGTAATATTCCGAAATTAAATTATCGACTATTATTTTAATAGTGGCGTCACCACATTAAAATTATCATCGCTCCTGAGTTATTTTCTTATTTTTAAAAAAGTACGACAGCAAACCTTTAACAACTATTTAGTGTTAAATGCTAACAATGAATTTTATTGTTGAGTAATTTTGTAAAATGAAATCATGAAGCAGGTGCTGAAAAAATTTAAAAACTCACAGCAAATATTAAAATTCTAGATTGTGTTTTCAATTCTTGGAAATGAAACAAAGTCAATTCCTTTATTTCAACAAAAATTTATTTTACTAATTCATCTACATAAACCAAATTTCATGGATTCTGATACTTTTATTTTCTGCCTCGAAGCAGTTCCCGATGTAGAAATTAATACGACAACCGAAGTAGTCAAAAACTTAGAGCAACTAGCCTTTGAGCGAGGCATAACCAGTATTTATAAAACCTGTGACACTATCGAAGGTTTAGAAGAAAGTTTAAATGCGCTACTTTACGATGATCATAACTTTAAAAATTATGAAATAATCTACTTAGTCATGCAAGGCGAAGGAAACTCAATATGTCTTAATGAATATTATTATAGTTTAGAAGAAATAGCGGAACTCTTTGAAGGGAAAATGAAAGGGAAAATAGTGCATTTTGCAAATGCAAAAGTTTTAGACTTGAGTGCCGAAGAAGCCCAATATTTTTTAGACATTACAGGAGCACGTGCGGTTTCCGGCTATGGAACGACTTTCAATACAGTAACCAGCAGTGCACTGGATAAAGTTTTTTTTGGCTTATTCGAAGAAGAAGATGACATCATTGAAATCGTAGAAGAATTACATCAAAAACAGTATGCCCTTTGCAAATTACTCGATTTTAGATTGTATTATTAAAAGAAAAACCCATCTGCTTTGCGGTAAAATTAATAGTTATAGAAAAAAATCCAAGACAATCGCCTATATTGTAGTGCTCCTAAATGCTATCAAAATGAAAGATCTAAAAAAATATAGTAATAAAACAAAAGCCGCTTTTGTTTTACTGGTTATTATGTTTATAATCCTGCTCAGCAATTTTAATACCCTGCAAAATTCTAAAAAAACAAATGAAGATATCAACGCCATTTATAAGGATCGATTAGTCGTAGCGCGCTACATCTTTCAGTATGCGAACACGCTTTCTTCCATAAAAATAAATGCAGCAGCAACGAACACAACGGATTTTCAAAAAAGAGATGAAATTCTAGCAGCCTTAAAAAAGATTCAAAATATAGATAAATTATACCTTGAAACTGTTTTGACTCCAAAAGAGAAAACATATTTCATGACCTTTATCTCTTCTTGTTCTGCTGTTAATTCAGCAACGCAAAACGAAAATTGGAGTCAAGTACGTTACAACAGCAATCAAGCTTTACAAACGCTGGAACAACTATCCAAAATACAAAGTGAAGAAGGCAGGTCAAAATTGACACACTCCAATACGCTGCATAACGACAACAATAGTATGGGCCAACTTCAGATTGCTTTACTAGTTATTTTGGGTGGCATCACGTTATACTTGCTACTTTCCAAGAAAAACAAAATAAGCATCAAAATCCCTGAATCTCATAGTCTGAATTAATTTCTACCTAAAATTTAAAGTCTTTTTTAAAAAAATCATCGGTTTCAAAATAGATTATTTTCCAAATTAAAAAACCCGCTCTAGTAGAAACGGGTTTAAGAAACGTGACTTTTTTTATTTAGCATAAAGAAATTGAATTTGAAAAACCGTTCCATTTCTTTGTTATTATATGACATTTTCACAATTACTAAACTATTTAGTTGTAATTATAATTACGCCACTGGAAGCTTGAGCACCATAAATTGATGCCGCACCATCTTTTAAAACGCTCACATTTTTGACATTATTTGGAAAAAGATAATCAATACTCGATACAATCACACCATCTACAACAAATAATGGCTCTGAAGTATTTCTAATCGAAGTCAATCCTCGGATTGTTATTTTGTTGTCTCTTGAAACCGTAACTCCTGCTAAACGCCCACGTATTAAATCATAAATAGTAACAAAAATTCTAGTGCTTTTATCGTTTTGAACATCCATCGTTTGAGCTGTTTTTACTCTATATCCCTGGTCTTCTTCTGAATATCCAATGGTAATTTTACCTCCTTTTTTTATTCTGTTTTTTATTTCTTTTTCAGATTCTAAAAAAATGAAACTCATACTATTTTCATTACTAAATTTAGAAGAAAGCAAACCATATTTATCCGAATAAATATTAATCACAGCCACTTTTTCAGGGAGTAACAGTTCAAATTCTCCGTTTTTATTTGTGTTGATATTGGTATAAATAGAATCCACAAATACTTTAGCATTGGGAACTGGTTTATTGCTGTAATTCATAACTTTTCCTGTTAACTTATTTTGCGCATAACTAAAAGACCCAATAAGTAACACAATAAAAACTAACGATTTAGAAATCTTCATAACGGTTTTTTAAAAAATTTATTAAATGTACGGAAAAATTATTCTTAAAATATTTTTCGATAAAAATAGTACGAACGTAACATAATTTATATTAACATTTTTCAAAAAGAATAAACTAATTAACAATTATAGTATCTAAAATTTAATTATATAAGATTTTAACCGAATAAATTTTACGGTTTTCCGTAAAACACATTGTTAATGCTAAATATTTATTTTAGTTTTGGCGTTCCAAAACCAAACCTTTATGAAAAAAAATTACTTAATAGTATTACTTTTATTGTTTTTTAACAACTTAATGTTTGCACAAAACAAAGTTTCTCTCGAAAATGCCCAAAAATATTTAGATTCAAAAGGTGAAGTTGTTATTCGATTTAAGGCAAATAGTCAAAGCCAATTTTTAGAATTAAATAAAATCCTTTCAGTTAGTCACAAACGTGTAGATCAAAAAAATTTAGAGGTTGAGGCTTATGCCAACAGAGAGCAATTCAAAAAATTCCTCACCTACGGATTATCTTATGAAGTTAGAACTTCAGACAATGAAATAGTAACTGAATCTAATTTATCTATTAAAAAAACAGCAGGGACTTGGGATACAACTTGGGATGCTTATCCCAAATATTCAGAATATGTTGCTAAAATGCAGTATTGGGCAGCTACTTACCCATCATTATGCACCCTACAATCTATTGGTACAACACCCAATGGTAGAAAATTATATGTATTAAAAATTTCTGATAATGCAACTTCAGATGAAACAGAACCAGAATTTTTATATACTTCTTCCATGCATGGGGATGAAATAACTGGTTATCCTACGATGTTGCATTTTATAGATTACCTGTTAACCAATTACGGAACGTTATCTGAAATTACAAATATTGTAAACGGCACCGAGCTTTTCATTTGTCCATTAGCAAATCCAGATGGTTCCTATAGAGCTGCAGTGAATGACACGTATAATATAACTGGATATTTAGCCACTAGATCTAATGCAAATAGTATTGATTTAAACAGAAATTATGCAGATGCCATTGGCGGGATACATCCAGATGGGAATGGTTACCAACCTGAAACAACCGCTTTCTTAAATTTTGAAGCTACCCGCAATTTTGTTTTAGCCGCCAATTATCATGGAGGCACAGAAGTAGTTAATTTCCCGTGGGATACTTCTAACACTCCAGGCACAGGAGCATTCAGCTACCATCCGCATGACAACTATTTTAAATATGTTTCTAAAGAATATGCACAACTCTGTCAGACTGCCGATGGAAATTTAAATTACATGGATGAAGTCTACAACACCGGACAATTCCCAGGAACTACAAATGGAGCTGCCTGGTACTCGGTTTACGGAGGAAGACAGGATTACAATAATTTTTTTAATCATAATAAGGAAGTTACTGTTGAAATTTCAAATGCAAAAACACCCACAGCCTCAAACTTACCTTTTTTTTGGAACAGAAACAGACAAGCGCTACTCAATTATGTAAAACAGGTAAGCTATGGTTTGCATGGTACTGTAAAAGATGCATCAGGAAATCCAGTTCATGCTAAAGTATATATTAGCGGAACATTAGATGGTTTTGGTTCTTGGGTCGAAACTTCTACTAGCCTTGGAGACTATCATAAAGTCCAAATTGCAGGAACATATAACGTTATTTTTGAAGCTCCCGGCTATGTAAGTCATACACAATCTGTAACACTTACCAATGGAGCTACTACAACGTTAAATATAGTAATGGAACCAACAACTACAATTCCAGCAGCATCTGACACTACCATTTGCGAAGGACAAACTACTGCATTAGTAGCAACCGGAAGCGGAACATTCAACTGGTACACTTCTGCAACTGCAACAACTCCTTTGGCATCGACTGCGACGCTCACTACTCCTGCATTAACTGCAAATTCCTCCTATTTTGTTGAAAGCGTTGTACCGTTAGCTAATGTTGGACCAACTGCTGTATCTGGAAGTGCTACTGTAAATGCAACCTTAAAAAACAAATATTTAATTTTTAATTGCACAACACCTACAAAATTAAAGTCTGTTCTTATTTCATCCTCTGCAGCTGGAGAAATTCATGTAGAACTACAAAACAGTACTGGTATAATGTTAGAATCAAAGGTCGTTAGACTAACATCTTCCGGTATTCAAGACATAGGATTGGATTTCTTTTTACCGGCTGATAATAATTTACGTTTAGTATTGAGAGAAATTGCAAACACAGATTTAACAGTAGCAACTTCAGGAATCACCTATCCAATAACAAATGGAACTGTTTCAATAACTGGTAATAGTGAAACCGGAATTTTTTATCAATTTTTTAATTGGAAATTTGAACCTGTCAAAAGTAATCGTAAAGAAGTAATTGTTACGGTAAATCCAGCAACAGTTGGAGGTACAATTTCTGGTGGTACATCAATTTGTTCTAATTCAGCAAGCGGCTTATTGACTTTAGCTGGACATACTGGGAATATCGTTCGTTGGGAAAAATCCGTAAATCCTTTTACAGTTTGGACACCAATTGCCAATACCAATAATACTTTTACGTCTGGGATTTTAACTGAAACTACACAATTCAGAGCAATTATAAAAAGCGGTATTTGTGATGAACTCGCATCAGCAACAACAACCGTTAGCATTAATGCTACAACATGGAATGGAACCGAATGGTCTAATAGCATCCCAACAGCAACAACTAAAGTTATCCTTTCTGGAAACTACACCGCAACAACAGATTTATCAGCCTGTAGCTTAACAGTAAATAATAATGCAGTGGTTATAGTAAAATCAGGAGTCAATTTAAATATTGCTGGGGACGTAACTGTTGCTTCAGGGTCTACATTGACGTTTAAAAACAACACAAACCTATTACAAACTAAAAATACCAATGGCAACACTGGAAACATAATTGTAAAAAGACAAACATCGGATTTAAAATTATCAGATTATGTATTGTGGTCATCACCAGTTTCTGGACAACAATTACAATCCTTCTCCCCATCTACTCTATCCAATCGTTTTTACACGTATAATCCAAGTACAAATTTGTACAACGCTATCGTTCCTACAAATAATTTTGTAACTGGAATTGGTTACTTAATTCGCATGCCAAATAATCATCCTACTTCACCCACTATTTGGGAAGGACAATTTCAAGGCCTTCCTAACAATGGGAATTATAACATATCAGTCACAAACAATGCGTATAACGCCGTTGGGAATCCATATCCTTCTACCATAAATGCCAATACTTTTATTGCAACAAATAATATTACTGAAGCATTATATTTCTGGAGAAAAACGAATAATACAGCAACATCTTCCTATGCCACTTACACCACTGCGGGAGGAACTGCTAATGCAGGAGGTCTAAGCAGTATTGTACCTAACGGAATTATTCAGGTGGGTCAGGGATTTCTTGTAAAAGCGACAACACCAACCATTTCGTTTGCTAATACTATGCGTGTAGCCAATACTGCCAACCAATTTTTGAAAACTAAAGAAACGGAGTTACACCGAATTTGGATGAATCTTTCCAAAGATGCTACGCCGGTAAACCAAATGTTGATTGCCTACATGCCTAAAGCAACCTCAGCAATTGATGCCACGATAGACGGAAGATATATTAATGATAACGCAACAGCTTTGAATTCGCTGATTGAAAATGAAGAATTTGTGATTCAGGGACGAAGCCTGCCTTTTTCTGATACGGATGTTGTACCGCTTACTTTCAAAACTAACACTGCAGGTAATTTTACCATTGCTATTGATCATGTTGACGGTTTATTCACTGACAGTCAAAATATTTTCCTGAACGACAAGGTTACAAGTGCAAACCATGACTTAAAAAAGACCAGCTATTCATTTACTGCGGCAGCCGGAACATTCAACAATCGATTTGAAATTGTATACAAAGGAAATTCGACACTTGGTCTTGAAGATGCTGTTTTTAGTGAGAATACGGTCCTTGTTTACAATCAAAAAGGAATTATAAATATCAGCGCTGGTAAAAAAATAATAGCTTCTGTAAAAATATTTGATATTCGAGGAAGATTAATTTACGAAGAAAACAACATCAATTCGACTATAGCGGCACTAGCTCAATTTGTGGCTGCTCATCAAACCTTGATTGTCCAAATAACATCTGACGAAAATAAAGTAGTCAGTAAAAAGCTGATGTTTTAGGGTAATTTTAAACTTTACCATAACCAAATACATCAGATAATAATCATTAAAAATGAAAATGAAAAACACTTTATTAAAAACATATAGCACACTCTTTTGTCTTTTCTCCAGTTTCCTAATGTTTGCAATTCCACCTGCAGATGAAAATGACACTGGCGATTTAGAAACTGTTGATGCACCTGCTGCTCCAATAAACGGTAAATTGTTTGTACTGGCCATTGCAGGAATAATTTTCGCCTATTACACGTTTAAAAAATTAAGAGAGAAACAAGCCGTCTAGAACGTAAGCTATTCCTCTCGACTTTATTTACTAAGAATAAAAGCTTTAATCAGATTAAAAATTTAAAATATCTATTAAAGCTTTTTCTTAATATGAATCCAATTACTTATGTACTAACTAAAAAAATTAATTATGGTAATTATGGTAATTATTATAATATTAATAGAAATTTTAATTCAATCACTGTGATATTAATAAATTAAAAACATAGTTAGCAATGGTAATAAAAACGAATCTGATACAACTATAAATTGCAACTTTTTTTATAAATAATTCAGTAGAAAATATGATTTTATGAGTTTAAACGACAATAATGGTTTTTAATCGATAAAAAAAGAATAACGTACTAAAAAATATTTTACATTTGAACTGTTAAAACACTAATTAAATGAGGATTAAAATTCATGAATAAAGCGTAATTAATCTAGTGTACCAAAACCAGTTTATAATTATAACCACGATAATTAATATATTTCCAAAATATGAAAAGAACTATACTTTTTTCAAAAAAATTCTATTTTACTTTCCTTTTATTATTTTTTAGCTTTATTGGGTTTTCACAAACCTCACCACAAACTTTTAATAATCCCGCAAATAATGGTTCCGCTACAAACAAATTCACTGTGCCTGCTGGCGTTACAAATATTACAGTGCAAGTTTGGGGTGCAGGAGGTGCGGGAGGAGGTACAAGAAATAATCAAGATAGAAGAGGCGGAGGTGGAGCAGGAGGATCATTTGCAAGTGCTACTATTGCTGTTACACCTGGAGATCAGTTTGATGTCACAGTAGGACTGGGAGGAGTTGGTGTTGTAGATGGAAACGGTAACCCTGGAGGAAATTCTGAATTCGGTACATCTATTATAGCTTTAGGAGGACCAGGTGGTAATCGTGGAAATAGTACTAATAACAATATTGGTGCTGGCGGTATATCACCAAATACTGGAAATACTGGAGGAACTACAAATTGGTATGGAGGTAATGGAGCTAATGGGAATAGCGGTGGCAATAGTGATAGCGGTGGTGGTGGTGGAAGCGCTGGCACAACAGGAAATGGTGGAAATGCAAGTGGAGCAACCGGTGGAACAGCTGGTACAGGGGGAGGATCATCCGGAGCTAATGGAATTACAAACGGATCATTATCAGGAATTTCTGCCACAGCTGTTGGTGGGGGTGGTAGCGGAGCTAGAAACAACGGTAATGATACAGCACAAACAAGGGCTGGCGGAAATGGTTTTAGAGGTCAAGTTATTGTAAGCTGGACAGTAACACCCTGTACGACATATATTTTATCATCTACTGCCGCAAGTTCCGCTATTTGCGCTGGAACTGCGTCTACAATCAACCTTACTGGTCTTGCTGCCAATTTGCCAACTGGCACGTACACCGTTACTTATAATATGGGAGCACCAAATGCTGCTATAGGCCTTACAGCTAATATGACCGTAAGCACAGCAGGTACAGGTTCCTTTAACACTGCCACAATAGTTAATAGTGGTTCAACAGGCATCACTATAAACAACTTAACCAAAGGAAGTTGCAGTTCAAACATTAGCGTATTAAACACCGCAACGATAACCGTAAGCCCATTACCAACAGCCAATGCAGGAACAGCGCTCGCCGCTATTTGCAAAAACACCACAACAGTAACCTTAGGCGGTTCTGTAAGTGGTAGTGCTACAGGAGGAATTTGGTCCTCAAATGTAGCTGGAGGTACATTTGTAAATAATACAGGAAGCACTCCAAATGCTACAACTTGGACTCCCCCAACAGGATATGCAGGAACAGCAACTTTAACTTTAACCACTACAGGCGGAACTTGTGGGACAACTACAGCTACAAAAACACAGCTCATTCAAGAGCCAACTGCTAATGCAGGTAGTGTCCTAACAGCTATTTGTCAAGGAGGATCCACAACAGCCTTAAACGGTTCTTTTGGCGGTAGTGCTACAAGTGCGGTATGGTCAACAATCTCAGGAGGAACATTTACGAACAATACAGGAAGTACGCCCGCAACAGCAACTTGGACTCCCCCAGCCGGTTTCACAGGAACAGCTACTTTAGTCTTAACCACAGCAGGAGGATCTTGCGGGACAACAACAGCCTCAAAAACACAAGATATAAATGTACCCCCTACTACTGCTACAGTAGGAAGCAATCAATCTGTCTTAGGATTAGTATCAAATGCATTAGGAGGAAATACTCCAACGACTGGGACAGGAATCTGGTCTAAAACATCTGGACCTGGAACCGCTGCTTTTAGTGCTATCAACTCCGGTATTTCAACTGCTACCGTAACTGCTTACGGAACGTATGTATTGCGATGGACAATTAGCAATGCGCCTTGTACTGCAAGTTTTGCCGAAATAACCGTAATCTATACAGCACCTCCCGCTCCCGAAATTAACATTATAGGAGGTACAACATCTATTGTTGATGGTGCAAATTCCCCAAATACTGGAGACTTAACTGATTTTGGCTCAACCGCAATTGGAGTAGGCATAACAAGAACATTTACCATAGAAAACACAGGTCCTGGTCCGCTAGCAGTAGGCGCGATCACTTTCACAGACACCAATAATACTGATTTTAGCGCAACAGTAGTACCTAATGCTACGGTGGCCAGTGCGAGCAGCACCACTTTTATAGTAACCTTTACACCGTCTGGTACAGGAACTAGAAATGCTATCTTAAACATTGCAAATGATGACAGCAATGAGAACCCTTATAATTTTTCGATTAGAGGAACTGGAGCAGCAACACTTACAAAAGGGCCTGGAGGCGTAATAACTCCTTTACAATTATGGCTTCGCGCCGATTTACTTAATGGTACAACAAGCATTGCAGATAATACAGCAGTTTCAACATGGAACACTCAGGCATTTGGTACTAATGCAATTAAACCTAGTGCAGTTGGTTCTCCTGTTTATAAAAATAACGCTACGGCAAACATTAATTTTAATGCTGTTGTTGATTTTACAAATAATTATACTACTACACCACAAGTATATACAGATAACGACCCTACTAGACAATATCTAAAAGGCGCTAGCGGATTTTATAGCAGAGATATATTTGCCGTAGTGATGCCCGATGTAACAATGACCTCTGCAATAGCCAGTAATGACATCTTTTGTGGAGATCGAAATTCTAGCACAAACGAAACTGATGGAACTGGAATTGGATATGGATCGTATACAAACCGATTTACTGATGAGGTACTAACCTATGCAGTAGGAACAACTACCGGACTCGGTAATGGTTACGGAGTAGCACAAATAGGTACAGGTATAAGTTATTCAACAGCTGGGATTATAAACGCAAGTAATAATGCAACAGGTAACGGAACTAACCTTAGCTTTAATGCTAATAACTTAACCACTTCTATATCAGATTCGGGAGGTTTCGCAACTGTTTCAAACAGTCAATATTGGATTGGTCGCAGTGAAGGATGGGATGGAAGTTTAGATGGAAGAGTGGCTGAAATCATCACTTTAGACACTAGAGCAACAGATGCACAAAGAAGCAATATTCAAAGTTATTTGGCAATAAAATACGGAATCACATTAGGCGTTAACGGTACCTCCATTAATTATACCAATTCTGATGGAACAACTATTTGGAATAGAAATACAGGAATAGCTATTAATGATGTTTTTAACTTTGATATAGCCGGTATTGGTAGAGACGATATCTCAAAATTAAATCAAAAACAATCCAAATCAATCAATACTGCAGATGATATTACAATAGGTTTAACTGATATTTATACTACAAATACAGCAAACACAAACACTTTCGATACTGATAAAAAATTTCTTGTTTGGGGAAATAATCATGGTACTTTAGCAGCTCAATCAGCAGTAATAGTTGATATTAGTTCTGGAATAACTCCTGCTATAACACCAGATGGAACAAAAGTTAGTTTTATTTCTGTAGGCCGAACTTGGAAAGTGGTAGAAACGGGTGGAAATGTAGCTACAACCAAAATATCTATTCCTTCCATAATGCTGACAGCTACCATAACACCTCCTGGAGATTATTTAATGTTTATATCAAGTACTCCTAATTTTGACCCTACAGCTGAGTACCGTGTGATGACTGTTAATGGTTCAAATCTGGAAACAACCTATGATTTTGACGGTACTAAATACATCACTTTTGGGTATGCACCCGAGAAAACTTTTGAAAGATGTGTTAAATTTAACGGTTCAACTGACTATATGGACGCTGGAAAAGTATTAAACTTAAGTCCTGCCTTTACTATTTCGGCATGGGTAAATAGAAACGGAACAAATCAATCGATACTTTCAAAAAGAAATAGCTCCTTCTCTCGAGGATATGATCTAAGTATTAATAGTGCGGGAAAAGCAGAAATGAGTTGGCATGTTGGAGCCAGTAAAAATACAATTGTTTCTAATGCAATTATTCCTATAGGAAAATGGCACCATATAGGTGTAACTTTTGATGGTACTACTGCCAAAATGTACGTGGATGGCGTAAACAAAATAAGTTCAAATTTATCCGGAATTCCTACAGCAACAACAGAATCCTTCTTAATCGCCGCTGCTGATGGCGTAGCTACTACATCCTTTTTCAATGGCTCTATTGATGAAGTTAGGGTATGGAAAGTAGCTCTTACTGAAGCACAGTTTCGTTTTGTTATGAATCAGGAAATTTTGCAAGACGCATCTAAAACCAAAGGAGTAGTAATACCAACTGGTATATCACAAAACGACATCGGAATTGTAGATTGGACAAACCTGAATGCGTATTATCCAATGTCTACTTACACGTACACAAATGCTAAAGATAAATCCAGTTATGGTTTAACTGCTGCATTAAGAAATTTAAAAACGGTAGATAGACAAACAGCACCACTACCCTACGAATCAGCAGCTGATGGATTGTGGCAAACCTCAGCATCATGGATGAATAACACTGTACAAAATTTACCTTATAGTGCTTCAATAGAAGATCCTCTTGTCACTCCATTTCCTCCTGCACCTCCAGGTCTACCAGTAACAATTGACTGGAATATTGTACGAATTAAAAATAATCACACGATAACTTCAGTAGGAGATAAAAAAGTTTTAGGACTATTTATTGAACCAAATGCCAATTTAATTGCTACAACCACCGGTGGATTACAAATGGACGGAACAAAAATTGAAGTTTCTCATTACCTAAAATTAGATGGGAAAATTGATTTGGTAGGAAGATCACAATTGGTACAAAAATTAGGCAGTGATTTAGACCCTACCAGTTCGGGTTCAATAGAAAGGGATCAACAAGGACAAGCCAATAAATTCAATTATAACTATTGGGGATCTCCTGTAGGTACTATTAACGCCACTACCAATAACGATAACTTTACTGTAGCCGGAGTGTTAAGAGATGGAACAAATCCTGGATCACTAGGAACGATAAACTGGATTCCTGGATATGACGGATCACTGACAACTCCAATAAGCTTAGCAGGTTACTGGATTTATAAATTTGATAGTAACCTGAATGCAACAGATTATGCCAATTGGACTCAAATAGGTGAAACAGGAACACTTCAAGCAGGGAAAGGATTCACCTTAAAAGGCCCAGGAATATCAGGAACACAAAACCTTACCTTTACAGGAAAACCAAACAATGGTACAATAACAAATATAGTTGGTTCAGATCAACTATTACTGGTAGGTAATCCGTATCCATCAGCACTGGACGCTGATCAATTTATAACGGATAATATTAGCTCAATAGAAACCTCTACAACAGTTCCAGCTATTGACGGCGCATTATATTTCTGGGAACACTACCCTTCCAACAATTCGCATAATTTAGGAGCATATCTAGGTGGATATGGTATAAGAAATCTAGCCGGAGGAGTACCACCAAGTTCTTTAGGTGTAGATTATATAAATACCACTGGGGTTTCATCAAGACCAGAGCCAAAAAGATACATCCCAGTTGGACAAGGATTTTTTGTGATTGGAAAAATTGGATCTGGCGGAACAGTTACTTTTAATAATAGTCAAAGAGAGTTTGTTAAAGAGGATGATGCCAGCTTTTCGCAAACAACGTACAGAATCCCTACTACTCCAAAAATAGCTAATCATTGGACCTATACTAGTACTGCACCTATACAGAAAGATATGCACAAAAAAGTGCATCTAGGCTTCAATTTTCATAACCAAAGTTTTCACAGACAGGTACTTTTAGCCTTTATGGATGAAAAAGCAAATAATGAGATGAATGATGGTTACGATGCCGTAAACATAGATGATTCTCCAAGTGACATGTATCTATTGAATGGCAAAAATGAATTAGCCATACAAGGAGAAGGTTATTTTGATGAAGAAACCTCCTTCCCTATTGGTTTACGATCTGGAACAACAGGGAAAATCTCTTTTGTCTTAGATGGCTTAGAGAACTTTGACGAAAGTCAAAATATTTTCATTCATGACAACGAAACTGATACTTACCATAGTATCAAAGATAAAGCTTATGAAGTAGAAATTCCGGAAGGAACATTCAACGAGCGTTTCTCCTTACGTTTCATTGATAAAAGTCTTGCTGTACAAGATCCTTTGTATGACAATGCTGTTACTGTATTTTTTACACGCATAAATAACACTTTGAATATTAAAAATAGTGCCAATGACAATACCGTTTTAACTGCTTCATTATACAATATTCAAGGAAAATTACTATCCAAATGGGATGTGAAGGAAAAAGAACAATCCAATATTAAAATCCCTATCCAAGACAAAACTTCTGCAGTATATATTGTAAAATTGAAAACGGAAAAAGGTACTATTAGCAAGAAAATTATCGTAAAATAATTTCAAATCTAGTATAATTTCGTGAAGACTTCTCTTAATCGGGAGGTCTTTTTTTTTTGTAAAAAATAGTACTCCTAAAATAAAATCTAATGAAGGAATACGCCATAAATCTGAAATAAAACTATCTGAAAAATCACATCATCCTTTTCTATCCTCTTACTAAATTAAAAGAAAATCTTTATGATTAAAATACAAAAATAAACTTACATTTTTTTATTTTCAATGTATTTAGTCGATTTTATTTGCGTTTAAACTGATTATTACAATAATAATTTTAATTTTAAACCGTGCAAAATATTTCTAATATTTCGCCTCGCCTTTTAAAACGAAAATTAAAAACCATATTTAATTAAACAAGAATTAAATTATGAAGAAAACTACTCTTACGAATAAAAAGCTTTATTCAACTCTACTATTTCTATTCGTCCCTTTTCTTTTGTTTTCACAATCACAAACTTTTTCAACTGCTGGTGCTAATACTTTCATTGTACCCTCTGGAATCACCACGGTACAGATTGAAGCTTGGGGAGGTGGTGGAAAAGGAGGAACTAGAACGACAGCAGGTACAAGTGGTGGCGGCGGTGGCGGTGCTTATGTAAAAAAATCGGTCCCTGTGACTGCTGGAACAACTTATAATTTACAAGTTGGGGCAGGAAGTAATACAGCAACAACGACAATTGCAAGCGATACTTGGTTTTCAAACGCAACAACGGTATTGGCCAAAGGAGGTAATAGTGTTGCCAACAATAGTGCTACTGGAGCCAATGGAGGCGGAACAGGATCAATAGGAACGCTTTTATCAGGAGGAAGAGGAGCTGACGGTACCATAGGTAAATATGGCGGCGGCGGCGGCTCTTCAGCAGGTATAGCTCTTGCTGGTACTGACGCTTCAAATGCATCGGGTGCAATTGCTCCAAACGGTGGAGGAAAAGGCGGAGATGCACGATCAATTACTGATGGTTCAGGAAATGTGGGACTTGTCCCTGGCGGCGGTGGTGGTGGTGCTTATCGAACAACCACAGGAACTTCAAATGGAGGAAATGGAGCCACCGGACAACTAAAAATAACTTGGGGAGCACAAGAAATTAATGTATTAGGAAATGCAATAACAATTCCCAGCGGCGATATAACTCCAGTAACATCTGATAATACCGATTTTGGGTCCGTAGATACAAATTCAGGTACAATCATTAGAACCTTTACCATTCAAAATATTGGTTCTAGTACTTTAACTGTAAATTCAATCAGTATTTCAGGAAGTGACTTTACAGTTAGTTCCGCACCAAGTTTTCCTGCTGCCGTATCTGGAGTAAGTAGTTTTTCTTTATCAGTTACTTTTAATCCTACAACCATTGGCACAAAAACAGCCACAGTATCAATTTCTAATACCGATACAAATGAGAATCCCTATACCTTTACTTTACAAGGAATAGGAACACAAACTTTCTTTGATAGTGACGAAGATGGCGTGCTAGACAATGTAGATATTGATGATGACAATGATGGGATCAAGGATGATACTGAAGAATTAAACTGTGAATCTGCAAGTGCAAACAGAGTGAACTATAAATTTTTAAATGAAACTTTTGGATCAGGACCTAGAACTACTATTAATACGACGTACGATGCGTATTCCAGTTATTGTTTTGAAGATGGCTCAGCAGGCGCTAACACTACAGATTGTCCGGACTTAAGTACTACAGATTTGAATGATGGTAAATACACTGTGGGATCCAGCGCACAAATTGCCTCATGGGCTGCACAGTTTTGGTATACAGGTAAAGATCATACTACACCAGCTGATCCAAATGGAAGAATGGCACTCTTCAATGCATCCTATACTCCAGGTATATTTTACACTGCACTAATAACCGGTGCTTTACCCAACATTCCTATTACATATAACTTTTGGGTGTTGAATCTTGACAGAACTGACGCTCCTGGATTAGCAACGCGTTTACGACCTAACATCAAAGTCGAATTTAGAGATCTTAATGATGTATTACTACAAACAGTTACTACAAATTCTATAAATGCAGATGGAAACTGGAAGCAATTTACAGCTAATTTAACTCTCAATGTAAGTGCTTTTAAAGTTATATTCATCAATAATGAAACTGGAGGATTGGGTAACGATTTAGCTTTAGATGACATTTCAATTACACAAACCTTATGCGATTTAGACAACGATGGCGTTGCTGATATGTTTGATTTAGATGCCGATAATGATGGAATTGAAGACGTAATTGAAGTTGGTTTAGGAAATTTAAGCAATGGTAAAGGCAAAATTGATATGGCTTGGACCGATGCAAACGGTAATGGATTACATGACAGTGCCGAATCAAGTGCAGCATTAGCTGCATTGGATTCAGATGGTGACGGAGTTCCAAACTATTTGGATTTAGACAGTGATAATGACAGTCTTTTTGATGTGGATGAATCCAATGCTGGAAACTCTAATGCAGTTGCTGGGTTCATCAATGGTGATGGTGATATTAACGGAGACGGAACCGGAGATGGATTAGATACGGAAGCTTTTAGAAGCAAAGACACTGACGGCAATGGAACTTCGGAACTTTTTGGTGATGGAATATTAGACATTTACGATTACGGTACCGGAGCCAATCAATACGGAAATTTAGGACAAGGAAGTACAATTGCTCCTTTTCTGAATTATCTTTTGGATACTGATGGTGATGGAATTCCGAATTATATTGATGTAAAATCTAACGGAATTACTTTTGATATCGCAAATACGTTGTTAATTTATGATTACAAAACTCTAGATACTAACAACGATGGAATCATTGACGGAACAACTGATACCGACAAAGACGGAATAATGGATGCATTTGATACCAATACCGCTGTTTTTGGTTCTCCAAGAGATTTGCGTACCAAATTATTTCTTGATTTCGACGGTCGAAATGATTACGGACAAAGCACTTCTATTCTTGGTGGTTTAGCCAATGCTTCCTTAATGGCGTGGATCAATTTGAATCCTGCTTTTTCAACAGAAGGCGTTATCGTGGGTCAGGATAAATTCCAAATTCGCATTATAGCAGCCAGAAAACTGGAAGCAGTCGTTAATGGAACCACAATTACTTTTGATACGCCGCTTAATGTTTCCCAATGGTATAATGTTGCCACAGTTTATGACGGAAATAATTTAAAATTATATCTAAACGGAGCTTTAGTGTCTACCCAAGCAGCGTCCGGAAGTATCGCTGCTGATGCATCTTTACTAACCTTAGGAAAAAATCCAATTGCAAACACCAAATATTTTAAAGGAAAAATAGATGAAGTACGCGTTTTCAATGTTGCGCTGACGGATTCACATTTACAAAGAATGGTCTATCAGGAAATTGAGGACTTTGGTTCACAAATTAGAGGAACGGTCATCCCTAAGAATATTGCCACGACTCCTGCTACACTGCCTTTTTCAAACTTATTGCGTTATTACAGAATGGACACCTACAAAGATGACATTATTGATGACTTGACAACACCGACGATTGATGTAACAGGAACGAAAATTTACAATCATAAAAACATTTACCTGCAACAGGCTCCTTTGCCTTTCGTAACTGAAAGAACAGGAACTTTTGCTACAGCGGTAAACAGTCCTACTAAAGAAATCCGAGGAAATGACATTATGGAAAACGATTGGTCCATTGTCAAAGTACAACATGACATTACAGAAACGGCAAACAACATCGATTTAGGAATGCTGGTCGATTCTGGAAAGAAAATTGTAATGAATAACGATACCAAAATACAAAATGACTGGTATCTAAAATTAGACGGTAAAATTGATTTAACAGGAATGTCACAATTAGTCCAAACTTCGGAGAGTGATTTAGACGTGGCCAGCGCTGGATCTATTGAAAGAGACCAGCAAGGACAATCTAATCTGTACAATTACAACTATTGGAGTTCACCAGTAAGCCCTATAAACACAGTGGCTAACAATACGGACTATACAGTAAATGGGGTGTTTAGAGACGGAACTAACCCTGCAGCACCTGCAAATATTACCTGGATAAGCGGTTACAACGGAGCACCTACAAACCCAATTAGTTTGGCGCGCTACTGGCTTTATAAATTTGACAATTATGCTAGCACTTACGCAAATTGGGTGCAAATAAATGAAACAAGTCCGTTGCGAGCTGGTCAGGGATTTACTCTAAAAGGTAGCGGAGCAGCATCTGGAACTCAAAATTATACCTTTACAGGTAAACCAAATAATGGAACAATACTGACTAATAGTGTAAGTGCCGACCAATTATTACTTACCGGAAATCCATACCCATCCGCTCTGGATGCGTATGCTTTCATAAATGACAATCTCAATTCAGTAGACCGAGTTGAAGATGTTGGTTTAGACGGGACTATTTATTTCTGGGAACATTCCTCTAATAATAATACACATATTTTAAAAGATTATTTAGGTGGATACTCCGTACTCAATTTATCCGGCGGTTTACCACCAGTAGTTCCTGATTTGATCAGTGGTGTTGGGTTGAGTAATAAAATTCCAAAGCAACATATTCCTGTAGGACAAGGTTTCTTTGTGTACGGAAAAACAGGTGGTGGCGGAACTGTAATCTTTAATAATGGGCAACGGGCATTTCAGAGAGAAACGGATGCTACCTCCAATACCCTTTTTAAAATTAAAGCTAAAGCCAAAACAGAAAATGCATGGGATACAAATGCAAATGATCCGATACAGAAAGACACGTTAAAAAGAATTCGCTTGGGATTCAATTCAACTAATAATTTTCACCGTCAAGTATTGTTAGCATTCATGCAAGAGAAAGCAACTAGTGCAATTGATTATGGGTATGACGGGTATATCTTAGATAATTTTCCGAACGATATGTATTTCTTAAACGGAGCAGATCAGCTGGTGATTCAAGGTGAAGGCTATTTTGACATGGAGTCCTCCTACCCTATTGGTGTAAAAACAGATCGCGAAGGAAAAATAAAATTCATGATCGATGATATAGAGAATTTTGAAACCAACCAACCCATTTTTGTGTATGATGATGAGACTAAATTATATCATAACATCAGGAATGAAACTTTTGAAATTACGCTTCCAATAGGGGAATTTCACAACCGTTTTTCATTGCGTTTCAAAGACAAAACACTTGGTACAAATGAAGAGAACAGGAGCACAAATGATATTATAATTCTACATTCACAAAATAGAAATGCACTTGTAATCAATAATAAATTACTAGATACGACAGTTCAAGAAGTTACCTTATTCAATATTCTGGGACAGGCTGTTGCTATGTGGGAGGTAGAAAACCAAGGTCAGGAAAACATCCAGCTTCCTATTAAGAAAGTGAATTCAGGAGTTTATATTGCAAAAATTAAAACCTCGACAGGAGTTCTCAGCAAAAAGATAATTATTAAATAATTCGATTTTTGCTTTGAAAAAAACAAATTCAATTAAGTAAATATTAAGATATTTTGAACTGATTAATTTGAATTATTATTTATATTTGGATGGAAATTTAAGATTAACATCCAAAGAAAGAAAACCAATTAAATAATATAAAATGAAAAAAATAGTAACAATTGTAGCAATTGCATTCCTTACCATAAGCGTTAATGCACAAGAAATAAAAGCTGTCGCTAAAGACCAAGCAAAAAAAGAATCCTGTTGTGCAAAAAAAGACTCTAAGTCAAAAGGAATGACTGCAGCTGAAGTTGAAAAATGCAAAACAAAATGCAAAGCTGATGGAAAAAAATGTGATGCTTCTATGGCTAAAACAAGTGGTAAAAAATGCTAATCTAAAAAGATTCTTATTATATTTAACAGAAAACGCCTCTAAAATTTAGAGGCGTTTTCTGTTTATTTAAACCTGTCAGTTAACTGTTTTTTATTTGATTCGTACACTCCATTCAAAATCCATTTCGGAGACTTGTATTCCCTTTTCATCTGTTCCTATAGATTTCATCCAAAAGGTTTGCCCTTCTCCGGTCGCAATAGTTTCTTGAATCGCTTTTTCTATTAAATGCCCGTCCTTGCAGGTAAAAGTGATTCTTCCTGTCGCTTTTTTGGTGAAATTTCCTTTATTATTGGCTACCAACATCGAGATTTTCCTGCCGCTTTTTTGAATTTGAAACATCACCAAAGCTCCCGTAGAAAGCTCTGCCGCCATGGCTTGTACCGCAAAATACATGGAGTTAAATGGATTTTGGTTGATCCAACGGTGTTTCACAGAAACTACACATTGGTTCTCATCTATTGTTTTTACGCGTACTCCACATATAAATGCCGACGGTAATTTGAACAATAGAAATTTATTAAGTTTTGATGCTGTAAGTTTCATTTTTACTAGGTTTTTTGCTAAAATACAAAAAAATAGTATGCGTACATATAAAATTAATTTGTTAATATTATGTTAATATTTGGTACTATGCGAAACAAGATACTGTCTTTTAGACATATATTTGCATAAGAAATTACTATGTAGCCTATTTGCTATTACAGTTAACCAGTTTCAATCATCAAAATCAAAAAAAATGGAAACAACTACTGAAAAAAACATCGCAACATTTACACATTTGAGTTCATTAACTCAATACTTCATTCCTTTTGGAAATTATATTTTCCCAATAGTGCTTTGGAGTACTAAAAAAGAGGAATCTGAATTTGTGGATCACCACGGAAAACAAGTCCTGAATTTTCAATTGAGTTTACTTTTGTACTCTTTACTGTTGATTATGATTGCAGTTCCTGCGTTTCTTATTTCAGTATTTAGAGACACTTCATTTGAAACATTAGTAAATCATCATGATATTACGCTTTCAAATTTCAACTTTGAAAATAATATTGGAGCGCTAACAGTTGGATTAATTTGTGTTTTGATTTTTGGACTTTTGAAAGTAGCTGAATTCTTTTTGATTATTTACGCTTCAATCAAAACATCAAACGGAGAAAAATATAAATATCCAATAACGATTCCGTTCATTAAATAAGGAAGCATTCAGATTAAAAGAAAATAGACGTAATACTTAAAGCAAACGAACTAGCCCTGATTAAAACGGCATCCTTTACTTGCTTCTTTAAGCAAGTAAAGATAAAGTGGAAAGCAGGAATATGCTCCAAAAAATAAATCAATCATCAATCAAAAAATGAACTATTTAATCAACACAAAATCAAAAAAAAAGAAATTATGAACATTGAAAACACAAAAGCCCAGATGCGAAAAGGTGTTCTCGAGTTTTGCATCCTATCTGTTTTAAAAGAAAAAGATGCCTACACATCGGAAATACTGGACACTTTGAAAAACGCAAAATTATTAGTCGTAGAGGGAACCATTTATCCGCTGCTAACGCGACTTAAAAACGACGGATTACTCAACTACCGTTGGGAAGAATCCACGTCAGGACCGCCAAGAAAATATTATGGTCTGACCGAAATTGGACAAACTTTTTTAAACGAATTGAATGGTACCTGGACTGAATTATCCGATGCCGTAAACCTAATAACCAACCAAAAACAATAGTCATGAACAAAACTGTAAATATAAACCTAGGCGGAATGTTCTTTCATATAGATGAAGATGCATACCAAAAAATGACACGCTATTTTGACGCTATAAAACGTTCTTTATCTAATTCATCAGGACACGATGAGATTATCAAAGATATTGAAATGCGTGTTTCGGAATTATTGAACGAAAAACAAAAATCAGACAAATATGTTATTGGTTTGAAAGATGTAGATGAAGTGATTGCCGTAATGGGACAACCGGAAGATTACATCATTGAAGATGAATTGAAAGGAGCAAATACCTACAACAGCAATACAACCAGAAGAACAAAAAAATTATACCGTGACCGAGAAAAAGGGATGATAGGTGGTGTTTCGGCTGGATTAGGACATTACTTTGGCGTTGATGCAGTGTGGATCAGAATCGTGCTTATCCTATTGGTTTTTGCGGGATTTGGAACTGGAATCTTAGCCTATATCATTCTTTGGATTGTGACTCCGGAAGCAATCACAACTACAGAAAAACTAGAAATGACTGGAGAACCGGTTACGATTTCAAACATTGAAAAAAAAGTAAGAGAAGAGTTTGAAAATGTTTCTGACAAGATAAAAAATGCAGATTATGATAAATATGGCAACCAAATAAAATCAGGTGCTGGTAAAATAGGAAATTCTTTTGGTGATTTTATCATGAGCATTTTCAAGATTTTCGCTAAATTCTTAGGCGTAATTCTAATCATCACCGGAATAACAGTATTGTTTTTTCTGTTAATAGGTATTTTCACCTTAGGTTCCGGTGCATTCATTGATTTCCCTTGGCAAGGTTTTATTGAAGCAGGTAATTTTACGGATTATCCGGTGTGGGCTTTTGGACTTTTGATGTTCTTTGCTGTTGGAATCCCTTTCTTTTTCCTGACCTTACTAGGTTTCAAATTATTAGCGCCAAACATGAAATCTATTGGGAATATTGCAAAATACACGTTGCTTGCACTGTGGTTAATTGCAGTTTCATTAGCGATATCAATTGGAATTAAACAAGCCAGCGCATTTGCAGTTGATGGTCGAGTAGTTAAAAAAGAAACAATCAATTTGAATCCGAATGATACGCTTTTCATCAAATTCAAACATAATGATTATTTTGCTAAAAATGTGGAAGACCGTAATGATTTCATGGTAACACAAGATTCTACCGGAACTGATATCATTTATTCAAATGAAGTTAGTTTTAAAATTGAAAAAACAGATGAAAAACTACCTTACCTTCAGGTTGAAAAAGAAGCGAGCGGAAGATCGTTATCTGAGGCAAAAAACAGAGCCGAACAAATTAAATACAGTTACAAAATTATTGGTAACCAATTGATTTTAGACAATTATTTACTAACGGAATTAAAAAACAAATACAGAGACCAAGAGATTGAAATAACATTATTTGTACCAGAAGGACTACTGTTAAAAGTTGATTCTAGTGTTCAAAATTACGACAGATCAGACGATGAATATTTTAATTTACACTACAGTTCAGACAATTACATTTACAAAGTAGAAAATTCTCAAATAAAATGTTTAAATTGTCCCGCAGATGAAAACGAATATAATGACGTTGATACTGATACTGAAAATGACAGCATCGAAACGTCAGTTACCATTAATGAAGACGGAGTTTCTGTGACGAATGACACTTTGATTAATTCAAAAAAGAATCTTAAAGAATTAAAAATAAATAAAGACGGTATCATCATTAAAACAAACTAATCATGTTAAAAGTCATCACATTAATTACCAAATTCATTCTGGTTGTCTTAACGGCTTTGTTATTCGCTTCCTGCAACCACTCCATTAACTTGAATTCAATAGAAGGAAGCGGAAATGTCACCACCGAGAAAAGAAATGTTGAAGATGATTTCAAAAGCATAGAAGTTAACAATTCGATAGATCTTGTCATAGAACAATCAGATAAAACGGAAATAGTGGTTGAAGCTGATGATAATTTACAAAAACACATTACTACCAGAGTAGAAAATGGGACTCTTGTTATTTCATTTGATAAAAATTCTTTTTCGAATGCTGGTTCTAAAAAAGTAACAGTAAAAATGCCTATAATTGATGAATTAGAAGCAACAAGCGCCGCTACAATCACGAGCAAGAATACACTGAAAGGCGAAAATATCCGTTTGAATACCTCTAGTGCTGCCTCCATTGATATTAGTATCGAATCGGATAATATTACTTGTGATTCCAGCAGCGGAAGTACAATCACAATAAATGGAAAAGCACTTCAGATGAAAACCACCGCATCAAGTGGGAGCGAAATTAATGCTGATGAATTATTAGCTAATGAGGTAACTGCCGATGTTTCCAGTGGAGCTTCCATAAGTGTTCATCCCATTGTAAAATTAGTGGCACAAGCATCCAGCGGGGGAAATATCTCCTACGCCGTACAACCAAAATCGATTCAAAAAGAAACAAGTTCTGGGGGCAGTATAAGCCGACAATAGCAAATACTTCAAGTAAATATAATAGAAATCATCCATCACAAGTGGATGATTTTTTTATATTTGTGTAGACTCAAACCAACTAATCATGAAAAAATATACACTTATACTCCTGCTCCTTTTATCAACCGCATTGACTTTGGCACAGAAAAAGGAAAAAATAAAAGGATCAAAAACGGTCACGGTTGAGCAACGGGAGGTAGGGAATTTTGAAGCATTGGTAATCGAAGATAACCTCGAAGTCCATTTGCAAAGAGGCGAAAGAACCGAACTAAAAATTGAAGCTGATGACAACCTGCACGATATTATTTCTTTGGATTTAAGTGATAATACTTTGCGAATTTATACCACAAAGCAAGCCACAAATTATAAAAAAATCATCGTCAGAGTTACGTATACCAAAGATTTGAATCTCATAACCTCAAAAGATGAATCGACCGTCAACGCGATACAGGAACTTTTACTGAATACCATTACACTAAAAGCACATGATGCTTCCAAATTATTTTTGAATGTCAACACCAAGGATTTCTTACTTCAATCAGACGATAAATCAAAAACAGAATTGAATTTAAAATCCGAAAATGCGGCCATCGAATTAAGTAAAAATGCATCTTTGAAAGCCTTAGTGAACACTACTGATTTAAAAGTGGATATGTATCAAAAATCAGATGCTACATTGGAGGGGAGTTCTATAAATACGATGATACGATTGGACAATAACGCCTCATTTACCGGAAACAAATTCACAACAAAAAATGCGGATATCACCACTGAAAGTTATTCCAGCTGCAGTTTATTTACCGAAACAGCCGTGATTATTGATGCCGCTAATAAATCAGAAATCCAATTGGTGGGTTCCCCCAAAATTGAAATACGAAAATTTGCCGATGAAGCAAAATTGATTAAAAAGTTGAAATAGTCCTCTCCCCGACCCTCTTCAAAGGAGAGGGAGAAAAACTGGATTGATAGTATATAATAACCAATAAAAAGTCCCACTTGCTATGCAAATGGGACTTTTTAAATTTTAACTTTTCTGACTAAGATTATTCTTTAGCAGCCAAATATCTTTCGGCATCAAGAGCAGCCATACAACCTGTTCCAGCTGCAGTAATCGCTTGACGATATACATGATCCGCAGCATCACCTGCTACAAAAACGCCTTCAACATTTGTTTTTGAAGTTCCTGGAGTATTGATAATATATCCTGTTTCATCTAATGTGATAAAATCTTTGAAAATATCTGTATTTGGTTTGTGACCAATCGCTACGAAGAAACCTGTGGCAGGAATGTCAAAAACTTCATTAGTCGTTTTATTTAAAGCCTTAACACCAGTAACTACTTGTTCATCGCCTAACACTTCAACAGTATCGTGATTCATTAATATGGTAATGTTCTCCGTTTTACGAACGCGCTCTTCCATGATTTTAGAAGCTCTGAATTTTTCGCTGCGTACTAACATCGTTACTTTTTTACAAAGTTTGGACAAATAATGAGCTTCTTCACAAGCTGAATCACCAGCTCCCACGATTACAACTTCTTGATTTCTATAGAAAAAACCGTCGCAGACAGCACATGCCGAAACTCCGCCACCCATTTTCAAATAGTGTTGTTCTGATGGCATCCCTAAATATTTAGCCGATGCTCCTGTAGAAATAATTACTGTTTCGCAATGCAATTCTATCGTATCATTGATCCAAACTTTATGAATATCGCCCGAGAAATCAACTCTTGTAGCCCAACCATCACGTACATCAGTTCCAAAACGCTGAGCCTGTGCTTGTAACCCAACCATCATTTCTGGACCTGTAATTCCTTCTGGGTTTCCAGGCCAATTTTCTACTTCATTAGTTGTTGTTAGCTGACCACCAGGCTGCATTCCTTGGTACAAAACAGGATTCATGTTTGCTCTGGCGGCATAAATTGCGGCAGTATATCCTGCTGGACCAGAACCTATAATAAGACATTTAATTTTTTCGATTGTATCTGACATATTGGTGTTTCTTTTGAATTTAACAGTGCAAAAATAGAATATTATTGCTGTACTACTGAACTAGAAGTATCAGTTTTAATTATTCTGGAATAAAAAAATCCCTTCTGTGAGAACAGAAAGGATCAATTTGTCGGGGTGGCAGGATTCGAACCTGCGGCCTCCTGCTCCCAAAGCAGGCGCGATAACCGAGCTACGCTACACCCCGAAAGCGGGTGCAAATATAGCACTATTTTTGGCTTCTGCAAAACTATTTCAGAAATAAGAAATAAATTTATTTATTGCGAAAATTAGTTCGGAAATACAAATAATTTTATTTTCCAAAGCATTATTCAATCACAACTCTCTTAGCCCGGATGGCAGTAAAAAGCTTCGATGAGCTGCTCCCATTTTTTCTTGACAGAAAAGAGCGACCAAAGGAAGCTCCTTTTATGGCATTAGAAAAAACCGGGAGCAGCTCAAGAACTTGTAGCGCACAGCTGGAATAGCTCCTATTCAATAAAATCCATTTTAAAAAAATAGGAATCTGTCAAAGGGCAAGGAATCAAGCTTTAACGAATGTTAACAAAATAGATTTTTAGAAACCATAAATAATTGTATTTTTACGGTTCAAAATTTAGAAAAATAAATGGGCAAAATCATCGCGATTGCTAATCAAAAAGGAGGAGTTGGAAAGACTACAACATCAGTTAATCTTGCTGCTTCATTAGGAGTTTTAGAAAAGAAAGTATTACTTATAGATGCTGATCCACAGGCAAATGCGTCATCAGGATTAGGAATTGACGTTGAATCTGTTGAAATAGGAACGTACCAAATTCTAGAACATAGTCATACCCCAAAAGAGGCCATCATAAAATGTTCTGCTATAAATGTAGATGTGATTCCATCGCATATTGATCTTGTTGCCATTGAAATCGAATTAGTCGACAAAGAAAACAGGGAATATATGCTTAAAAAAGCATTGGAAAGTGTCAAAGATGATTATGATTTCATCATTATTGATTGTGCGCCATCGCTGGGATTACTTACCTTGAATGCTTTGACCGCAGCTGACTCGGTTATTATTCCTATTCAGTGTGAGTATTTTGCATTGGAAGGTTTAGGAAAATTACTGAACACCATAAAAAGTATACAAAAAATTCATAATCCGGATTTAGATATCGAAGGATTATTATTGACCATGTTTGACTCCCGTTTACGTTTGTCAAATCAAGTGGTTGAAGAAGTTCAGAAACATTTTAACGACATGGTTTTTGAGACTATTATTCAGAGAAATGTAAAATTGAGCGAAGCACCTAGTTTTGGCGAAAGCATTATAAACTACGACGCAACAAGCAAAGGCGCAACTAATTACCTGCACCTGGCTCAAGAAGTTATAAAGAAAAACAGTAAATAGGTTTATGGCAAAAGCACTTAAAAAACAAGCCTTAGGAAGAGGATTATCCGCATTATTGAAAGATCCGGAAAACGATATTAAATCTGTTGACGATAAAAATGCCGATAAGGTTGTAGGAAATATTATTGAGCTTGAAATTGAGGCGATTGAAATAAATCCGTTTCAGCCAAGAAGCAATTTCAATGAAGAATCATTGCGAGAATTAGCGACTTCTATCAAAGAATTAGGCGTTATTCAACCCATTACCGTACGTAAACTAGACTTCAATAAATACCAATTGATTTCAGGGGAACGTCGTCTTCGCGCATCCACTCTTGTAGGATTGAAAACCGTCCCTGCATACATTAGGATTGCAAATGACAACGAATCACTGGTTATGGCCTTGGTGGAAAACATCCAACGCCATGATTTAGACCCAATTGAAATTGCGCTTTCCTACCAGCGTTTGATTGACGAAATTCAACTGACTCAGGAACAAATGAGTGAGCGCGTAGGAAAAAAACGCTCTACTATTGCTAATTACTTAAGACTTTTGAAACTGGATCCGATAATCCAAACTGGAATTCGCGATGGTTTCATCAGTATGGGTCATGGTCGTGCAATAATCAATATCGAAGATCAAGACATTCAAACTGATATTTACCAAAAAATTGTCAGCCAAAATCTGTCCGTTCGTGATACCGAAGCTTTGGTAAAAAACTACCAGGAAAGTTTAAAACCTAAACCTGCCGGAAAACCAAAAGCTGCTTCGTTTGAAATCGCTGATGCTCAAAAAAGCACTTTTACGAATTATTTTGGCACCAAAGTAGATGTGAAAGTAGCCGGAAACGGTAAAGGGAAAATCACAATTCCATTTCACTCTGAAGAAGACTTCAACAGAATCATCAAATTAATAAACGAATAGTGAATAAAATCATTATCATCGCTCTATTCCTTTTTATAGTAGGAAACACTGCTGTTTTTGCACAAACGGAAACAGAAGCGATGTTGGTCGCCAAAGATACTTTGAAATCAAATGATATAGATCCGTTGACTCCTGCAAAAGCCGCTTTTTTTTCAGCTGTTTTACCGGGTTTGGGGCAGGCTTACAATAAAAAATACTGGAAAATACCGCTCGTATACGGGGCTTTGGGAACGAGTATTTATTTTTATGTTGACAATAATAAAAAATACCATCAGTACAGAGATGCTTACAAAAGCAGACTGGAAGGGTATGTTACAGACGATTTAGCTTTTCTGGACAACAATCGATTAATTGCCGGACAGAAATTTTACCAACGCAACCGCGATTTATCTGCTTTGGTTACGCTGGCATTTTACGCATTGAATATTCTTGATGCTAATGTGGATGCCGCTTTAATCCAATTTAATGTAGATGAAAACTTGTCCGTAAGACCGGTTCTTTATCCGAATGATGTAACATTAAAGACAAATGTGGGACTAACTTTTAATTACAGTTTTTAGAACCCAAATATTAGTTTAAAAACGGAATTAAATAAAAAGAACAGCTCGTCATGTCATTACTCAATAAAATCGGGAAGAAATATTTTTTTATTGGAACTACAATTTTATTACTAATCACTTTAGTAAACTATTCCGAAAATAAAACATTCGATCCCATCCGAATGAATACCTTCTTTTCAGGATTTATTGCCGGAGTTTTATTAGCATTATTGGCTGCAGGACTATTAAAATATTCAAAATTTAAAAAATAAACAAATGAAAATTGCGCTTTTAGGATACGGAAAAATGGGCCAGGTAATTGAAAGAATTGCACTGGAAAGAGGCCATGAAATCGTTTTGAAAAAAGATGAAAACAACACTTTTGATGGCCTTTCAAATGCTGATGTGGCAATTGATTTTAGTGTTCCAACAGCAGCTGTTAGTAATATTTCAAATTGTTTCCAAGCAAATGTTCCCGTAATTTCAGGAACAACAGGATGGCTGGAAAACTATGATGAAGTAGCGGCACTTTGTAATGAAAAAAACGGAGCATTTATCTCGAGTTCTAACTTTAGTTTAGGCGTAAATATATTTTTTGAAGTCAACGAATATTTGGCTAAAATCATGTCAAAATTCGATAGCTATAAAGTTTCAATGGAAGAAATCCATCACACACAGAAACTGGATGCACCAAGCGGTACGGCGATTTCATTGGCTAAAGGAATCATCGAAAATAGTTCATACATGGATTGGACATTAGAAAATGCGGAAGCGAAGCAAATTCATATTGAAGCAAAGCGAATTGGTACTGTGCCGGGAACGCACACCGTAACGTATAATTCCTCCGTAGACGCAATCGAAATTAAACATACCGCACACAATCGCGAAGGATTTGCACTTGGTGCTGTAATTGCAGCAGAATGGATTGTGGGAAAACAAGGCATTTTTACCATGAAAGATGTTTTAGAATTAAAATAAAATTATTCGCCTGTTTAAGAAAATTTCCAACGAAAACAGTCTTAAACTTTAAACTTTAAACAAAAAAAACTATGTCAGTATATCAATGGTTTGTATTTTTTCTGCTTTTACAAATAGTTCACTTTTTAGGAACCTGGAAATTATATGAAGCTGCAGGAAGAAAAAAATGGGAAGCTGCAGTGCCCGTTTACAATGCAATTGTTTTAATGAAGATTATAGGTCGTCCTAGTTGGTGGACAATCTTATTATTTATACCAATTATCAATTTGATTATTTTTCCGGTCGTTTGGGTAGAAACACTGAGAAGCTTTGGAAAAAGATCTGGATTAGATACTTTTTTAGTATTGATAACCTTGGGATTGTACCTATATTATATCAATTACACACAAAAATTAAATTACATTTCGGATAGAAGTTTAAGCCCGCAAAATAAAGCTGCGGACACCGTTAGTTCTTTACTTTTTGCTATTGTTGTAGCTACAATCGTGCACACTTATTTTATTCAACCGTACACAATTCCAACTCCTTCATTGGAAAAATCATTATTAGTAGGTGATTTTTTATTTGTAAGCAAAATGAATTATGGCGCAAGAGTTCCCATGACAACAGTAGCTTTACCAATGGTTCACGACTCTATTCCTTTGACAAAAAGCAAATCCTACCTGACTTGGCCTCAATTGCCTTACATGAGAATGCCGGGAATTCAAAATATTGATCGTACAGATATCGTAGTTTTTAACTGGCCGGTCGATACTGTTTATAGATTTTTTGACACTTCAAAAAGACGTGCTTATAAACCCGTAGACAAAAAATCAAATTATGTAAAAAGATGCGTTGGAATTCCGGGTGATAATTTATCTATAAAAGACGGTATGGTCTACATTGATGGTAAAATATTGCAATTACCTGAACGAGCGAAACCACAATTCTCTTATAAAATAGCATTAGACGGTAAAACACCAATCGATTTTGAATCTTTATTTAAAGATTTAGACGTAACGGATCCTGCTGGTTTTATAGACCAGACGAGAAGAGATACTATTTTTATGAGTGCATTGACTGAAGCCGGAGCGGAAAGATTAAAAAGCACACCCGGAATTACGGCTGTAATCAGACAAATTTCTCGAGAAGATGACAATAGTGTTTTCCCACATATCAATAAATGGAATCGTGATAATTATGGTCCCGTTTACATTCCGGAAGAAGGAAAAACAGTAGCATTAACCACCGAAACATTGCCATTTTATAAAGCCATTATTACCGATTATGAGAATAATGATTTAAAAGTAAACGGTTCCGAAATTAGAATAAACGGCGAAATAGCTACTACTTATACTTTCAATCAGAACTATTACTTTATGATGGGTGACAACCGTCACAACTCAGAGGACAGCCGCTATTGGGGATTTGTTCCTGAAAATCATATCGTAGGGAAACCTATTTTTATCTGGTTAAGTATCGATCCAAACGGTAAAGGAATAAATAAAATTCGTTGGGACAGAGTTTTCACAACCGTTAGCGGTGAAGGTCAACCACAATCTTATTTCAAATTATTTCTGCTTGGATTGATAATTTTCTTCGTAGGAGAATATTTTTGGAAAAAAAGAAAAGCGAGTAAAGTTTAAATAAAAAAGGTTTAAAGTTTAAGGTTTAAAGTCAGACGACTGCCTTGAACTTTAAACTTTAAAATAACAAATCATCAAATGGAAATTCTCCTCCATCCCACCTATTTCCCATCAATCAGCCATTTTGTGGCTATGGCTCAATCAGAAAATATTACATTTGAAATAGAAGATAATTTCCAGAAACAGACAAACCGCAATCGCACTTATATTTACAGTCCAAACGGCATTCAGTTATTGAATATTCCTGTAAAACATTCGAAAGAAAGCCATCAAAAAACGAAAGATATTAGAATCGAAAGTGATTTTGACTGGCAGAAACAACATTTCAAATCACTGGAAGCAGCTTATAGAAATTCTCCTTTTTTCGAATTTTTTGAAGATGATATCCGACCTCTTTTTGAAAAAAAATATGATTTTTTGTTGGATCTAAATTTTGAAGCGTTGGCTATTCTGTCCAAATGTCTTAGAATGAAAATTGATTATGAAACTACAACTGAATATTTTCATGATGTAGACAAAGCTGTAATTACAGATGTCAGAGCGTTGGTAAACGGAAAAAAAGACCTTTCGATATTTGAAAACTACACACAGGTTTTTGATGACAAATATGGATTTATCAACAATTTGAGTGCTCTGGATTTACTTTTCAATGAAGGAAAATATGCTGCTGAATATTTAAAAACCCAAAAACTGATTATCAAATAGTTTTTTAAAGTCGGCTTTTATTCTAACGATAATCTTGCCATTATGGGAAAATGATCTGAGTTTACAAAACTTGGAAAATGCTCAAAACTCTTAACCTTCATTTTTTCATCAGCAAAAATGTAATCAATACGCGCTGGATAATACCTGAATTTATAAGTTTCTCCAAAACCAGTTCCCGCTTCCTCGAAACTATCTTTCATCTTACCTTTTATACTTCGATAAACATACGAAAAAGCACTATTATTCATGTCTCCGCAAATAATAGTTGGGTAAATACATTTCATTTTGTGCTCCTTAAACAATTCTGCTTGTTGCTGTTGTTGCTTGAACGCTTTACTTATTCTGATGAAAAGCATTTGTGATTTTTGCTGATTTATAGCATCAATATTCTCATCAATTTCGTTCACATCAGGAGAAATCTTGATAGACTGCAAATGCATATTGTACACCCTGATGATATCTTTCCCTTTTTTAATATCTGCAAAGACTACGTTATTGCTGGAATTAGGGAAAATTATATTTCCCTGATCGATAATTGGAAACTTAGAAAAAATTGCCTGACCAGTTTTAATTTGGTTTCCATCGGTAAAAATATACCGATGCGGATAAACTTTCAAATCAATATCGGCAGAAGGAGAATACTCTTGCATGCATAAAATATCGGGGTTTTTATCATTGATGAAAGCTAGAATATCCGAAGGAACATCATCTCTGTCGATCCACCTGAATACATTCAATAACCGAACATTATAACTCATGACGGTAAAATCTTTTTCTTCTTTAGAAAATTTAGGAGACGAAAACTTGTAAAACTTATTTATAAAAGTGATTCCTATTAATAAAACCAAACCCGATACAATCAATTGCTTTTTGAATTGGAATGCCCAATAAATAAAAAACAACGCATTGAAAACAAAAAAAAGTGGCATAAAAAGTGTCAAAACAGACAAAAGCGGAAATGATTTTGGCGCCAAAAAAGGCAAAACATAAGCAATAAAAGTGACAAGGGTTAAAATAATATTCAAAAAAAACATCCCTTTATTAAACCATGACAAATTTTTCATTTTCTCAATTTTTTATTAGTACAAATAGTTGACAGCCGATTTGAAAATTATTTTCCTACTTTGAACAGAAATTCCTTTTCTTCTTTTGTCAAACTATCATAACCAGACTGACTAATTTTATCTAAAATTTCATCAATTTGTTGTTGTGATTTATCTTTTGTAACTATTTTCGAAACGCTTTTCTCTACTGGCTTGCTGTAATTTTTGTGCACTTTTTTGAAGGGTGTCGAAGTATTTTTCTTGAACAAATTGGCAAAAAAAGTAATTACACGAGAAACACTAACACTTAAATCAGTTCCATTTTGTAGCAATTTAATAAAAATAAAACCAAATAAAGCACCTGAAAGATGAGAAATATGTCCACCCATGTTTTCGGAACGCAGCTGCATCAAATCAATAATAATTATCACAGCAGTAACATGCCATAACTTGACATTCCCGATAATCAATAAACGAAGCTCCATCAAAGGATAATAAGTTGTAGTAGCGACTAAAATAGCCATAATTGCCGCAGAAGCTCCAACAATAGGCGCATTAATATTTAAAATATAAAAAACCAAAATATAACATAGTCCAGCAAAAATAGCACTTAACACATACAGACCTAATAATTGCTTCGATGTGAAAAAAGTCATAAATAATCTTCCTGAAAAGTTTAAAACAATCATATTAAAAACGATGTGCATGATGCCGCTGTGAAAAAAAGCATACGAAAGCAACGACCACGGTTTCCAGAGCAAAAGCGCCGGATTAGAGGACAAACTCACATAATGAAGATAATCAATATTGACGCCTAACAAAGATAAAAGCGCAAAAAATAACCACGGAAAAACAAACAAAGCAGCATTCCAAAAGATTAGCTGAGTCACAATTCCTCCTATCTTATATTGTAATTTCAAGTCGTCAATAATATTCATAAGGTAATTGGGATTTAAAAACTGATAGTGAATTCGTATTGTTTAAATGAAATTACAATTTTAATTCCAACGGTTTTTATTAAACTGATTTTTCTTCCAATACCACATAATAATAAAACCGAACAAAGCTCCACCAACGTGAGCAAAATGAGCAATTCCACCACCACCAAAGATTGATTTTCCGGAAATACCTAAATACAAATCGACCAATACTAAACCTGGGACAAAATATTTTGCTTTTATGGGCACGGGAATAAACATCAAAGCCAATTCTGCATTTGGAAACATAAAAGCAAACGCCACTATCGTTCCGTAAATAGCTCCAGATGCACCAACAGCTGTTCCCATGTAAGCACTAGTGAAATTTTGAAAATCAGAAACAGACAAGATTTCCTGCCATCTTGTGTTGATTTTCCCTTCATTCAATAACTGTAAAACCTCTTGTTTAGGAAACCCATTCGCAATAAGTGTATTCAAATTTTCTTGAAAGTAGTAATAATTAACACCTGTGTGCAACAACGCTGCTCCTAATCCGCAGGAAATATAGAAAAACAAAAACTTTTTGCTTCCCCAAATTTGCTCTAAAGCAGATCCAAAAGAATATAACGCAAACATATTGAAGAAAATATGCATAAAACCTCCATGCATAAACATGTGCGTCAGCGGTTGCCACAATTGAAAACTAGGATTTTCAGGAAAATATAACGCCAATATTTTATAGGCAGCATCGCCAATTATTAAAGTTCCTACAAAAAACAATACGTTGATTATAATTAATTGTTTTACGGTTTCAGTTACGTTTCTCATATTGCAAATTTTTTATCTAAATCTTCCACACGCATGGTGATGAAAGTGGGTTTATGAAATGGAGATACATTGGGATCTTTGCAGGCAAAAAGCCCGTTGACCAAGTTCTCCTGTTCTTTTTCTGTGAGGTGTGTTCCAGTTTTCACTGCTAAACTTTTGGCCATTGATTTGGCAATTGTATCGTTCTGACTAAAACTGCTTTCCGGAATTCCGTCCTGCAAATCGCTTAATAATTGTTCTAAAACCAGTGAAACTTCGCTCTCCGTTACGTTAACCGGTATTCCGGAAATAACAATATGATCCGCATTATTTTCTTCAAAAATAAATCCTGTGTTTCGTAATGATAATTGCAACTCTCCAATAAGTTCCATTTCGCTTGACGAGTAAAACAAGTTCAAAGGAAATAACAATTGCTGACTTGAAGCCTGATGAACGGTCATATTAACCAAAAACTGTTCGTACAAAACACGTTGATGTGCCCGTTGCTGATCCACAATTACCATTCCTGATTTTATGGAAGAAACAATGTATTTCTTATGAATTTGATATGTTTTATGAACAGAATGCTCTACTTCTTCATCATTAAACAAAGACGAAGTTACTTCTTCATTCTCAAAAGTCATCTGTCCTATTTCATCCGTATCTTGTTTTAAACCAACATAGAGACTTTCCCAATTAGCAGTTGGTTCCGGTTTTCTGTAACTGGAAAATTGCTTGCTGGGTTTTTCGTCGGAAAACGGATTGAAGTTCCCATCAACTTGAATTGTTGGCGTTTCTCCCGTTAAATCTTTGTAATGATACGGCGTGTCTAAATTAGAATCGCGATCAAAATCCAAAACTGGCGCTACATTAAACTGACCCAAACTATGTTTTATAGAAGCTCTTAAAATAGCATATAATGCATGCTCGTCATCAAACTTAATTTCGGTTTTAGTGGGATGAATGTTGATATCAATGGTATTTGGCGGCACTGTTAAATATAAAAAATAACTGGGCTGAGCGCCATCTTTTAAGATTCCGTCATAGGCGGCCATAACAGCATGATGCAAATAACCACTTTTTATAAATCGGTCATTGACAAAGAAAAATTGTTCACCACGATTCTTTTTAGCAAATTCAGGTTTACTAACAAATCCTTGAATGGACACTATTTCTGTTTCTTCCTGAACTGGTACTAATTTTTCATTGGTTTTACCCGAAAAAATATTTACAATTCGCTGGCGTAAAGTTGATGGTGGCAAATTAAACATTTCACTCCCATTGTGATAAAACGTAAAATGAATATTGGAGTGAGCCAAAGCCACACGCTGAAATTCATCAATCACATGGCGATATTCCACGGTATCCGACTTCAAAAAATTGCGTCGCGCCGGAATATTAAAGAATAAATTTTTGACTGCAAAAGAAGTCCCTTTTGGCAAAACGGCTACCTCTTGCGACACAAATTTACTCCCTTCAACGATGATATGTGTCCCCAGTTCTTCCTGGTCTTGCTTGGTTTTCATTTCTACATGCGCAATCGCAGCGATAGAAGCCAATGCTTCACCACGAAAGCCTTTCGTGTGCAACGAAAATAAATCTTCAGCTTGACGGATTTTAGAAGTAGCGTGACGTTCAAAACACAAACGTGCATCCGTAACGCTCATCCCTAACCCATTGTCAATTACCTGTACCAAGGCTTTTCCGGCATCTTTAATAATTAATTTGATATCTGTTGCCCTTGCATCTACAGCGTTTTCAAGCAACTCTTTGACAACCGAAGCCGGTCTTTGAACAACTTCTCCAGCAGCAATTTGATTGGCAACATGATCAGGAAGTAATTGAATTATACTCGACATTAAAAAATTCAGATTTAAAGTTAACCCTTCAACTGTGCTCAGGGTGACAATAGTTTATTATAAAACCAAGAGGTACAAATTTAAGGAATTTCAACTCGTAACGGTAGCTTATTTAATCATAAAAAAAACAAAAAAACCTATACTATTTTTGAGATAATATAGGTTTAACAACTTGTATTTTTATTATTTATTCCTTCAGTTCTAAAGGCGTACCTTCTTCAAGTTGAATCGCACCTGCAGACAATAAATGTTGATTATCTATTTGATGTGACAATGAGGATTGTTGACGAATATAAGCCATTTTTATCGCCGCAATAGCAGCTTCGGTTCCTTTGTTTCCATGAATTCCTCCGCTTCTGTCAATCGATTGTTGCATCGTGTTGTCTGTAAGCACGCAAAAAATAACCGGAACATCCGTTTGAACATTCAAATCTTTTATTCCTTGTGTTACTCCCTCGCATACAAAATCAAAATGCTTGGTTTGACCTTGAATGACGCAACCTATAACGATTACGGCATCAACATTCTGAGTTTGCAACATCTTTTTAGCACCATAAACTAGCTCAAAACTTCCTGGAACATTCCAACGAATAATTTGCCCAGCCGGAACTTCGTTTTCTAACAGTGTTTTGAACGCACCATCAAAAAGACCTTCGGTTATGGTTTCGTTCCACTCCGCAACTACAATTCCGAAACGAAATTTCTTCGCATTAGGAACCGTGTTTTTGTCGTATTCAGATAAATTTTTATTTTCGGTAGCCATTTGATTTTAGAATTTTGATTTTAGAATTTTGATTTCAGATATTAAAGATAGTATTTTGAAATCAAAATTCTACAATCTTAAATCAGCAATCTTATATCATTTTTTACTATTGTGCTAATCCTATCAAAACGTCAACTGAAGCAGCTTCTGGAGTAGCTTCATAATTTTCTTTAATATCTGTGAAGTATTTCAATGCATCCGCTTTATTACCTAAAGCTAGAGCCGTTTTTCCTGCTTTCAATAAGAAACGTGGCGTAGTGAAATCATTCTTGTTAGTACCAGCGGCTTTTACATAATTCTCTAAAGCCTCTTTTGGTTGGTTTTTTTGAGAATAAGCATCGCCTATTGCTCCTTTTGCCAAAGCACTTAAAACAATATCATCTGATTTGAACTTGTTTAAATAATCAATCGCTTCTGTATATTTTCCTGTGTTCAAATACGCAATTCCAGCATAATAGTTTGCTAAATTTCCAGCATCAGTACCAGAATATTCATCAGCAATTTTCAAGAATCCAAATTTTCCTTCTGAACCATTCAAAGACAACTTATATAATGAGTCACTCGCAACTCCATCAGTAGCTTTTTGAAAATTTTGTTGTGCAACGAACATTTCATTAGCAGCTTCATCTTCTTTTGGCGCAGCAATAAATCGCTGATACGCTAAATAACCGATTGTAACTAAAGCGGCAACGGCAACTAATCCAATAATAACTTTTTGATTTTTAGCAACAAAATCCTCAGTTATTGTAGCCGTTTCGTCTAATTTTGAAAAAACCTCAGCTGTTGTACTGTCTTTTTCATCAATGATTACTGCTTCAACTCCTTCTTCTTTTACTTCTTTTTCTTTTGGTGCTTTATATCCTCTTTTATTGTAAGTAGCCATTTAAATTTAATTTAGTGAGTCGCAAAAATAAAATTTTTATTCAAACCCACACAAAAAATATGCTTTTATATTTAAAAAAAATATACTACCAGATTCTTTGTTTCCAAAGACAAAATAATTCTGATAGAAAAAATAGAAAAGAGGGTTTTATCGATATTTTTCAATAATTTGCACCCACTTTGAAAAACCTGTTCAAAAACAGCAAAGTTCTCAATACCAGCAAGCCTTACCCATGTATTTAAAAAAAATTTCACTGTTCAATTATAAGAATTTCTCCGAAGCCAACTTCGATTTTGACACTAAAATAAATTGTTTTGTAGGCAAAAACGGAATTGGTAAAACAAATGTGCTGGATGCTATTTATCATTTGTCATACGGAAAAAGCTATTTCAATCCATTAGCAGTTCAAAATATCAAACATGGAGAGGAATTTTTCGTCATTGACGCTGAATTTGAAAAGAACGAAAGAACGGAACAAATTGTTTGCAGTCTTAAAAAAGGTCAGAAAAAAATATTGAAACGGAATGGTAAAGCCTATGATAAATTTTCAGATCATATTGGGTTTATTCCACTGGTGATTATTTCTCCCGCTGACAGAGATTTGATTGTGGAAGGAAGCGAAACCAGACGAAAATTCATGGACAGCGTGATCTCGCAACTGGATTCCCATTATTTGCAGCAACTTATCCAATATCAAAAAGTAATGAGCCAGCGTAATGCTTTACTGAAATATTTTGCGTTAAATCATGTTTTCGATACTGACACGCTATCTATATATAATGAGCAACTGACCGGTTTCGGCCACTATATTTTCGAAAAAAGGAAAGAGTTTATAGAACAATTCATTCCTATTTTCAATATCCATCATCAAGCCATAACAGGTTCGCAGGAAACGGTTCAACTCGTATATCAAAGTCATTTATTCGAAAAAGATCTATTGGCCCTTTTGCAGGAAAACATCAATAAAGATCGTGCTTTGCATTATACCAGTGTGGGAATTCACAAAGACGATTTAGCTTTTGAAATTGACCAACATCCAATAAAGAAATTTGGCTCACAAGGCCAACAAAAATCGTATCTAATTGCTTTAAAATTAGCGCAGTTTGAGTTTCTAAAAAAACAAAGCGGTGTCAAACCCATTCTGCTATTTGATGATATTTTTGACAAATTGGACGAAAGTCGTGTGGCAAAAATAATTGAAATGGTCAACAGCGATACTTTTGGACAGCTTTTCATTTCAGATACACATCCGGAACGTACCGAAGTGATTGTAAAATCGACACATCAGAGCTATAAAATTTTTAACTTATAACTTTTATTTAGTACTTTATAAGGTCTGAAAATTGAAAAATTACCTAATTTAGCGTATTCAAATTTAAATCAAAAAACAATGAAATTACATCCAATATTCCTCATAATCATATCATTTGTAATATTTTCTTGTAACGGACAAACTTCAAAAGAAAGCCAAACAATCGATGCGAAAGCTTTTAGCGAAAAAATCGCTGCTACTCCAAATCCACAAATTCTAGATGTCCGAACACCGGAAGAATTTTCCGCCAATCATCTTGACAAGGCTGTAAATGTAAATTGGTTAGGAGACAATTTTGTTGACGGTGCCGAAAAAATGGACAAAACAAAACCTGTTTTCGTGTATTGTAAAAGCGGCGGAAGAAGCCAGAGTGCCGTAGAAAAACTGGAAGAACTTGGCTTTACGAATATTTATCAATTGCAAGGCGGAATATTAAAATGGGATGCTGCAGGTTTGTCTAAACCCGATAACAAAATCACAGGAATGACCGTGCAGGAATACAATAAACTAGTCAACTCTGACAAAAAAGTATTGATTGACTTTTATGCGGAATGGTGTGCGCCCTGCAAAAAAATGAAACCGTATCTTTTGCAAATGGAGAAAGAATTAGCAGATAAAGTAACAATTATTCGCCTAGATGCTGACAAAAATAAAACCTTGATGACCGAAATGAAAATCAGCGAACTTCCTACTTTATTGCTTTATGAAAATGCAGCGGTACAATGGAAACATTCCGGTTTTATAAGCGAAGAGGAATTAAGAAAACAAATACAATAACTCAAGATGCTTTCAAAAGACACATTACAATTTCTAGATGATTTAAAAGCCAATAATAATCGGGATTGGTTTCTGGAAAACAAAAAAAGATACGAAGCATTCAAGAAAGATTACCAACAATTAGTTGCTGATTTACTGGACGCCATGAAACCGCTGGATCCATCGCTGGAAATGCTGGAAGTTAAAAATTGCACCTTCAGAATCAATCGTGACATTCGGTTTTCTAAGGATAAAACACCTTACAAATCACACTTGGGAATATGGCTTTCGTCTGGCGCCAAAGGGCTGAATCGTTCCGGCTATTACATTCACCTTGAAAAAGGAGCCAGTTTTATTGCCGGCGGATTGTATTGTCCTGAATCTGAAGATTTAAAAAAAATGCGCAAAGAAATAGCCTTTTTTTATGATGATTTAGAAGCGATCCTTAAGGAAAAAGATTTCAAAAGTGAATTTGGCGATTTTGACCGCAATGAAAAAGACACTTTAAAAAATCCACCTCGAGGTTACGATAAAGAACATCCGGCGATTGAATTATTAAAATTAAAAAGCTTTGAAGCTTCTCAAAAAATTGATTTCAGCGCAGCATCCAAAAAAGATTTTGTTGCCGTTATGAGCCAAAAACTAATTGCGCTAAAACCACTGAACGATTTCATCAATCGCGCATTAACTTCGGAGTAATTCTAATGAAAAAAAAGAAAATACTTTTTCTTGGCGAATCCTACAGAGCCGATGCCATCACTTGGATGAACGGACTGAAGGAATTTGGCGATTTCGAAATTATTACTTGGGAATTAAAAACACCTAATACTAGTTTTAAAAATCGACTTTTAAGAATTTTCGAATTTGAAGTAGCCATTTTTAAAATCAGGAAACTAATAAAAGTCCAAAAACCGGACATGGTTATTGCCGAAAGAACCACCAGTTATGGTTTTCTTGCTGCATTATCCGGTGTAAAACCAGTTGCAATAGCACAACAAGGCAGAACCGATTTATGGCCTGAAAAATCTATTTCACTTCCGCTAAAAAGAATCATTCAACAGTATGCTTTTCAAAAAGCCGACTTAATTCATGCTTGGGGTCCCGTGATGACTATTTCTATGATGGAGGCAAAAGTTGATATGAACAAGGTTTTAGTATTACCAAAGGGAATTGATTTATCTCAATTTGGAAATCAAAACATGGCCAATCCAGAAAAAATTTCCGCTATCGTGACGCGTTCTTTGCTCCCGGAATACCGACATGACATTATTCTAAAATCATTTGCCATTTTAAACCAAAAAGGGATAGATTTCGTACTTACAATTATAGGTGACGGAACACAACTTTCTGCATTAAAAGAATTAGCAAAAAAATTAAACATCGAAAATAAAGTCAATTTTACCGGACGAATTCTAAACACTGCTTTACCAAAGCTATTACAAGAATCTAACATATACATCAGTATGCCAATAACAGAAGGCGTTTCGGCCTCATTGTTTGAAGCAATGGCTACAAATTGTTATCCAGTTGTAAGTGATATTTCCGGAAATAAAAGCTGGATTGAGCACCGCAAAAACGGTCTATTAATTCCTGTTGATAATTATAAAACACTTGCCGAAGAATTAATCTGGGCATTTGAGAATAAAGAACATAGAGAAAAAGCAGTTTCGGAAAACAGAAAATTTGTTGTAAAAAATGTAGATTACACTACTAATATGAAAATTATTGCCAATAAATACCACGAATTAATTAACACAAATCACTCCAATTAATTATGTGTGGAATTAATGGAATTTTGCATTTACAATCCCAGAGAAAAGTAGACGAACGCATTCTTATAAAAATGCGGGATTCGCTGGAACATCGCGGACCTGATGATCAAGGGTTATTCCTTGACAGCAACATTGGTTTTGGACACCGGAGACTTTCAATTCTGGATGTTTCTGAAGCCGGACACCAACCTTTTCTTTCGGAAAACGGAAGATATAGTATGGTTTACAATGGCGAAATCTATAATTATAAAGAATTTTATCCAGAGCTAAAAAGCAATGGCTTTGATATCAAAACGACATCAGACACGGAAGTTTTGATGAAATTATTTCAATTGCACGGCTTAAAAATGCTCAACCGCCTCAACGGAATGTTTGCTTTTGCTGTTTGGGATAAATTAGAAAAAAAGCTGACTCTTGTTCGCGACAGAATGGGCGTTAAACCATTGTATTACTCTTTTCACAATGAAACTTTTTATTTTGCATCGGAACAAAAAGCACTTTTTACCGCTGGAGTTCCGCTAAAAATGGCACAAGACGGACTGGAAGAATATATTTTTAACCGATTTGTAGCAGGAGAAAATACGCTGTACCAAAACATAAAAAAACTATTGCCTGGGCATATAATGACCATTCAGGAAGGCGGAAAAACCACTACCGAGAAATGGTGGAATCTAAAAAAGGAAATACAAAACCAGCCTGAAATAAAAAATCCGGTCGAATGGTTTCGGGAAACGTTTGATGATTCGGTAAAAATGAGAATGATAAGCGACGTTCCTGTTGGAGTTTTATTAAGTGGCGGACTGGATTCTTCCTCGGTTTTAGCTTCATTGCACCAACAAAAACATAAGGACATTCAGACCTTCAATATGGGTTTCAAGGAAAAGGAACACAACGAATCACATTTGGCAAAAATGATGGCTGAGAGGTTCAATTATGGATTTCACACGATGCAATTGGAGGACGAAAATCTTTATGATAAGCTAATACGCTCGACTTATTTTCAGGATGAACCTATCATGCACTTGAGTGAACCGCATCTTTTTGCAGTATCTCAAATGGCTAAGCCGTCGGTAAAAGTTTTACTTTCTGGTGAAGGCGCTGATGAATTAATGGGCGGTTATGTGCGCTACAAAGCCTTGAAATATCCTTCCTTGTTGAATTCTATAGCCACTTTTGGCAACATTGATTTATTCGCTAAAAAACCGCGCTATGAAAAGCTTAGCCGTTATGCGCAAATCAGTAAGAAATCGGAATTGGTTATTTACAATGGTTCCAATATTTATCCAAATGATATTGCGGAAACTTTTGGAATTAATAACGCTCCAACAAATGAATACAGGAAAAAAATCTACAAAGAAGCGAAATCATTATATCCTGAAAACTTACGCCGACAAGCCCTTTATTTTGATCAACACACCTATTTATGTTCGCTCTTGGACAGGAACGACCGTTGTACTATGGGCGCTTCCATTGAATGTAGGGAACCTTTTCTAGATCCAAGATTAGTGGTAGGATTAGGATCATTGGATGACAAATGGCTTTTTAGCGGTAAAAAATGGAAATTTATTCTAAAAAAAGCAATGGAAGAACGTTTGCCAGACGAAATTCTAAATTTCAGAAAAGTGGGTTTGAGTGCGCCTTGGGGCGATTACATTACAAAAAGTCATGCTTTTAAAGAGGAATTAGAGTCTTTTTCAAAAAGTGATATTTTTCAAATGCCTTATTTTGAGAACATCAACATACAGAAACTGATACTGAATTTACAAAAAGGAGATACCAGAATGACGCCGTACATAATGCCGTTGTTTATGATGCATATCTGGATGAAAACGTATGCAACTAAATTTTAATTCTTACTTTTGGTGCAGCATTCAACAACAAAAAAAGAACTTTCTTTTATGGAAATAGTATCTGATTTCTCTTTAAAAAAATACAATACATTTGGCATTGAAGCCAAAGCAAAACAGTTTGTCGCCGTTCATTCTGCGCAAGAATTGAAAACTATTTTACAAGAAAATAAAACGCAGCAAAAATTTATTTTGGGCGGAGGCAGCAACATGCTTTTGACAAAAGACATTGATGCGCTTGTGATTCATATCGATTTGAAAGGCAAAAAAATCCTTGAAGAAAATGAGGATTTTGTCTGGGTCGAAAGTCAGGCTGGCGAAAGCTGGCATGAATTTGTGCTTTGGACCATCAATCAAAATTTTGGTGGTTTAGAAAACATGTCACTGATTCCGGGAAATGTAGGAACTACGCCGGTCCAGAACATAGGAGCGTACGGAACTGAAATCAAAGATACTTTTGTTTCCTGCCAAGCAATGACAATAGCAAATCAGGAAATAAAAATATTTACAAAAGAAGAATGTCATTTTGGATACCGAGAAAGCATTTTTAAAAATGAAGCAAAACATCAATATATTATTACTTCGGTTGTTTTTAAATTGACAAAAACGAATCATAAAATAAATACTTCTTACGGAGATATTAAGGCTGAATTAGAAAAAAATAACATCACAAATCCTACTTTAAAAGATATCAGCAATGCCGTAATTGCCATTAGAAAAAGTAAATTACCAGACCCGAAAGAATTAGGAAACAGCGGTAGCTTCTTTAAAAATCCAATTTTATTGAAATCTGATTTCGAAAAAATTCATCAGCAATTTCCGGAAATGAAATACTATGATGTTTCTGAAACTGAAGTAAAAGTTCCTGCTGGTTGGCTTATTGAACAGGCTGGTTTCAAAGGAAAACGTTTTGGTGATGCCGGAATCCATAAAAACCAAGCTTTGGTTTTAGTGAATTATGGAAATGCAACAGGTCAGGAAATTTTGAATGTTTCTAAGGATATTCAGGAGACAATTTTTAAAACGTTTGGTATTCATATTGAAGCCGAAGTTAATGTGATTTAACAAAAAAAAAAGAATGCTTGACTCCTTGGATTATTACTGAAATTCAAGCTACCAAAAAGATGTCTCAAAACAGGGATGAAAAAAACCTTAAAAACATCATTTCTGAGTTAGAAAAAACAGAAGATTTTCAATCCATTGCTGTTGCAAATGAAATGAGGAAATGCCCTCGATAAATTATTTCGAAATTCACAGATTGTATTTAACAATTCACAATTCTATTCATACCTTTGCACTCTGCCGTCTCGAAGCTTCGGGATTGGGCATTTAAACACTCATTAAACTCAAATGCTTATACTAATTCTTTACTTTTTTATTTTTATTGTCGTGGTTCAAATTTTGTATTATCTGGGTGTTTTTGGGAAATTCGCTTTCGCCAAAACGCAAAAGATAACACCAAAAAGAATTCCCATTTCGGTGATTGTTTGTGCCAAAAATGAGGAAGAAAACGTGGCCAATTTTATTCCGTTGCTGGCGGAACAAAACTACCCGGATTTTGAAATCGTTTTGATTGATGATGCTTCAAGTGATGCTACTTTGGATCTTTTTGAAGGTTTTGAAAAACAATATCCAAATGTTCGTCTGGTAAAAGTGGAGAACAACGAAGCTTTTTGGGGAAACAAAAAATACGCCTTAACTTTAGGAATAAAAGCTGCCAAAAAAGAGTATTTATTATTCACGGATGCAGATTGTTACCCAACCTCAACGGAATGGATAACGGCCATGAGTTCTCAGTTTACAATGCAAAAAACAATAGTTTTGGGTTATGGTAAATATGAAAAAATTCCTAATTCGTTCCTGAATAAAATAATTCGTTTTGAAACTTTATTGACTGCAATTCAATATTTTTCGTGGGCAAAAATCGGACATCCTTACATGGGTGTAGGAAGGAATTTAGCGTATAAAAAAGAAGAGTTTTTTAATGTAAATGGATTTATCGAACACATGCAAATTCGATCTGGTGATGATGATTTATTTGTAAACCAAGCCGCAAAAGCTAAAAATACAACCATTGCTTATAGTCCGGAAAGTTTTACGGTTTCTAAACCAAAAACGACTTTTAATGACTGGTGGATTCAAAAAAGAAGACATGTTGCAACGGCAAATTATTACAAACCTTTTGACAAATTGCAGTTAGGAGCATTCTATTGCTCGCAATTGTTTTTTATTTTATTGCCTATTGTATTGCTTTCTTTTCAATTCCAATGGATTTTAGTGCTCTGTTTGATAGCTCTCCGATATATTGTAACTTGGATCATCGTTGGATTTTCGGCAGGTAAATTAAAAGAAAAAGATGTTGTATATTGGTATCCGATACTTGAATTGGTCTTGCTCTTTACACAAATCAATATCTTTATAACAAATACATTCTCAAAACCGGTACATTGGAAATAAACAAACAAATAGAAAAAGCGAAACAAGGCGATCAGGTTGCCTTTACTTTTCTATTGAATCATTACTGGAATGAAGTGTATGGTTTTATGCTGAAACGTACCGAAAATGAAACCAATGCCGAGGATATAACCATTGAAACATTCTCCAAAGCATTTGATAAAATAGCCACGTACAACTCAGAATTCCAGTTCAATACTTGGCTTATTGCCATTGCAAAAAATGTGCACATCGATTTATTGCGAAAAAAGAAATCCAGTCTTTTCATCGAAATTACCGATGATCAGGATCAGCAAGCCTACAATATTGCCGACACCACTCCATCCGCGGAAGACGAATTGATTACGGAACAAAATCTATCTCAATTACTGCAATTCATCAAAGAATTGAAACCACATTATCAGGAAGTGATTCAGTTGCGCTATTTTCAGGAAATGAGTTACCAGGAAATTGCCAATAAAATTGATGAACCTTTGAGTAATGTAAAAATTAAATTGCTTCGCGCCAAAAAACTTCTGGCAGAAATCATTCAGAATAAAAGGTAATATTATTTTAAAAAATCAGCATCGATTCTTAATTATCTAAAAGCAAAAAAGTGATCTAAATTAATTTTAGACCACTTCATTAAATCAAAAGCAATTATAGATTATTGAAAATTATCTTATAATTCTTTCTGGATAATCCGTTATAATTCCGCTTACTTTAAGTTGTTGTAAATTCTTAATATCCGCAGGTTCGTTAACAGTCCAAGGATATATTTTAAAATTATTAGCTTTCATTATCGCAACATTCTCGGTCGTTAAAGTTTTAAAATAGGGATTAATTGCCTGTGCTTTCAGTTCTTTTCCTGTTTTAATAATTGTCTCAATAGGATCTTTATAAGTTAGTAAACCAATCGCAATTTCAGAACTCAAAGACCTCATTTTTTGCAATTCACCTATTCGAAAACTGGATATAAAAAAGTCTTTATTTCTCCACCCTTTTTTCTTGTACTCTTCTATAATTCTGTACGTATCCGTTGCGGTGTTCGTTCCTTTCAATTCAATATTTAGCACCGCTTTTTTATCCATAGTCTCAATCACTTCTTGTAAAGTTGGGATTTGATGTTTTCCGGCAACCAAAACTTTTCGCAAATCTTCAAAAGTATATTCTTCAATTTTTCCTTTTGCGTTTGTAATACGATCCAAATCATCATCGTGAAAAACAACCATTTCACCCGTTTTAATTTTGAAAACATCGATTTCTAACATATCAGCTTTTAATTCCATTCCCTTTTTTATGGATGCCAATGTGTTTTCGGTTTCGTGTCCCATCGCACCTCTGTGCCCACAAACCACAAATTTATTAGAAGTACAATTCGATAATAATAAGGCCGCTGCTGAAGCCAATAATAGTGTAGTGAATTTCATAATTTCCATTTAAGTTTTGTCGTAAAAATAGATGAACCGCCGGAACCAAACATTAAGAAAGGATTAAATTAAGACTATTTTACCTAAAGAAATTCGATCTTTCTTGGTCCGCTTTGGTTAACAATATCTTAAAAAAAGCTCATAAAACACTCGATTTTTAAGGTTTCATTAACACAATAGTATTTTACAGTTATTGTTAAAATAACAGTCTTTTTTCAATTAGTCAATTCCTTTGTCGGCACTAAAAAACAAAAAAAATAGTATTCATGAAACAACTTCAATTATTTTTATTTACGATGGTTCTGACCGTTTTTGTTGGCGCTACAAATTTTGCTCAAACTACTCAAGCCTCTATTTCAGGTGTCGTTTTAGGTAATAATTCAGAACCTCTTAAAGATGCAACAGTGCAAATTCGGAATGAATCAACAGGATTCAAAACCAATTCATTGTCTAATTTCAAAGGTGTTTTTACATTCAAAGAACTTCCTTTAGGCGGACCTTACACTATTAGCGTTACAGCTTTAGGCTTTGGAGAACAACAGCGTTCCGGTTACACATTAAATCAAGGAGATTTAATAAATATCGAAATTCTGATGCAGGATGACATTCAAAATCTGGAAGTCGTTGAAGTTGTAGGACGAGGGTTGAAAAACAAAACCGGAAATTTAGGAGCAGCAACAGCTGTCACTGCTAAACTAATTAATGCGTTGCCGGTCAACGGAAGAAATTTCACCAGCTTAATGGATTTATCACCTTTAACCAGAGGCGGGAATATTTCTGGACAATTAGCTTCCTCTACAAATTACACATTGGATGGAATGAATGCCAAAAACCCAACTTCGGCAGGATCTACAACCAGTCGAAGCGGCGCTCCGTACTCAATTTCCATAGAAGCCGTGAGAGAATTTAAGGTGGTTACCAATCAATATGATGTAAGTTACGGTCGAAGTGGCGGCGGAACAGTAAGTGCGGTGACTAAATCAGGAACAAATGAATTTACAGGAAGCATGTTCGCTTATAATCGTGCAGATTGGTTGTCAAGTCCGTACGACATTAGAGGAAACAGACGCCAAAATGATTTTTCTACGTCCCAATATGGTTTCACTCTTGGCGGACCAATCATTAAAGATAAATTACATTTTTTCATAGCTTGGGACCACCAACAAGATTCTCGTCCCTTGATCATCGCTGATGTTCAATCTCCAGAGGATGAATTGCGTTTCAATGTTACAAGAGCGACATTAGATAATTTTGTGACTATTGCCCGCAATAAATATGGCGTTTCAAACTCTCCACAATATGGAACATTTGATAAAAAAAGGAACTCTGATGCTGCTTTCGCTCGTATTGACTGGCAAATTAACAGCAATAATTTATTAACGGTGCGAAATAATTTCACCTATGATAATAATAAATTGGGATTACAAGACAATACAACCATCAATTTATACGAGTCATTTGGTAACGATTTAAATATTGATAATAGTATTTTAGCTTCTTTACGAACAAAAGTTAACGCAAGAGTTACGAATGAGTTGAAAGTTCAGCATTTATATACGTTTCAGGACAGTTATCCGGGAGACCAATTGCCTTCTTACAATATTCCACGCGCTGTTGTAGAAAATGTTGCTTCAACTATTAATGGAGCAGTAAGAACTACAAATATCCAAATTGGAGGACATCGATTTGCACAAGAAAAATTCACTAATAATGTTTTTCAAATTGTTGACAACATATACTACAACACGGACAAAGTGAAATATACTTTTGGGGTTGATTTAATGCAAACCAATTCAAAATCTTTATATGGAAGCGAGGTAAACGGTCGTTTTCATTTCAACAGTGTTGCAAATTTTGACAACCTAACGCCATATCGATATTACAGAGAAGTACCTTTGGTAGCTGATCCTACTGTGATTTCTAATATATTAAACGCTGGAATTTATGGTCAGTTGCAAACTAAAATTGGCGTGGGATTAGACCTGACTTTAGGTTTGCGATTTGATTATGCTAAATATCCAACAGCTACCTTCAATCAATTAGTTTTTGATGAATTGGCTATTCGTACGGATAATAAACTTCAGTCAGCAATTCTTCAACCAAGAGTGCAATTGTCTTGGGATGTAAATGAGAACCACAAAGATTATATTCGCTTTGGAGCTGGAATTTTTGCTTCTGATTTAAATAATTATGCGGTCATCAACAACTTATATTTTGATGGAAATCACACCGCAACTGTAGATGTAAGATCTCCAAATGTTCCTATGCCAAATTTCATTGATTATCGAAATAATTATGTTAGTATTCCAACTTTGGATGCGTTCCAATTACCAACTATTAATTTCACGGGAACAGATGCTAAAGTTCCGGTTGTCTATAAAGCAAATGCATCTTACTCGCATTTTTTTACTGATAGATTAAAAGCAGGAATTGCGGGTTATGCCACTTTAGGACGCAATAACTATGTTTATGTAGACCGCAATATGGTAGCGAATCCATTTTTTACTTTGGCAAATGAGGGCAATCGTGGCGTTTACGTTCCAGCAAGTTCAATGCCTGCAAATGGTGCCGGAGACTGGATGCAAGGGCGTATCAGCAATAAATTAGGACGTGTTTTAGAATTAAACAGCGAAGGTAAAGTCAATCAATTTGCTATGGTGGTAGATGCTACGTATCGCTATTTTAAAGATGGTGAAATATCTGCCAGTTATACCTTGAATGATACCAAAGACAATACTTCATTTAACGGAAACGTAGCCAACACAGCAACTTTAGTTTTACCGGTTGATGATGATCCTAGAGACTTGAGCAAAATGAGTTATTCCGATAACCATTTCCGTCACAAAGTAGTTTTTTACGGAACATTGCCTACTTTTTATGGTTTCAATGTTGGTGTTCGTTATTCTGGTATTGGCGGTACACGCTACAGTTTATTGTCAGGAGGAAATACAAATGCCGATTTTGTAACTTCATCCAATGATTTAGCTTATATATTTGATATTAATAATCCGGCAGTTCCTCAAAATATAAAAACGGGATTACAAACCATACTTGACAATCCGGCTGCCAGCCAAAGTTTGAAAGATTATATCAATAAATACTCCGGTAAAATTGCCGAAAGAAACGGCGGAATAAATGACTTTTATGGTCTTGTAGATGTCAGAATCAGCAAAAAGATTATGCTAGACAAAAAACAATTCTTGGAATTTACAGCAGACGTATTTAATGTTGCCAATTTATTAAACAAAGAATGGGGTGTAAATAAATCGTTGGGAAGTCAATCTTTATATGCTTTAGGAACACCAGCTTCAGGAGCAACAGCAGCAGTTCCCGGATTTGACAGCGCCAGACAACAATTTAATTACAGAGTAAACAATGCCGGACTTCCTTCGCTTTCAGGAAATCCATTTCAAATACAAATTGGATTTAAATATGCTTTCTAAATCACATTGATAAAATATTTACACAATTGCAAAGCGCATTCATTAACTTGGATGCGCTTTTTTTATGGATAACACGACCTAAAATCAACATAGGTAATAATTATTTACTCTTTTTGTTAAATAAATAAACATAAATTTAATTTAATGAAAAATAAACACTAAGTTTATATACTACAATTCCTATTTTATACGTTGTAAAATAAAAACATCTTTTGCTTATGATTTAATTACTACTTAACCTTTAAATCCATAAATTATGTCAAAATTAAGCATTTACGAAACCGGTTGGATCAACCTAGTTTTTCAAGACAGAAACAAAGAATATGGAGCGTATCAGTTGCGCCAGGAAGCTACTAAAACTTCTTTAAGAGCACTTTTTATGGGAACACTTCTTTTAGCCTCGCTTTTTAGTATTCCAACATTAATTAATCATTTTAGTTCGGATAATGGTGTTACTGCCACCATACCTGATTTTTCAAATACAGTAGTTCAATTATCGGATATTGTACCAAACCAAATTTTGGAAACCCAAAAACAAGTTTTGCCAGAAATAAAAAAACAAATTCCAGAAAAAACTGTCGAAAGTGCCCAACTTGTTAATCCTGTAATTGTTCAGGCTTCGCAAGCCAATCAGGATATTGCTAAAAATATCGATAATAGCAGTGTGACAAATACGACTTCGGAGGGAACAGCAACTGTAGGAATCAATCCAACCTCTTCATCGGGAGTTGGAACGGAGACTGCAATAACAACTGTGGATTCAGGAAATACTATTGTCAACAGCTTATCATTAGATAAACTCCCTGAATTCCCTGGCGGAATTAGTAAATTCTACAGTTATGTAGGTAACAATTTTGAAAAACAAGAAATTGACGGCAGCGGTTCGATTCGAGTGTATGTTTCTTTTGTAATTGAAAGAGATGGCAGCATGACTGACATTCAGGTAAAAAGAGATCCTGGTTATGGTTTGGGAAAAGAAGCTGTTCGCGTATTGAAATCCTTGAAAACAAAATGGTCGCCAGGAATGATTGCAGGAAAACCGGTAAGAACTGCGTATAACCTTCCCATAACGGTACAGATGAATTAAGCTCAATACAAAAGCAGAATCGTTTGATTCTGCTTTTTTTATTCCATTAGATTATAGATAATTCGTCCCAAAATTGTAGGTAACAACACGTACTTTATTTTTTGGTAACCCGTATCGCAATTCTTCTATTTTGAGCTTTACCTTCTTCGGTGTCATTTGAAGCGACCGGAAATTGCTCTCCATATCCTTCGGATTCCAAACGATTTTTGGCAATACCCATTTTTAACATTTCATCCATAACTGATTTTGCTCGATCGCCAGAAAGCTTTAAGTTGAAATTAGAATCTCCTACATTATCGGTATAACCGCCTATTTTGAGTTCAACCGCTGGATAGGCTTTTAGAATTTCGACCATATTTTTCAGTTGTTCTTGTGATTCAGGTCGCAAAGTTGCTTTTCCGGTATCAAACAACAAACGGTCAAAATTGAACCAAGTTGTTTTATCCACGACTTTCGTTTTGTCCAATAACCAAGTATTTAATTTGTTTTCGATTCCAAATTCAGGTGCATTTAATTCAATCCCGTTTGGCAATTTAAACCTAAAAAAATTCCCGAGCGCATTTTGAGTTTTATCTACTACTGCATCCATTTTCGTGGTAACTGTGTCTACCGTTTCTTTAGGGACAACAGGTGTTGCTTCTTTCCTATTACAACCTTTACTGAAAAAAAATAATGCAAAAAGCCCTGCTCCAACCAGTAGTAGTGGAATTAACCATTTTGCAGAGGAAGTTTCTGCTTTTCTAACATCATGGATTTTTGCTCTGATATCATTGTCAATGATACTTCCGATGCCTAAATTTAAACCTGACGGAGCTGCAGAAAGAATGTTCTCTTTTTGCGAAGACAATAAACTCTTCAAACTGGATAATGTCATTCCTGATTTTGCAAAATAACTCAATAGTAAAGGAGCTGCCATCCCTAGTAAAGAAGCTGCAGAAGATTCTTTTATAGATGAAGTCCGCGCAATAACCTCCGTGATGTCTGACTGCTTATTCTTGAACAACAAAGCCATTAATTTAGAACCTGAATTTAACGCATCCGTATTTCCATAACCTGTCAATAAAGAAGGAAGATTTGACAAAACATCGCCAGAATGTACACTCGTATCATTTATCAAATTCATAACGCTTTGCATTATACTGGAATCATTTGATTTATGGACTAATCCACTCAACAATGTTGGTATAATAGCTGAAACACCTTTATAAACACCACTTTCTGATTCGTTTAACATTGTACTGGCTTTCGAAATAACATCTGGGGTAACATATCCTTTCAGAATATCTACTAAATTTGTTTCCATGATTTTATAATTTAAGATTCCTATCAAATTTAACACATTTTACATTAAACTACTCATTTTCAATTGATTAGTTTAAATAAATATTTGCAAAAAGAAAATATTTGTCTTCTAAAAAACAGCAATCCGACTTTATTTCTCAACATAGACTTTTTGAAAGGAGGTGATTTTTTGTTCGAATTATTTTTTTGGTTTAACCAAATCATAAAATAATCAAACAAAACTAATACAGGCAAAACTTCAAGCAACTTTCATTATCTTTGCACTTCGAAAAATTGATATATGGAAACTGTTTTAGAAAATACTTTACCTGTAGGAAAACCGAAATGGCTGAAGGTAAAACTCCCAATAGGCCAAAAATACACCGAGCTGCGAGGCTTGGTTGATAAATATAGTTTGAACACGATTTGTACGTCTGGAAGTTGCCCAAATATGGGTGAATGCTGGGGCGAAGGAACGGCTACATTCATGATTTTAGGAAATGTGTGTACACGTTCTTGCGGTTTTTGTGGTGTAAAAACCGGTAGACCAGAAACGGTAGATTGGGATGAGCCTGAAAAAGTGGCGCGTTCTATAAAAATCATGAACATCAAACATGCCGTAATTACAAGCGTTGACAGAGATGATTTGAAAGATGGTGGTTCTATTATTTGGATTGAAACCGTGAAAGCCATTCGTAGGATGAACCCTAATACGACTCTTGAAACGTTGATTCCAGATTTTCAAGGAATTGAAAGAAACATCGACCGTATCGTAGAAGCCAATCCGGAAGTGGTTTCACATAATGTTGAAACTGTTCGCAGGCTGACCCGCGAAGTACGAATTCAGGCAAAATACGACCGAAGTCTGGAAGTATTGCGCTACTTAAAAGAAAAAGGAATCAATAGAACTAAGTCGGGAATTATGCTTGGTCTTGGAGAACAAGAAGAGGAAGTGTATCAAACGATGCGTGATTTGCGTGAAGCCAATGTTGATATTGTTACGATAGGTCAATACTTGCAACCAAGTAAAAAACATTTGCCAGTAAAGGAATTCATAACGCCGGAACAATTTGCGAAATACGAGCAATTTGGTTTGGAATTAGGTTTCCGCCACGTAGAAAGCGGACCATTAGTTCGTTCTTCTTACAAAGCACAAAAACATATTCTTTAAAAAATTGTTTCAGGTTTAAAGTTTCAAGTTAAGCAACTTTAAACCTGAAACTTTAAACAAAAAAATATTGAAAACAAGAATTGCCATAAATGGTTTTGGAAGAATCGGCAGGAATTTATTCCGATTACTTTTAAACCATCCCTCCATACAAGTGGTTGCCATAAATGATATTGCTGATAAAAAAACAATGGCACATTTAGTGAAATACGATAGTATTCATGGTGTTTTGCCATTTGCAGTCAGCGATGATGAAAAAGGAATTTTAGTAGATGGAAAACATTTTTTGTTTTTTCATGAAAAAAGCATTTCAAATCTAGATTGGAAAAGTCTCGACATTGATTATGTGGTAGAATCCACCGGGAAATACAAGACTTTTGAAGAATTGAATTCCCATATTATTGCTGGTGCCAAAAAAGTGATTCTTTCTGCACCATCAGAAGTCGACACTATAAAAACGGTAGTGCTTGGTGTAAATGATTTTATATTGGATGGCTCGGAAACTATTATTTCGAATGCAAGCTGCACCACGAATAACGCAGCTCCAATGATTAAAGTGATCAATGAACTTTGTGGTATAGAACAAGCCTATATTACGACTATTCACTCCTACACCACTGACCAAAGTTTGCATGATCAACCGCATAAAGATTTGCGCAGAGCTCGCGGGGCAAGTCAATCTATTGTTCCTACTACAACCGGTGCAGCCAAAGCATTGACAAAAATATTTCCTGAGTTTGAAGGTAAAATTGGCGGTTGTGGCATCCGTGTCCCAGTTCCTGATGGTTCTTTGACTGACATCACTTTCAATGTGAAACATGCAGTCACTATAAATGAAATAAACACGGCTTTTAAAATTGCAGCAGAAACTACTTTAAAAGGTATTTTAGACTATACAGAGGACCCTATTGTTTCCGTTGATGTAATTGGCAATAAAAATTCATGTATATTTGATGCACAACTCACTTCAGTTATCGATAAAATGGTTAAAGTGGTGGGCTGGTATGATAATGAAATAGGATATTCCTCAAGAATAATTGATTTAATTCTTTTGACCAATATGAAAAACAACAAATAAAAAATCAGTTACAAATGAAATATTTTTTCGTTTATGTACTTTTTTTTACTTTAATCTTGTATTCTCAACCAAATGAGAAAACAGACAGCACTGCTTATTACAGCAGTTTGAGCAACTCAAATATCCAGAATAACAATTATAAAGACGCATTATTATATACCCAAAAAGCGATACTTTTCGCAGAAAAAAATAAAAACATTCAAGATCAGGCAGCTCAGCACTTCAATCTTGGAAAACTGTATTACGACTTAAAAAAATATGATGATGCCATTAAGTCATTACAAAAAAGTTCCGATTTATATACAGACTTAAACCCAAGCCAAAATCAAGCGGATACATACTATTACTTGGGTTTAAGTTACATGGCAAAGCAAAATTTTGACAGAGCTGCAATGTACTTTCAAGAGGCCAAAACCATTCAAACTTTATTAAAATTTCCAGATACCGCTGAATTACTGACAGTGCAAAGAGGAATAATTTATAAATCTAAAAATAAATTAGATTTAGCATTAACGGTTTTTAAAACAATAATTGCAAAACCTGACAACCCTAATTTATTAAATACTAAAGCGGAAGCTTTATATCAAACAGGAAGTATTGAAGCCCTAAAAAGCAGAAATAATTTAGCGTTGAACTATCTTAATAAAGCATTAGACCTAAACAGTAAAGCCGATAATCTGGAACAAAAATCTAATATTTTACTTGCTTTAAGTAATGTTTATGAAAAAATGTTGGATAAAAATAATGCCTATTCCTATTTAAAACAACATCTCAATTTAAAAGAGCGAATTGCAATTTTAAACAATGAAAGACTGGGCATTGATGATTACACAAAATTTAAAGAATCCGAACGCTTAAAGGAAATTATACAAACCGATAATCAAAACAAAGAGCAACAAAAAGCAAGCAAGTTTTCTAAATTAATCAGCATTCTCGCCATTGCTTTAATTTCTATTTTATCGTTACTAAGCCTGTCTTTGTACAAAAATAATATTATCCGAAATCAGTCTAATTTATTACTGAGAGAAAAAAATAAAGAATTAGAAATTGCAAAAGATAAAGCCGAAAAAGCATCCAGAGCAAGATCCGAATTTCTTTCGACAGTAAGTCATGAACTTCGAACTCCATTGAATGCCATCAACGGAATTACCCATTTACTATTAGAAGAAAAGCCTAAGAAAACCCAGATGGATTATTTGTCTTCTTTAAAATTTTCCGGAGATTATTTGACGAAATTTATCAATGAAATTTTAGAAATAAATAAAATTGAGTCCCATAACATCGAAATAGAATATACCATTTTTAACGTAAAACAGCTTTTGACTGACATTCAAAATTCGTTAAAAGAACTGGCTTTTGTCAACAATAATAACTTTACACTGGAAATTGATCCTGATATTCCTGATTACTTGATTGGTGATCCAACCAAATTATCACAGATTATACTAAATTTGATTAACAACGCGTTGAAGTTTACTAAAAATGGTGACGTTAGTATCATTGCAAAACTGGAAACTTTAGAGCATCCAACGGCGACCTTATATTTTGAAATAACAGATACCGGAATCGGAATTCCCGAAGATAAGTTGGTCAGTGTTTTTGACAGTTTTTCACAAGGTTCCATAGAAGTCAATAGAAAATACGGCGGTACGGGTCTGGGATTAACGATTGTAAAAAAATTAACTCAAATTCTTGGTGGACAAATCGAACTTTCAAGTGTCGTTGGGCAAGGCTCTACCTTTTCATTTGCATTGGCGTTTAAAATTAGCGAACAACCACTAGCGGTAGAACCAACTCCAAAAATAGACTACGATTCTAAGTTATTAAATAAAAAAATACTATTGGTTGAGGATAACAAAATCAACCAAATGGTTACCAAAAAAATGCTTCACAACAAACGCATAATCTGCGAAGTAATTGATAATGGTGAAGATGCGATAGATTTAGTTCGCAAAAACAAATTCGATTTGGTTCTTATGGACGTGCATTTACCCGGCATCAACGGAACTATCGCCACAGAACTGATTCGAACATTTGACACAAGCACCCCAATAATTGCGCTTACCGCAATCTCACTGCATGAAAATCGGGAAATGCTGTTATCATTTGGCATGAACGATGTAATTACTAAACCGTTCATACCAGAAGAATTTTATACTGTGATTGCAGAATATATTTAAAATTAATACTTCAAAATCAATTCTTTGATTAGGCTTCTCACTTTTGGTTCCGCTTCTTTCGCAGCTTCCAGAACTTCGTCATGAGAGATTGTTCCAATACTTTCTTCGTTACCCATATCAGTAATTACCGAAATTCCAAAAGTTTCCATATCCATGTGACGCGCAACAATTACTTCGGGAACGGTTGACATTCCCACACAATCAGCGCCCAGGATTTTTACCATTTTGTATTCAGCCAAAGTTTCAAAAGTTGGACCTTGTAAACCAAGATAAATTCCTTCATGAACCTCGATATTCAATTCTTTAGCTAATTCAGTTACTTCGGCAATCATCTTTCTCGAATATGGTTCGCTCATATTTACAAAACGTGGTCCAAAACGTTCGTCATTTTTACCTCGCAAAGGATGTTCTGGTGTCATATTAATATGATCCGTAATCATAACAATAGAACCTACTTTGTAACTTGAATTTACACCACCTGATGCATTTGAAACTACAAGTTTTTCAACACCCAAAAACTTCATCACTCGTACCGGAAAAGTAACTTCGGTCATCGAATAGCCTTCATAAAAATGAAAACGTCCTTGCATTGCAACAACTTTCTTGTCTCCTATTGTTCCAAAAACTAACGCGCCTTTGTGTCCTTGCACAGTTGACACCGGGAAATTTGGAATTTCATTGTACGGTAATGTAAATTCTACTTTCATTTCGTCCGTAAAACTCCCTAATCCTGAGCCTAAAATCACACCGTATTCTGGAATAAAATCAATTCTTTCTTTAATATAACTAACGGTTTCTTGTACTTGTTCCCACATAATCTAAAATTGTTTTATTAAAATTATCTCCCGAAGTTTCGGGACCCGAAATGAAAGAGCTTTGTATTGGCAAATAGAAAAGTTGTTCGTTTGGCAAACTTCCCTTTAAACGCACATAATCTTTTTCGGTAGTGATAATAATGTTGTTTTGAGCTAAATTTTTAATTTCTAAAATGTCTTTATCGGTAAAATTATGATGGTCTGGAAAAGACAAACAGACATCATTTGGGTTTTGTAAATAGGCGAAAAATGGTTCCGGCTTTGCAATTCCTGCTACCAATACTTTAGCAGCAAGTTGAATTTCTTCAACCTTTATCTTTCGGTTTTCTCCATAAATACAATCATCGTATGCTATAAATGTAAAGTATAATTCTTGATTTTTCGAAAGTTTTAATCGCTTTTTAATGTCATCCTGTTCCTTAAATGAAAGATTAAAAGGGCATTTGGTTACAATAATCACGTTCGCTCTGTCTGCTCCGTTTCGGCTTTCGCGTAAATTTCCGGTTGGCAACAACCAATCATCCGAATACAAATCGCCGTATGATGTCAATAAAATATAAAAACCCGCTTTTACTTTTCGGTGTTGAAAAGCGTCATCAAGCAAGATAATTTCTGGTTTTTCCATTTGCGCAAGCAATTGTTCAATCCCGTTTTTTCTGTCTGCATCAACTGCAACTTTTATAAAAGGAAATTTTTGAAAAAACTGGAACGGTTCATCACCAATAGTTGCGGCATTTGAGCTGGCTTCCGCCAAAATAAAGCCTTTCGTTTTTCTTTTATAACCTCTACTTAATGTTGCAATTTTATATTTATCCGAAAGTAACCGAATTAAATACTCAATTTGTGGAGTTTTCCCTGTGCCGCCAACGCTAAGATTCCCAACAGCAATAATTGGCAAATCAAATGAATAGGATTTCAAAATACCTTTGTCGAAAAAAAAATTCCGAATACTCGTTATCATACCATACAAAATGGCAAACGGAAACAGTAATTTTCGAAGTAAATTCATTTTACGAAAGTAGAATAAATTATCTTTGATTTAAAATTTTGTTTCTTTTGTTTATTGTTTAAAGTTGATCAAACGTTAAACTTTAAATCTTAGACTTTAAACTAAAATAAAACATGAAAATCAAAGAAATAATTTCCGTGCTTGAAGAAATGGCGCCACTCGCCTATGCTGAAGATTTTGATAATGTCGGGTTATTGGTTGGTGATCAAGATGTGGAATCAACTGGAATATTGGTTTGCCATGATGCATTAGAAAATATAATTGACGAAGCGATTGCAAAAAATTGCAATCTTGTGGTTTGTTTTCATCCGATATTATTTGCTGGTTTGAAAAAAATAACGGGGAAAAATTATTTGGAACGAGCCGTTATTAAAGCCATAAAAAATGACATTGCCATTTATGCCGTTCACACCGCTCTTGACAATCATCAAGAAGGCGTGAATAAAATATTCAGTGATGCATTAGGATTGGTAAATACTAAAATCCTGATTCCCAAACTAAATTTCATTCGGAAATTGGTGACGTACACGATTCCTGAAAATGCTGAAGAGGTGCGAAATGCGCTATTTGATGCTGGCGCGGGAAACATTGGCAACTATGAAAATTGCAGTTTCAATTCGAAAGGAATTGGAACTTATATGGGAAATGAGCACAGCAATCCGCAAGTTGGAGAACGATTTGAATTTGTGCAAGGAGACGAAATTAAAATCGAAGTCACTTTCGAAAAACATTTGGAAAACAAAATCCTGAAAGCATTATTCAAAAGCCATGCTTATGAAGAAATCGCCTATGAAATTTATGAGTTGCAAAACAAACATCAAAATATTGGGTTGGGAATGATTGGAGAATTAAAAAATCCCATGAGTGAAAAAGAGTTTCTGCTTTTTGCCAAAGAAAAAATGCAATGTGGCGGAATTCGACATTCGAACTTTATAGGAAAGGAAATTAAAAAAGTAGCTGTTCTTGGTGGAGCCGGAAGTTTTGCGATAAAAAATGCTATTCAAGCAGGAGCTGATGCTTATTTGACTGCCGATTTGAAATACCATCAGTTTTATGAAGCCGAAAACAAGTTGCTTTTGGCCGATATTGGACATTTTGAGAGCGAACGCTATACAAAAAATTATATTGTTGAGTATCTTCGGAAAAAAATCCTTAATTTTGCAGTTATTTTATCAGAAGAAAATTCAAATCCAGTTAAGTACTTATAGAATATGGCGAATACGAAAGAATTAAGTGTTGAGGACAAGTTAAGAGCAATTTATGATTTACAACTTATTGACTCTAGAATTGACGAAATCAGAAACGTAAGAGGAGAACTTCCTTTAGAAGTTGAAGATTTAGAAGATGAAGTGGCTGGTTTAAGCACACGTTCAGAAAAATTGAAAGGAGAACTTGAAGTTATCGAGGATCTAATCAAATCAAAAAAGAATGCAATTGATGAGCACAAAGAAGCTATCAAAAAATATACTAAGCAACAAGAAACTGTTCGTAACAACAGAGAGTTTAATTCGTTGACTAAAGAAATTGAATTTCAAGAATTAGAAATTCAATTGTCAGAAAAACAAATTAAAGAAATGAAAGCTTCTATCGAACACAAGAAAGAAGTAATTTCAAGTTCTAAAGAAAGATTAGAAGCAAAATCAAATCACTTAAAGCACAAAAAATCAGAGTTAGACGCTATCATGGCTGAAACTGCTAAAGAAGAAGCATTCTTGTCTGAAAAATCAGCAGAATTCCAAGCTTTAATTGAAGAAAGATTATTGAAAGCTTACACAAGAATCAGAAGTAGCGTTCGTAATGGTTTAGCTGTAGTTTCTATCGAAAGAGGAGCTTCTGCAGGATCATTCTTCACTATTCCACCACAGACACAAGTAGAAATTGCTTCTAGAAAGAAAATCATTACTGATGAACACTCCGGAAGAATATTAGTCGACAGTTCATTGGCTGACGAAGAAAAAGAGAAAATGGAACAATTGTTTTCTAAATTCTAATTACATTTAAGTCCCGATACACATCGGGACTTTTTTTTTATGAAAAAAATAGTATTTTTTATCTTCACTAAATCGATTGGATTATACATTAACCTTTTGAGTTTTGTATTTCCAAAAAAAGCATCGCAACTGGCTTATGGTTTTTTTAGTGAACCCCGAGAAGGGAAATTATCTAAAGACAAACTTCCGGAAATTCTGCAAGAAGCACAGTCCGAAATGTTCCAACTTCAAGAAGATTCCTTTCATACGTACACTTGGAAAGGAAATGATACCATAATACTTTTGGTTCACGGCTGGGAAAGCAATGCTTCTCGCTGGGAAAATTTACTACCGTATCTAAAAAAATCAGGAAGCACCATCATTGCTATTGACGGTCCTGCACATGGATTGTCTAGCGGAAAAGAATTCAATATTCCCCAATACGCTGAATTTATTCATGTTGCTGTACAAAAATTCAAACCACAATATCTTATCGGTCATTCTATAGGTGGAAAAACGTGTTTGTATTATCAATCCGTTTATCAAAATGATGCTTTAAAAAAAATGGTGATATTGGGAGCACCAAGTGATTTCAAAATTATATTGAACAATTACATTACATTATTAAGCTTGAATAGTAAAATTTCAAAGTCTTTGGAGGCGCATTATCTTAATAATTTCAAATTAAGCTTGGAACAGTTTTCCAGTAAAATATTTGCTTCAAAATTAAATATAAAAGGATTAATCGCCCACGACATTGACGACACCGTAGTTTTATTCGAAGAAGGAAAAAAAATTGCAGGAGCTTGGAAAAATGTAATTTTCATTGAGACTAAAGGCTTAGGTCATAGCATGCACGACGATGAGTTGTATAAAAAAGTATCTCGTTTTTTATTTGAAGAAAAATAGACTTCTTAGATGATATGAACTTCTGTATTAAATCTAAGAAGACTAAATACAATCCATCGAAACTTACCTTTCTAACAATCCAAAAATTTAAGAAGTATAAAATCTAACAAACAAATTCATTACTTTTGCAGTATGGAAGAAAATTTAAAACGCCTCAATAAATTCATAGGAGAAACTGGTTATTGTTCCCGCCGCGAAGCAGATAAAATCATTGAAGAAGGTCGTGTGACCATCAATGGAGTCGTTCCGGAATTGGGCACAAAAGTTTCCCCGAATGACGAAGTGCGTATTGACGGTAAATTAATCCGTGAGCAAAATGAGAAACCGGTTTATCTTGCTTTCTACAAACCTGTAGGAATCGAATGTACCACAAACCTTGATGTTCGCAATAATATTGTGGATTATATCAATTATCCAAAACGTATTTTCCCAATTGGTCGATTGGACAAAGCCAGCGAAGGATTGATTTTCATGACCAATGACGGCGATATCGTGAATAAAATATTAAGAGCCCGAAACAATCACGAAAAAGAATATACGGTAACCGTAAACAAACCCATCACCGATCGTTTTATCGAGCGAATGGGCAATGGAGTTCCTATTTTAGATACCGTTACCCGAAAATGTAAGGTTGAACAAATTAGTAAATTCACTTTCAAAATTATCTTGACACAAGGTTTAAACCGTCAGATCCGTAGAATGACCGAATATTTAGGCTATGATGTAACGGCGCTAAAACGCATCCGAATTATCAATATTTCACTTGATGTCCCTGTAGGTCGTTACCGTGATTTGACTGATGCCGAAATTAAAGAATTAAACGAACTCATTGAACCTTCCAGCAAAACCGAAGAAGCCAGTTTACCGAAAACAGAGCCTGCTAAAAGAAGAATCGAATTCATCAAAAGAGATGATCCCAGATTTAAAAAAAGAGGCGATTATTAAAAAAATACAAATCCCATTCAGAAATGAATGGGATTTTGCTTTTATTTACTAGTTAAAAATTCATAATACAAAGCTTTTGATAAAAAGGACCTTGATTGCATTCGACTAATCTCCTTCTCTCTTGAAATTTCAAGGTATTGTCCATCTAGTTTATTTTGTAAAAAATAGTCTCTACGCACTTCATCATTGAAGTTTAATCCGGATAAAAAGGTAGGCTCTACTCCTTTGTTTACCGAAATATTATAATTGGTAATTAGATTTCCCCAGTTGACAAAACTGCATAGTAAGATTGTTCCGTAGAAATACCAAATCATTTGATTGAAAAGAAAAGTATTTGTTTTTTGCTTACTGATTTTTATAAATGAAATAACCAATCCAATTATGGCTAGAATCAAGAATGCATAAACACCCAATCTTTTATAAGTCAATCCGAAAAAAGAAACATATTCTGAGTTTTTAATAATTGTACTAAGGATTAAAACTCCATTCAGCAGAATCCAAATTTTAGCTAACTTTTTGAGGTTTTTAGCTTTTTCATCAAAATTAAATCCTCCTTTAAAGTAGAATAAAATAACGCCAACCGCCATTATAATTGAAAAAATAACGGCATTTACTCTTTCGTGTGTATCAGAACTTAAGTTAGATTTTTTGACAACCTCAAAAAACTGCTCGTAATTATAAGTTGCAATGAAAACCAAAAGAAGCACATTCAAAAGAAACAACGTAATCTCGCCACTTCTTCTTTCAAAATCAATGTCCAAAAACGAAAATGAGTTTTGATTTTGCATTTTGGCTTCTTCCTTAAAATTACTGTCCAGTAAATCATTCTTTTCATAACAAACCTCAGGAATCCAATAATTCCAGAAAGTGAACGAAATAAAAAATCCTAAAGCGGTCAGTACAAACGCTTGCCACGCATCAATATTTAAATAATAACCAGTAAACAAAGACGAAAAATGATCGCTTCCAAAAGAATATACTATTAAAAATAATCCAAAAAATAGGACTGGAATAACAAAATAAGCAATCAGTTTTTTAGCAAAACCGCTATTAACTTTTCGCTTAGGAAGGTATTGACTGAACATCAATATGCGACCTAACGAAGCAATTCCGTTGATAAAGACCAAAGGAAAAGCTTGTAACAATTTAAGCTTTGGTTCCTGAGTTTTGAATTGTAAAAAGATAATCGACAAAGCCATAGCTAAAAATGATGGAAAATCTCCGTACCATGCAAATGCAAAGCATGACAGAACCGATGTAACCACTAAAATCAAATGCAACCTACTGGTGAATTTCTCTTGGAAGAAATAACATATTAAGGCGGTTTGCATCATCCCGAAAATAGCCCAATTGAGACCCAAATCCTCATTGTAAAAAAGCAGTGTAAAAACCAAACTGCTGGCTAAAATAAAATGTAGTTTTTTCATAATTAAAATTTTAAAAGTACTTTGTATTTCAAAGTATAAAGTTAAAAAAAAGGGTTATTTCGATTTGATTAATTTTTCCAGACTATTCAAGTGTGAAACAAAAGCAGTTCTGCCCATATTGGTAACTCGATACGACGTTTTTGGTTTTTTACCAACAAACTCTTTTTTCACTTCTATGTATCCTGATTTTTCTAACGCCGAAGAATGACTTGCTAAATTTCCATCAGTGATATTCAATAAAGATTTCATTTCGGTAAAATCAACCCAGTCGTTTACCATCAGAACAGACATAATGCCTAATCTGACCCGACTTTCGAAATCTTTATTTAATTTGTCAATGATTCCCATTTCTATTTGTATTTTTTGAACACAATTATTCCGTACAGAATATGCAAAATTCCAAATCCTACTGCCCAAAAAACAAGACCAAAACCAAGATAAAAAAGGGAAATACATCCTAGAACAATCTCACATGCACCTAAATATCTAATATCAGAAAAAGTATATTTCCCAGCATTAATAAGTGCTAAGCCATAAAACAATAAAGTAACAGGAGCAATCAGAGCGAATAACTGATGGTATAAAAGTGCCATACAAAATACTCCTCCAACAAATAAAGGAATTGCTAGATTCAGTAACATTTTTTTTGTAGTATTGGTCCAAACCGGTAAATCAAACTTTTTACTTTTTCTCAAAGTAAAAAATATACCCGATCCTAATGCTAAGACCAAAATTCCGAGAGCAACTAAAACTAATTCGATTATTAAATCATAGCTATACATCTTTTGCTTTCCATCAAAATATTCAATACCACTATTTTTAAATAATTGATACGCATAAATTGACCCGGCTAACGCAAATAAGCCAGCAAATACTCCTGAAAGGCCGCTTAACGAAATAAATCTTGAAGACCGTTCCATCATGGAACGAATGTGCGATAAATCTTCTTGAACTTTTTGACTCATAAATAAAGTACTTTGAGTTACAAAGTTATTTATTATTTTTAGATTTCAAAACAGAAAGGGAATTATTTTTAATAAAAAATTATTATCAAATGGAAATATCTTCTTTTAAAAGAAAAAGATTCGTTTGCTCAGAATCTATTTTTTGCCATCTTCCCAACCTCTTTGAATCTCACCAATAGTAGAATCCCAGTCGTAAATTGTTTGTATGATAAAAAGTGTAGCAAATCCTAAGAAAAATATTTTTATGTCTCTGTTTGAAATTTTCATTTTTATAGTATTTAATTATTTGCTTAAATATATAAAATTAATTGAATCAAAAACCGAAAAAAGTAAGATTATTATTATTTAAAAATCAAAACCATTTTTTTCTTTTAAATAAAAACACACCAAAAGCAGATAACAAAACTGATACAGAAATAACAATCCATATTCCAAAGCGATTATCTTCTAAATCATTAGGAACGTTCATTCCATACAAACTGGCAATCAATGTTGGAATCATCAGAATAATCGAAATCGAAGTCATCTGCTTCATGATTGTATTCATATTATTAGAAATCACAGAAGCATACGCATCCATGGTTCCAGTTAAGATGTCGCTGTAAATATTAGTGGTTTCTTGTGCCTGACGCAATTCAATTTCAACATCTTCCAATAAATCTGAGTCAAAATGCTCTTTTTGGGATTTAATATTCTTAATTCGGTGCAACAAAATATCGTTCCCTTTCAAGGAAGTCATAAAGAATACTAAACATTTTTCTATTTGTAATAACGCCTGCAACTCTTCATTTTTTATTGACTTTTCTAAATTGTCCTCGGCTAATTTTATTTTTTGATTAACTTGTTTTAAGTATTTCAAAAACCAAACACTGGACGACAGCAATAACTTCAACACTAAATCGAAGTTGTCTTTAATATTGATATTCTTGCGTTTGGTATAAGTAACGAAATCCGTAAGCATTTCCGTTTTATGAAAACTAATTGTAATACAAACTTCTCCTTTAAAAACAACTCCAACAGGAATTGTATGAAAAGGCAACTTCACATCGTTACTCTTTACAGGAATTCGCATAATGATCAAAGTCCAACCATTTTCAATTTCTATCCTTGGTCTTTCATCAATATCTTCAATATCGTTATAAAATGCTTGGGGAATTTGTAAGTCTTCGAGTAAATATTTTTTTTCTGCTTCGGTAGGGCATTCAATATTTATCCAGCAGTTTGGAGTCCAATCAGCAGTGGCAATTAATCCGTTATTGTTTTTGTAAAAAGCTCTCATTTCAAAATTCTATAGGTTTATTTATAGCCTCTTGAAAACAGTTCAAGTGCTATATTAGTTCAACATTTCCGAATAATAATCGTCCATTTTAAAGGTCTTTTTTAAGTGGTGCAAAAGTATTCTTTAAATTCCGTTTTAGCATCAATTATTAGAATTTATACATTTTTTAAAATAAAAAAAGCCTTAAACGTTTGTTTAAGGCTTTCAATCAGAACTATTATTCTCTATTTATTTCTTTTCATTTCCCTTGCCAAAAGCGTGTTTTTCAACAACATTGCAATGGTCATAGGTCCTACTCCACCTGGAACCGGAGTAATAAACGATGATTTTTTACTTACATTCTCAAAATCAACATCACCGGTGATCACATATCCTTTTTCGTTTGTTTCATCAGGAACACGAGTAATACCTACGTCAATAACAACAACTCCCTCTTTTACCATATTTGCTTTCAGGTAATTTGGAACACCTAGAGCCGTAATAATGATATCCGCCTGAATGGTAATTTCCTCAATGTTTTTAGTGTAGCTGTGTGTCAAAGTAACTGTTGAATTTCCAGGAAAACCCTTTCTACCCATCAAAATACTCATTGGTCTTCCTACAATATGACTACGACCAATAACTACGGTATGTTTACCTTTGGTTTCTACTCCATATCTTTCTAACAATTCCAGAATTCCAAAAGGTGTTGCAGGAATAAAAGTAGTCATGTCTAAAGCCATTTTTCCAAAATTCTCAGGATGAAATCCATCGACATCTTTACTTGGATCAACTGCCATTAATACTTTTTGCTCATCAATTTGTTCCGGTAGCGGCAATTGAACGATAAATCCATCAATGGCATCATTCTCATTCAATTCTTTAATCTTCTTTAGCAATTCAACCTCAGTAGTTGTACTTGGCATTTTTACTAAAGTTGATTCAAAACCTACTCTTTCACAGGCTTTTACTTTACTTCCTACATAAGTCAAACTAGCACCATCATTTCCAACAATCAGGGCTGCTAAATGAGGAACTTTCTCCCCATTGTCTTTCATTTTTTGTACTTCTACAGCGATTTCACTTTTAATATCCTCCGCTGTTTTTTTTCCGTCTAGTAGTTGCATTGTTATTGGGTTTAATATATTAAAGCCGAAAGTCTTAAAATCATTACAACTTTAAGACTTTCGGCTTTTTACTCATTTTATTTCATTCCTGGCATTCCACCTTTCATACCGCCCATCATTTTCATTAGGTTCTTCCCTCCTGGACCCTGCATCATTTTCATCATCTTGCTCATTTGATCGAACTGCTTCATCAATTGATTCACCTGTTCGATTTTGGTTCCGGAACCTTTTGCAATTCTTGCTTTTCTTTTTACATCAATCAAAGCCGGCTTGCTTCTTTCAATTGGCGTCATCGAATGAATAATGGCTTCAATATGTTTGAAAGCATCGTCTTCAATCTCTACATCTTTCATGGCTTTTGAAGCACCTGGTATCATTCCAACCAAATCTTTCATATTACCCATTTTCTTTACTTGCTGAATTTGAGAAAGGAAATCATCAAAACCGAATTCATTTTTGGCAATTTTTTTCTGGATTTTTCGTGCTTCTTCTTCGTCAAATTGCTCTTGCGCTCTTTCTACCAAAGACACAACATCTCCCATCCCCAATATCCTTTCGGCCATACGAATTGGATAGAACACATCAATGGCGTCCATCTTTTCTCCGGTACCTACGAATTTAATTGGTTTATTAACAACCGATTTTATCGAAATTGCTGCTCCACCACGTGTATCACCATCTAATTTGGTTAAGATAACCCCATCAAAATTTAATCTTTCGTTGAAAGCTTTTGCTGTGTTTACAGCATCTTGACCTGTCATTGCATCCACAACAAATAAGGTTTCTTGCGGCTGAATGGCTTTATGAACGCGTTCTATTTCGTTCATCATTTCCTCATCAACAGCTAAACGACCTGCTGTATCGACAATCACTACATTGAATCCATTTGCCTTCGCATGTTTGATTGCGTTTTGAGCAATTTCTACCGGATTTTTATTTTCAGGTTCTGAATATACCTCAACTCCAATCGAATCTCCAACTACATATAATTGTTGAATCGCCGCAGGACGGTAAATATCACAGGCTACCAAAAGTGGTTTCTTGTTCTTTTTTGTAAGAAGATAATTCGCTAGTTTCCCTGAGAAAGTTGTTTTCCCTGATCCTTGCAAACCAGCCATCAAAATAACTGTTGGATTTCCCGAAAGATTGATTCCAGCAACATCGCCACCCATTAATTCAGTCAGTTCATCTTTGACTAACTTCACCAATAATTGTCCCGGCTGAAGCGTTGTCAATACATCCTGTCCAATTGCTTTTTCTTTTACTTTAGTCGTAAAATCTTTGGCAATTTTAAAATTGACATCGGCGTCAAGTAAAGCACGACGCACTTCTTTCAAAGTTTCGGCTACGTTTACTTCAGTAATTTTTCCGTGTCCTTTTAATATATGAAAGGCTTTGTCTAGTTTATCGCTTAAATTATCGAACATAGTATTTATTTATTTTGAAATGCAAATTTAAGCATTTGATTTTGAAGTTGTATTCATAATATTATAAAAAAAACAGCCTTTTTAGACTGTTTTGAAGTTGTATTTGGTGATTTAACTTAAAATAAACTAATTCTTTTCAAAAGTCAAATAATTCATTTCAGCATTACCATTCTTTAAAGCTCTTAATCGTACTTGTGTCGCAGTGATTTCAACAACATCCCATTCCTCAGATAATGCGACAAAAGTTAAAGGATTTGAAAACGAAATAGCAAAATCGATATCATTATTTGGATTATCATCCGCAATATCTGATTTTGTGATTGTCCATTTTCCGCTGTAATCTACATTGGAATTATCTGCCATTAAAATATTATTTGGGCCAAAAGTAAAATTATAGCCTAAAAAAGAACTCGATTTATTTGTTTTAGTATCCAAAAAATAAGTGACTTTCCAAGTTCCTTGGTTTAAAGTTGCCAGTATGCTTTCCGGACTTTTAGCAACAGTATTTGATATTATTGCGTCATCATCGCAACATGTACCTGCAATGTTTAGCAAAAACACACAAAGTACAAACGGGAAAAGCACTATTTTTTTCATAATACATTAGTAATTTCGCTTAAAATTACTAAAAATATTATCTTTTTCGCACTAAAAATAACTTTATTTTACATTCTTTCCGGGACACTAATTCCTAACAATTTAAATGAAGCTGCAATTGTATCCGCTACTTTTTTAGATAATTGAACTCTGAAAATTTTCTTTTCTAAATCCTCTTCTCCTAGAATAGGAACCGCTTGATAGAATGAATTGTATTCACGAACTAAATCATAGGTGAAATTTGCCAGCAAAGCAGGACTGTGATGTTGCGCTGCATTTTGAATCACTTCAGGAAACAACTCTAATTGTTTTACCAGTTCTTTTTCTTTTTCGTGCAGCGTTGTCATTTTTGACTTATTCGAAAAGTCAAAATTTGCTTTACGAATAATAGATTGAATTCTGGCGTATGTATATTGAATAAAAGGCCCAGTATTTCCTGCAAAATCTACCGATTCTTCCGGATTGAAAAGGATTCGTTTTTTAGGATCTACTTTCAAAATATAATATTTCAAAGCGCCTAAACCTATGGTTTTATACAAAGTACTTTTTTCTTCAGCAGAATAAGTGTCTAATTTCCCTAAATCTTCTGCGATTTTCTGTGCTGTATCCGCCATTTCCTGCATCAAATCATCAGCGTCTACAACCGTTCCCTCTCTGCTTTTCATTTTACCGGAAGGCAAATCTACCATTCCGTATGACAAATGGAATAAATTTTTAGACCATTCAAAACCTAATTTTTTCAAGATAAGAAACAACACTTTAAAGTGATAATCCTGTTCATTTCCTACGGTATACACCATTCCGCCTACATCTGGATAATCTTTTACACGCTGAATTGCAGTTCCAATATCTTGTGTCATGTAAACCGCAGTACCATCTGAACGCAATACAATTTTACGGTCCAAACCTTCATCTGTTAAATCAATCCAAACCGAACCGTCAGGATCTTTTTCGAAAACACCTCTATCCAAACCAATCTGAACGACATCTTTCCCTAATAAATAGGTGTTACTTTCGTAATAAAAACAATCGAAATCAACTCCTAAATTTTTATAAGTTGTAGCAAAACCATCATAAACCCATTGATTCATGGTTTTCCAAAGCGTGATTACTGCATCGTCTCCAGCTTCCCATTTTAGTAACATTTCCTGCGCTTCCAGAATGATTGGCGCTTGTTTTTTTGCTTCCTCTTCTGTTTTGCCTGCGCTCATTAATTGCGCTATTTCTTCTTTGTAGGCCTTATCAAAAGCAACGTAGTAATTTCCAACTAATTTATCTCCTTTTAAACCTGTTGATTCCGGCGTTTGTCCGTTTCCGAATTTTTGCCAAGCCAACATTGATTTACAAATATGGATTCCTCTATCATTAATGATTTGAGTTTTATACACTTTTTTTCCGGAAGCTTTAATGATTTCCGCCACTGCATATCCCAAAAGATTGTTACGTACGTGACCTAAATGCAAGGGTTTATTTGTATTTGGCGAAGAATATTCCACCATTACCGCTTTATCTTCTGGATTTGGAGTAACGAAACCAAATTTAACATCATCTTTTATATCTCCGAAGAAATCCAAATAATATTCATCTGAAATAACAATATTCAAAAATCCTGAAACTACATTAAACCGACTTACCTCAGCTACATTTTCAACTAAATAGTTTCCTATTTTATTTCCTAATTCTACTGGATTACTTTTCACCACTTTCAACAAGGGGAAAATAACCATTGTAATATCGCCTTCAAATTCCTTGCGTGTTGTTTGAAATTCAACTTTATCAATGGTAACGTCAAATAAAGCTTTTACAGCTTTTTCAATAGAGGGCGTAAGAATCTGTTGTAATGTCATGGTGTAAATTTAAAAATGCAAAGATAATTCTAATTCCTTAATATGCTTATAAAAGTTTTTCAATTACGTCTTAAAAACACTAATAAATGAAAAAAGCCGTTTTACAACTATATTTAAGATTGAGTTAACATAAATTTAGCATTTTTTAAAAATGGTAATTCAATTTTCACTATTTTTGATATGCAAATTAATAACCTAAAACATGAAAAAGACACTTATTTTTATATTGTTGATGGTTTTATATACTGGTCACTCCCAGTCAGTTACTATAAGTACGACGAAATACACGGTTAACGAATTGGTAAATGAGGTATTAGTGAATTCCCCTTGTGTTCAAGGAACAAATGTTACTTCGAGAACAGGAACAGCATTTGGATCTTCCAATGGAATTGGTTATTTTGAAAACACCAATACTGCATTTCCATTTTCCACGGGAGTTGTATTAAGCACGGGAGATGTGACTAAAATTCCTGGACCAAATACTACTATTCTCAGTGATGGTACAGCCGCATGGTCAGGAGATGCTGATTTGGAGGCTAATTTACTATCTCAGTCTGGAATTACTATTAATTCGATAAATGCGAGTTACATTGAATTCGATTTCCAACCTAAAACACCCAATTTCGATTTTTCTTTTCTTTTTGCTTCCGAAGAATATGGAACTTCCCAATGTAATTTTTCCGATGCTTTTGCTTTTCTTTTAAAAGATGTAACAGCTGGTGGCACAAATGTAAATTTAGCTGTAATTCCTGGTACTGCTATCCCGGTTTCTGTTGAAACCATAAGGGATATGGCTTATAATCCTAGTTGCCCTTCCGCCAATCCAAACTATTTTGGAGCTTTTAATGGAGGTGGATTTGGTCCTGCAATAAATTTCAACGGACAAACAGTTTCAATGCTAGCTTCGGCAACCGGCTTAGATATTACTCACGTCTATCGAATTAAATTAGTCATTGCTGACGGAGGAAATAATTCGGGTTATGATTCTGCCATCTTTCTAGAAGCAAATAGTTTTAACATTGGACAAGATGTTTTAGGACTTGATTACACAACGGCAAACAATGCTGCTATATGCCCGGGTAACACGTTGCCAATATTATCTGCCGCAGGTTTAGATCCGGCAACTACTTTTGTTTGGAAAAAAAATGGAATAGTATTTTCTCCGGCACAAACAGGAGTAACATTAGATCTCAATACAATCACTCCACTGGTTAGTTCAGGAATTCATACTTATAGTGTAACTTATAAAGAACCTACATGCGATGAAGTTACGGATGATATCACGATAGAAATTTACCCTAAAATTGGCGTAATCGCTACAGTTCCTAACATTTACGCATGTGATTCCGGGGCTTCCTCCTATGATTTTGATCTAAATAAAAACACTATAATCATTAGGGCTGGGATTAACCAATCGACTAGTACAGCTGGAGCTTTAGATGATTTACCCGCAAATACTATTATTACTTATCACTTAACTGATGCAGATGCAAGGGGAAATATTGGCGCAATATCAATTCTTCAGACTGTTTCTAGTACTGAAAGTGGGAAACAAATTTTTGCCAGAATTCAAAACCCGGACACGTTGTGCTTTGAAATTAGGTCTTTTCAATTGCTGATTGTTCCGCCACCTCAAATTGCAAATATCCCGGCAGATGGAACATTGTGTTCCAGAAATTTATCTGAAACTCCTTTGAGAGCTAATTTCAACTTAACAACACAAATTGCGTCCATTATTGGTTCTCAAAACACATCGTACAACCGTCTTACATTTCACTCCTCAGAAACGGGAGCAAATAACAATACTAATATTATAACTCCAAATGCAAGTAACCAATTGTTATCTCCAAGCATAACTTTATGGGTTCGATTACAAAATATTTCAAATCCTACTTGTTATGTTGTTACCAGTTTCAAATTGATTGTCAATCCTTTGCCTGAAGTAGACTTATTACCAGATGTTTTTGTATGTGACTCTTATACGCTTCCACCATTAACAAAAGCCGGATCACAATACTGGACCGGAAGTAACGGAACCGGAACACAACTTTTTGCCGGAAACGTGATAACTACTACCACATTAAACCTTTATGTTTTTAATCAATCTGGAGTGTGTACCAACCAAGATTCCTTTAATGTGACTATTGCTGATTTAAACTCAATCACACCAGTATCAGAAACCTATTGTACTCAATACAAACTTCCAGCTTTACCCTATGCGAAATATTTCACTCAAAGCGGTGGCCCTACAACTCCAGGAAATACACAGTTAGCAGCTGGATTTACAGTGAATATCCCGGGAGTAAACAGAATATATGTATGGTTTGAAGACACAACTGTTACACCATCTTGTACACGAGAAAAACCATTTGACATAACTATAATACCATTTACTGCATTTCCTAGTTATCCAAATCAATTTGGATGTACTTCATATACGCTACCTGTTGACCCGAATGGTGGTGCTTATTATACAGGTACTAATAAAACTGGAACACCTTTGTCCGCAGGAACAGTAATAAACACCACAACCACAATTTATGTATATAAAGAGAGTAATACTTCTCCAGTAAATTGTTCTGACGAAAAGACCTTTAAAGTTTTTATTGGTTTAGCGAGTATTACCCCTCCAACAGATGTTAATTCTTGTTCTGCATATAAACTTCCGACATTGGTCGTAGGAGAATATCGAACTGCGGCAGCGGGCGGAGGAAATTCTATTTCTGCTGGAACATTCATCAATGCAACTACAACACTTTGGTTTTATGTACCAGGACAAGCGTGTACCGATAATCTTGATTTTACTGTCACGGTAAATATTGCTCCTTTACCAGAAATACTAGATACCGAGCCACAATGCGACGTATATTATTTACCTCCAGTTGCGCATTCAGGAAATTATTTTACTGGCCCCTTAGGAACTGGACAACTTCGTCCCGTGGGATATCCAGTAACGACAACACAACTAATGTACTTCTATGATAAAGCCCTAACCGGAACATGTTATGTGGAAAAAGAATTCGTGATTACCATTAATAAATCCCCTGCAATTGATGCAAAACCAGTTGAAGTTATTCGATGTGGTCAAAGTTATATTTTAGATGATTTGAGAAACGGGGAATATTACGAATTTGCCGGCGGACCCTCTCCTACGAATCCTGTTTTACCACCCGGAACCGTTTTGACAACCTCAAAAACAATCTATGTTTATGCCGCAGCCGCAGCTCCTAACACCTGTGTTTCTGAATACAGCATAGATGTGATAGTTACATTTGTAAATGACATTGATGATCAATATGCGTGTAATAGCTACAACTTACCAGCTATCGTAGGAATGGGGAGTTATTATACCGCTCCCAACGGTCCCGCAGGAACTGGAGTACAATTACTGCCTCCTTATTCTCCCATAACTGCTACGACAACACTATATGTTTATGTAGAAAATAACAATAGAGTTACCTGTATTGATGAAGATCCTTTTATTGTTACCATTTACAATACTCCAACCATAACACCTATTGCTCCTGTAACCAGATGTGAATCTTATGAACTTCCAGCGTATACTGCTCCTGTAACAAGATATTTTACGAATCCAGGCGGTCCTGGAAGTAGCAACACTGAAAGATTTCCAGGCGATTTTATCACAGCTTCAACTACTATTTATGCCTATGCCGAATCAGGAACATCAGCAACTGTGGTTTGTCCTACTGAAAAACCGATGGTAATTACTATTACCGAAAAACCAAAACCGGCTCTAAACATTCCAGCCATTTGTATCGATATTGATACCGGAATCACTACTGATGCTTTTATTGAAAGTGGATTTACCGCACCTCAGTATTCCTTTGAATGGAAAAGTGAAGACGGAACTTTAGTCAGTACAGCTGAGAATTTCTCAACAAATGAGCCCGGAAACTATACACTCACAGTTACCAACTTGTCTATTTTTGGCTGTACTTCTGACATTGTCCCTTTTACAGTTATTGAATCTTCAAAACCCGCCTCTGTAACCTTTACAACCAGCGGATGGTTCACGGATAACCAAACCATAACGGTTACTGCTATCCCATTTGTTGGCGACGGAAGTAATTTCCTATATTCATTAGATGGAGGTTCTCCGCAAGAGAGTAATGTTTTTACCAATGTGAGCTCCGGAATTCATGAAATAATAGTGAGCGATGCCAATTGCGGAACTTTTACTATTCCATTATCAGTCAGACTTATAAACAGTCCTAAATTCTTTACTCCAAACGGAGATGGCTTTAACGACACATGGAACATCTCAGGAATACCAAATGAAGAAAATTTAAAATTATATATTTTTGACCGCTACGGAAAACTGCTCAAAGAATTATTTCCAAATGGTTCGGGTTGGGACGGAACCTTTAATGGCTATCCACTCCCGGCTGACGATTATTGGTTTTCGATTTCCTACACCGAGGACAATGTTTTAAAAGAATATAAATCCCATTTCTCATTAAAACGATAAACACTAACGTATTCTCTAAAAGGGCTTTCCTAATCGAAAGCCCTTTTTTTTTGTTATTTAAATAATAAAAACCAAAAATACTTGTAACAAAACAGTGCCTCATCAGTCTATTATGTACTTTCAAAATGCAAAATAACAATTATGCATAAAATAGTACTTTGTAATACATAATAATTAAAATAAATAGTTACCTTTGCTTCATCAATCATTTAAATCAAATCAATCATGAAACTTAAATTAATTTTAATCTGTTTAATCGGAACGTTGTTTTCGATGCAGGCACAAACTTCGGTCAAACCGACGATTCTGGAAAACACAGGAATTATTTCTGGAAAAATCACTGACAAAAAAACCAATGAACCTTTACCGTATGTGAATATCGTTGTTAAAGAAAACAATAAAGTCATTACTGGTGAAATCACATCTGATAAAGGAACTTTTCAAATAAAAAATTTAGCCTTAAAAGATTACATTGTTGAAATCCAGTTCATGGGATACAAGACCATAACTAAAGCAATTTCACTGACAAACGACGCAAAAAATGCAAATCTGAACACGATTGCTATCGAAGAAGATGCCATTGAATTAAAGGGCGTAAATATAATTGCTGAACGCTCTACAATTGAACAAAAAATTGACAGAAAAGTAATCAATGTAGGGAAAGATCTAACCACCGCAGGCGCAACGGCATCCGAAATTATGAATAATATTCCTTCAGTAAATGTAGATCAGGACGGAAAATTATCTTTGCGAGGAAACGAAAACGTACGCGTTTTGGTAGATGGACGTCCCAGTAATATTGAAGCTTCACAGCTGTTGAAACAAATTCCATCTTCTTCTATTAAGAAAATTGAATTAATCACGAATCCAAGTGCCAAATACAATCCGGAAGGAATGTCTGGGATCATCAACATTGTTTTACATAAAAATGCCAATGACGGATTTAATGCCAGCATCAATACAGGTCTGACTTTTGCACAAACACCAAAGATTAGCAATTCCCTAAACATGAACTATAGAACCGGTAAGGTGAACTTTTTCTCCACTTATGGAAATAATTTTGGTAAAAACTTCAATGAAGGGAATATTTCCAGACTTGACGACAACTCCAACCAAATGTTTGATATTGTAAATGACAACAAATCTCATTTATTCAAAATTGGAATGGATTACTACATCAATGACAAAAACACTATTTCTGCTTACACGAATCAAAACATATTTGTGGGCAATGGTATCGTGGATGTAAACATTGTAAATCCAAATGCCTCTCAAAATTTACTATTAAATTCAAAATACTTTTCAGATAATACAGATGGCACTTATAATGTAGCGTTCAAACATTTAACGAAAAAAGAAGGTGAAACACTAGATTTAGAAATAAATCACAGTATCTATTCTGAAAATCAAGATGCTAGTTTTCTAACTACTTTCAACAATCCAAATATTCCAAGCAGTTCTTACAGCGATAATCTGGGTGATAAAAGACAAAATTCAACCGTCAATTTGGACTATGTGAATCCGCTGAATGACAAAACTAATCTAGAGTTGGGTGCTGAAAGCAGAATTATACGAACAGAAAACAATTACATGACTAACAACAGTTTGTTATCAAATTCTGATTACAGCTATGATTTAGACATCTATTCTGCTTACGCTACTTTTGGACAAAAATTCAAAAAAATAGGATATCAATTAGGCGCCCGTTTTGAAAGTTACAAGGTAAACGCAATGTTAAACGGTGCTACCGCTTACAAAGATGATTATTTCACGGTCTATCCTTCAGCTTCGATGACTTATTCTCATACGGATAAAAATCAGTTCCAAATCAGTTTAAGCCGCCGTGTAGACAGACCTAGTTTAGACCAAACCAAACCTATCAGAGAATTCAGCACACCTAGAATAACCTCCATTGGAAATCCTGAATTAGACCCGCAATTTACCACATCTATTGAATTAAATTATACTAAAACAATTGCTAAAGGATCATTCAGTACTGGTCTTTTTGTAAGAAGTATTTACAATGAAATCAACAGAATTCTCTATCCAGATCCACAAAATCAGGACCAACAAATCATGAGTTTTGATAACTTCGACAACAATACAGCCTATGGTTTTGAGGCCTCTTTAAATTGCAAAATCAATAGTTGGTGGGACATACAACCGGCGATAGATTTTTCTAGTATTAACCAAAATGGATTAGTTTCAGTACTTAATTCAACCACCAATACATTTGATTTGGTTTCCAAAGAAGTAACTGCATCAGCTTTCAATGCCCGTTTCAACAGTAATTTCAAAGCCACTAAAAGCCTTCGTTTCCTTTTATTCGGATTTTATCGTTCTGGAGTTGATGGTGTACAATTCAACGGTAAAGAAATGTATAAAATTGATACCGGTGGACGTTATTCTTTCCTAAAAGACAAAGCTACTTTAAGCGTTCGTTTCAATGATATTTTCAATACGATGAAAGCCGGTTTTGATGGACAAAATCCATACCCGCAAGTAGGTCAGTTTACTTGGGAAAGCCAATCCCTTTATCTTGGTTTCAACTATATCTTTGGCGCAGGAAAAAACAAAAACTTGCAGCGCAAACAAAGAGATAACAATACCAAACAAGATGGTGGAGGATTGTTTTAAACAAAAAATAAAATGCCTGAATAAGAATTAGTTTTAATAGTTAGTTACCAAAAGAAAAACCCGGAGTATGCCAACTCCGGGTTTTTTGATTATAAAATACTTTCGTGTGAATTATAAATGCGCTTTTAGGGCTTTAATTTCCTCTGGATTTGCTATTTCCCCCATATCAATAATTGCGGAAGAATGATAGAAAACAGCATTTGTTTTTTCTTTTAATAATCCAATATTGGTAGAACGCAACCCGCCGCCCGGCATGATTACAATTCGATTATTTGCTTTTTCTACTAATGCTGCTAAAACATCAATACCATCAACCACATTTGTTTCTTCTCCTGAAGTCAAAACGGTCTTAAAACCACATTCGATTAGTGATTCAAGTGCTTCTAATTTATTTTTTACACCATCAAAAGCACGATGAAAAGTACAAGGAAGTGGATTTGCCAAAGCCACTAATTCTACATTTTGTTGTTCATTGATAGTTCCGTCATTGTTTAAAATTCCAAAAACAAAACCATCAACCTGAAGTTTTTTCAATGCTAATATTTCTGATTTCATTTGTTCGAATTCAAAATCAGAATAAACAAAATCTCCACCACGAGGCCGAATCATAACATTCAAATTAATTGTGACTTTATCCCGAACAGTTTTGGTAAGTTCTAAATCTGGCGTCGTTCCGCCCGATGTTCTATTGGTGCATAATTCTACTCTATCAGCACCATTATCTTGCGCAAAAACAGCCGAGTCTAAATTAAAACAGGCAATTTCCAGTTGTGCTTTTTTCATTTATTTTAAAAAATAATCGGCATCGATTAATCGGTTTCCAGTTGCATCATTGACCGCGTAGTTGAAACCGCCCTGAATACAATACGAACCATATTCTCCTTTTTTATTCAATGCAATGAAACCAACTTGGATATCTTTTAAATTTTTATTCCTTTTTCGGGTCAAATTTACGATTCGTGCCACCGCTTCCTCACAGGCTTTTTGTGGTGATTTCCCTTGTCGCATCAGCTCGACAACCAAGTGACAACCGGAAATCCGAATCACTTCTTCTCCATGTCCTGTGGCTGTTGCGGCACCAATTTCATTATCTACATACAAACCAGCCCCAATAATAGGTGAATCGCCCAAACGTCCATGCATTTTGAAAGCCATTCCGCTTGTTGTACACGCACCGGAAAGATTTCCATCAGCATCCAAAGCAATCATCCCGATGGTATCGTGATTTTCAATATTAGCAATCGGTTTGTATTGACTGGTTTTCAACCATTCTTTCCATTCTTTTTCGGATTCTTCCAATAACAAATTTTCTTTTACAAAACCTTGCGACAAAGCAAACTGCAAAGCGCCATCACCAACCAACATAACATGCGGCGATTTTTCCATCACAGCGCGAGCCACAGCAATGGGATGTTTTATAAATTCCAAACACCCTACTGAACCAATATTGGCGTTTTCATCCATAATACATGCATCAAGTGTAACGCGACCATCTCTATCCGGCCTTCCGCCATAACCCACGCTTCTTTCCGTTGGATCGCCTTCGGGAATTTTCACTCCCGCCTCAACAGCATCTAATGCTCGACCGTTATTTTTTAAAACCTCCCAAGCGGCTGCATTGGCTTGAATTCCAAAATTCCATGTAGAAAGCACAATCGGTTTCGTTCCTTTTTTAGATGAAAAATCATTTTCTTCCTCTGGTCTCCCTTTGAATGAATGTAACGCCACAGCTGCGGAAGCAAAAGCTGCTGTTTTCAAAAAATTTCTACGGTTTGTCATTTTGATTGGATTAGTATTGGATGCATCAATTTTGAACTATAAATATAATGGTTCGCCTTTAAATAAAAAAACCTGCACAATAATTTGCGCAGGCTTAGACTTTTTATGGAGTATCAATTAGAATCAACATCCGATTCCTTGAACTACTTTTTACCATTTAATAATGGCACTTCCCCAAGTAAAACCACTTCCAAATGCTGCCAAAACAACAGTATCTCCTGATTTTATTTTGCCTTGCTCCCATGCTTCAGTTAAAGCGATTGGAATAGAAGCTGCGGTAGTATTTCCGTATTTCTGAATGTTATTATAGACCTGATCATCTGTCAAGTTGAATTTCTTTTGGATAAACTGTGAAATTCTCAAATTAGCCTGATGTGGAATCAACATATCAATATCCGAAACCTGCAGATTATTCGCTTGTAATCCTTCATTAATTACTTCGCTGAAACGAACTACAGCATTTTTAAATACGAATTGTCCGTTCATATAAGGGAAATAACTTTCATCATCCGGATTATTATCTGCTAAAATATCTGTAACCCAACGGCCTCCCATTCCTGGAGCTTTTACAATTAGTTCTTCGGCGTGCTGCCCTTCAGAATGTAAGTGCGTGGATAAAATTCCCTTTGTCAAATCTTCTTCTCTGCTCAAAACAGCAGCTCCTGCCCCATCTCCAAAAATTACCGAAACGCCACGTCCACGTGTCGTCATATCCAATCCGGTAGAATGAACCTCAGATCCAATAACCAATATGTTTTTATACATTCCAGTTTTTATGTACTGATCAGCTACTGACAAAGCGTAAATAAATCCAGAACATTGATTTCTTACATCTAATGCTCCAACAGTTCGTAAACCCAAATCACGTTGCACTAAAACTCCTGGTCCAGGGAAATAAAAATCAGGACTCAAAGTGGCAAAAACCACAAAGTCGATATCTTCCTTAGCAACACCAGAACGCTCAATCGCAATCTTAGCCGCTTTCACGCCCATAGAAGTCGTTGTATCTTCTCCTTTTATAATGTGTCTTCGTTCCTGAATCCCTGTTCTTTCCTGAATCCACTCGTCATTGGTATCTATAATTTTGGACAAATCGTCATTAGTCACTACGTTTTCGGGAACATAATAACCCAATCCTGCTATTTTTGAATGATACATATACTATTGTTATTTTATTAAAATAAGAGTGCAAATTTAAAACATACTTGAAAATATGAGCTCACAAATTACCACTTTTTTAGCAATTTACAAGTTTTATGGCTTTTGTCATCCTTTACAGCTATCATCAGTCATAAAATTATGACAGAACACAAATGAAAATAAAACTGCAAGAAAGCAAACTCAAACCAATGTAAAAGTTAAAAAGAGATATTTGTTTCCAAATGTAACAACATTGAATTATTTTAGACCAATTATTGACACTGCCAACACTAATTTAAAATCATTCAAATTATGAAGTTAAAAATTCCATTTTTTTTATTTCTTGGACTAAGCTTAACCACTTATGCGCAAGAGAACTTAACCTATCAAAAACCATCTCAATCCATTTTGGAATTGGCTGATTATGAAAGAGCGCCTTCGGTATCGATGGATACCAAAAAAGAATACATGCTGTTGACCTATAGAAACACCTATAAATCATTGGACGATTTAAACCAAGATGAATTGCGTTTGGGCGGATTGCGGATTAATCCAATTACAAATATTTCGAGTGCAGTTACGTATGTGAACAACCTGAAATTACGCAAAATAAAAGACAAAAATGAAGTACAGGTTGCAGGCTTACCAACAAATCCCCGCATCAGTACTATCGCTTGGTCACCAAATGATAAAAAAATCTCATTTTCGCACACCACCGCTTCTGGTGTTGAACTTTGGGTTATCGATGTTGCTTCGGCGAAAGCCACAAAATTAACAGAGGCTACTGTGAATGCAAATATTGGAAGTCCGTTCAGCTGGATGAACGACAACGAAACCATTTTGGTAAAAATGTTACCAAAAAATAGAGCAGCGCTTTTGGATGCCAAAAAAGATTTGCCAACCGGCCCGATAATTTCGAATGCCGATGGTGTAAAATCTCAAAACAGAACCTATCCGGACATGTTGAAAAACATGAATGATGAAATCAATTTTGAAAACATCATGACTTCTGAATTGTACAAAGTAAACTTGAACGGAACAGCTACTTTGTTCAAAAAAGCTGATATGTATGCAGGAGAAAGCTTCTCTCCTGATGGAAATTATTTGATGCTGACTACGATTCAAAAACCATTTTCATATATCGTTCCGTTGAGTCGTTTTCCATCCAAATCTGTAGTTTATGACAAAGCTGGAAACGAAGTAAAAGTGGTTAATGAAGTACCGCTTACTGAAATTATCCCTAAAGGATTTATGGCTGTTCGAAAAGGAAAAAGAAACATGAGCTGGAGAGCAGATAAACCTGCAACATTAGCGTATGCTGAAGCTTTAGACGGTGGAGATCCTGCAAACAAAGTAGAATTCAGAGATGAAGTTTTTCTTTGGAACGCACCATTTGAGGCAGCAGCTACTTCATTGGTAAAAACACCTCAACGTTACGACCGAATGATTTGGGGGGATGACAATGTTGCCATTGTTTCAGATGAATGGTACGACACCCGTAATACCAAAACGTATTTAATCAATCCATCAAATCCAAGTCAGGCTCCAAAAGTAATTTTCGACAGAAATTCTCAAGATGTGTATGCAGATCCAGGAAATTTTGAAACCAGAAAAAATGAATTTAACAGATATGTTTTAGCTATTGAAAATGACAATGCGTATTTACTTGGCGATGGTTTTACTAAAAACGGTCAGTTCCCTTTTATCAGTGAATTTAATTTGAAAACAACACAGGCAAAACGTTTGTATACTTCAGCTTATACAGATAAAAAAGAGGATATATTAGAGATTGAAGATTTCAAGAAAGGAACTGTTTTAGTTCAAATCCAGTCTAAAAATGAATATCCGAATTATTACCTTAGAAACATCAAACAAAAAAACAAACTAACGCCAATCACGGCATTCAAAAATCCTTTTGAAAGTATCAAAAACGTGAGTAAAGAAGTGATTAAATACAAGCGTAAAGATGGTGTTGAACTATCCGGAACGTTGTATTTACCGGTTGGTTATGACAAGGCTAAGAAAGAGAAAATGCCATTGTTGATTTGGGCCTATCCAGCAGAATACAAAGACAAAAATTCAGCGGGACAAAGCACACAAAACCCAAATGAATTCACATTTCCTAGTTATGGTTCGTTCGTATATTGGGTAACCAAAGGCTATGTCGTTCTTGATGACGCTGCTTTTCCTATCATTGGCGAAGGAACAACGGAACCAAATGATAATTTCATAACGCAATTAGTTGACAATGCAGAAGCAGCGATTAATGCTGTGGATGCTCTAGGATACATCAATAGAAAAAAAGTAGCTGTTGGTGGTCACTCGTATGGTGCATTTATGACCGCTAATTTGTTGACACATTCTAACCTTTTTGCTTGCGGAATCGCCCGAAGTGGTGCGTACAACAGAACGTTGACTCCTTTTGGATTTCAAAGTGAGCAACGCAATTACTGGGAAACTCCTGAAGTGTATAACACAATGTCACCATTCATGAATGCGGACAAAATGAAAACGCCAATGCTTTTAGTACACGGTGAAGCCGATAACAATCCGGGAACATTTACTTTGCAAACCGAACGCTATTTTCAAGCTTTGAAAGGTTTAGGTGCGCCGGCAAGAATGGTGATTCTTCCAAAAGAAGCTCACGGTTATGTAACCAAAGAGAATATTTTGCATTTGCTTTGGGAACAAGATCAGTTCTTAGAAAAGTATTTGAAGAATTAATTCCAACTTGACATAAAAGCAAAACCCCGAAATCATATTGATTTCGGGGTTTACTATTTTTAAGATAACATTAAAAACACTTCCTGATTGAGTTCTAATTCCGAATCATGGTCGAAGAAAATTGCTCTTCGTTCAAAAGCTGCTTTAACTAAATAATGACTTCCTTTGAAGTAACATTGTTTCACAACTGCTTTCATCAAGGCGTTGTCCACCACTTTTAATTGATGCGGATACAACAAAAGTGATGCGTCTTCATCATCCTCAAGAGGTATTAACTGCGATAATTTCAATTCATTTACTTCCCCAAAAAGAGATGCAATGTATTTATTAGCCGGGTTTTCATATAAGGACTTGGAATCGCCTTTTGCGACTATTTTTCCGTTTTGAACTACAATTGTTTCATCAGAAAAAGACAATGCATCAGTACTGTCATGCGTGGCAATGATGCAGGTAACCCCTTTGTCTTTTAAGTATCGGAATAAATTGCGTCGCAACGAATTCTTTCGGAAAGAATCAATTTGACTGAACGGTTCGTCCAGCAAAATAATTTCGGGTTCCAGAGCCAAAACTCTTGCCAAAGCCACTCTTTGCTGCTGTCCGCCACTTAGAAACTTGGCTTTTACTTTTGCGAAAGCGGTCATTTCAACCATTTCCAACAATTCCTGAACGCGGGCTTTCTTCTCCTCAGGATACATATTGGACAAGAACTTGCCTACATTTTCTTCGACGGTTATGTAAGGCATCAAATCGAAATCCTGCGCTAAATATTTAATATAATCTTCTCCCGGAACCAGATTGTATTTAGGTCCCAAAATAGGTTTTTCATTATAGGTAATTGTTCCGTTATCTAAATCATACAATCCATATATTAGTTTAAGTAACGTACTTTTTCCGCAACCGCTTTCGCCAATAATTGCTGTATTTTCCCCTTTAGCAATTGTGAAAGTTACATTTTCAATAACGGGTTTGTCAATGTAAGTAAACGATATGTCTTTTATCTCTAGCATCATCTTTATTTAAAACTGCAAATTTACGATGTTTAATTCAAATTTAGGCACAAAAAAGGGCTGCTTCTTGACGAAACAGCCCTTGTTTTTATAGTGTTTTTTGCTTAGTTTTTTACTTCAGCTTCTGCATCTTTAATCATTTTTTCATTTGCAGTAATAGCAAATTCAACACGACGGTTTTGACTTCTACCATCAACTGTTTCATTAGAAGCAATTGGATCAGCAATTCCTAAACCAGTAACTTGAAATCTACGTGAAGAAACCCCTTTGCTAGCTAAATAATTTTTAACCGCTGCAGCTCTTTCTCCTGAAAGTTTTAAGTTATAATCAGCTGGACCAGTACTGTCTGTATAACCATAAATCGTGATATCAGTATCAGGATATTCTGCGAAAACAGGAACTAATTTATCTAAATTAGCTTTTGCACCAGCAGTCAAAGAAGATTTGTTAGTATCAAAACGCACTGCATTTTCATTCAAAACTAATTTAATTCCTTCTCCTATACGAACTACTTCAGCTCCTGGAAGAACAGCATCAATTTCTCTTGCTTGTTTATCCATTTTGTTACCAATAACTCCACCGGCAACTCCACCAATTACACCACCTAATACTGCTCCCATTGCACCTTTACCACCTTTACCAAGATTGTTCCCAAGAACACCTCCAAGTACAGCTCCTGCAACAGCACCAATACCGGCACCTCTTTGAGTTTTGTTAGTATTTTTTACCGCTTCACAGCTAGTAAACATTGAACCTATAACCATTATTGTTGCTATTGCAACTATCGAAATCTTTTTCATATCTGTATTTTTTACTTATTAATTAACTTTTTGAAACTGATACACAACATCAGTCATTTTTCCTGCAACATCAATTTTATCAATCAATTGAAAAGAAGATTCTGTTTGATTGGCTACATTTAAAACATATCCTTCTCTAACTTTTCTGGCTTTTTCTCCAGCATTAAGTACTTTTAACACAAACTGCCCATCATTATTGATAAACCATGTAATTGGTGAGCTGAATGCCATACAATTTGCTTTTGTCAAAGCCATCGTTCCTTTATTATTATTCGAAACAAATTTCCAATTACTTCCTACGAAACATTCTGAATCCGCTATTTGAAAAGAATTCACTTTTACATATTGTGAACCTGGATACGTTACAGAACTAATTACCCAATTTCCTTTCATGGCAACCTGAGATTTTCTATCGGTGTTTGTACTTGTCGCTGATGTTGACTTACATGCAAACATCAGAACCGCTAATGTGCATAATAAAATAACTTTTTTCATTTTCTTAAATTTAATGAATTAATACTTACACAAATATACGAAGCAATTAAACACGTTTGTTTCAGAATTAAATTATTTTATATCATAATTAACGCTTGCGACAATTTGTCACTTCCATTATAATTGGTATTACATTTGAAAGAATTATAACCATCAAAATAAACTAAAAAATTCATAATATGACAACAGGTAAAATTAATGTTTCGGTAGAAAACATCTTTCCCTTAATCAAGAAATTCTTATACAGCGATCACGAAATTTTCTTACGTGAATTGATTTCGAACGGAACAGATGCAACACTTAAATTAAAGCATTTAACCAGCATTGGCGAAGCCAAAGTAGAATACGGAAATCCGATTATCGAGGTGAAAATCGATAAGGAAGGTAAAAAACTACACATCATTGATCAAGGTCTGGGAATGACGGCTGATGAAGTAGAGAAATACATCAACCAAGTAGCGTTTTCTGGTGCTGAGGAATTTTTGGACAAATACAAAGATTCTGCTAAAGATTCTGGAATTATTGGACATTTTGGTCTTGGTTTTTATTCAGCTTTCATGGTTGCCGAAAAAGTGGAAATCATCACTAAATCGTTCAAAGATGAACCTGCTGCACACTGGACTTGCGATGGAAGCCCGGAATTCACATTAGAACCAGCTGACAAAACTTCTCGTGGGACAGAAATCATTTTGCATATCGCCGAAGATTCTTTGGAATTCTTGGAAGAATATAAAATCAAGGAACTGTTGAACAAGTACAATAAGTTCATGCCTATTCCAATCAAATTTGGAACAAAAACAGAGAAAATAGAGCAAAAAAAGGGTGAAGAAGTTGCTGAAGAAGATAAAGACAAAACTTTCACTGAAGTTGAAGTAGACAACATCATCAACAACCCAAATCCGGCTTGGACCAAACAACCAACTGAATTATCAGCGGAGGATTACAAGAATTTCTACCATGAATTGTACCCAATGCAATTTGAAGAACCGTTATTCCACATTCATTTAAATGTAGATTATCCGTTCAACTTAACCGGTATTTTATATTTTCCAAAATTAGGTTCTGACTTACAAATTCAGAAAGACAAAATCCAATTGTACCAAAATCAAGTGTACGTAACGGATAATGTAGAAGGAATTGTTCCTGAGTTTTTAATGATGCTGAAAGGTGTTGTGGATTCACCGGACATTCCATTGAACGTGTCTCGTTCTGGATTACAAGCGGATGCTGCGGTTAAGAAAATCTCTAATTATATCACGCGTAAAGTAGCCGATAAATTAAAATCATTGTTCACTGAAAACCGTGCAGATTTTGAACAAAAATGGAACGACATCAAAATCGTTTTAGAGTACGGAATGCTTTCTGAAGATAAATTCTACGAAAAAGCAGGTGCGTTTGTTTTGTATCCAACAGTTGACGGTAAATATTATACGTTAGAAGAATTAAAAGAAAATCTTGCGGCTAATCAAACGGACAAAGACGGAAAATTAGTTGTTTTATACGCTGGAAATAAAGAAGCGCAACACTCGTATATCGAAATTGCGAAAGACAAAGGATATGAAGTATTGTTACTGGATTCTCCGATCATCTCGCATTTAATTCAAAAAATTGAAGGCGATAACAGCAACATGACTTTCGTACGTGTCGATTCAGATCATATTGATAATTTAATCAGGAAAGAGGAAACTACTATTTCTAAATTATCTGAGGAAGAGCAAACCAACTTGAAAACCGTTTTAGAAGCTATCGTTCCTAAACAAACGTATTCCGTTCAACTGGAAGCTTTAGATAGTAATGCTTCGCCATTTATCATCACGCAACCGGAATTTATGCGTAGAATGAAAGAAATGAGTCAATCAGGCGGCGGCGGAATGTTCGGAATGGGAAATATGCCGGAAATGTATAATTTGGTAGTCAATACTAACTCTGAATTAGCAACAAGCATCCTGAACAACAAAGACAAAGACGCTCAGGAAAGTTTGGTAAAACAAGCACTTGACTTAGCGAAGTTATCCCAAAACCTATTAAAAGGAGAAGCTTTAACGGCTTTTGTAAAAAGAAGTTTTGAAATGATAAAATAAGCAGAGAACCCATTTTATGAATTAAAATGGTGTGAATCGCTTATTCCGAACTTGCTTCGGAATTTCCAACATACTAAAAGCTGTCCAACCTTGGGCAGCTTTTTTTTTGGAGCAGAACGATTGTTTTCCAGAAATACTTTCGTCCCGTTATGCGCTGCAATCTTTGCTTTTGGCTCCCGCCAAAGCAAAGGATTTCCACTCCTATCGGGGCTATTTAGAGCATTTTAAGGTCATAACTTCGTTTAGCAGTAGGAGTAAATAAGCACTATTTTGTAAAGAATTATTTATATATTTGAATTAAATAAAGTATTGTGTTTATTACACTTATCTACTACTTACTATGCATTATACGCAACATCAAATTTAATACCTTTAAGAATGAGATTTTGGATTGGATTACTTTTATCACTTTTTGGAGGTCTAGTTGGAATAGGTCTTTTTCGCGAATGGATAAAGTTAAATTATCCATTGATTAATGATTTGCATCTTGATTTTATTGCTTTAATTATACTTATCATTGGACTAGTTATTACTGCCATTGACCATTTAAAGCAATCGAGAAATCTAAAGCAGTTAGAAGACGAACAAAAAGGGCGAGTTCTTAAACCAAAACAAAGAGAAAACTTAGTAAACACATTAAATAATCTAGAAAAAATTAAAATAGTTTTGACGGGAATACAAGGAGATAGAGAGTCGATTAGATTTGCAAATTCAATCAAAGATATTTTCATTGAGGCGAATTGGGAAGTTGATGGAGTGTGGGAAGATATAATAATTGGAGGTATTGGTTTTGGCATAACTCTACGTGAAAGTTCTTCTGAACCAAATTCTAGAGGGAAAATTATAAATGAAATACTGAATAAAAATCAAATAAAAAGTAGGATTGTATTAAAACCAGACCTCAAACCAAATCAAATTGAAATTATTGTTGGTTCACGTCCTTAAATTTTTTTAACCCCGAGCGAGCCGATATACACCAGCTAGCGCAAGCGTCCCGCTCGTGGACATTATCAAAAGTAAATAAATATCAATTCTAATACGGACTAGCTGGAATTAATCATATAATACTAAAACAAATAAATTATGTCAAGAATAGTAATGGCAATAGGTTTAGTAATCGCTTTTGTAGGTTGGATTTTATACCGACTATTAATTAAAAAAGATTTACACAAAAATTTAAATAACTTGTACCTTGGACTATTTTTTATAATAATATGGGTATTGTTTTATTTTTTTATTGTTGAATCTTTTTAAAAAATCTTGTGTTAGTGGCTATTCATTCTTAGAACTGCGATCTCGCTGTATATTTGTTTTAATAATGAAATCCGGCAAATGCGACAACAAGAGTAAGTTATACAATATTCGGAATCAACTAATAAACTGTTCTACCATATAAAAAATGGTGATTAACCATTTATGAATTTTATAAAAAATAAAAATTAAACATATGAAAAATATAAAACCAATAACGATGAAAAAAATAATATTAACTCTGATTTTAGCATTCACGTTCACAATTTCTAAAGCGAATGAAAAAGAAATAATAGCAGAAGTAGTTTTTGAAAATTTAACTGGTAAAGAATTAAACTTTGGTGAATTTTTCATAACCGAAACTAATGAGAGAATTAAAATTAATAACACTAAAAGTTTCCAAATAACTTTGCCTAATAAAGGCAAATATCAATTCGGATTCTCAACAGAGGATTTTACAGCATACACCTATTATCCATCGAGAATTACAAACAAAAAAAATACAATAACAATACGCTTAGTTAAGAAGAAGGAATTGACTTTGAACAGTGGAATTTTCTCAATTCCTATGAATTTGGACACAAATCTAACAGATGAACAAATTGAGAAAAGAATTTCTACAGGAAACTTAAATTTCATTACTCACGGAATTGACAGCTCAATACCTAAAGAATTTTCGGATTTCAAAGAAAAGTATGGAATTGGACTTATAAAAGAAAATTGTGTAATTGACCCAATGTCTTTTAAAAAAGCTACTGAAAACAATATAATGATTGCAGATTATTTAAATAAAAAGTATGGAGAGGATTGGCTGAAAGAATTACCGACGAAACCTTTTGGAATAAAATAAAAAAACGTTTAATAACACCACACTAGAGCTTTGGCTTGAGAGGAACTAACTTACATACCATATCGACAAAGTAAATCCATAATTTAAAAATCCCGAGAAAAAGAATAGTAAAAAAATATTCTATTCATCATTCGAATGGGCAAGGATTCTAAATCCGCATTAAAGGATTATAAATAAAACAAAAACCTGCAAGAGTCAACTTGCAGGTTTTTCTATGTTATTTCATTTCCATTGCTATAGACAGTTCCATCTACTGTTTTATAGGCTTTTAGATATTCAATCGCTTCAATTTCAGCAGTTGTAATTTCTAAATTATCAGAATAATGATTTGTTTCGTAATGATTTAAAACTCCTTTTAGCTCCAGCGCTTTAATTTGCAATTTTGCTTTTTGTCTAAATCGAGACAATTCTCTCTCTACAATTACTAATTTTTCTTTTGATATTTTTAGCTTCCCTTTTTTGTATTGTGACAAATTATAAATTTCAAGTAAATCCATTTCCTCAACTTGCTGAATTAATATTTTCAAATTGAAAGGGTTTTCAACTAATGGTAAAATAATCCTTATCGATCTAATAATTCTCTTCACAACGGTAGGATCTTCTTTACCCCATTGAAAAATCTGATCATAGCAAAAGTCAATGAATTCCTCAAAATTAAATTCATTTACTTGTATTTTTTTGGATCCCAAAGTCCTTGAATCCGAAGAAGGAAATTCACGTATGGCTAATTCTTTTGCTATTTCCCCTATTTGGTCTATACAATTCAAACAAGTAGTTGGATCGTTCACCGCAGGAGAGATTGCTTTTATGGCAATATCAACCAGTTTTCTGACACCAAAATTCACATCTTGCGTATGGCTTCTGAACAGCTTAACTTTAAAAGTTGTACTGACAATTGCTCCTATTTCTTTCTTCAAACGAAGTATCTGATTCATTTGGAGTTCCTCGCTAAAAACTAATACCATAAGCGTAGTGGTATCTTTCATAATAAATTCCCCTACAATTGGTTTTTGATAGGCATTTTCAAAAAAAACGCCCACATCAGAACTACTGATATATTCCGTTATTTTTTCTAGTTTTTTATAATTAACGCTATCCAAATAACCGGTTTCAAAGGGACTTACAATTTTTACTTGAAATTTATCCGGGTTAATTTTGGAACGTTTGTAGAGGAGATTCTTTCCCACACTCCAATTTTCCTGATACAAATCATTGATTTCTTCAACCATTTCAGTTTTGATTCCATTTGTAATACTGGAAACATTCATGTTGATACTTAAATAGCTGATCATATTAGGGTAAGACCATACCAGACAATAAAAAGCAAGCAGAGAGCCTGTAGTAAGTGTCAATAGAAAAGAAGTTTGGTAAAAAACAGAAGCCAATTGAGGTAATACACACAACGAAATGGTGCCCACAAACAATCCGATAAATTGTTGCATCTTGATATTATTGGACAAAAAATGTCTCAAAATTCGGGGTGAAAACTGAGAGGATGCCAACTGCATCACAACAAAAATAACAGAGAAAGTAGTTAATGAAATTCCAATAAGAATGGAGATTAGAATAGTAGAAACCGGAATCAGCCGATTGTAAATTTCTATTTCATTGATTTTGAATTTCATGCCAAAATCAACATAATAATCAATTGTCAGTAAAACAGAACCAATAATAAACGCATAAATACCACTGGTAAAGGTACCCATATGTTTAATTTGATGTTCTAACATACTCTTGAAACGCTGTCTTAATTTTTGTATCATAATTTAAATTTCAATGAGTAAATTTAGCTTAAATATGTCTTTATCCGAATGATTTGACTTGGTTTATACGTCAAATAGAAAGTAGTCGATATAATACACTTAGCAATAACATATCGGAACTGATAAAAAGGAGAAGTGTTGGCGGCTTTCGTAAAGAGAAGTTTCCAAATCATTTGATAAAATTTTAAACCATAAAAAACCTGCAAGCGTAAACTTGCAGGTTCTTTTGTTTAGAATTGTCCAAAAATAAAAATAATATAGTTATTGATTCAAGATATTTCCTTCTTCTTTTTTCTCTTTATTCAATAAATTAGGATCCTCTTTTGCCAATTTGTTTTTGGTTGGGATTTTGTAATTCACACTGAATCCAAAACGGCGCGTATCGTTTTTATTAGCTAATAATAAGGGCGTACCAACAGAGCTGAACACAAATCGGTTCGAATTAAGGACATCATCTGCACTTATGGAAACCGATAATTGGTCCTTAAAAAACTTTTTAGAAAATGTTAAATCAAGCGTATTATTGAAAGGTTTCTCTGCAATGAAATAAAAATAATTCCCCTTAGACATGATGTAATTAAAGTTAGCTACAAACTTAATGTCTTTTGGCAACAGAATTTGAGACATCAAATTAAACATCCAGAAACCATTGGTCTTAATTTCGGGAATTTGATGGAACTGATACGCCGTATACACATATAAAAAGTTCATTTTATCCGGATTAATATTCATTTTCATAGTTTCTTTAAGTCCTTCTGTAAACAACATATACGGAATTGGCAATCCCACATTAAAGTTGTGAATTTTTATTTGAGGGACATTTATATTGGTATTTACAACAACATCATCGGTAAGTAATACTCTGTTGATTACCTGATTTTGAGCAGAACTTACATTATATCCGATAAAAGCATAATCAAAAGCACTCAATTTCGCCTCGTAATTGTCAAAAATAGTAGGTTGCAAATTCGGGTTACCAGAGTAATCAATATTTGGATTCTGATAATTGGTGTTGTTTGGATTTAGGGCAGAAGTGCTTGGCAAACTTATTTTCTTGTTATAATTCACATTAAAATAAACCGAATTACTGAAATTATATTGAGCACTTGCATTTGGGAAAAAACGGAACTGCTTGAACGGAATTAAGTCAGCGGTGTTGGTTTTTCCTGTGATATTGTAATCCTCGGCTCTACCGCCCACAATAAAATTGAACTTATCAAATTTAGTTTGTAACTCACCGTAAGCTGCTGCGGTTTTTCGCTGATAATCCAAATTGACAATTTCCATGTTTTGGGTTTCAAAAAGAAGTGCTTCATATAATCCACCAAAGCTTATTTTCCCTTCATCTGAAAATGCGATGGGTTGTGAGTAATCAAATTTAGCATTATACAATTGCTGTGTCGAAGCATTATCTAATAGTGTAGCATTATTTGCTCTGGAATTCATTGTGAAATCATTTTGATTGCTGTTGTAATTGAATCTAAAATCTAATTTTTTAGATTTATCCTCAAACTTTTTTTGGAAAGTAACCACAAAATCTTGACGTAAAGCATCCGTAAAGGAATCATCATTAGTACTAAAACCGGGACCATTTCCTAATGTATTGCTGTTATTGTTGCTGTAGTTTACATCGTAATTAAATAACAATCGGTCGTTGCCAATATCAAACGTCAGCGCGGATTTAGCAAAATTTGTGCGTCCAAAGCGATCCGCCTCAGTGGTGGAAAGTAACGAAGTCGTATTATTTTCATTTTTAGTAAGTGAAGTCCACACAGCAGATTCTCTGTAATTTTGTCCAACATTCAATTGCCATCCAAAATATTTATTCTTAGCGCTCAACAACAGACTATTATTGATTCTCCATCGTAAATGGTCGTAACTCGTAAAATTAGTACTGTTGGTATACGTAGCGCTTAAATAATTTTTAGCGTTTTTATTCGTGATGATATTCATGATGGCACCACCGGAAGTAGCTGGAAACTCAGCCCCAGGTTGCGTGATGATTTCAATTTTTTCAATGGCATTTGCAGGCATTCCTTCCAAAAAAGAATTCAATTCATTTGAGGTAATATTAAGTGGTCTTCCGTCCATAAAAACATCCAACTGTTTACCCTGATACATCATCCCGGCCACATCTGAAGCGATAAGTCCCGGCAGTTTTTTTATTCCTTCTAATACGGATCCAGAATTCAAACTGGGCTGACTGGAAAAATCAAATATGGTTCTGTCCGCTTTTTGCTCAATAGCTTTTTTAGTTTTTACAATCGCAACTTCATTCAATTCTACAGCCTTTTTGGGTTCTTCTTGAGCCGAAAGTGTGAATATTGCTCCTAAAAAAAACATACTCAAAAAATAATTCTTTTTCATCGTTTCTATTTGTGTTACTCCTTTAGTAGCACTATAATTCTAAACGTTACCAAAAAACGAACTGATTTTAGAAAATCGTTATATTTCACAAGACTAAAAGACCTATTTCAGCACAGAATAACGAACTTTGCAACTCTTTATTAAAATAAAATTCCAAAACTAAATCCAAAATGATTTTACAAATAGAAACTCCTGCCTTACTTTTTGGCGCAACCTCGTTGATTTTATTGGCGTATACGAATCGCTTTTTGACTATTGCCACAATCGTCAGAGGTTTAAAAAAAACGTATAAAGAAAAGCAAAATGATACCATTTTATTGGAAATCAAAAACCTTAACTTACGATTGACTCTGATTCGAAATATGCAAATGGCTGGAGTTTTAAGTCTCTTTTTATCTGTTTTTGCCATGCTGTTATTATTCTTAGAACAGCAAACAGCCGGAATTTATCTTTTTGGAATGAGTTTATTAGGATTATTGATTTCATTGGGATTGTCGTTTTGGGAAATCAGTATTTCAGTAAATGCGTTGCGACTGCATTTGAGTGATTTGATAGATCTTAAAGAAAAAAAAATATCAAATTTACAGTAGTCGAAATCTTAACATTAACACTTTTATTTTAAAAATTACAACCATCACTTTTCATATCGTAATGGATAACCAAGCATTTAAAGATAAAAAAACTAAATCTACGATAACTATCAAATTTAGTTACCTTTACGACAATACATATGTTTCTAATTGCACTATTCAAACATTCCTTTTTACTTTTTTAGCACACAATTAAAATTGAAATATTCTTTACTTACAATTAAAATGTGCAATATAGTTTAGATCAAGCTGCTATTTATTCCCATAATGTGATCAAATAATAAATTTGAAATAAAAACATCAAACTTTAAGTTATCTCAATTGAGGAGCTATGGAAAAGATAACAATAACAGGAAATAAAATAGAGCCATGATTGAAGCTAACTCCAAACGTATAATTCAGGAATTAAAATCGCGTAATATTGAGCTTACAATACAAAATCGACAGCTCCTATTAGAAAAATCAGAATTAGCAGCTCAAAAAATAAATATCTTTCATGAGACATTCCCTATTGCTTACTATATTATCAATTGCGATAGTCACATCGTCGAGTGTAGTAGCAATGGAGCATCGCTTTTAGGAACCACAAATAATGCACTAATTGGCCTAAACTTTGGCGAATTTATCCCAGTAAAAAATCTTCTAGAATTCAATGCGTTTTTACAGATAATTAAAGGAAGTAGTATTCAAAATTCTTATGACATTGAGCTAACAACCTATGAAAAAAAGCAATTATTTGTTCATTTAACGGTAACATTTATAGAAAAGGAACAACACTACTTGGTAACTATTCTTGACAATACTAAAAATGAGCAATTAAAAAAGAAATTTCTAGAAAACGAAATTGTTTTTAAAGAAGTTCAAAGGATTGGTCATGTTGGTTCTTACACATTTAACATATCTACAAGTCAGTTGGAACTATCCGAGGAATTACGGCTTATTTTTGGTCTTAAAGAAAATGTACCTCTAAGATTTGAATCTTGGCTAAATGTAGTACATCCTGATGACAGAAAAAGGATAGAGCGCTATGCAAAAGAATGTATAGTAAATCATAAATCATTTCGCAAAGAGTATAGAATTATGCGCAAGAGTGATGGTGAAATTCGATGGGTAGATGGCTGGGGGGAAATTGTTTTTGATGATAAAACGAATGAGTTTTCTTTGATTGGAGTTATTCAGGACATTACGGAACGCAAGCTGTCTTTAAAAAAAATACAAAACTCCGAAACTCGCTCCCACCGCATTTTTGAATCCTCAAAAGAAGGAATTTTAATCCTTGATGCTATCAGCGGACAAATTACCGATGCAAATCCATTCTTGATGGAATTACTTGGTTTCAATTACCAAGAATTAGTAGGAAAAGAACTTTGGGAAATTGGTGTTTTTAAAAATATTGCAGCTTCTAAAGAGGCTTTCATTGAATTACAAAACAAGGAATACATTCGATTTGAAGATATGCCATTAGAAACAAAAGCAGGGAAATTAATCGATGTTGAGTTTGTTAGTAATGTATATATGGTAGAACAAAAAAAAGTAATTCTATGCCATATTAGGGATATATCTGATCGAAAAAAAGCAGACGAAGCATTAAAAGAAAGTAGTCAGTTGTATTATGCCATGTTCGAAAAAAACCAAGCTCCTCAACTTCTGATTGACCCTATCAATGGCGACATAAAGGACGTAAATTCATCCGCTACAAGATTTTACGGCTATTCCTTCGTCGAATTTAAGTCAATGAATCTATCGGATATCAGTACTTTTCCAGCAGAAAAAATAGGAGAAGAGATGGGGAAATTTGCTTTAACTGGACAATCGTATTTTCAATTTATTCACAAATTAGCTTCAGGCGAAACGTGTGATATTGAAATATACACTAGTCCCTTGCTGATTGGGGGACGAACCTTACTAATATCCACTATCAATAACATCACAAAACGAAAACTCGAGGAAGAGCGATTAGTACTACTAAATCATCAATTAAAAGAAGTCAATCTCTTGAAGTCCCAATTTATATCTACCGTTTCTCATGAATTTAGAACTCCGTTAGCTGGAATACTATCTAGTGTCCAATTACTAAAAATATACAATGACACTTGGAATAAGGAAAAAAAAGAGAAAATGTTTAAACAGATCTTTGATGCGGTACAGCACACTAAAGCACTGCTGGACGATGTTTCTCTTATTGATGAAGAGCAAAATAGTAAATCTTTTTTTAGACCTACAAACATTAAACTTCTGCCCCTTATAAATGAGATTATTGAAGAGAACATAAGTGTGGCAGGCACTAATCACAAGGTAATAGTAAGTTCAAAATTAGCTAGTAATACTTATTACATGGATGTCCTTATGATTCGGCACATTTTTACTAATATTATCTCTAATGCTATAAAATACAGTTGTGAAAATAAAAAAATTACAATTGATTTAGATGAAATAAACAACAAAGAGATAAAATTCGTCATTACCGATCGAGGAATTGGAATACCTTCTGAGGAAATAAAATATTTATTAGAACCTTTTTATCGCGCTTCAAATCACGGAGCTATAAAAGGAACTGGATTTGGTTTGTCTATTGTAAAAAGATTTATAGATCTTCATAAGGGCCAAATATTAATTGAATCAGTGGTGAATGAAGGAACAAAAGTAACCATTATATTACCTTATTTTCAGTGAGAAAACAGTGAGGATGAACCGCTAAATAAAACAGAAATCAATTCTATTATTTTAAATCAGCAGTAAAAAACACGCACAATTCTAAATTTTTTTGACATGAAAAAAATTCTTATCATAGAAGACGATGCAGTCTTAAGAGAAAATACAGCTGAATTTATTGCAGGGGAAAATTTTGAAGTATTTGTTGCTGAAGATGGTCTTTTAGGGATCCAACAAACGTTGAAACATTTTCCAGACCTTATCCTCTGTGACATATCTATGCCGAATATGAATGGATTTGATTTTTATAAAACAATCAAGCAAATTAAGTCTACCTCAGCTATTCCTTTGGTCTTTTTTTCAGCGAGAACAGAAAATGAAGATATCAGAGCAGGAATGCAGCTGGGTGCTGATGACTATATTATCAAACCTTTTGATTTCTATGAACTATTAAAAGTAATTAAAACACGCCTCGCTAAATACGATATAATTGAAAAATTGAACGACGAAAAATTTCATGCCCTAGCTGATCATCCAAAACTAGGTTTTTATATTTACCAAAATGGTAAATTTATATTTTACAATGAAGCTTTAGCAAACATTTTTGGGCATAGTTACGATGATTTTTATGTAACAAATTTTGTTGATCTTCTCGAGGATAAGTATTGTGACAAAACAAAAATATTAAATGATTTTGATCGCTGTTTAAAAGATTCAAAAGGATCAATCTCCCTTCAGTTTGAAGCAGTTCATAAAACTTTAAATTCAGTTTATGTGGAGTTATATGGAACAGTAATCATATACAAAGGGATTGCGAGTCTTGTAGGTAATATAAATCCCTTAGTTAATAAAAAGGTTGTCCCAAAAATCGGCATGCTCCCTGAAGAAATTCCAACTGCATTTACCAATCGTGAACTAGAGGTACTGAAATTGATTTGTAAAGGAAAATCTACTTTGGAAACATCTGAAGTTCTTTTCCTAGGACAACGAACTATTGAAACTTATAGGGCTAATCTATTAGAAAAAACAGATTGTAAAAACATTGCTGAACTTATAATGTATGCAATTCGTAATAAATTGATAACCATCGATTAATTTTTCTGAAAAATTATTTTAAGAAAAATTAATCGATAGACAAATAAAATTATACTTTCGGAGTATTAATGACTTATTCTCATCATTTGATAGCAGTGTCATTTAGTAAAAATATGGCAGGTGTCCTTCCGTATTTTTACTGATTTTTTAAAAAATTTATCTATTCAAAAAGAGTAAATATACTGAACTTTCATACTTTTTATTAGCAGAATTTTGTGAATCCAAAATTTTCACATTATGAAAGCAAATCTACTCCAATTATTAACAAGTCTCTTATTAATAATTCAGTCCAGTGTTGTTTTCTCTCAATACAATAACCCTATCGCCCCTTCGGTGGGCACTACCAGCAAATTTTTATTATTTACTTCGTTAGGAGCCGTAACCAATGCCGGATCTGCCTCAATATATGCTGGAAATGTAGGAACTAATTCAGGTGCTTTTACCGGATTTGAATCCCTACAAACTCAACCTTTTGCCTTATTTAATGCCACCCCAGAAACGGCTCAATGCGCTACGGATTTGGGAGCCCTATACACTGATTTAAACAGTAGATTAGCTGATATTGAAACTACTGGTGGATATGGATCAACCATCACTACACTTACTCAAGGTGTTTATAACACTGGAGGAGCTATTTCAGTAAATGGAACACTTACCCTAGACGGTCAAAACAATCCGAACGCACGTTTTATAATTAGATCAGGTGGTGCGTTTACTATGGGTGCTGGATCGAAAATTATTTTAACAAATGGTACCCAAGCTCAAAACGTATTTTGGATAACAACTGGAGCTGTTTCTTTAGCCGCAAACAGTGAAGCAAAAGGTATATTTATAAGTTCGGCAGCAATAAGTCTGGGGGCTAATTGTACCTTAGAAGGGGGCGTTTTGACTACGGCAGGAGCTATCACAACATTAGATGGGATGTCATTAGCCACACCTTCTATGTTGCTAAAAGAAAATCAATCAATAAATAGTGGAGCGACACCCGCTGATTTAGTTTTGATTCGCAATACCAATCCAATTCTAAAATGGCAAAGCGCAACCGATACTAATTTTACAAACCCCACAGACATAAACCATTATTTGGGGACCCTTGGTGGTTTCTGTATTGGACCACTTACATCTACCACTTATTACAGAGTTGCTGTCGTAATTGATGGATCAACCGTTTATTCCAATACAGTAAAAATCGATATTGTCGTTCCGCCAACGATGGAAGGACCTGCAAGCTCTTTTGTTCTATTTACAACTAAAGGTGCAATTACTAATACTGGCATTTCAACCAATACTGCAAATATTGGCACAAACGCTGGTGCTATTAATGGCGAATTTACAAATATGTCTTTATTACATAGACAAGATGCCTCAACCACGGCTTGTGCTAATTTTATATTACCCTTATTTAATTCCTTAAAAAACATTCCTACTACAAGTAACCATCCTGCTGCACTAGGTGCAGGAGAAACATTAGAGCCAGGCGTTTATCAAATTGCTAGTGCCGCAACTTTAGGAGGAATTCTTACCTTGAACGGAAAAGGATTGTCAAATTCAGTATTTATTTTTAAAATTACAGGGGCACTAGCAATGGCAGCACATAGCCAAATAGTACTAACGAATGGTGCTATTACATCTAATGTCTTTTGGGTAATTGATGGCGCTTTAGACGTAGGTGCATCCAGTGATGTTAAGGGGAATTTCATTTGCTTGGCAGGTGCGATCGCTTTAGGAAAAAACACTATAGCAGAGGGACGATTTCTTACAATCGCAGGCGCTATCACATTAGAAAATGCTACACTATCTATCCCTATTATTCCTATTGCCTCTTCAAATCAAGTGATCTGTTCCGGCGTACAGCCTAATGCTTTAACGCTTACCGGAAATGTTACTACAGTTGTAAAATGGCAAAAATCTACTGACCTTGTTTTCTCCAATCCAACCGATATTCCGAATACGGCTGCTTCCCTTAGCGGAGCAGAAATGGGAAACTTAAGTGTTACAACCTATTTTAGAGCAGTTGTAACTATTGGAGACAAAACTTTAAATTCTACTATTGTTACGATAGCTATTAACCAAGCTACGATTCCTGGAATAATCTCATCAAACCAAGAATTTTGTTCCGCAAGTCAACCGGCCGATTTAATTTTAGAAGGCAATTGCGGCTCAGTCGTCAAATGGCAAAGCGCTTTAGATTCTGATTTTACAACTCCCATTGATATTGAAAATACAACAAATACCCTATCAGGAATAGCCATTGGAACTGTGACTGTAACAACTTTTTACAGAGCAGTGGTTCAAAATTGTACCTGCTGTCCCATTGGATATGCTACGCCAGCAGAAATTTCAATTGCAACTCCTACAACGTGGAATGGCACTTCATGGAATAACGGCCCTCCGAATAGTACTAGGTCAGCTATTTTTAGTGGAAATTACACGGCTAGCGAAAACATTGATGCGTGTTCCATTACAATTAATAATGGTGCCATAATCACTATTAATACTGGAGCTACAATGACTGCAACTAATGAATTAAATATATCAGGAGGATCACTTACTTTCGAAAATAACGCCAGCTTAATTCAAATTAATGATGGGATTGTAAATTCAGGAAATATAACGTACAAGCGACAATCTACTCCAGTTAGAGACTCCGATTACACCTACTGGTCTTCCCCTGTTGCAGGACAAATTTTATCCGCAGCCTTCCCAAATTCGCCCTTAAATAAAATTTACTCTTTCAATGCATTCTCAACTCCCGAAGATTGGATTCAGCCAGCACCCTCATCCAGTATGGGAATTGGAAAAGGTTACATCGTGCAAGGTCCTCAAACCAATAGTAACTTTCCTGCCTCTACTTATCAAACTAATTTTTTCGGGATACCTAATACTGGAAAATTAGAAATACCTATTGGACCAAGGGATTCCTCAAATCTTATCGGAAACCCATATCCTTCAGCTATTGATGCTGATAAATTTTTAGCTCTAAATAAACACTTATTAGATGGGACTATCTATTTTTGGACCCACAGTACAGCCATTCAATTGTCAAGTCAAATTTCAAATCCTGGTTCAGGCACTTTTGCATATACCTCTGATGATTATGCATCATATAATTTATTGGGGGGAGTCGCTGTATTTGCAGGAGGAATACCAACTGGAAAAATAGCAGCAGGACAGTCTTTCTTTGCTATTAGTGATGCTCCCGGAAATGCTGTTTTTAATAATAACATGCGAATAGACAACAATAATAATGTATTAGACAATTCTCAGTTTTTCAAAACCAGACAAGATAAAACCAATAAAATCAAAACCTTAGAAAAATTAAGAGTTTGGTTAAACCTAACAAATACGCAAGGAACATTCAAACAAACATTAGTGGGTTATGCAACCGGCGCTACAAATTCTTTTGATAGTAATTTTGATGGAGAAAGTTTTGACGGACATGAATTTGCTGATTTTTACAGTGTAAATTCAAATAAAAATTTAGCAATTCAAGGCAGAGCTTTACCATTCGATAAAAATGACGAAGTGATTTTAGGTTTCAGGACAACTGTTGACGGCACTTTTAAAATAAGTATTGATCATGTTGATGGCTTTGTAGAAAGTCAAGAAGTGTTTATAAAAGACAAGTTAACGCAAACTATTTTTGATTTAAAAAATGGGGACTATGTCTTTAAAACCATTGCAGGAGTATTTAACGACCGTTTTATCTTATTATATTCAAATGAAAGTTTAGGAACTAACGATTTAACTACTACACAATCTTCTGTTTTAGTATCTCATAAAAGCAAGCAAATAAATATCAATTCAGCTGTCGAACTCATAGACAGAGTGTATATTTATGATGTATTAGGAAGACAAATTTATCAGAAAAAAAATATCAACAGTACTAAACTTTCAATATTAGAGCTTGATTCAAGCCTCCAACCACTATTTGTGAAAACAATACTACAAAGTGACAAAGTAGTTACTACTAAAATTTTATTTTAAAAATTTAGTAACCATAATAGATGATTTTCTTTTAACAAAATCTAAATAAAAACGATAGACATTTATTATAATAACCCCTTACTGATTCAAAATCCCGTCGTCTTCCTTCTTTTTCTTTATTCAATAAATTCGGATTCTCTTTAGCCAACTTGTTTTTGGTTGAAATCTTATTATTCAGGCCAAAGCCAAATTTCCTCGTGTCTTGTTTACTGCTAATTAGCAAAGGTGTTTCAAATAAATTGAAAACATTTGTATTGTTATTCAAAACATCATCAGCATAAATAGAAAGTGTCAATTGGTCTTTCAAGAACTTTTTAGAGAATGTCAAGTTCAAAGACTTTCTGATGGGTTCAACGGCAATGAAATAAAAGTAATTCCCTTTTGGAATAATATAATTATAGTTGGCTACAAATTTTTTTTTTTCTGGCAATACTAGCTGCGATATGAAGTTAAGCATCTAAAAGCCATTAATATCAACATTCGGAATTTCGTGGTATTGATAGCCTGCATACATATATAAAAAATTCATTGTATCTGGATTCACATTAATTTTCAAAGTTTCGTCCAGCACTTTGGTAAACAGCATGTACGGAATAGGAATTCCAACGATAAAATTATGAATCTTAACCTCGGGAATATTTTCATTGGTTTTTAATACCACATCAGCATCAAGTGTGACTCTATTTATCACCTGATTCTTAGCATCACTGATGTTATTACTGACAAAAGCATAATCAAAAATTCTCAATCTTACCTCATAATTATCAAAAATGGTGGGCTGTAAATCAGTATTTCGGTAAATGCATTGCGATTGCATTTGAGCGATTTAGTCGAAAAAGAAGTGAAATAAAATCTGTATTCTTAAAAAACGCCTTGATCATACTTTAAACGCCTCATTGCGAAGCGAAAGCAAAAGAGAATAACAGCCTCAAATATTAAGTGCTGATTTATACCTAATAAATAGGAACTAAACCCTATCTTTGCCCGCTTTTTAAAATTGAAAAAATGATAAAGAATAATGTATTAAAAGGAGTTTTCCTGGTAGGTCTTGGCGCAACGAGTTATGGAATGCTGGCTACTTTTGTAAAAATAGCCTACGGCGAAGGTTTCACCACACCCGAAGTTACCATTGCGCAATTCGTATACGGAATCACGGGAATGCTGCTCATTAATATGTTTCAAAAAGCTAAAAAAGGAAATGACGTTATAAAAGCATCAAAGAAAAACATTACGCAATTAATGCTGGCTGGAACTTCTTTGGGAATGACAAGTATCTTTTATTATTTAGCCGTAAAATACATTCCCGTTTCTATTGCTATCGTTTTATTGATGCAAACCGTTTGGATGGGTGTTTTATTCGAAATGATTTTAGAAAAGAAATTACCTTCCACTCAAAAAATAATATCGGTAATCATCGTGTTATTTGGAACGGCGCTTGCCACAAATTTGATTCAAAGCAAAGTAGAATTAGACTGGCGCGGCATCGTTTTAGGACTTTTGGCTGCAACTTCCTTTACCACAACCATGTTTACCGCTAATCGAGTAGCAACACACGTTTCGTCGGCGCAACGCAGTTTATTTATGCTTCTTGGCGGAGCTGTAATCGTAACCGGTTTTGCAATTGCTACACAAACAACTCCTTTCAATTTTGAGATTTTCATGAAATGGGGAATCATACTGGCTCTTTTTGGAACTATAATTCCACCTTTATTATTCAACGCTGGTTTCCCACTTACCGGAATTGGACTTGGAAGTATTGTTTCGGCACTGGAACTTCCCGTATCAGTACTGATGGCCTATTTTCTTTTAAGCGAAAAAGTAATTCTGCTTCAATGGGTTGGAATTGTTTTAATCATCTTGGCAATTGTGATTATGAACGTGAATTTTAAGAAAAAAGCTTAATTTCTATTTAAAACATTTGTGCTAATTTCATTTAAATTTTTATAAATTCGTGATAAATAACTTTATTATGAATTTACCTTGGCATTTATATGTAATGGCTTTTGTTTACTTTATTGCAGGATTAAACCATTTCAGAAACCCGAGATTGTACCTGAAAATCATTCCGCCTTATTTCCCGAATCCGAAATTATTAAACCAAATCAGTGGTTTAGCCGAAATAATTTTGGGAATCTCATTATGTATTCCGGTGCTTTCAAGTTACGCTGCATGGGGAGTTATTGCTTTATTAATTGCTATTTTCCCAACACATTTACACATGTATTTCGATGAAAAAGCAAGAATGGGTTTGCCAAAATGGGTTTTGCTTTTGCGAATGCCTTTACAATTAGTTCTCATTTTCTGGGCTTACCAATATACATAATCCAGTGAAATCACTTTTCGAATCCACATCAGAACCCATATACCTTGACTTGCCGGACGCTGAAATTATCTATTACCCTCAGTTTTATGACAAAGAGCAAGCGGATATTATTTTTGCCGAATTAGCAAAAGATATTCCTTGGCAACACGATGAAATAAGGGTTTATGGTAAAATTCATCCACAACCCCGTTTGACGGCTTTGTTTGGAAACGAAGGAAAACCCTATTCCTATTCGAATATAACTATGCAACCGCATCCTTGGAATTCGCTTTTGCAAAAGCTAAAAACGGAAATCGAAAAGGTTTCGGATACCATTTTCACAACCGTTTTACTTAATCAGTATCGCGATGGAAAAGACAGCAACGGCTGGCACGCCGATAACGAAAAAGAATTGGGAACAAATCCTGTGATTGCTTCGTTGAGTTTTGGCGCCGAACGCACGTTTCAATTGAAACATAATTTGGACAAAGACCTTAAAAAAAATATCATTTTACAACATGGAAGTTTGCTGCTGATGAAAGGAACTACGCAGCATTTCTGGAAACACCAAATCCCGAAAACAGCAAAACCTATAAGCCCAAGAATAAATCTTACTTTTCGGGTTATCAAATAGATATTTTCCGAAATATGTATTAAATTTGAAATAAATACTCCAATTATGAATGATATTATTGCTTATTTTTCCACCATTCCATCATCACACCGAAGCTTAATTCTTGTGGGCGGAATCACAATTTTTTGGTTACTTGAAAATGCTTTTCCGCTTTTTAACTTCACGTATAAGAAATGGCAGCATGCTGGAATTAATATCTTCATGACCTTTACGACCATTGTAGTCAATTTTTGTCTCGCATTTATTTTATTGAAAACTGCTGATTGGACTATTGCCAACAATTTTGGGATTCTACAATGGCTGCCTGAAATGTCTTTATGGATTTACGCTTTCATCGGATTGCTTTTATTGGATTTAATTGGTGCCTATTTGGTACATTTAGTGGAACATAAAACCAAATTTTTATGGCGTTTTCATTTGATCCATCATACGGATACTTGGATTGACACCACAACTGCAAACCGGCATCATCCTGGCGAAAGTGTGATTCGGTTTACCTTTACGGCATTGGGTGTTTTAATTATTGGAAGTCCAATGTGGCTGGTTTTTCTGTATCAAACATTATCAGTTGTGGCCACACAATTCAATCACGCTAATATTTCGCTTCCAAAAAAAGTGGACACTATTCTGAGTTATTTCATCGTTTCTCCGGATATGCATAAAGTACACCATCATCATGTTTTGCCATACACGGATAGTAATTATGGAAATATATTTTCAATTTGGGATCGGCTTTTTGGAACCTTTATGACACTGCCAAAAGAAGAAATCATATACGGTATTGACACTTACCCGGATCCTGAAGACCACAATGAATTAAAAAGTTTATTAAAAATACCCTTTCAAAAACCACCGTTGAAAGAAATTAAGTGAAAAGCATAAAAAAAATGACCTTTTGAGAAAATCTAATTATTTTTTTTCTTAATATTGGTATCAAATTAGAAATGTAATTTATTAATCATTAACAACTTATTTGAATTAATTTTCACGTGATGAAAAAGAGTAACCGAAAAGAATTGAACTGGGAGCAAACAGAAAAACTTGTTACAATGGCTTTAGAAGAGAAAAATCCTTTTGAAATCATAAAAAAAGAATTTGGTCTGGCAGAAAAAGAGATTCTTGAGATAATGAAAAAGAAGATGCCGGCAGAAAAATTTGAAATGTGGAAAAAGAAAGCTACTGCAAATAAACCAAAACCAAAACCCGTTAAAATTGATGATTTTGATGAAGATTTGGATGGCAAATATTACATAAAAAACAAACTAGACTAAACTATGAAACTCCTGATATCCGGGAGTTTTTTCTTTTTAGAATACTCGCTTTATACCTCAAATTATGGTTTCAGTAACATCAAACGAGAATGAATTTATTTTTGATATTCTTGGAAGTCACAAATTTTGGGCTTTCGAAAATAAGATTAGGGTACCAAAAGACAAAATAATTCGCGCATATCAAAGCAAAGATGAATTCACGTTTTGGATTGGATGGAAAATGCCGGGTACCCAATTACCTTGGGTTATTACTGCCGGAACGTATATAAAAAAGGGCAAACGTAATTTTTGGGATGTTTGCAATAAAAAAAATGCGATTATTGTCGAACTCAAAGATTCCTACTACCATAAACTAATTATTGAAGTTGAAAATCCGGAATTGACAATGAACGAAATAAATGCAAAATAAAATGAAAAAATCTCTCCTCCTAGTACTATTGTTGTTTTCTATATTCGGTTTTTCTCAAACAGAATCAGCAACCAAATCTTTTAATAAAGAAGAAATCGCTATAAATCCATTGATAAATGGTTCGTTGTATTCCCCATTAAAACAAAATAAAAAGACGAATCTTGTGCTACTTATTGCAGGTTCAGGACCAACGGATAGAGATGGAAATCAAAAAGGATTAATCAATAATTCCTTAAAATATTTATCCGAAGAATTAGTAAAAAATGACATTGCCGTTTTCAGTTATGATAAGAGAATCATTTCGCAAGTGAAAATAGGAAACGTAAACGAGGCAACGCTTACTTTTGATGATTTTATTACTGATGCGACAGCTGTCTTGATGTTTTTTAAAAATCAAAAAAAATACAACAAAATTATAATCGCCGGACACAGTGAAGGTTCATTAATAGGAATGATTGCCGCCAAAGACAAAGCAGATGGTTTTATTTCATTGGCTGGAGCCGGAAGAACTATTGATGCCGTTTTAGTTGAACAAATCGCAAAACAGGCGCCTTTTCTAAAAGAAGAAACACAAAAAAATCTTGATATCCTGAGAAGCGGAAAAACTTTCGAATTAAAAAATCCGATGTTAGCTTCCATTTTTAGAGAAAGTATTCAACCCTACATGATTTCGTGGATAAAATACAATCCGCAAATTGAAATTGCAAAATTACAAATGCCAATCGTAATAATCAACGGAACCAAGGATATACAAGTTTCAGTTCAAGAAGCAGAACTACTAAAAAAAGCAAAGCCCGAAGCTGAACTTGTTTTGATTGAAAATATGAATCATGTTTTTAAAGAAATCAAAGGTGATGACACTGAAAACATGAAATCCTATACTAATCCTGATTTACCAATAGTTCCAACATTAAAAAACACAATAACAGCCTTTGTAAAATCATTGTAAACTGTAACATTTTTACAATTGGGAAGACTAACAGATAAAAAAATAACAACAAATGAAAAGAATAATTTTTGCATTAGCATTTGCTTCAGTTCTTTGGAGCTGTAAAACTGGAACCTCATCTGTCACTGCTGTAGCAAAAGAACAAGTAGAAGTTGCCATTAATTTAAATGACATTAAAGACGATAAAGTGATGGTTACCATTACCTCGCCAAAGATCACCACCGAAGAAGTAACGTACAGCGTGCCTAAAATTGTACCTGGAACGTATTCTATTGATGATTACGGGAAATACATCGATGATTTCAAAGCATTTGACAGCAAAGGAAACGTACTTTCAACCACAAAAACCGATGACAACACGTGGAATATTAAGAACGCAAAATCATTGGTAAAAATCACTTATTTAGTAAACGATACTTTCGATACTGAAAAAGGTGGCGGTTTTGGTCAAAACGATATTTTTTCTCCTGCGGGAACAAATATTGATGCGGGTAAAAACTTCATGCTGAACATGCATGGTTTTGTGGGTTATTTCCAAGACAAAAAAGATTTCGCATACACTGTGAGCATCTCACATCCTGAGACTCTTTGGGGTGCAACATCAATGACTGATTTGGATGCAAGTCCGACCAACGATGTTTTTAAAACGCAACGTTACGCTGAATTAGTAGAAAATCCTGTTATGTATGCAAAACCGGACTACACTACTTTTACAGTAGACGGAATGGAAATCCTTATTGGTGTTTATTCTCCAACTGGAAAAGTAACTGCAGAAAGCATTACTCCTGAAATGAAAACGATGATGATTGCTCAGAAAACGTTTTTAGGAAAAATTAATGCTACTAAAAAATATACTGTTTTACTGTATTTATCCAGCATGACGCCTACTGACGCAAAAGGATTTGGAGCTTTGGAACATCCTACAGCTACAACAGTTGTTTTACCTGAAATGATGCCTAAATCAGAATTGGTAAAATCAATGAAAGATGTCGTTTCACATGAATTTTTTCATATTGTAACACCTTTAACGATTCATTCTAAAGAGATTCATTACTTTGATTACAACACGCCTAAAATGTCAGAACATTTATGGATGTATGAAGGAGTAACAGAATATTTTGCGAACCTTTTCCAAATAAACCAAGGATTAATTACTGAAGAAGAGTTTTATACGCGTATGGCAGAAAAAATTGAGCATGCAAATGCTATGAATGACACGATGCCTTTCACAACAATGAGCGCAAATGTATTGACAGAACCTTACAAAGCACAATACTTGAATGTATATGAAAAAGGAGCACTTATTGGAATGTGTCTCGATATCATCATCAGAGAAAAAAGCAATGGAGAAAGAGGAATTCTTGATTTGATGCAAAAATTATCTAATGAATATGGCGCTTCAAAACCATTTAATGATAATGAGCTTTTCGCTAAAATTACTTCATTCACCTATCCTGAAGTAGGCGCTTTTTTGACTACGTATGTATCTGGTGCAACTCCAATTCCTTACGAAACTTATTTGGCTAAAGTTGGAGTGACAAAATCTATGGAAAAAGTACCTGGAAATGTATTCCTAAAAGGACAATCTCCATACATCACTGTGAATCAAGCTACCAAAGAAATTTTAGTTATTCCTAATATAGAGTTGAATGTTTTTTATACCAATTTGGGATTAAAAGGCGGAGATATTCTAGTTGCTATCAATGACAAACCGTATTCATTAGACAATATCTATGAAATGATTACTGAAAGTCAGAGCTGGAAAGAGAACGATGCTATTGTCGTAAAAATAAAACGCGATGGTAAAGAACAAGTAATCAAAGGAAAAGTTAAACTTCCTTACGAAGAAAAAGAAGGACTAAGAGCAACTGATGCGACAAAAAAAGCGTTGAAAGAAGCTTGGTTTAAAGCATAAATCCTGAAATAATTTTGAGAAATCCCAATTTAGAAATAGATTGGGATTTTTTTTGTAAAATTTGGATGCGTTACCAAAATCTTTCCAACAATTTTCTTTATTTTGCGCCAAAATACAAACACCAATTAAATCGCAATCGTTCCAATAAAATTAGAATAAGAATGGCGATTCCCTATTCAAAACAAACTTTAATTTCACATGAAAAAATCAATTATTGCATTCGTTACACTTATCCTGATAGCATCTTGTAACAAGAATGAATCTAAAGGCAATGTTCACATTACCGGAAATATTAAAGGATTAAAAAAAGGAACTCTTTATATTCAAAGAGTTGTTGACACAAGTTTGGTAGCCATTGACACCATAAATATTGATGGAAGCGCTGCTTTCGAAAGCAATCTTGACCTACAATCTCCAGAAATGCTTTATTTGTTCTTAGACCGAGGCGTGAGTAATTCTTTAGACAATAATATCCCATTCTTTGCTGAACCGGGCAACATCACAATTGAAACTAGTTTAGACCGTTATTTGTCTGATGCCAAAATCACAGGATCAAAAAATCAGGAGATATTCGAAGAATATAAAAAAATAAATACTCGTTTCACTGATGAAAATCTTTCGTTGATTGAGAAAAAATTTAATGCTATCAAAAGCCAAAACATAAAAGCTGTAGATAGTCTGACTGCAAAACAAGATTCTAATATCAAAAGGAAATATTTATTCGCTACCAATTTTGCATTAAATAACAGAGATTACGAAGTATCGCCTTTTATCGCACTATCTGAGATTTACGATATCAACGTAAAATATTTAGATACCATTCAAAAATCAATGTCTCCAAAAGTAGCAAAATCACTTTATGGAAAAAAATTAACGGAATATATTGCAACTATCAAAAAACAGCAATAATTATTTTATGAGAAAGCGAAAGTTTTAAAAACTCCAAGTTTTTCTCTAAATCTTACACCAATTTAAAACTAAAATTAAAAAACCATCTTGCTCGGCAGGATGGTTTTTTGCATTTATAAATAGGAGTAGATTCAAATTATACAAAATTCAAATAAACGTATTTTTAGAATCTACTAACAGATTAAACAGTACTGGAAGCAATTCCTGCAACAATCATTCCTACAAACATTAAAAGATAAAGAGAGAAAACAACCAAAGTCATGATTCCAATATATTTATAATGTGATTTTAGATATTCTAAGGAAGTTGTCAAGGTTTCGGAATCATTGTTTTTGAAGGCCGCTTTAGCATTTGATGCAAATTTATTCAAGTAGTATACCGGAAAGAAATAAAGCACCGCAATTAAAAAGTATACCACAGCCATCATAATCCCAAAAGAAGAGCCCATAGCGCCCATGGTAGGATTCATCTTGCCCATAGCAGAGAATAATGTCCCAGCGAATAAAGCGGCAAAAATAATAAAGCCAATTCCTATGTAGCCAAGGATAGATAAAAAATACGCCCACTTTGCCGTTTCTTTTAAAAAGTCTTTTGCTGACTCATTAAGTTTCATCTCGAAACTTTCAATAACTGAATGCTCTTCCATAATGTATTGGTTTTAGGTTAGATTTCAAATTTAACAAAAAAATTAGCACATTACATAAAAACACAATTAAATTGTTATTTTGTCTAAAACAAAAAACCACCTAACAAAAGTTAGATGGTTTTATTAAGAGCCGGCGGAGGGACTCGAACCCACGACCTGCTGATTACAAATCAGCTGCTCTAGCCAACTGAGCTACGCTGGCGACTCATTACGGGTGCAAATATAAGACTGAATTTCTTTTTTCCAAAACAAATTCAAACTTTTTTTGCGTTTTTTTTGACTACAATTCGTTGATTTTAGCAATCAATTGATTAGCAGTTTGTTCCAATTCAACGTTGATTTGTTTGAAGTGCGCTTTTTTATCTTCTACCTTTTTTGCGTTCACTTTTGTGATCAAAGCGTCAAAAGCAGCGATAGCTTCGTCGATTAAAGCATTAGTTTCTGTTGTTGGTTTTCCTGTAGTAGAAATTTCGAACAAGTAAACTGCTTCAATAATATCTCCTAAAACGTAGTTGATGTCTTTTTTTAAATTCTTAACGTTTGCCATTTTTATTTTTTTAAAATTTGAATTTTAATTTGCGTCTGCAAAAGTACACATAATCTTTCTATTACCGACTATGAAATGTAAATTTCTAAAATCGATGCTTTTCCATTGAGAATGAATGCATTCATTGCCGCAGGAATCAAAACAGTATCTCCTTTTGTATATTGTATTTTTGAGTGGTTGTATTCTATTTCAAAGGATCCCTCAACACACATATAAACCGTAAAACTTTCTCCAGATTTAGAAACTGAAATTGCTCCGTCTAAAGGAATAAAATTAGTGGTAAAATAAGGACAATCAACCACTGTATTGGACTGATTGCTATTAGTGGTATACGATTTTTTAGTTTCTACCTTATTGTAATTAATTGCCTCCAAAGCCAAATCAACATGCAATTCTCTGGTATTCCCATTCGCATCTACTCGGTCAAAATCATACAATCGATAAGTAATATCTGAAGTTTGTTGAATCTCAGCTACCACAAGCCCAGCACCAATGGCGTGAACCGTACCAGTTTCTAAAAAGAAAACATCTCCTGATTTTACTTTTACATCATCCAGTATAGAAAGTAAGGATTTATTTTCCAGGTTTTCTAAATATTCCTCAGCATTTGAATTTTCTTTGAAACCTACAATGATACGAGCATTATCATCTGCTTGCATGATGTACCACATTTCAGTTTTCCCAAAAGAATTATGGCGTTTTTTTGCCAATTCATCATTAGGATGAACTTGTATGGACAAATCCTCGCGTGCATCTAAATATTTAAAAAGTAACGGAAATTGTTTTCCAAAACGAGTATGAACAGCAGTTCCCAAAATTTCATCAGGGAACGAATTGATTAATTCAGTCAATGATTTTCCCTTCAATTCTCCGTTTGCAACAATACTTACGTCGCCTTCCACGGTAGACAGCTCCCAACTTTCTCCTGTGATATTTGAAGTAATTGGTTTATGAAGTAGCGTTTTTAGTTTTTCGCCGCCCCATATTCTTTCTTTTAAAATGGGCTCAAATTGTAAAGGATAAAGTTTCATTCAAATGTTTTTTTTCGAAGTCCAAATGTATAAAAAATCCATATTGTTTCCGACGAAAATAGATTTCCATTAACAGAACCAGTAAATAACCAAAAAACAAAGTATAAGTAGGCATCCGTCAGTAATTGATTCCAGTAGCTTTCAGCAATAAATTATACTAATTTCTTAATGGCCTCTAGCGCTTTGGGTATATGTTTTGTCGCCAGCATACTGTCAAAAATCATTTGGACCACGCCATTTTTATCAGTTACATAGGTCACTCTTCCCGGTAGTAATCCGAACATTCCGGTGGGAACACCAAAAAGCTTTCTGATTTTTTTATCTGAATCAGACAAAAGAATAAAAGGAAGCTTAAATTGCTTAGCAAACTTTTGATGTGAGCCAACACTATCACTGCTAATTCCGATTACTTCCGCACCAAGATCCTTAAAATCCTCGTACTGATCTCTAAAACTGCACGCTTGCGCGGTACAACCCGGCGTATTGTCTTTTGGATAAAAATAAATAACAAGCGGTTTATGTCCCACTACAGTTGCACTGTCAAAATCAATTCCATTAGTATCTTTAGCTCTGAAATTGGGAATTACATCCCCTACTTTTAGTTCCATTATTCTCCTCTATAGGTTACAAAATTCCGAGGCGTTTCATACAAAACCACTTCTAATTCAAATTCAGGCTTGATTCTTTTTCTGATTTTATTCCAAATAACCACCACAATATTTTCGGCGGTAGGATTCAAATCCTGAAATTCAGGAACATCCAAATTCAGATTTTTATGATCAAACTGATTTTCAACATCTTCTTTAATAATATCACTCAAAAATTTGACATCCATAACATAACCTGTTTCAGGATCTATTGCTCCAGTAACACTAACAATCAGTTCGTAATTATGCCCATGAAAATTAGGATTATTACACTTACCAAAAATAGCATCGTTTTGTTCAAACGACCAATCTTTTCTGTATAATCTGTGAGCCGCATTAAAATGGGCTTTCCGCGAAATGGTAACTTTCATAAAATTATGAATTATAGGTTATTTGGGGCCAAAGGGCTTTTGTGTTCTTCCAGAAAATAATAAAATTCATCAAAAATAATTTTGAACCAAACCGTATATAATGCCGGCTGAAGGACCATATCAATTTTCACGTCTTCAATTTTCATCCATTTCCAATCCTCGACTTCCTCCGGATTGATAACTGGCTCCTCATCATAATAGCCAATCATCACATGATCAAGTTCATGCTCTGTCAAACCATTATCAAAAGGTGCTTTATAAATAAAATGAAAAAGTTCTTTCAGTTCGGTTTTAAAACCCATTTCTTCAAATAATCTTCGGCTTCCTGCCTGAACATTTGTTTCTCCTTCGCGCTGATGACTGCAACACGTATTGGTCCACAGTAAAGGGGAATGGTATTTTTGATGTGCACGTTGTTGCAACATGATTTCGTTTTTGCTGTTTAAAACAAAAACTGAAAAAGCACGATGCAAGACCGCTTTTTCATGTGCTTCAAGCTTAGGCATCAATCCTATTTGCTCATCCTTCTCATTAACTAATATTACGTTTTCTTCTAACATATCGATGTATTTCAGGTCAAAAATACAAAAAAAGAAATGGTAACTGAAGGGTTTTTGAAATTGTGAAAAGTTTAACGAGTGTTGAATATCCTAAAATTCTAATTTTATATTGTCAAAAATACGCTGCTTATTTACAGATTATTATACTTTATAATTTTAAAACTAAAAACAATATTTTTTCGTAAATACAGAGAAGTTAAATCGGAATAAAAATAAAATTCAATTGCAAAGTAAGCGACATTTTAAAATTTAAAACCGTTTTACATTTGTAATTTAAATACTAAAAAAATGAAAACAAGAAATCAGGTACTAAGCATGTTATTTTTAATCCCGCTGTTCATGTTCACAGCTTGTGCGCAAACCACAAAAAAACAAGGAAACACAAAAAAAACAGTCGCAATGGAAAATACTATTAAAAAACCCGGAAATCCGTATTATTCCAATACGGATACAACAAAACTTAACGTAAGTGATGCCGAATGGAAAAAAGTATTGCCTGAAGATGTGTATGAAGTGACGCGTAATGCAGATACTGAAAGACCTTTTACAGGAAAATATTGGAATACTGATGACAAAGGAACCTATTATTGTGCCGCCTGTGGGAACAAACTATTTCGTTCCGGTGCTAAATTTTCAAGCAATTGTGGCTGGCCAAGTTTCTTTGAACAAGACAATAAAAACAGTGTGGTTTATAAAACCGATAATTCTCTGGGTATGGAAAGAATCGAAGCGCTTTGCGGAAGATGTGATGGTCACTTAGGGCATCTTTTTGATGACGGGCCGGAACCAACCGGAAAAAGATACTGTATGAATTCTATCGCCCTTGACTTTATTCCTGACACCAAATAACATGAAGAAACTAATTTTAGTGTGCCTTTTGGCGACAACTAGTTTGTTTGCCCAAAGTAAAGCACCAAAGCAATCCAATCTTGAATCCATTACTTTAGCCGGCGGTTGTTACTGGTGCGTGGAAGCCGTTTATGAAAATTTAAACGGAGTACAATCAGCAATATCAGGTTATGCAGGCGGTAAAAATGCAAATCCTACCTACGAAGATGTGTCTACGGGAAGGTCTGGTTACGCCGAAGTAGTTCAGATTACTTACGACAAAAACGTAACGAATCTGGATGAAATTTTTAAAGTCTTTTTTACGGTTCATGATCCAACTACGCTAAACCGCCAAGGTGCCGATGTAGGTACACAATATCGTTCTGCCATTTTTTATAAAAATGAAGTTCAAAAGAAAGCTGCACAAACAGTTATCAATGACCTTAAAAAAGCTAAGATTTATGATAGTCCAATAGTGACTACAATAGAACCTCTGACTAAATTTTACAAAGCAGAATCCTATCATCAGAATTACTATGAGAATAACAAAACACAACCTTATTGTCAGATGGTAATTCAACCCAAAATGGAAAAGTTTGAAAAACTATTTAAGAATAAATTAAAGAAGCAAAAATAAATTCGTAAGCTGCCGCCTTGTTGTAACAAACAAGGCGGTTTTTTTATATTCTACTCACAGAAAGATACTTTAGGCCACTATTTAAAATTTCCTCCAGGCAAAATAATTTTGGTATATTTGTTTTTAACCAACTTTATTCAGTACTGAAACTGACTGAATTTCAATTAAAATAAAGCTGTTATCTAACCAAAATTAAACCACAATTAATGAAAAAAACTATTCTTTTTGCTGGCTTATTTACGTATTCTATTTTTGCTGCAGCACAAAATTCCGATCTAAAAACTAAAGTGGCTCAAAAGGCAGCATCTTTAGAATCCAAAGTCAGTTCTTGGCGAAGAGATTTTCACCAAAATCCCGAATTAGGTAATCGAGAATTCAAAACAGCCGAAAAAATAGCAGTGCATTTGCGATCATTGGGTATAGAAGTACAAACTGGTGTGGCCAAAACAGGTGTTGTAGGTATTTTAAAAGGAGGAAAACCCGGTCCTGTAGTCGCTCTTCGAGCCGATATGGATGCATTACCCGTAACCGAAAGAGTAAATATTCCTTTTGCTTCCAAAGCAATGGGAGAATATAACGGTCAGCAAGTAGGTGTCATGCATGCATGCGGACACGATTCCCATATTGCCATGCTGATGGGAACAGCTGAAATCCTCGCTTCTATCAAAAGTGAATTAAAAGGAACAGTAAAATTCATTTTCCAACCTGCTGAAGAAGGGCCGCCCGAAGGTGAAGAAGGTGGAGCTGCACTAATGGTAAAAGAGGGTGTTCTGGAGAACCCTAAAGTTGATGTGATTTTTGGCTTACACATCAGCGCAGACACCGAAGTCGGCAAAATCAATTACCGACCAAAAGGTGCAATGGCGTCATCAGACTGGTTCAAAATAAAAATAAAAGGAAAACAGTCCCACGGAGCCAGCCCATGGCAATCCGTAGATCCTATTGTTACAGCTTCACAAATAATAATGGGATTGCAAACTATCGTGAGTCGCAATGTAGATCTCACAGAATCAGCAGCTGTGGTCAGTGTCGGGAAAATCACATCCGGTGTAAGAAGCAATATTATTCCGGAAGAACTTGAAATGGCAGGAACAATTCGGACCTTAGACAAAAAAGTACAGGAAATGATTCACAACCGAGTGAAACAAATCACTACTAATATCGCAGAAAGCGCAGGAGCCACTGCCGAAATAAACATCACAAAACAAACATTGATAACCTACAATGACCCAACATTGACCGAAAAAATGGTACCAACACTGGAAGCTGTGGCTGGAAAAAGTAATGTGATACTAACTCCGGCAGCAACTGGAGCAGAAGATTTTTCATATTATCAAGATAAAATACCCGGACTTTTCTTTTTCCTTGGGGGAATGCCAAAAGGCAAAAATCCTTTAGAAACAGCCTCACATCACACACCTGATTTTTATATCGACGAAGGTGGTTTTGTATTAGGAATGAAAGCAATGTCCGACTTAACAATAGACTACATGGAAATGAATGCAAAAAAATAAAACCTGATAACAGAAAATTTTTTAAAATTTAAAAAATAACAACCGAAAAGAGATTTTCGGTTTTTTTACGCCTTTTAGTAAAATAAAAATAATATGCAATTGATTTACAAAAACTTAAATAATTTTTTCACCATATTTTTGTAAATTTACTTCAATAGCTTGAACTGTTTTTATACAAAGGATTTTAAAAACCGCATAAGGAATTTATAGAAAATCAAATCAATTATTTGGCTGCGAAATGAAAGAACTTGTTACATATTTTAAAACCAGAGAAAGTGCTTTGAACCTCATTTTGGAAAAAGCACCCGAATCATATTCTGTAGAAACTTTTCATGAACTCCGCGTTGAAATCAAAAAATTGAAAGCATTATTTGAGTTAACTGCCTTTTGCAAAAAGAACTTTAAACCCAGAAAAACCTTTAAACCTTTCAGCGTTATTTTCAAACAAGCCGGTAAAGTAAGAGAATTTCAACTGCAACAAACCATTATTGAGGAACAGCCCAGTTTTAGTTTACTAAAAAAATATCCGAATCAACTAAAAAAGCTTGAGGCCAAAGAAATACAAAAATTTTTCTTACTTGCAAATAAACGCTTAATCAAAAAGTTAAAAGAAAAGCACCTAGTAATAATTGATTTTCTTGCAAAGACAGGCAAAAAAAAAGTAAATCGGTATCGCAACAAAACGAGAAAAGAGATAAAAAAACTAATCCGTAAAGATATTTTTAAAAAGAATGAAATGCATAATTTTCGGAAACGATTAAAAGTGTACCAATACAATGAGAAAATATTCCCTGTTGACCAATCAAGCAAACTGATTTCAACTCAAACGCTATTATCAGATATGCTTGGAGAATGGCACGATTACGAAGTTGCTATCCTCCATTTGAAAAATACAATCCCATCCTACAAGAAAAATTCTAAAGAAAGAAAACATCTTAAAACTATTAAAGTAGTGGTAACTTTAAAAAGAGAATTGTTATTTCATAAAATTAATGCAACTTTACCTTCTAAGACTTTTTTATAAATATTTTAAACAATTGAATCTTAATTAACTAAAGGAATTATATTCCTTCTTAAATATTTTGAACAGTATGAAACAAATCTTTACGCTATTATTATTTACGTTAATTGGTTGTGGCAGTAATTCTGCTTATAAATCCGAAACGAAAAGCAAAGATTGGGCAATGCTCAACTTTGTAAAAGTAGATAGCCTTAACCCAATCTTAGAACCTCAATTAAATCAAGTTTTTCAATCCCCAATAAGCAACAAACAAGTACATTGGGAAGAACGGAATGTACTTAATCCCTCTGCAATTGTCAAAGACGGAAAAGTATATCTTATCTACAGAGCACAGGACAAGGAAATGACATCAAGATTAGGTCTAGCCATCAGCGAAGACGGGCTGCATTTTAAAAAACAACCGGCACCCATTTTTTATCCAGATAACGACACGATGAAACAGTACGAATGGAAAGGTGGCGTTGAAGATCCAAGAATAATTGAAAGTGAAAACGGAACGTATATCATGACCTATACTTCGTATGATGGCAAAACGGCCCGGCTTTGTTTAGCCAGCTCAAAAGATTTAAAAACATGGACAAAACACGGTTTAGTTTTAAAGGAGGAAAAATACAAAGATTTGTGGTCAAAATCCGGAGCCATCGTTTGTAAACAAAACGGCGACAAAATCACAGCTACAAAAATTAAAGGCAAATACTGGATGTATTTTGGAGATACTGATTTATACTTGGCAACCTCCGAAGATCTTATCCATTGGGAAGTAGCCGAAAACGAAGAAAACAAAAAAATGATTGCCGTTTTACATCCTCGAACGGGTTATTTTGATAGTCGTTTGGTTGAACCTGGTCCTTTTGCTCTAGTCCAAAAAGAAGGTATTGTACTAATTTATAACGGAAGTAATGCCGCCAATTTCAACGATCCAAATTTACCTAAATTCACGTATGCGGCAAGTCAGGCGCTTTTTGACAAAGAAAAGCCCTATAAATTAATAGACCGAATGGAGGATTATTTCATTCATCCTGACAGGCCTTATGAAAAAACAGGCGAAGTAAATGAGGTTTGTTTTGTTGAAGGATTGGTTTATTTTAAAAAACAATGGTTTCTGTATTATGGAACTGCTGATTCAAAAATTGCCGTTGCTGTTAAAAAATAAATATTAATCTCACGTACAAATAAACTCAAAAAATATAATTTACGATGAAACAAAATCGATTCAAATTTATGTTCTTTTTAAATCTAATTCTTGCGTTAGTTGTAATGAACACTACGACTGCGCAAGAAAAGAAAGTAGCGCCGACATCAGCCGAACTATACAAGGAAATCGAACAAATGGACGAGATTATGTTTGAAGCGTTTAACAAAAAAAATTTCGAAAAATTCAAATCTTTATTTACTGAAGATTTAGAATGGTTTCAGGATAATGGTGGATTACTGTCATATGAAACCGTGTTTAACAATTTTTCAAATATGTTTAAAAACGAAAATAAACTGACCCGAAAACTAGTCAAAGGAACGCTGGAAGTTCATCCTATAAAAGACTATGGAGCGATTGAAATTGGCGTTCACGAATTCCGCCACATGGAAAACGGCAAAGAAGAAATTGGAACCTTCAAATTTCTAATGATTTGGAAGAAAAAAGACAATCAATGGAAAATAGCGAGAGTAATCAGTTATGACCATTGATTAAAAAAGTAGTAAAAGCGAGTTCTATTTTTTTTGAAGAATCGAAAAATATATTTTATTTGTTCAAAATCGCACCAATCATCAACGCACATTTCTCACCATCAATAGCGGCAGAAATAATTCCGCCAGCATAACCTGCACCTTCTCCGCAAGGATACAAACCTTTTATTTGAACATGTTCGTATGTTAAAGGATCTCTGGGAATACGTACCGGCGACGATGTTCTAGATTCCGGAGCATGAAGTATCGCTTCATTGGTCAGATAACCGCGCATCGATTTTCCAAATTCAGTAAATCCTTCTCGCAAAATTTGCGTTAAAAATCCAGGAAAAACCTGTCCCATTTCTACAGAAGTTGTCCCGGGAACATAAGATGTTTTAGGAATATCTGATGAAACTCGGTTTTGCGTAAAGTCGATCATGCGTTGTGCAGGAACTTTTTGGCTTTCTCCTGCCAAGTGCCAGGCGCGTTGCTCGATACTTTTTTGGAATTCCATTCCTGCCAAAGCACCAAATTTAGCAAACGGTTTAAAATCTTCCAGTTGTAATTCAATCACAATTCCGGAATTGGCGGTAGCCTGATCCCTTTTAGATGGTGACCAACCATTAGTAACCACTTCACCGGGACTCGTTGCACAAGGCGCAATTACACCGCCGGGACACATACAAAATGAATACATTCCCCTTCCTCCTACTTGTTTCACAATAGAATATGGAGCCGGAGGCAAAAATTCCCCACGATAATCACAACTGTATTGAATACTGTCAATCAAAGACTGAGGATGCTCTGCCCTTACGCCCAAGGCAAAAGGTTTGGCTTCGATAAAAATCTTTTTTCGGTCCAATAATTCGAAAATATCCCGAGCTGAATGTCCCGTGGCTAAAATAATTTTATTAGCAAGAATCGTATCGCCTTTTTGGGTAACAACACCCTGTACTTCATTATTTTTTAGTAAAATATCTGTCAAGCGGGTTTCGAACAGAACCTGTCCGCCAAATTCGATGATTTTCTCCCGAATATCCTGAATAATCTGAGGTAATTTATTAGTTCCAATGTGTGGATGTGCTTCAATCAGAATATCGGCTGAAGCGCCAAAAGCAACAAATAATTCCAAAATTCTGGTTACATCACCTCTTTTTTTAGAACGGGTGTACAGCTTTCCGTCCGAGTAAGTTCCTGCTCCGCCTTCGCCAAAACAATAATTAGAATCTTCGTTCACTAGATGATCAACATTGATGGCTTTCAAATCGCGTCGTCTGCCACGAACATCTTTCCCACGTTCAATAACTATTGGTTTCAACCCTAACTCTATCAATTGTAATGCGGCAAAAAGTCCCGCGGGTCCTGCGCCAACAACAATTACTTCTTGAGCCGAAGAAACGTTTTTATACTCTGGAAGTTGTATTTTTTGCTCTTGAAAAGGTTCTCCCTTCATGAAAATCAATACCTTAAGATTGATTTTAATGGCTTTTTGGCGGGCATCAATCGATCTTTTTAGGATAGAAACATGCTGAATTTCATTTACAGAAACGCTAATTTGTTTGGATAAATGGTTTTTTAACAACAAATCATTTGCTGCAATTTCTGGGGATACTTGTAATAAGAGTTCTTGAGGCATTTTCTAGATTATTCGATTTTTAAATTATTAGACTTTGATAAACCGTCCAACAATCTAGGTACAAAAGTAGTATTTTGTAGTGAATTCTTGTTATTGAAAGTAGATTCCGTTGTTCAACTGTTCAAATTAGCTTGTTTTCAAATTAGACTTTGTAACTTTGTCCTTTAAAACAGGTAACCATTTAAACCGTTAACCGATTAATCTTAGAAAAAATGTCTAGAAAAATAAAATTGATTTGGGATTTTCGTGGACCTGCTTCCGCAAAAACAGCGGAACATCATGAGATTCACTTAAAAGAATATATCGCAATTGAAAAATTACCGTTGAACATTACCGGTTTTGAAATTCAAGGCGAAATGCAAGCCATTGCCTTTATGGTTGTCACCGATGAAAACATGATTCAGGTTCGAGATGCTTTGAAACCGCATCGAGGAGAAATATATACTGAGTAAAACTTTGAAATCCCAGTATCTTAAAAAACTAAAATAAAATCTCCACAATATTGGGACTTAGTGGAATTAAGTAGCACATTTCAAACTTGAATCACTTTAAATCAAGTTTATAATCATTAAATATATAGGTCACGTTGTTTTCCCCAGACAACCTTATGCTCTTAAACTCAACGACCTCGTCATTTTTAACTTCATAATTATAAATATCAATATCTTTAGTGCTTTCTGACGATTCGTAAAATTTACCATCTTCAGTCCACCACTTCCCTTTTTCAGTAAAGGTCTCGACTTCACAATCTTCTTTTGTGGTAAACATTATCATATAAGTGCCATCTCCAAATCTTTGCTGTATCCAATGCTTCTCAACTCCTTCTATCTGTCGATCTTTTTCAAAACCTTTCCAAATACCGATCAACTTATCGTCTTGCTCTTTTTTATCGATTGTAAAACTAAAAACTAAAAGTGAAAATACTGCCAAAGCAACAGTTCTAAAAAATGGAGGTAATTTTTTCATAAATTAATTCGTTGGGATTTCTATTGTTTTCATATAATCATTTAAAAAAGCAAACATAAAAGAATCGACTTGCTTATCCGCTTTAAACTCTGCTTCTTTTGCCTTCAGCGATTCGTTTTTTCTTCCTATACCTGGATTTTCCGAAAGATATAAGCCGTTAGAAAGATCTGACTGAATCGTCTCTTTAAAATCTTTAGCCTTTATTTTATACTCTTCGGTACGCTTAAAATATTTAAAATAATCTCTTCTAAATTTGTGAAACTCTTCTGCATTGAATTTTTTGGATTTAAGATTGACTCCATTTTTTATTTCTATAAGATTGTAGCTTTCATAAATAGAACTGTAACCCATATGAACATATTGCAATATTTTACCTGAAGGACATATTAATAAACCCGAATAATAATTGCATTCAAAATTAGATTTAGTTCCAAAAACATCTTCATAAATAGAGGTTAATAAATAATCAGCCTTGCCGTTGCTGTTTTCTTTATAAATTTTTTTGTAAATATTTTCAACAACGAGTTTTCCATCTAAAAATTTAAAATAAGCGATATAACCTCTCCAATTGGCACTAGAAATACTAGTTCTTAATTTTCCTGGAATTGGATGGTCTTTAAAATAACCTTCTAACGGATTTGATTGTATGGCTAAAGTATCTTCTTTTATAATTAAATAATCCGGAACCTGACTGGTTGCAAATGATTTAAATGATACTAAAAAAATAAAAGCAAAAAACACTTTTAAAAATTTCATAAAACTATCTTAATTAGCAACCTCGCTGATAAATTTGATTCGCATCAGACGCAACTCGTCCAAATCATAATCTCCATCAAATTCTTTTAAGGCAGATTCAATATTATCGGATTCCGATTCCATAAAATAATCATGAATTTCTTCCTGCTGATCATCATCAAGCATATCATCAATCCAGTATTTGATATTTAGTTTAGTTCCAGAATAAACAATCTGTTCCATTTCTTTAATTAGTGCATCCATATTGATTCCTTTGGCGGAAGCAATATCATCTAGAGATAATTTCCTGTCTATGTTTTGAATGATATACAGCTTGTTGACTGAATTGACTCCGGTTGATTTCACCACTAAATCTTCTGGACGAATGATATCATTATCTTCTACGTATTGGCTGATTAATTCTAAAAATTCCTTTCCGTATTTTTTGGCTTTTCCTTCACCAACACCGTGAATATTGATTAATTCTTCCTGAGAAACAGGATACTTCAAGGCCATATCTTCCAGCGATGGATCTTGAAATACTACAAAAGGGGGAACACCGGCTTTTTTAGCCACTTTTTTACGCAAATCACGCAACATGCTCATCAAAACTTCATCAGCAACTCCAGTAGATTTTGAAGCCGTAACTATCGCTTCATCCACTGATTCATTGTACTCATGATCTTCGGACATCATAAACGATTGTGGATTTTTTATAAAATCCAGTCCTTTATCCGTAATTTTCACAATGCCATACGTCTCAATATCTTTCGATAAAAATCCGGCAACTAGCACTTGTCGTAACAAGGCCATCCAATATTTTTCGTCATGATCGGAACCACATCCAAAAAAAGACTGCGTGTCCGTTCTATGTGCTTTGATAACCGCATTGACACGACCAATCAATGTAAAAACAACTTCTTTTGATTTGTATAAATGTTTGGTGTCTCGTACTACTTGCAACAATTTCACTACTTCATCTTTAGCCTCAATTTTAGTTTTCGGATTTCTCACATTGTCATCCATATCAGCGCCTTCGCCTGTAACATCATCAAATTCCTCACCGAAATAATGCAACAGAAACTTTCTTCTGGACATCGAAGTCTCGGCATAAGCAACTACTTCCTGTAACAAAGCAAATCCTATTTCCTGTTCGGCAACTGGTTTCCCCGACATGAATTTTTCTAATTTCTCGACATCTTTATAGGAGTAATAGGCCAGACAATGTCCTTCGCCACCATCACGACCGGCACGACCCGTTTCCTGATAGTAACTTTCAAGTGATTTAGGAATATCATGATGAATTACAAAACGCACATCCGGTTTATCAATTCCCATCCCAAAAGCGATGGTCGCGACCACCACATCAACATCTTCCATAAGAAACATGTCCTGATGTTTGGCTCGGGTTTTAGCATCCAATCCCGCATGATAAGGCACGGCACTGATTCCATTTACCTGCAAAACTTCGGCAATTGCCTCCACTTTTTTGCGGCTCAGGCAATAAATAATACCAGATTTTCCTTTATGTTGCTTGATAAACCGAATAATATCCGATTCGATATTTTTCGTTTTAGTACGTACTTCGTAGTATAAATTAGGTCTGTTGAATGATGCTTTAAAAGTAGTTGCATCAGTCATATCTAAGTTTTTCAGAATATCTTCCTGCACTTTTGGTGTTGCTGTGGCAGTTAAACCAATAATAGGAACATCACCCAATTGCTTGATAATATGTTTTAAATTGCGGTATTCCGGTCTAAAATCATGTCCCCATTCTGAAATACAGTGTGCTTCATCAATGGCTACGAAAGATATCGTGACGTTTTTCAGGAAATTCACATATTCCTCTTTAGTCAATGACTCAGGGGCTACATATAGCAACTTGGTCAATCCGGAAGTAATATCCTTTTTAACTTGGGCAATTTCAGTTTTGGTAAGGGAAGAGTTTAAAACATGCGCCACACCATTTTCAGAAGACAAACTTCTGATGGCATCCACCTGATTTTTCATTAAAGCAATCAAAGGAGAAACCACAATAGCAGTTCCTTCCTGAATTAAAGCAGGCAATTGATAACAAAGTGATTTTCCTCCACCAGTGGGCATGATCACAAATGTATTCTGTTGATTCAGGATGCTTTTTATGACTTGCTCCTGCAATCCTTTAAATTGGCTAAAGCCAAAATACTTCTTTAATTCTTTGTGTATGTCAATTTCGTTTGGATTCATTCTTTATTATGTGGTATTTTGTATAAATTTGCAACACCTAAAGGTACAAATTTCTTTTACACATACAAATTTTAATCATTCTGTTTTGATCACTAAAGAAAATATATTGGCTAGTGCCAAAAAAACTATCTTATCGGAAAGCCAATCTATAGCTAAACTAACTGATTTTCTGGATGAAAACTTTATCGAAGCGACACAAAAAATCTATAATTCGAAAGGACGATTAGTAGTGACAGGAATTGGAAAAAGTGCTATTATTGCCCAAAAAATGGTAGCTTCTTTTAATTCTACCGGAACACCGTCACTTTTTCTGCATGCCGCTGAAGCCATTCACGGTGATTTAGGCATGATTCAAAACGAAGATGTGATCATTTGTATTTCAAAAAGTGGCAACAGCCCTGAAATAAAAGTACTGGTTCCGCTATTGAAACGTTTTGGAAACACCTTAATTGCAATCACCGGAAACATGACGTCTTTTTTAGCTAAAGGTTCTGATTTTGTTCTGAATACCACGGTAGATGCAGAGTCTTGTCCGAATAATTTGGCACCAACAAACTCTACCACTGCACAACTTGTAATGGGTGATGCCCTTGCCGTTTGCCTGATGGAAATGCGCGATTTCAAACCCGAAGATTTTGCCGTCTACCATCCTGGGGGCGCATTGGGTAAAAAATTACTGTTGCGCGTGAAAGACATGTTGGAACACAGCCTAAAACCTATGGTTTCACCGGATGCTTCCATCAAGAAAGTGATTTTCGAAATTTCCGAAAAACGTCTTGGCGTGACCGCAGTGGTTGAAAATAACAAAGTAATCGGAATCATCACCGATGGAGATATTCGCAGAATGTTAAGCGACAGAGACACTTTTGCCGATTTAACCGCCAAAGATATCATGACTAAAAATCCAAAGATGACAACTTCCAGCGCTATGGTAGTGGATGCATTGAATATAATGGAAGATTTTTCCATCACACAATTAGTAGTTGTTGACGACAGTGAATATAAAGGCGTATTGCACTTACACGATATTTTAAAAGAAGGAATAGTATAATGACAAAAAAGAACTTAAACGAGATGTCGTTTTTAGATCATCTTGAAGAATTAAGATGGCTATTAGTTAGAAGCACAGTTGCAATATTAATCTTGGCCACCGTAACATTTTTTGTGAGTGACTACATTTTTGATGTTGTTATTTTTGGTCCTACAAATGCTAATTTCATAACCTATCGCTTCTTTTGCGACCTTTCCAATCAATTGGGTTTTGCTGAAAGCATCTGTGTGACAGATATGCCTTTTATTATCCAAAATACAAATATGGAAGGCCAAATCAACGTTTTGATTTGGACCTGTATCACCGCAGGTTTCATTCTGGGCTTTCCCTTTATACTGTGGGAAGTTTGGAAATTCATAAGCCCTGCATTATACGATTCAGAGAAAAAACATGCGAAACTTTTTATTTTTTCGTCTTCGTTACTCTTCTTTCTGGGCGTACTTTTCGGATATTATGTAATTGTACCCATGTCCGTCAACTTTTTCGCGACATTCACCATCAGTGATGTTGTCAAGAACCAGTTTAGTATTGATTCGTATATAGGACTGGTAAAAACAAGTGTTATAGCTTGTGGGTTGTTCTTCGAATTACCAATAATCATCTATTTCCTGACCAAACTAGGGTTAGTAACGCCAGATTTCTTAAGGAAATACTGGAAATATGCCGTAATTATCATTCTGATTGTGGCCGCAATTGTAACGCCTCCAGATGTGGTTAGCCAAATCATTGTAACCATTCCGATGTTGTTAATTTATGAAGCGAGTATCTTAATTTCAAAAATAGTAGTAAAAAATCAAAAAAAAGTAAATGGCTGATATAATAGAAGAATTCAACGAATATCGTTCTAGAATGAACGAAAAATTATTGGCAGACAATAATAAAATTGTAAAACGTATCTTTAATTTAGACACCAATGCATACGCCGCAGGAGCTTTGGACGTAAAAACTAAAGAATTACTGGGATTAGTGGCTTCGGCAGTTTTAAGATGCGATGACTGCGTAAAATACCATTTGGAAACCAGCCATAAAGAAGGCGTTACCAAAGAAGAAATGATGGAAGCTATGGGAATTGCAACCCTTGTGGGCGGAACAATCGTAGTACCACATTTACGTAGAGCCTATGAATTCTGGGAAGCATTGGAAGAAACTGCAACCAAATAATTTGTTAAGAAGTTCAATCGTTTAATTGTTTATTCGTTTATTTGACACGAGTAAGCAATTAAACGAATAAGCAGTTCTGCAGTTAAACGATTAAACCAAAAAAAATGAAATTAAGAGCCGAAAATCTGATTAAAACCTATAAAGGACGCAGTGTTGTCAAAGGCATTTCGGTGGAAGTGAATCAAGGCGAAATCGTTGGACTTTTAGGGCCAAATGGTGCCGGAAAAACGACTTCCTTTTATATGATTGTAGGATTGGTTAAGCCAAATTCAGGCAATATATTCTTGGATGATTTGAACATTACGGATTACCCGATGTACAAAAGAGCACAGCAGGGAATTGGATATTTAGCTCAAGAAGCTTCTGTTTTCAGAAAACTAAGTATTGAAGATAATATCCTTAGTGTCCTACAATTAACAAAACTATCCAAAGCCGAGCAAGAAGCAAAAATGGAAAGCTTAATTGCCGAATTTAGCTTAGAACACATTCGCACTAACAGAGGTGACTTACTTTCCGGTGGAGAACGTCGTCGTACTGAAATTGCACGTTGTCTGGCCACCGATCCAAAATTCATCTTGTTAGATGAACCTTTTGCTGGTGTCGACCCAGTTGCCGTAGAGGATATTCAGAGAATTGTAGCCCAGCTAAAAAATAAAAATATCGGTATTCTTATCACCGATCACAACGTACAGGAAACCTTGGCGATTACGGACAAAACCTACCTTATGTTTGAAGGAGGAATCCTGAAAGCAGGTATTCCGGAAGAACTTGTAGAAGATGAAATGGTACGTCGCGTATATCTTGGGCAAAATTTTGAGTTGAGAAAGAAGAAATTGGAGTTTTAAAAAAAGTGGTCAGTGGTCAGTCTTAAATACAGTGGTCAGTACTCAACGTTTATTTTTAAAAACAATAATTATGAAATTCCAAGACTTATTAGCGTATCAGAAATCATTTTCTTTAGCGATGAAAATCTTTGAAATAACAAAATCATTCCCAAAAGAAGAAATGTATTCTTTGACAGACCAAATCAGACGTTCTTCTAGAAGTGTACCAGCTAATATTGCAGAAGCCTATAGAAAAAGAGTTTATCCTAAACATTTTCATAGTAAATTAACTGATTCCGATGCTGAAAACTCAGAAACTCAAGTTTGGCTGGAATTTGCGATGAAATGTAATTATATCAATGAAAATACCCATAGTGAGTTATTAAATGAAAGTAATGAAGTTGGTAAACTAATAAATTACATGATTTTAAATCCTCAAAAGTTCGGAGTTAGCGTTTAGAAATATCAACTGAATACTGATATCTGATCACTGAATACTGATCACTGAATACTAAAACTACTCCACCGTAATAAATTGCAATTGCTGTAAATCACCATTGTAAATATTCACATCTACCTTCCCTTTTATACCAGGAACAGATGCTTTTTCTGTGAATTGCCAAAACAGCCAATCTTCACCAATTTCTTCCCGATAAAAATTATAATTCGCAATCCAAAAAAGGTAATCGCTGAATTCTTCTTTTAAAAAATCATCATAATAACGCTCGCCAGTGTAGATAATCGGTTTGACTCCGTAATGAGACTCAACTGCCTGCAGCCATCTCTTTAATCCCAATTTAAGATTGGCAACAGACTGATTTTTAGGTAATTTTTCTATATCTAAAACAGGTGGTAAATCCCCTTTTTCAAGCGTGACGGTTTTAATAAAAAGTTCAGCTTGCTCCAATGAATTCTCGTTTGGGCGGTAATAGTGATAGGCTCCCCGAATCATTTTATTTTCTTTGGCGCCAAGCCAGTTCCGTTCAAATTTTCGATCTTTTCTGTCTTTTCCAACCGTAGCGCGGATAAAAACATAGTGCAATGGGTACTTTTGTTCTAAAGTATCCACATACGACCAACTGATTTTTCCCTGATATTCTGAAACATCTATACCAATACTTTTACCCTGATGTTTTTCCAGAACTTGAAAATTCCGAACATCCGAAATGCGTTTAGCCTCTCGGTCCGCTCTAATGATTTTATCCGATTTAAAACCCAAATAATAAGACAAACCATTTCGATAATGAAAACCGACCCCAAGTAGCACAACAATCAAAAAAGTGACTATTGAATAGCGAAATAGCTTCCCCGAGAAAAAAGTAGCTTTCTTTTTGGGTCTACGAACTGAGCTTGGCTTTCTTCGAACGGGCTGTTTTCTCATTCAAAAGATTACTTTTTAAGTACTTTATTATTCAGAACCGACAGTAGAACGTAAAATAGAATCAACAACGGAATTCCTAAATAGCGAAAGAAAATCAGTAACAAAAGTGAGCAAGTCAAAAAGATAACTTGAAGTGTATTTTCTTTAAAACTAAACTTCTTGATTTTTAGAGAAAACAGTGGAATTTCAGCATTCAGCATATACGCACTCAAAACCGTCAGAACCAAAAGAAACCACGGATTAGTCAGGAGTTCGATAATAATTAATGAGTCAGTATATTTCAACACCAATGGCAGACTTAGGATGAAGAGTGCATTAGCAGGTGTTGGCAAACCAATGAAAGAATCCGTTTGACGAGTATCAATATTAAAATTTGCCAGGCGATAACAAGATCCCAAAGCAATTATAAAACCTAAATAAGGAAAAAACTGCAAGTGACCAGCCGCTGCGGTTGAAGCATGGCTAATCATCATTTGAAACATTACTAAACCCGGAACAACACCGCTGGTAACCATGTCTGCCAAAGAATCCAACTGCAATCCCAGCGGACTGGAAACGTTGAACAATCGGGCAAAAAAACCATCAAAAAAATCCAAAAATATACCCAGACAAACAAAATAAAAGGCCATTTCAAAATCTTGATTGAAAGCAAATACCAACGCGATACAACCACAAAAAAGATTAAGGAGCGTAATCAAATTCGGGATATGTTTTTTAATAGTCATCATAATACAGTTTAAGGAATCAAAGTTGGCAAATTTAGCATAATAAATGGTTGCCATGGATATTTTTCAATAGAGATTTTTAGAGATAGTTTTAGCGTAGCCCTGTCAGGGTTTTGAACCCTGACAGGGCTGTCCCATAAACAACATCACGAATTCAAACTACATTCCTTATCTGTTGCACACATTACACTCTCAATTTATTTAAGGAATAAAATAACTATCCGAAAAATTAATAAAAATCCGATGTGGACATGCTAACTTAACCTTCACAGAAAGTTAAGAATCAAATCTTAATTTTAACCTATGAAACAAGTACGCAAAATTTATGAGAAAGCTTTTAAAGAGAAAGCAGTTCAATTGAGTTATGATAGAACAAACGTATCAGAACTTGCCAGAGATAGGAGTAACAGCCCCACAGTTGTACAAATGGCGAAAAAAATTCGAAGAGTTTGGTGTTGGAAGTTTTCCTGGAAAAGGAAATTTTAAAACTAACTCCGCAGTATGAGTCGTAAAGAAAACTGCTGGGATAATGCTGTAGCCGATAAACTTCTTTAAATCTTTGAAAACTGAATTGATCTATGGAAGCAAACTGATTTCTAAAGAACAAATGAAATTAGAAATCTTTGAATATATTGAAATTTGGTACAACCGAAAAAGAAGACATTCTGCTTTAAATTACAAAAACATTAAAGAATTTAACAATCAAATTAATTACAAAAATGTAGTTTACCATAATTTGCAGTTTTTATTTGCATATCCATGCTCCTGCAAGATTACCTTCTTCGTTTCTGTAGAAGCCATTTTCAAGGTGAGCGTCAAAATCCGCCCATTTGAAATTTGCGACTTTCCGACCTAAAAATACAGCGTCACTAATTAGGAAAAATTTGTCTTTCTTGAATTGATAGCCAGTTTTGCTGCAGCATAACCACAATCAGTACCATCTATAATAACCGAAGCATAAACGTAATTATAGTCAAAAGTAGCTTCTACTAATCCAGATTCGCAATGAACAAATTGTATTATAGCATGAAATAAGTGGATCAATAGTTTAATTCTTTCCGATACCATTAAAGAAAAATACAAATTTTAATATTATTTGCAAAAACTCATCTTTACTCTCAGTCTATTATATCTTAAAACTTATATTGTTGAAGTACTTTAAATAAAATAATCTTATTAAAAATCAGTATAACCTTTACTCGTAATTAAATATTAATAATTTTATTTCTTTTAACTATTATATAACCGTGTGATTAGATTGTCGATTGGTGATCTTATAAAAGAACTTACCTTGTAACCTCTTTTATTCGCTTCTTGTAAAATATCTTCTTGTAAAAAATAGGCAATAGTTCCAACAAAATGCAATGGTACTTTTTTAAGCTCTTTAGCATAAGGAATTATTAAATTTTCAAAAATCTCGAAAACTCCCTTATCAATTATTTCTTTTATGAATGGATGGGATCTGTTTTCTATTATAAAGACAGCAAATTGAGCTAAATAGCCGCTAACATTTTCTTTCTCATATAAATGTTCCAAAACAACATTCTCATTAAGATTAAATGCCTTTGCAAATTTGTTTTGTAATATTAAAGGCATCTTTGCAAAAAAGAAAGCCCTTAACAATTCTTTTCCAAAATAATTACCACTACCATCATCCATAATCAAGAAACCTAAAGAAGTAATCCTTCTTTCTATTACATCTCCATCATAATAGCAGCTATTAGATCCAGTACCTACAATACATATAACTCCAGGTTTATCTGTGGTTCCGTGCACAGCTGCGACTAAGTCCTCTTCAACTTTTATTATCGCATTTGGGAAGACGCCTGTAAGAATGTCTTTGATTCCATCTTTAGATTTTTGATCACCGCATCCCGCTCCATAAAAATTAACCTTCGTAATGGTTTCTTTCATTTGAATTATTTCAGTGGATTGCTCTATAATCTGTATTATCTGCTTAGGATTTAAAAGTTTAGGATTTATTCCTTTCGTTCTTGATTTAAAAATGATTCCTTTTTCTTCATCTACCAAAATCCAATCGCATTTTGTCGATCCGCTATCTGCCGTTAATGTCATGATGTTACTGTTGTAATTCGTTTATGATTTGTTTACTAAATCCATATATGTTGTTTATATGGTTATAAATAGTTGCTAGTTGAATAAACACACTTTGGCAACTTTTTTTTGATTTGCTAATGACCGTAAACTCTACAATTATTTTATTTTTAAGCTGAAGATTGCAATTAATGCTAAGCCATCCGTTTGGATAATATATAATCAACCTTGAGGATTCATCCTGCAGATAAACATCAAACTCTCCTGAAACCCAATTTATAAGTTTAAGATACATTTCAACAGTTCCAACAGATTTTTTTTGAATCAGCTTATAGTACGGATCTTCATATATAATATCTATTTTGTCTTCCATAATAAATTTAAATTAAGACTTTCCTATAGTCTGCAATAATTACAAACTAGTCCAATTAAAACAACATCTAATATTCCCACCGAACAAAAGCTTCCATCGCAGCATAATGAGATAATCCTAATTCATCATACAAATCAGCCGTTTCTTTATTTCGATCTTCAGCACGTTGCCAAAACTCTCTACTATCTGCTCCTTGAAACACTACTCCGTCTTTTTGTGATTGATGCTTAAATATCCCTTTTCGTTTTTCTAATACTTGATCGGGGCCCATAGGTACTGCCATTTCTATCTCATCAATTCCCCATTCTTGCCAAGCACCTCTGTAGAGCCAAACCCAACAATCATTCATGAATTTTTTGGGTTTTAAACGTTTCACAGCTTCAAAAATCGCATCTAAACATACCTTATGAGTCCCATGTGGGTCAGCCAAATCTCCTGCTGCATAAATTTGATGTGGTTTTATTTTTTCGATAAGATCCATCGTAATTTGAATATCTTCTTCTCCAATAGGATTTTTTTCAATAGTGCCTGTTTCATAAAACGGTAGTTCCATAAAGTGGATTTGATCATCTGGAATGCCGATATAATGGCTTGTTGATCTTGCTTCTCCTTTTCGTATCAATCCTTTGATGTATCTAACCTCTTCTATATCAACTTCACTCGCTTTTTTGTTTTTAAGAAATGTTATAGCTTTTTTATAAATGTTCTCTGCCTCAGGACTTTTAATGCTAAACTTATCATTATAATCGCAAACAAAGCTGGCAAATCTTAAGGCTTCATCATCGGCCACAGCTATATTTCCCGAAGTTTGATAACCAACATGTACCTCATGACCTTGCTCATGTAATCTCTTAAATGTTCCCCCCATACTAATAATATCATCGTCTGGATGTGGGCTAAAAATTAGAACACGTTTTTTGGCAGGTTCCGCGCGCTCTGGTCGTTTACTATCATCTGCATGAGGCTTTCCACCTGGCCATCCTGTAATGGTATTTTGTAGTTTGTTAAATATTTTGATGTTTATATCATAAGCTGGTCCTGAATCTGCAAGTAAATCGCTCATTCCATTTTCTATGTAATCAGCATCGGTAAGCATTAAAATAGGTTTCTTTAAATTGAGCGCTAAACCTAAAGCAGCTTTTCTTATAAGTTTATCCGTCCAAACAATTTTTTCTACTAACCAAGGTGTATTAATCCGTATTAGTTTTGATGCTGCTTCTTTATCTAAAACAAAAGTGGCATTTTTATGTTCTTGCAAAAACGATGCAGGAACTAAATTAGTGACTGGTCCTTCTGTAGATGCTTTTATAATATTCGCTTTGCCTTCACCCCATGCCATAAGGATTACCCTTTTGGCTTCCATAATTTTTTTAATCCCCAAAGTAATGGCTGTTCTAGGGGTATTATCTAGACCTGAAAAATCATTACTTGCAGCTACTCTTGTAATATGATCTAAAGCCACCAATCGTGTCCTAGAATTCTGTAACGATCCTGATTCATTGAATCCTATATGCCCGTTCCCTCCGATTCCTAGTATTTGCAGATCTATTCCTCCCAAAGCTTCAATTTTAGCTTCATAAGTGGCGCAAAAATCTGCTATTTCTTCTTTTGACAATGTTCCATCAGGAATATGAATATTTTCGGGTAAAATATCAACTTGATTAAATAATAATTCTTTCATAAATCGCACATAGCTATTTATGGAATCTTTCTCCATAGGATAGTACTCATCTAAATTGAAAGTAACTACATTTTTAAAACTCAACCCTTCTTCTTTGTGTAAACGCACTAATTCTGCATACAATCCTTTTGGAGAAGAGCCTGTTGCCAATCCTAATATGCATGGTTGTTTTTGAGTTTGTTTTACTCTTATAAGGTCTGCAATTTCTTTGGCAACTTCTTTTGATGCAGTTTTTGAATTTTGATAAACCACCGTACCTATATTCTCAAATCGTTTTTCAAAGCCTGTGGCTTTATCTATATCACTCTTTAACATGACTTTATTTTTTTAGTTTATATTTTTCTTTATTTTTTTATTCTTAACCACTTTAATAATGGTCTACTCGTATAACGAAAAACAGATATTATAATAACAAGGAATAAACCCCGTAAATACTTAATCTAATTACTGAACTAGAGTAAAGTCTTTAATCCTTTAATAAAGTAAAGTTTCTACTCTTGTCAGATCATCATTGAAAGTGACAAAACTTGCCGGAAATCCGGGTTTTATTTTGCCTAATTGATTTTCCATCTTTATAGCCGCTACTACTCGGCAAGTGGCCATTTTAATGGCTTCATCAGCCGAAACATTCAAATGAGTGAACGCATTTTGAACCGCTTCTTTCATTGAAATACTGGCACCGGCAAGATTACCTTCATCATTTCTGTAAAAACGATTCTCCAGATGAGCATCAAAATTTTCCCATTTAAAACTGGAAACTTTTCGTCCTAAAAAGGCAGCATCGCTAATTAAAAAGAATTTATCCTGCTTTAATTTGTATGCCAATTTTGCTGCGGCATAATCGCAATGCGCACCATCTAAAATAACAGGAGCATAAACGCTTTCATTTGCAAATGTAGCTCCGACTAAACCCGGTTCCCGATGCCCAAATTGCGTCATCGCATTAAATAAATGGGTGACAAGTTTAATCCCTTTAGAAAAATAATATTGGGCTTCTTTGTAGGTCATCGTCGAATGTCCCGCAGAAATAACAATGCCACTTTCTAACAGCATATCCAACTGTTCATCGGTAAAACATTCCGGAGCAATTGTGATTACTTTTATCACATCTTTACCGTGACGGATAATTTCTTCCAGTTCGGAATTAGTAGGTTTACGAACCTGATTAATGCTATGCGCACCGCGTTTTAAAGGATTTAAAAAAGGCCCTTCCAGATGCATTCCTAGTACTCCGTTATTGTATTTAGCTTTATAATTGCGAATGGCTTCAATTCCTTGAAGAATGGTTTCCCTAGAAGATGATATAAGACAGGGAAGTGTATGTGTTGTACCATATTTTAAACTGGTTTCATAAATATCCTGAATAGTTTCTTCTGTTGGATTTTGACTAAAATAAAGTCGCTCTCCACCGTTTATTTGTATGTCAATAAAACCTGCTGAAATATGACTTCCCTTCAAATCAATCAACGGAATATCAGTAGGAATTTCTTTTTGGACAGAAATAATTATTCCATTTTCTATAATAATGACATCATTACTTATTTCTTCGCCAGTATGTACGATCCCGTTAATAATAGCTTTTTTCATTTTTTATAGTTTAAGTTTATTTAATCTAGTTCGCTACCGACAACGTTCTTGTTATCTTTTAGATACTCATTAAGTAATTGCAAACAATACCATTCCTGTCTTGGCAAATGAAACGGTCCTTTGAACATATTTCCTTTTGCCGTTTGGGCAATGGTTCCGTCTTTATGTAAATAACCAAACCATTCTCCGTTTGCTGCATCATGGAATTTACTGTACCCATAATCATGCACCATTTTGTGCCAAGTTGCATATTTTTCATTACCAGTCATGGTGTAGGCTAAAAGTGTTGCAATAATCACTTCGTTCTGAGGCCACCAGAATTTCATATCCTGCCAGTATTCCTGTACTGGTTTGTCATATACGTCACGAAAATATAAAATACCACCATGCTCTTTATCCCATCCTCGTTCCCACATATAATCAAGCATTTTACAGCCCAATTCAATTAAATGAGGATCATTGTTACGGTATTTTGCTTCATGTAAAATAAACCAAGCACCTTCAATAGCGTGACCAGGATTCAAGGTGCGACCGTCAATATGATCAATAATAGAACCATCTGGAGCTACTTGCTCCATCACGCATTTAATATCGTCTTTTACAAAATAGGTTTCAATTTCTGCAATCCATTTGCTAATCCATTCATCACAACGCGGATCTCCAATATTGTCACGTAACTGTTGCGCCGTGTTTATCAAAATCATAGGAGTACCAATTCCTTTTGACGCTCGGGTAGTGGTGAATTTTGGTTCTAATAAATCAGGATTAGTAGAATATTCAATACATTTTCCAAATAAAAAACGCGCTTTTTCGCCAGCTGCTTCATCTCCACTTGCTTTGGAGTAAGCTGACATTGCTATGACCGCAAAAGTTTCTGAAAAATAATAACGGCGTTTGCGTATCGGTTGTCCGTCGCGTGTTACGTGAAAAAACATTCGCCCATCTGAATCAAAGCAATGATTGTTTAAAAAATCGATACCAGTTTTAGAACCTTCCAGCCACTCTTGTTTTGGCTCGACTGTATTGTAAAGCGTAGCCAATAACCAAGCGGCACGCCCTTGTATCCAAACGGCTTTATCATCATCAATCAAACTTCCGTCTTCATCACGCATTAACAAATAACCTCCAAACTCGGTATCAATGGAGCGTGGAAACCAAAAGGGAACGGTATCATTTAATAATTGATTCTGATAAAAGTTTCGGAGGTTTTGAAGATCTATTTTTTTGTAACTCATTTTCTTTACTATATTTTATACTAACTAATATATTTTATTATGTAGTAGGTGACTATTTGGATTTCATTTAGGAAAAACATTTAAGTGTAACTCTTTACCCTTTATGGAATCTCTTTTAATTTTTAGTAATTGCATTTATTTCCAATTTAAAAGTCGAACAAGACAAGCCAGCTTCATTCACTAAATTAGCTGTGCTAAAAGGCTTCCAAGCATATAAAACAGTTTTTATTTTTTCTCCTTTCGGGATAGTAATTTGTACTTGATTTTTTACAATTGAGGCTTTACTTTGAAAGTGAATTCCCTTATCGTTTACCAATTCAAAACCAATTAACTCCTTTTTGTCTGCCGTAGTTAATTGTTTTGCAAATGCAAACGAAACTAGAATGTTGCCGTCTTTTTGAATGACTTTCAAAGCGGAAGGACCATTTGCAATAACATCTTTTCCGTAGGTGTAGCGCAAGGCCAAAAGTCCCAAACGATCAGCCACTTCTTTTTTCTTAATGGGATGTACATTTAGAACATCTCCATAATCCATACTAATTGCCATACCGCTGTTTGGAATCTTATTTTGCAATCTATTTTGCATATCTCTAAATGCCGGCCACGTTGGTCGCTCAATACTTGATAATTGCACATAATAAAAGGGTAGGTTAGTGTCCCAGGCTTTGCGCCAGCTTTCTACTAATTTTGGCATTAGATGTTCATATAATTCAACATTATGGGCATTGCTTTCACCTTGGTACCAAATCACACCTTTTATCGGGAATTTTGTAAAGGCTTCAACTCCAGCTTCAAAATTATAAGATGGATCATACGGATGACGTTGTTTTGCATTTGTCGTATTTTTCAAATTCACATTGGCACGTTCTCTAACCCAAGGCATGATGAAATCCGATTTGCGCCAGTTGGTTAATACATCAACTACTTTGCCGTCATGTTCCAAGGTATTTCTGTCTATCCAAGATTCTATTGGTGATCCGCCAACGGCAACTTGAATTAAACCCACAGGTACATTTTCTTCATGGGCGATGTTTTTACCAAAGTAATAAGCAATGGCCGAAAAATCTTTGGCACTTATCGAATCACATACTGACCAACTTCCGGAAAAGAATTGGAGCTGATTGGTTTTTACCAAAGTGAGAGAATCCCAAGCCGTTTCATCAGTATCACGGATTGCTTTGGCATTGAATAACCGAATAGTAGTATTTGCGATTGCTTTTTTTACTTCTGCCGAACCATTTTCTGAGTTTTGAAGTTGAAATGCCATATTTGACTGTCCGGAACAAAACCAAACATCACCAACCAGAATGTTCTTTAAAACAATTTTTGTTTCCTTAGATTGAATAGTCATTTCGTAAGGTCCACCTTGCGTCATAGCGGGAAAAGTAATTTTCCATTTTCCATATTCGTCGGCAATGACGTTCTTTTTTTGTTGTTTAAAAGTCACTTCTATTGTGTCACCTCCATTAGCGGTTCCATAAACCGGAACGGGTTTATTGCGTTGCAAAACCATATTGTCAGTGAAAACAGCAGTTAATTTTAATCCACCAAAATCTTGAGTGATGTTTTCATAAACGGTTTTGGCCAGAATAGTTGCACCTTCTTTCGTTGGATGTAAAGCATCAGGAAAAAGATCGGGACGATGGTATAATTTTTCATGGAAGTTAATTAAACCCACTTGATTTGCTTTTGCAATATCTGGTATATGAGATTGAATTTGCCAGAACCAATCTCTGGTTCCTGATTTAAAACGAGGATGTTCATTAAATATGGGAGTCAATCTACAGATGTAAATTTTTACTGTTGGATTTTGTTTTTTTAGAGTATCTATTAACCAAGCGTAATCAGCATCAAATTCTTCTTTGTAATTAGGCCAATTTCTAGGATCAGTATCGTTTAAGCCCAAATGAATAATGGCAATATCAGGGCTGTATGCAATGGCATCGGCACATTCGGTTGTTTTGTAATACGGTTTATGTCCTTTCTTCAAAAGTGTTGCTCCGCTTTGCCCGAAATTTTTCACCTCATATTGTCCGCCCATCAGAATTTGAAGCTGCGAAGGGTAGGATTCATTTATAGCATCAGATAAGAGATAACCTGCTGTAACGGAATCCCCAATGCAGGCCACTTTAAGTATTGCTTTTTGTGCAACTGACTCAAAATGAAACAGTATTGAAATCAAAAAGACCACTAAGAATAGATTCCTTTTCATTGTATTTATGTTTTTATTTTTCAGAAATTATTAAAAATGGGCATAAATTATCCGCAAGGCGGAACACAAGGCTCCGCCTTAACAGATAAAAACCAAAAACCAACTTAAAACAAATTTTTGAACTTAGTAAACGATACTAGTGTATTTTAGGCATCGACAAAATCATTCACTTTTGGACGCAGAAAACTGACTTGAACTACTAATGCAATTAAAACAACTCCCGCCATCAAAGCAAAGCCGTAGCCTAAAGTCCCGCTATCAGAAGATTTACCTAATAATGAAGTTACTAATGCACCACAACCAACTCCAGTCATATTAAGAACACCGTAGGCCGTTCCCCGGTATTTTGAAGAAACAAATTGACATATTATTGGCATATTATTGGCATCAAACATTCCGTAACCGATACCGAAACAAAGTACGGCAGCGACGACATTGAATAATGAATCTCCAAAACCAATTAACAATAATGCAGGAATCGTTAAACTCAAACCAATCGCACTGGTATAAACCCTGCCTTTTATATTTTTTTGTACCCATTTGTCTGATAAAATCCCTCCAAAAATCACTCCTAATAAGGATGAAAAGGAGATGGCAATAGTTGCTAAAGGACCCGCCTGCTCCATAGGGATTGCTAAGTTTTCTGAAAATAGGGTAGGCAACCAGTTTTTTGTAGCCCAACCCGGTAAACTTATTATGGCAAAATAGAATAAGATAACCCAGAAAGAAATGTTCGTAAAGAGCAGTGCTAAACCTTTAAAAAGTGAACTTTTTTCATTTGTTGTTATCAAATCTAAATCAATAGGTTTTACTTCAGTAGCTTTTTTCTCTTTTAATAAGAATACCAAAACGAAAGCATAGACAACACCGATGATTCCGAAATAATGAAAAGTGGTATGCCAAGAATAAGTAGCTGCGATGGTAGCTCCAAAACCTCCCAATGCGGAACCCACATAAAGTCCAGTCATGTGAATACCAATAGCAAGAGACCTTGTTTTTTGCTGATGATAATCGGCTATTAGCGATAAACCAGCTGGAATATAAAGGGCTTCACTAACTCCCATAAGCGCTCTTAACCAATACACCTGATTGTAAGTTGTTGCATATCCCATAGCGTACGTAACTGCTGACCACACAAATAAACTGCCTACAATAAGCCATTTTCTGTTTAATTTGTCCGCTATAATTCCGGAGATAGGGCTCATTAAAGCGTAAATCCAAAGAAATATAGCCATTAGACGTCCAAAATTTTCACCGGATACTAATTCAGGGATGTCGGCTTCCATTGACGGACGCATCGTGGCCAACATTTGTCTGTCCATATAGTTTAACAATGCTACCAGCCAGAGTAAACCAACTACAATCCAAGGATAATGCTTTGTGTTTTTCATATTTTATTTTTTTTAGTTTTAATCTTCTTTTTCAACGTCAAAAGAATTTAAAACCAATTGTTTGTGTCGTTATTTTATTGTTCCTAACATAACATCAGGAGTACGAATGCCTGGTTTTACTTCCCCATTTGATAAAACAATGTCGTCATTCCAGAGTGTGGCTGTTGTAGTTACATGAGCAAAAAAGGGCAGTTCACCAATGGTAGACCATGAATCTGTTCGGGTGTCGTATACCAAAATTCCTTTATAAAAACCCTCATGATTTGTATTCAACTTATTCTTCTCTGCAGCTAGTTTAGCTTTTTCTTCCGGAGAATCAGTTTTTGCAATTTGGGACAAATAGGTTTCGATTTTATGGAAAGTTTCACCATTATCACCACCAACAATTACTAAAGAATGATTGCCTATAGCAACACCTGCACCTGCAGAAAAGTTGGTTGTGTTTTTTCCATCAGATATGTTTGCACGACTTTCCCAGATTTGTTTTTTAATGTTAAAAACAAAAGTAGTATTGTGTAAATCACTGATGCCCGAAGGTGTTTTGGTTCTTCCACCAATCACATAAATATTAGTTCCGTTTTTGTCTTTTTGAACTACCGTAACTGAATTTGCCAGAGCGATAGGTAATTTCGGTAATGTTTTCCATTCCGGATTTTTGCTATTTAGATCAAGGCTTAAAAAATCATTGGAAGATTTAGTCGCTTCATCACCACCAATGGCATAAACTACATTGCCAATATGTGTTAAGCCAATATTTGTAATAGCTACCGGAAAATTAGGTAGCGATATTATTTCAACCTCATTTTTAGATGCATTCCACTTCAAGATAAACGCTTTATTGGAAAGTCCATTTTCATTTTCACCACCTACATATACCACTCCTAAATCAGTTGAAGTAGAACCACAATAGGCTATTGGTTCTGGTAATGTACTTTGTACCTCTTTGTTCCAACTGTATGTATTGTTGCATTTTTGCAATACATGAATTTCTTTTGAATAGTGTTTTTTCCCACCTTCCCAAGGCATTTTATCTTGGAAATTAGCACCTCCTGAAACAATTAAAACATCGTTAGCAATGCCATTAATTGCACCTGCAAAGCCCATTGATATACTCCCGTCAGCATTTTGTAGTTGTGCTGCTTTTTTCCATTCAATATGGTTTACAGCTTTTTTTTGAGAAAGGGTATCTGTTGTCGACATAATAAGTAAGCAAAGGATTAGAGAAGAAAAATAGTTATTCATAGTATTTATTTTAAAATAAAACGAACGAAGTTATTTTGATTTGAAATCTTCAAAGTTGAGGTTTTCGACATCTTTTTTGAATAATTCAAATTGGTCAGCGCTCATGTTTTTAACAGGCAATCTAAATGCACCTAAATCCAATCCTACCACTTTCATGTAGGCTTTACCTACTGAAATTCCACCATAATTACCCAATAAACGAATCATGTTGATTGATTTTTGCTGTAAAGCACGCGCTGTAACCAAATCATTTGCATTAAATGCAGCAATTAAATCATAGTATAACGGAGCTGCATAATTGAAAGTACTTCCTACAGCACCTTTGGCACCTAATACTAATGCGGACAACATATTCTCGTCACGTCCCCAAAGCATGTCGAATTTGCCATTCTCATAACTCATACAACTTTGGAAATCCATGAAATCTTCGTGCGTATATTTTATGCCGGCAAAATTCGGAAGTTTCCCGTCTAAGGCCTGTACTAAATCAAACATTGGTAAGTTTACGCCTGTCAATACTGGAATGTGGTAATAATAAAAAGGCATGTTAGGAACACTTTTACCCACTTCGATGCAGGCTTGCGCCAACATGTCTACATTAGCAGGTTTGAAATAAAATGGAGCCGTTAGTGAAACAGCATACAAACCTATTTCATACGCATGTTTAGCCAAGTCAATGCAATCCGTAAGACAAGTTCCGCCTAAGAATACCATTACTTTAAAATCAGCATCGTGATTGGAACAATCTGCCCAAGCTTGAGCAACTGCTTTTTTCTCTTCTAATGTTATTGAAACACCTTCTCCGGTAGATCCGTTAATAAAAGCACCAGTTATTCCGTTTCGTTTTAGAAAAGTATAGTAAGCTGGAATCAGACTAACATCTAATTTTCCGTTGGAGTCAAAGGGTGTAAAAGGAGCTGATATAAGCCCTTGTAAATGTTCGATTTTCATGAGGTATTTTTTTAAATTGTCTTTTGTTTATGTTGTTTAAATAGGCCGGGAACTTAAATATTCCCGGCTTATTATTTAAACGATACTTCTTAAATCCAGTTTTTTACTATGGATTCTGAGTGATTTTAGGATTAAAGTTAATAGTATTTTGAGATATTGGAAACAGTATCTTTTTACCTGCCATCGATGGAACAATATTTGTTTTATTGAAACGAACTAAATCCCACCACGCTTTACCTTCAAAAGCTAATTCTTTTAAACGTTCATTTAAAATAGCATCATTATTAGCCGCCTGAGAACCATTTGTAAATGAAGAAGAAGCATCAGCTCTTTGCATCACCTGATTCATTTCATTAGTTGGATCTTGACCTAAAGCATTTTTAATTTCTGCTTTCATTAATAATATATCTGCCCAACGGTAGATAATAATATCGCTAACAAATCTTCTGGTAGCACCGTCTACTGTTCCGTTATATTTCACCAACCCTGTTACAACTGGAGTAGTTCCATTGTATAAAGTTAAATAAGTAGCTGTTTTTCTTGTATCAGTATTGCTAAAGTTGAAACGGGTAATATCTGGTTGTACTCTTGAAATACCTGCGTTACCAGTACCAACTCCCAGAGTTCCAAAAGTTGCTGTAGCTGTTGCCGCTGTTAATGGTGCAAAGTCACTTGGTCCCACAAACATGAAAGAATTCCAATTGTCTGATAACGATGAAGGAACATCTGCTAATGAATAACGAACTGCAAAAAGAACCTCTGCATTACCTTTATTCGTGTAACCAAAAACGTCTTTGAAATTGGCTAATAGTACTGGTGCAGTAGGAATGGCATCAATTGCTGCCAAAGCTGTATTTAAATCGGTATTTCCACCACCTAATTGTTTCGCTGTCCATAAATTCACATCCGCTTTTAAAGCATAAGTCGATGACAAGGATAATTGCGTTTTATTGTTTGTTGCATCAGGATAATTAGCAATAGCAGATTCGATATCAGACTTAATAAAGGCAAAAGTTTCTTCAATCGTATTACGCGGAACAATATATTCGGATTGATTTGTATTTTCCGTTGGTGCAGTTACAATTGGTACCCCACCCCAAGAACGGGCCATAATGAAATAAGCTAAAGCACGCATAGAATACGCTTGTGCGATATATCTCTTTTGCTCATTCACTGTTGTTGGACTAAATGGGATAGTAGGTACATATTTCAAAACCAAATTCGCTTGATGAATTACGGTGTACAAACCAGCCCAATCCACATCAATGTTTTGTGCTGTTAAGTTGTTATTGTAATAATTTGCCAAATTCAGAGGTGATTGAACACCGCTTGTTATTTCAGCACTTCTAGCACCACCCAATAAATAATAATTTTGTTGGGTCTGGGTTCTAAAATTGAAATACATACCGTTTACACCTGCTTTCGCATCATCTTCTGTTTTCCAAAAACTGGCAGAAGTAATTACGCTTTCAGATTGTAAGTTTAAATCATCTTCACAAGAGCTGAATAGTGAAAGTCCTGTAAAAAGTATAGTGAATAAAAGAATTTTCTTTTTCATGATATTTATTATTAAAAATTATAAACCAATGTTTAAACCAAGGGTAAAGTTTTTTGGAACAGGATAGGTACCTTTTGCCCCTGCATCATTTAATCCAAGACTTGAACCTCCATCAATACCTTGTACTTCTGGGCTTAAGCCGCTGTATTTAGTAAAATAATGTAAATTGCTTCCTGTCAAATAAACTCGTACAGAAGATAATTTTATTCTGCTAACTAATGATTCAGGAATTGTATAACTGATCGTAACTTCTCTCAGACATAAATAATCTCCGCTTTCATAATATCGGCTATTTCCTTGAAACATATTGGTATTATAAGCCGCACCACTAGCTTCAGAACGGAATAAGTTATTTTGGTTGGTCTGGTCTGCCCAGCGGTATCTTGGTACATCAGTTATGTCACCTTCTTTTTGCCAAGATTGTAAGCTCTCTGCCAATAGTCCATAATTTCCTTGGAATTGACCAACAAAACGTGCTCTTGATTCATTGTAAATGGTAGCTCCTAAAGAGTAATCTGTTCTTACAGTTAAAGAGAATCCTTTATAATTAGCATCAAAATTAAATCCGCCTACAAATTTAGGGAACATATTACCCATGAAAGTTCTATCTCTGCTGTCAATAATTCCATTGTTATCAGCATCTAAGAAAACGGCATCTCCAGCAAATTTCTTACCAGTTGGATTACCACCTGTTGCACCTGTTTTACTTACATAATTATCATGTGTGGTTAGATTGTAAGCATCTGCTTCAGCTTGTGTAGAAAGGATATACAATTGTTTGTGAGCATAAAAATCTCCAATCTTTTGGCCCTCCTGTAAACCTCCTACAAATTTATAAGCACCACTGCTAGCATCCCAGATTTCAGTTCCTCCAATTCGATTGTTTAAATTCCCATTTGAAGGTAATTTTTCAATCACATTAGTATTGTGCGATACATTGGCACCTACATTAATTTTTAAATCATTATTGTTGTACACATTTGCATTTAATTCTAATTCAAAACCTTTACTTCTTAATCCGCCTAAGTTTGTTAGGACTGTAGAGAAACCACTATTAGAAGGAAGCGTTAAATTCGTTAGTAAATCAGAGGTTAATTTATTGTAGAAATCTCCAATTATCCTAATTCTATCATTATTAAAGCCCAAATCAAAACCTCCATTTATAGTTTGTGATTGTTCCCATTTCAAACCTGGATTTGCAATTTGAGAATTTACGATTGCGGATTGCCCATTGTAACTATTGGCAAATCCATTTGTTGTTCCAGAATATAATCCTCCGGCTTGAAAATCACCCAAGGTTCCTAAATTACCGTTTACACCATAACTTCCACGAAGTTTAAATGAGGAAACAACTTCTGGCATTACTTTCCAAAACGTCTCTTCGTGTGCATTCCATCCTGCAGATAATCCAGGAAAAAAGCCATATTTATTATCCGGGCCTAAACTGGAAGAACCATCATAACGAAAAGAGGCTGTTGCAAAATACCTGCTTTTGTAATCATAATTTACACGTCCAAAAACACTGTTTAATACTAATCTTGTATTATTGCTGAATACAGAAACTGGTATTGGAGATGAATCTAATGTTTGCGCAAGATCCGAAGGACTTCCTTTTCCAGAAGCATTAAATGTTTTTATAGTTCTGTCAAATTTAGAAACTCCTAATTTTGCCTGAAAATCACCTGTGTTTTCTAAAGATTTAGCATAACTAAGTACCCCTTCGTATTGAATTTGCGCAATTTGATTACTTAATCGGGTTGCAGTTCGGGTATTGTCTACTAAACCATTACTTCCACTTAAAAAAGCCTGTTGAAAAGTATTTCCATTTTCATTTTCATTGTAAAGAGATAATGAAGGTGTAAAAGTTAAATCTTTAGTGATTTTTAAATCACCATCTACACCCATTTGCAATTTATTGTTTTCATTAATCCCTTTTACTTTACCCATTTGATATAATGGATTTCCATTAATATTATTTTGCCCTGGAGCCAAAGTACCATCTTCTAAATATAGTTTTGTTGTAGGAGCGTTTCCTAAATATCTATTGAAGACCACACTATTGGCAACTACTTGGTTATTACTAGCTTTGGAAAACAAAACTCTACCGTTTACTGTAAAGTTATCAGCTACTTTCAAAGAGGCATTCAGTTTACTGGTAAAACGTTGATATCCCGTAAATATAGTGATTCCATCCCCTTTTAGATAGCCTAAACTTAAATCAAAAACTCCGGTATCTCCACCCCCACTAATACCTAAAGTGTGGTTTTGGGTAATTGCATTTTGAAATAAAACATCATTCCAATCAGTGCTTTTGTACATAATAGTATTGTTAGCATTAAGGGGATCTGCCATTTCCTGCCAGCCTTTAGCTTGTAATTCTCCAATAGTTATTGCGGATAAATTCGATTTTAATAAAGTAGCGAATGGCGTGTTATTCAATAAGTTGTTTCCGGTACCGGCAGGAGTAGCGCCTGTTAATTGCCCAAGTCTTGCAATACCTGTTGTTGTTGAAAGTCCAGCGATTTCGGCAGCATTATACAACCCTAGACGCTGTAGTCTGATGTAGTCACCACCGTCTAGAAAATCATATTTTTTTCCAATTTGACTGTTTTGAGTCGAAACATTGTACGTGATTTTGGTTTTACCAGCTTTACCGGTCGAAGTTGTAATAATAATTACACCATTAGATGCGCGGGCTCCATAGATTGAAGTCGCAGCAGCGTCTTTCAATACTTGTAAAGAGGCTATATCTAAAGAGTTGATATCATCAATTTGGGTTCTTATAACTCCGTCAACAATATATAATGGAGTTGCACCCGCTGGATTGTCAATAGAAGTACCACCACGGACCAAAATGTTAGATGCTTTACCTGGTTGTCCCGATGCCGTACGTACTACCAAACCAGTTACATTTCCCTGTAAGGATTGCGTCACATTTGAGTAAGGAACGTTTTCTAAAACTTTTTTATCTAATTTAGAAACTGACGTACTTAACGTTCTCCTGTTTTGTGAACCATAACCAACAACGATAACCTCATTCATTTGTTGTCCTACTTCTTTCAGAACAATAGTAAGAGGAGTGTTTCCAATAGTTACTTCTTGTTCCTGCAGACCTATATAAGAAACTATTAATGTAGTAACATTGTCAGGAACTTCAATAGTGAATTTCCCGTCTATGTCAGTTTGTGTACTAATATTAGTGCCTTTAGCAATAATATTAACGCCAGGTAAAGATTCTCCTTTTTCATCAGTCACCTTTCCGGTAATTTGCTTTTGAATTAGGATTAAGCTGTTTGTAGCTTTTGTAATAGTAATCTTTTTTTCTAAAAAAGCATCTGTTCCTGAGAACGCTGAGGCTGATGCTTGTGCGGTAAAAGCGACTAGAAATAAGGATGTTAATTTCATAGCTTTCCCGAAGCCTGGGGTAAGCCAATAATTTTTCGGCTTGCTTTTTGGTAATAAATACATACTTTTGTAATGGTTAGGTTAATAATAATTCTTCCTTCTTGGTTTATTTATTTGTTACCCAACCACAGTTCTTTTTATTAAGAACCAGCCAGCAATGTTTACAGCATGTGCTGGCTTTTTTTATGGATAACAAATTAATATTTTTATAAAAAGGGCATTCCCTAATTTTGTTATTTTTATAGTAACAATAGTGAAAACCTTGTTTGCAATTTATAAGTATAAGTTCTTGCTTCAATTTCCCCGAACCATTTTTAACAAGTTAAAAATCATATTAATACAAGATAACACCGTTGAAATACATATCAGATTAGTACTCTTAAAAGACCAATCTCTTTTTTGTAATAGTAATTTGGTACGGTTTTTTTTCTTTTGAAATAAACTGTTCTACCTACCTTTTGGAGAAAAGCAAGAAGTGTAAAATAAAATTTTAAATAGAATGTTTTCCGTGTTGATTTATTATCACGTTGTAAATATATAAATTAATTTAATAAATGCAATACACTTATTAAATTATTTTAATAACTAAAATTTAGAAGTAATTTTAGTTATTAATTAATGGGGATAGCATTTTTTCTTTTATGACACAACAGGCGCCAATGACACCAGCGCGACGGCCTAAAGTTGATTTTTTAAGTTTCATATCTCGGTTAACTAAACCCAATGAATATTTTTTTAATGCGGACTGGATAGGTAGAAGTGTGTAATCACCTAATTGAGCAAAATCGCCACCAATTACCAATAAATCAGGATTAAAGATATTAAGTAGAATAGACAAATAGCGTCCCATTTTGTCACTCTGCTTAGTGACTAAATCAATACATAAAGTATCTTCTAAATTAAAAGCTCCGGAAATAATAGCATGGTGTTGTAAAGCAGAAGAATTTTCATCAAGTACTACTTTTGATTGTTGTCCCTCTTTTAGAGCCTCTTTGAACTGGTTTACTAAGGACCATCCTGAAATTTCAGTCTCCAGACATCCAAGTTTACCGCATTGGCACATAATTCCGTTATCAAAGATTGTACTGTGACCAAATTCTCCGGAGTAACCGGATTTTCCATAATAAAGTTTACCATCAGTTATCATTCCTATAGCGACACCCCAACTGTAATTTACAAATATTATATTCTGTTCATCATCAACCACACCTTCTGAATATTCACCAAAAGTCATCGCTCTGGTATCATTTTCTAAATGAACCGGCAAATCCAATTGCTCTGAAATGATTTCTGTTAAAGGTCTGTTTTCGCTAAAGAAGTAATTATAACTAAATCCTTCCATCGAATTAATGCGTCCTGAAAAGTTGATGCAGGCACCTACAATCATCTTTTTTTCGACCACACTATCTTCTATAAATGAATTTATCAAATTACAAAATTCCAATAGTGACTCTTGAGTATTTTGTAAAGCAAAGGAAGTTCCTAATTCAATACTGACAAATTCATTTTTAATATTTTGTAAACCAATAGACATACTGGCAAGACTAACTTCAACCCCTAAAAAGTAAGCGCAAGTTGGATTGATACTATATAAAGAAGGTCTTCTTCCTCCGCTATTAGTAATTTTTCCAAGATCTATTACATAAGCTTCTGACAATAATTCGTTAACTGCTTTAGTGACCGTTGGAACACTAGATTGTAGTTCAGAACTTAATTCTGCTATTGTAGCATTGCCAGCTGACAATAATCGTTTTACGATTGCTTGTCTTAGCATATGCCACTTTTGTCCAGAAAGGCTTTTATCTTTACTACTGTCTAATAAATCTTTTAAACTCATTATTGTTATTTTCTATAAAAAATTCGATGTAATTCATTTACAAACTTACTATATTTTTTTTTACTCAATGAGGTAAATCTTATTTCACTATTATAAACAGATTTATTCGAATAAGTCGTGTGGTGTTTTATCCTTGACAGGGCTGTTCTATAAACAACATCACGAATTCAAACCTCATTCCTTATCTATTTCGAACATTAGACTCACTATTTATTTAAGGAATAAAATAACTCTACGAAAAATCAGTAAAAATTTACTTCATCCGTCACATCAGCATTCCATCTTTTACTGTAGTAGTACTCTGTTAAATCTAAACCACGTGACCAACACACTAAATTCAACAGCAAAATGAAATAACCTCAATTAAAAATTATATTTTTGATAAAAATTAAACAGGCATTACGTTTGTAAAAATGACACCCTTGAAAAAAAGCTTTTTAGTAGCAACACTTTTCGTATGTACCCTGATGTACAGCCAGGCCGTTAGGAAATATTCAAATGAGTTTATGAATATCGGCGTGGATGCGGCTGCATTGGGTATGTCAAATACTGTCGTGGCTTCCACCAATGATGTCAATTCCGGATATTGGAATCCTGCTGGACTTATCCGTATGGAAGACCACCAGGTATCTTTCATGCATGCCAATTATTTTGCGAATATTGCACAATACGATTACTTGGCGTATGCCAGTCCAATAGATGATCGCAGTGCTTGGGGAATTTCACTAATCCGTTTTGGGGTAGATGATATCCTAAACACAACCGAACTAATCGACAGTCAAGGCAATATTGACTACAACCGAATCAGTTTGTTCTCAACTGCTGATTACGGATTTACTTTTTCCTATGCGAGAAAATTACCGGTTCCCGGGTTTCAATATGGTGTGAATGCAAAAATCATCCGACGTATTATTGGTAAATTTGCCAACTCTTGGGGATTTGGTTTTGATGCCGGAATCCAATTCGAAAAAAACAACTGGCAATTTGGATTAATGCTCCGCGACATCACCACTACCTATAATGTGTGGAATATTGACGAAGATGAATATGAGAAAATTGCAAACGCCATACCCGGTGAAAATCAGGACTTACCGGAAAGTACCGAGATTACGGCTCCAAAAGCACAGCTGGGAATCGCTAAAAAGTTTATCATTCGTTACGATTACAGCATTCAGGCTGCAGCCAATGTAAACATGCGTTTTGCCAGTACCAATGATGTAATTGCTACCGATTTTGTCAGTATCGACCCGGCTTTTGGATTGGAATTTGGATATACTGATTTGGTTTTCGTTCGCGCCGGAGTGGGAAATTTTCAGAATGTACAGCAATTGGATAGTACGGAAAAAGTAGGTTTCCAACCCAATATTGGCTTGGGATTCAAATACAAAGGCATTCAAATTGATTATGCATTAACCGATTTAGGGAATCAAAGCGCTGCTTTATATTCCAATATTTTTTCGGTAAAAGTGGATTTAGGAATGTTTAGAAATTAATTTCGAATAACATTTAGAATCTAATAGCATAATGGAATTACTGTCCAATTTTCCGAAGTTCATTCCAAGTTGCACGAACCCGTTTCAATAACAACACTTTCTTTAACAGAAAAACTTTGCACGCCATTTTTCTTTCTTTGAGTATCTTTGTCAGACAAATTCAATCAATGAAATCGTAAAGGAGTTTTTTTTTAAAACAAAATCACCTTTTATACCCTTTTAACAGCAAACGAATGCATACATCATTTTTCAAAAAAATAGCGTTACTACTCTTCGTATTTTCAACGGTACATTTTAGTTTCGGGCAAAACATACAATTATCAAAAAACACGCATGTTAGCGTAATCACCTGTGGAGTAGGTAATGAATCATATACGCTTTTTGGACACACGGCAATACGAGTGCAGGATACAACCAACGCCATTGATGTAGTTTATAATTATGGCGCATTTGACTTCAACACGCCAATTTTTGTAATGAAATTCATAAAAGGAGATTTGCAATACTTTGCTGTTGCGCATTCATATGCTGATTTTATCAGTCAATATCAACATGAAAAAAGATCTGTTTATGAGCAGGAATTAAACATTCCGGTTGATTTAAAACAAAAATTATTTGACAACCTGAATACCTCTTTGACTTCGGGAGAAAGTCACTATACCTATAAATTCATCGACAAAAATTGTACATCGATGGTAGTTGACATCATCAATAAAACACTAGACACAATTGCAATTGTAAAAAATACCGATACAGACATCACCTACAGAACCATATTGTACCCGTATTTTGACGGCCATTTTTATGAAAAATTAGGCACCAGCATTATCTTCGGTAAAAAAGTAGATCAATTAGGCACGCAAATTTTTCTACCATTTGAATTACAAAAAAGCCTCGAGAAAGTGTCCTTTCAAAACCGTCCGCTGGCACTGGAAAACAAAACCATAATCGAATTCAAAAATGAAGTTCCTATGTCTTGGTGGAATAATCCCTATACATACTTCATAGTGCTTAGTTTCATCGTGTTTATAAACAAAAAAAGCATCGATTTGTTCTACCTCAGCATCATGGCCATAATTGGGATTTTCTTTTCGTTTGCAGGGTTTTATTCGTTACATCTGGAATTAGGATACAACTACAATATTTTATTATTCAATCCAACCTTAATAGGATTACTTTATTTTTATTGGACGAAAAACAAAAAATTAATTTACAATCTGGCGCTATTAAATATCGTGTTGTTGGTGGTTTATTTCTTTTTTATAATCAACAAAGCGCATCTGGTACTGGTACTGCCATTGGTAGTTTGCAGCGGAATTGTTTTAGTGAGACTGGCCATTCAAAACAAAAAACGAATTCCAATCATAATATAAGGAACCCTTCTACTACTTTTACTTGAATTACTCTCGACATCTAGTCTTTTAACCGCTAATTCTCTAATTTTTTAAAGACATGAATTAGGGTATTTCGTTTAAATCAGGACTGAAATAATTATTTGTTGGTGGGTACAGATAGTTATATAATATCATTTTGAATTTAATCCGTTTAAATCTGTGCAAATCTGTGGCAAAAAAAGCATTGCCATAACAATTAATAATAATAATAATAATAATAATAATAATTACTGCCCTCTATAAAACAATACAGTAGTTATAGTTTTGAAAGCAATGTTCAAATCCAGATAAATACTGCGGTGCTTGATATAATACAAGTCATACTGCAGCTTGATTAAACTATCATCGATTGTTTCCCCGTACGAATAATTAACTTGTGCCCAACCGGTAAGTCCCGGCTTAATGATGTGTCTAGTCTCATAAAAAGGCATTATTTCGGCAATTTCATGAACAAACACCGGACGCTCCGGACGTGGACCGATAACAGCCATTTCCCCTTTCAAAATATTGATAAACTGCGGAAACTCATCCATTCTGGTTTTACGCAAAAATTTGCCAAAAACAGTCACACGAGAATCATTTGTTGCAGTAAAAACAGCACCATTCGATTCAGCATTTTTTACCATCGTGCGGAATTTCAAAATTTCAAAAACAACACCATCTTTACCAACCCGCTCTTGGGAATAAAACAAACGCCCCCTGTTTCCTATCGCATTTCCAACCAATATAATCGGAAAAAGAACCAATCCTACAATAAGACCAAATAAGGAAACTACAATCTCAAAAATACGCACGGTTAGCAGGTATAATTTATTCTGATTGCTTCGGCTAAAGGGGAAAAAACGATAAAAATCACGGGACATATACTGCACGGGAATACGCTGTGTTTTACTTTCATACACCTGTGTGTACTCTCGTATTATATTCCCCGATTCTAATAAGTGCAACAATTGTTGGTATAAATCAGCGGTGATTCCTTCTGTTTTTTGAGAAGCAATCACAATTTCAGAAATCCCATTTTCTTTTACAAAGGAGAACAGATCATCTCTTTTGATGTGTTGCACATAATGGAATTCTTCCATTTCTTCTTCGACTCCATCTGTGTTAACAAAACCAACTATTTTGTAATGAGGATCTATATTTTCCAACCCGAGAATAAGTTCCTGTACCTGTTCCTGATCACAAATTAAGATGGCTTTCTGAAAAAATCTAGTAGAAGCCAAAAAGGCAACATACAGCATGCGCCAAGTAAACAATGAAACAAATATAACCACAAAAAACAGCAAAATTTGAAATCGGTTGGAAGGCAGTTGCGGGGAAAAAAACGGAGTAAGTAAATATACTAAAACGGTGGTCGAAACGGTAATCAAAGTGCTTTTCAACACTTGAAATTGGTTGCTGGCGACCTGAAGATTGTACATTTCGAAAATAGTGCCAAATACATTCAGATAAACGGCCAGAACAATTGTCCAGTAATAATTAGTGGCTGATAATGCGAAATAATCAAAATCAAACACGTTACCAGTAAGATACAATGCCGTCAAAACAAACAGAACATCAAAAAGCCGAAGAATCGACTTTCGTTCTGATATTTCAAAATGCATTTTGTCAACTGAAAACATGGGTGGTATTTAGTATTATAGGCGCAATTTAGTGCTTTTGTACCAAAATAAAATTAAGATATGTTAATTTTTTTAACAAATTTTCCTTTTTAGTAAAGTAATTTTTATTTGCTATCAATTAGTATCAATGAAATGCTTCACAAACAAAATTTAAACATTTTTTGTATACAAAGACCTCGGGAATCTGGTCATTTGGCTAAAACGAAAACATTCAGCAATTACAGTAATTTTCTCTTGATTCTTGTCTCTATTTTCTATATTCTCTTTTCTATAATCTATATTCCCTTCTCTCTATTCTCCCTCTCCCACACTCTTTCTCTTGGGAAATCCTAACTGAACATTAAGTAACGACAACGAATACACAAAGGCAGGTGCGGCAGTACGCATGGCAGCATGATTAATGGTTAAAAACCAAAAAGCAACAAAACACAACAAAAACATATTGAACTTATTTTCTAAATACAAAACGAGCGGTGTAAAAAACAAAATCAGTAAAGCTACTATCCCTAGCGAACCGTGTTCCGCTAACATCCGCGTAATTTCATCATGCGATAAAACTTTGATTCCTGTTTCATCCTCACGAACTTCAGCCCCTTTACCAACACCTACGCCAAAAATGGGATTTTTCAAAAACGTATCGATCTCGTTTTGGGCCACATCCTCCCTACCGGTAAATTGACTCTCTTTTGCCCTTCCTGCGGCATCTTGATTGGAATACCGTTTATTAATCAAACCACCAGTCTGAAAGGAAGTATACGTCCAAGTAGCGAACATCGCAAACACTAATAGCACGATGATATAATTCAATTTGACCCTGCCACCATAATTGGATTTAAAATACAGGAACACCAGCAGCAAAACGATCATCAAAAATCCGGTAATCATACCACCTCTGGAAAAGGTCAGCATCCCGCGATACGTTATATTTAAGGCAACAATCAGATTAAGGATAATTTGAAATTTTGTCTTAGAATCCAATATCACTCGGGAGAAAAAGATAAACATTCCCAATCCTAAAATCGTGGCTACCTGATTAGGACCATAGCCCCCAGAAGTTTGAAAATTAGATTCGGTTCCTGTAATAACCTCCTGAACATTGGGTGTATACAAAGTCAGGTACACCATACAGGTTATAATTGGCAATCCCATGCTCAACAAGATGCTGTTAATTTCTGCTAAAGCAATCTTGCGCCGGAACGTATAGAGGGCAGCGAGTCCTAAACACACAGGACCCGAAATATTAAAGGCGATTGCCTTCCGAATATCGGTATCAAAGTTTAATGTAAAGGTCGAAATAATAACACTGGGGACTAATAACAGTAGAAATATCCAATAGGGCACTGCTCCTTTAGAAAATCCGCTGTAATACATGCCAATAAAAATAAAGACCATGACGCCGTACTTAGAAATTTCATACAGTGGATTACCGCCGGTCATTCTCAAAAAAACTTCGCTCCCCACCACGTATGCTGCAGCAATCAACGCTTCATTATTTCTATTTTGTTTTTTGATGATGTAATAAATTCCAAAAATAAAAATCGAATACCCGTAAATTTTTGCTGTAAAAGGCAGTAAAAAGCCCAATACACCCACAACTACATGGAAAAGAATTAAATAAAGATAGGATTGATCCTCTTTTTTCATTTGTAACTATTTTGCAACCAATTTAAATATTGTATGATAACGGATGTTCCTGAATTATGATGACTAACTGTTTGGTATAGAGCTTCGCCAAACTCCAGTTGCAAGGCATCACATTTGATTAATAAAACCAATGCTTCATAAAACAGCACATCCTGCTGTGCGGGAACAACAAAACCGTTTGTACCATTTGCGACCAAAGTGGATATTTCTCCTACTGCAGTAACCACTACCGGCTTTTTATACCAACCATATTCTAAAAGTGCAACGGGTAATCCTTCCGATTGTGACGTTAGAATCCCAATAGTCGATTGCTTTAATATAAAGGGTATATCATTTTTGGTGCCGTAAAGAAACACATTTTTTTCCAAATCAAATGCTACAATTAAATCCTTAATTTTTTGGGAATAATCATCCTCAAAATCTTTTCCAACTAAATGAAAGGTCCATTCCGGATACGATAATTTTAATTTACAAGCGACGTCCAACAATAAAAAATGATCTTTTTGCAGCCTCAAATTAGCCAAACATACAATTCGCTTTCCGGGAATTCCCTTCAAAATAGTCGCTGCTGTACTGTTATTTTCTTTCGATGGAAAATTAGGCAAATATATAATGTTACTGCAATTCAATTTTTGCTCCGCCCAAACTTTCAATTTTTGATTCACAGCTATAATCCCGCTAAAAAAGGAAGCCACCATTTGTAAAGCACCTATTGGCCTATTGGATAAAAACTCACTATCACCATAATGATCGTGCCATACTAAGCGTAAGCTTGGACAAGTTAATTTCAATAAAAAAGCAATAAAAAAAGAGGTACTATGCGCATGAACAACATTTACCCGATGCTGTTTCACAAACTTTCTAAGCCTGTAAAGCGCCCCTAAGTCCATCATTTTTTTTCTATTTAAAAACAAATAGGAAACTCCATCCTCAACATGCTCCTTCAGAGGCCCTTCCCCACGCGTCACCACCAATCCGGAAAAAGCAATGCTGGATGCTAATGCATTGGCATAACTGACCGCCATCCGCTCTGCACCTCCTGCCTCCAGTGAATCGATAATTTGAATGATCCGTATTGTATCAGCACTTTGTTTCATCTTACATCTTTAAACATTCGAAGACTCTCCTCAAACCATTAAATTCTTAACCGTTACCTATTTAAATTCTAAACCTATACTATTTAAACGTTAAACTTCAAACTATATAAACTCTTACACTTTAAACTTTAAACTTTTAAAAATCGCTTCCTCAAAAACATCCAGTGTAAACATTCTGGACCATTCCGCAGCTTTATTTCTTTTAGCATCAAAATCGGTTTGATCCTTTAAAACCGCCTCTATTAGCAGACTATCATGCTCTAAATTCATTTCCAGCAAAACCCCTCTACTCCCATAATCCAGCATAAAAGGGACACACGAAACTGAAGTAGCAATAGGAACACAACCCCAAAACATCCCCTCGGCAATCACTTTTGGCCACCCTTCACTATCAGAGGGTAATACCACAAAATGACTGTCTTGATAGGCTTTCTGTACGATAGCTTTGGATTGATTTCCTTCTAAAGTAATAATGGATTCAAGCTGATGCTTTAGGACATATTCCTCTAAAACTTCCCGTTCTACTCCTTCGCCATACAGACGCAGACGCACGGCATACCCTTTTTGATGCAATTTTTCAATCAACTGAATGGCATACAACGGCTGTTTTCCTTTGACTAAAGTACCTACGAAGACAAAATCAATTCTGCCTGCCAACGTTTTTGGTGTTAGCACCATTTTTTCGTGTTCCGAATACGTAGCGGTAAAAAAAGGTTTGATATTCCGAGAACTCCCCTCCCATGCTCCATACACTAAAACCTGCATATTTCGGGTCAAAAAGGTGTTGCTTAATATCCATTTTTGGAGTCGATACGTCCAAGGTTGCTTCGATTTAGGGTCCCAATTTCCGGCATATTTGGCTGTTTTGGGAGTATTTGGAAATAAAATCTGAACAAAACACCCAAGCAACCCAATGTTTCCGGGACACCGTAAATGAATATGATCGGCGTTTTTCATAGCAATAAAAATAATCCAAAGTAAACCGGGAAGTTTAAATAAAGTGAGCAAAACAGCTTTTACCGATAATAAATCAAAACTTGGAACGGGGATAAATTGTAGGTTCTGATGTTCATAAGGACTGTCAATAACTGTTACTTTACCAGAAAAAAAAGGAGCTACAACCACTAATTCATCTACATTCTTTCCCCAGACATTCATTTCTCGAACATAAGGTGCGTAAGCATAATACAAATTATCTGCTTTTGAATGGGGAACATGGGTGAATAGGGCGAATTTCATAAATTTAATAACTATTTCTATCTTCAACTATTGATAATATTCTTTGAATGTAGCAATCTGGATGTAGAAATTTATCACTCCAGTCTTTATTAGCTGAAGCTATATCCATATATTTCTTATTGGTAAGTAACCCTTGAATCTTATCCGGTAGTTCAAGATAAGCGTTGCGGTTTGAAACCATTTCATAATTCACCCCTTCCTCAAAATCATTCAATGCTATATGTAAAGGAGTCGTGATAACTGCTTTTCCAAACAATAAATATTCGCCTATTTTCCAGCCGGGAGTGTTTTTTAAGCCGTCATCGGCTATTCCAATATCATAATATTGCAAACGTTTTAAATAATTATCTTTCTTTGATTCTTTGGGGTCTAATAAAAGATCCGGTGCTAATTTTTTAGATAAGCTATCGGCAAATAATCCAACGGAAGCATCATTGAAGTTTTTTTTGATAATACGACAGGCATTGATCCTAAAATCATTTTGCAAAACTCTTCTTTCCTTCTCATCTTCATCAGGATGATTGTCTGGGTTCCATAAGCGGGTATGAAAAAGCACTTTACCTCCATTATCAATTATCTTTTCAGGATACCTTCTAATATCTAAAATACAGTGGGAAGACTTAGAGGCAAAACCATAAACATCTAACGCTTTAAGAACTTCTACTCTACTCCCTTTATCTAATAATAAATCACTTTTTAAATTCATTAAAAGCGATAAACTTTTGTATGCTAATGGAACATTAAAATTTAGGGGTATAACGTTAGCATTTTCATCCTTTTCACGAAGTGAACGCTTAAAATATAAACTAAACTTTTTTGGAATATCTAAGAATAAAGAATCATCAGAAAAATCAAAAAAAACACTCTTTCCTTGTATTAATAATACCGCTCCATTGTAAACAATACTTTTATCCTGTTTAATATTCATCTCTATTTTTTCTTTTTCGCAGAAATAATAAAAAGAGTAAATAAGCTGATTTAAATGATGTGTCCACGTTGAAAGTAATAATTGCATTTATACTATTTTTTAAAATTGTAATATGAGTCCATAATCTAAAAATATTGCATTTAATAATCCTTTTTTGTAGCTACAAGAAAAATCGTAGATCCATAAAATTTATTAAATATAGCCTTTACAATATTTTTATAGAAATTATAGTTTTTCACCTCAAAGCCCGGAAATTTTTTTACTTTCACTTTACAATTCTCAAAATAATTAAGTTCAAAAATGGTCTTAATACTTTCTTTAGTAAAAAAATTTAAATGAATAGGAGGTCCATCTTGATAAATAGTCTCTTTTTCTCCTTCAGGATAATTTAGTATTTTTTCATAATTGGGAGTAGAAAGAATAATCTTTCCGTTACTATTCAATTTTTTATGAGCTAATTCCATAAATAAACCTAAGTCTTGAAGGTGTTCAAGAACTTCCCAAAGCATAATAACGTCAAAAGACTCTTCGATTTTGTCTATTTCCGTAAAATCAGCATTAATAGTGTTTAATTTTAAGTCTTGAGATTTTTCAAAGGCCTTTTTATCAATTTCAACTCCCATGTAGTTGATCTTTTTATTTTTTTTTCGAATATAAGTACCAAGTAATCCAATACCACTACCTATTTCAAGAACAGAACTGCATTTCCCATTTAAAACATATCTTTTTAAAAATCTGGATCGATAAAATCCAATTTTTATTTTTTTGTTTTCAACAATCATATCATACTCTTCAACTGAATAACTATTGTATTTTGGATTGTCTTTATTATACAATTCGTCATAAAGTGTAATAAATTCGCTTTGAGTATAAATTTTTGAGCAAAAAATTAATTGACAATTGTTACATTGAAGTAAATCATATTTTTGATTCAATAAATTTACTTTTCCACCACAAACCTTACATAAACTATATTTATTCATTTTTCTCTATTATTATTTATAAAATAAAATGTCATTATTTAATTTTCGGGCTATTGAACCACAAACTCCACCAACCTAATGTCCTGCCTACTGCCTCCGTAAAAGCTTCTTTTTTACTACTGCCCGTTAAAGTATTACTAAACCGAATACCGGTCAAAATCAAAGTAATAGCATGCCATTTTAGTTGATGTATAAATGTTGGCTTAGGATTTTTCGTTCTCCACACATACCATCCGTTTCGCACCACCATCTTCCCGTATTGATATTGATTAGGTCTTCCTGCGGTATCATGATAATGATACAGTGTTGCAGCAGTATTCAAATATAATATACCCGTTTTAGCAACTCTTAAAGTAAAATCAGCATCTTCGTACAGCCCATAACCTTCAAAATAAGTTGAAAAATGCAACGTATCAAATACTTTTTTTCTAAACGAAGAGACTCCGCCCATCAACATCTCCACTTCATACGTTTTCCCACTTGGAGGCAAAAACCCCACGCTGCGACCATGCGAGTATAGGGAAGAATATCCGGGTGGACAATCACTATCCAATCCTAATTTTTTTCTTAACACAAATCGACTGCCATCTTTTCTTTTCCATCCGTCAAAATAAAATTCATCCATTTTTGGCTGATATTTTTCTCCAACAAATTCAATTTTAGTTTCATCAATAATATACCCTCCAACACCTAACGCCTCTGGAAAGATTTGATACGTTTTTAATAGTTCTTCAAAATAAGTAGCTGTTAATACGATATCATCGTCTAAAAAGCATATAACTTCTGAATCAGCTGCAACTCTTTCAATTCCATAGTTACGTTGTTTTGTTAAACCACAATATTCTGGTGGAACGGAGTAATAGTTTAAATGATCAAATGGATTATTCCCTAAAATTAACGCCGTATCCTGATTAGTGGAGCCATCGATAATCAAAATTTCATCTGGATACTTTGTTTGATTCTGAACAGATTGTAACAATTGGTGCAGCGATTGGGGACGCATATAGGTGCATATTATGAGAGATATTTTCATGTTTTATTTATGTCTTATTCCTAAAGTTCGCAATTTATCCGCATAAAAAACCGATTTCTTAAATTGAATATTTTTATAGGGAAGTCGAAACAAACGATACAAAAAAGCAACTTTAGAACCCGTAAATAAATAATAGGTAAAATGCTTATACTTATACTCTATCAATTGTTTAGGACTGTAATGTTTCATTATCCCATACATAATTGTTGGACTAGGAACTGGTTTTATATTTTTCACGGGGGTATCTAGTTCCCAAGGTTGTGCTTTCCTTTTTTTACCAAGCAATTTAGCCTGGGTTCCCCAAAAACGATAGCCTCCGCTGGGAGGTTTTAAATGCAGATTAGCAGCAAATGGATTAGCTAAAACGATTACTCCGATTTTGCTTAACGACATTCCAAAATCACTGTCCTCGCCGTAACCGCCATCAAAATTAACGTCATTCCCGACCAACTGATTTACAAATTCCCGCTTGACACATGAATTGGCATTGCTAAACATTTGGGTGCAACCAGCAACAAATGGAGGGCGACGTAATAGTTCTAACTTATGGGCCAAATCCTCTAAATTCTGTTTGTGGTGATCCGCACGGATATCCAGCCCGTTACAGGCACCAACCGAATACGTTTGTAAGAACCGAATATGATTTTGGATAAAATCCGCAGGAATGCGAATATCATCATCGCCAAAAACAATATAATCACCCACGCACAAAGCAATCGCTTCATTCCTGGCTCTGCAGCTCCCCTTAGACTGTTGCCAGATTACTTTTAATTCAAAGGGATACTTCTTTTGTTCGTAGGCTGCTTCATCTCTCTCGCTGGACGGAGTGGCATCTACCACAATGACTTGTGTAGGTTTATAGTTTTGATTAGACAAATCGTCTAACAATTGTAACGTATATTCTTGGCGGAACATTGTAGGTATAATATAACTGACACTAGGGTGATCTTGAATAGAGAGAAGAGCTCTCGATGGAATTTTGGAAGTATCATTCCTTTTTTGATAGGCGCGCTTAATACTAAAAAAGGTAATCCATTCCGAAATTTTCCAAAACCCCAGTCTGTAAATCATAAAAAGAGCATGGCTTATTTTATAATTTTTCCTAAAAAAAAGATGACGGTCCTTTTGTGAAATACCAACAATTTCTTTTTGCGCAACAGTAAATAAATTTTTAACATACAATGGAACTCCTCCTAAAAAACGGATGCATCTGAAACCAAAATCCAAAGCCTGCATTTGAGGATTTTCATAATCGCTATCAAAACCTTTCGTAAGGTCCCATACTGATTTACGAACCGCAAAAGCATTAGGATTAACCCTCCAGCTGACACATTGATCCAAGCCATCAAAATCATTTAAATACCAAAAGAAGACGGCAGTTTGATAGACTAATTCAGGGAATGCATTTTTATAGCCTTGTTCAAAAGAACTATGCCAAATATCGCCCGCTCCTTTGGACAAAACCTCTAATTGGATAAAATCTGGAGTACCGGCGTACAATAGGATTTCACCTGATGCAGTAGTAAATTCTTTTAATTGTAAATTGTCCATTTGTATTTATACCTTAACTCTTTATTTTTATATGACTTGTATTATTCAATCTGCTGATTACAACTTCTACTGCTGTAGAAGTTTCTGTTTGAAGAATCACAGTTTACTACTTTTTTAAGAGCATAACTAAATCTATTTATTGTAAAATTTTTTATAAAAAACTAAACTCTGTCGTGCCACTTTTTGGATACTGAATTTTTCGCTAACTTTCTTTTTTGCCGCTGATCCAAATTCTTTTTGTAAATTATCTTCCTCCATCAAATGAATAATTTTAGCAGCATACTGCAAATGATCTTTTGGATGTACTAAAAACCCATTGGCACCATCATCAATAACTTCTGCTGCCCATCCAATATTCGAGGCTACAATAGGTTTCTCCAATGCCATGGCTTCAATCCAGGAAACGGGTAAGGCTTCCGCAAAAGTAGGAAATACACAAACCGTCGCTCTGCTAATTTGATTTTTTATTTCCTCATACGGCACAGCGCCTAAATAAGTCACATTCAGCAGCGCAGCTGGAGAAAATAGGCCTTGCATCATCTGCCAAGTGGAAGAATGCCCCGAAATAATATCTGGAACATCTTTTCCCACCAGAATTAATTTCGCCTCTGGTTTTTTAGCGACCACCGCATTAAAAATAAATGGCAGTTCTAACAATCCTTTCTTACGGATTAAACTCCCAAAATACAGTATGGTGTTTTTATTATTGATATTATTACTATTGACAGTGACATTATTATTGCAATTTTCATTGACATTGTTATTGCTATTGCAATTGATATTGTTATTATTAAACACATCCATGTCAATACAATTCGGAATGATTGTAAATTTATTCTTTAAACCAAATACCTCATTTGTGGTATCAGCGGTAAACTGACTCACAGAAAGCAACCCATCAGCATTTTTCAAAGCTCTTTTTTCATGAAATCGATTTACCCATTTTACGGGGCGCTGATCCAAATGACAAAAATAAGTATCTGAGCCATTTAATCGTATCACAACAGGGCATTTTTTAGGGGAAATAAATGACGTAATTCCAGTCCAATCCGGCGCTTCTACCAAATCAATTTCATTATCCCCGTATAAAATATTAATAATATTCTCCAGTTTTTTTCGGGTGAGATACCATGACAATCCCTTAAATTTTACATTTCTGATTTGTTGAATACAAATACCGTTATCATAAAAAATACCTTCTTCTTTTTGTGCATACACTAAAACACGGACAGAACACCCTTCCGCCAAAAGTCCCATCGCCAGATTTTTGATACTGGTGCCTATTCCTCCCGAACTTCCTGTTTTGGGATGTGGATATTCCGGCGTTAAAAAAGCTATTTTCATGGTTATTTATTAAAAAAATCCTTAATAATTACACTGGTAAACAATCGTGCTCCAGTATCATTCAGATGTCCGCAGGAAGAAAAATACTGATCTCCCTCTACCGCTTTTTCATAATTATGAATTTCAGGATAAAGCTGTTGCACTTTTTCAAAATAATTCAATCCTTTGGTATTACTGCACATCGGTGTCATTACAGCAATCAAATTGATGTTATTGTCCTCACAAAGTTGTTTAATTTCTTCATAATACTTGTTACGCAACGGTTTTAAATTGCTAATATTATTTTTCATGTTCCCCTTACCATTTCCCAATGGCGAGTACCCCATATTCAGTAAATGATTTGTCTTTTTATGAATGGCATTAAAAAAGATCTCCCTAAAACCAATTCGAGTCTCAAATGCGACATATCTGTAAAAAGGAATATAATACAATTCATTAAAGTCTTTTTCTGCAGAGAAATGATTTTTTGTTATTTCCGAATTATGAATATATGGTAAAAATTTTGCCGCAATTCCTTCTGCTCGTTGTTCATTCGACAAATTCAAATCGGTCTCCAGTATCACATTTTTTATCGTATACTTTCGTTCCACCATAAGTTTTAAGAGCAACGACGCTTCAAATAAATGGCCTCCGCTCATCCCATAATTAAACGTTTTCAATCCTTTTTCGGCAAACATAGGACCTACAAAATGATTATTGGCTCTGGAAGATCCTAAAACAACCACATCGTAATCCCGCGCTGCTGAGTTGTAAACATAATCAATTTTCCCTCTATTCGAAGACTGTAAATAAACAGTCGTATACAAAAAATCCAATACCACTAACAGTAAAAATAGTAGCACAAGGGTTTTGACGGTAAAAATTAAAAACTGCTTCATTGTTGTTTTATTCTGTATTATTATTCTAGTATTTTAATGTATTGTATTTAACAGCTCGATTTGACAATTAAACTACTCTTTGTCACGTCGAAAGTTTATACTGAGCGAAGTCGAAGTACAGTCGAGACGCTTTTATGTCTTAATGAATCTCGACTAAAGCCTGTCCTGAGCGTAGACGAAGGACTCGATTTGTCAATTAAACTACTCTCTTTGTCACGTCGAAAGTTTACACTGAGCGGAGTCGAAGTACAGTCGAGACGCTTTTATGTCTCAATGAATCTCGACTGCGCTCGATTTGACAATTCGGCTGCAGCCTGTGCTGAGCGTAGACCAAGAACTCGTTTTGATTACTCGAGATCTTTTGTCACGTCGAGCGCAGTCGAGACGCCTTTAATAATCAATTTAATCTCGACTAAAGCCTGTCCTGAGCGTAGACGAAGGACTCGATTTGAGAATTAAACTACTCTTTGTCACGTCAGAAGTTTATACTGAGCGGAATCGAAGTACAGTCGAGACGCTTAGTCAAACTATTCTTCTATATCTTCAAAATCCGATCTGTATTTATGATGCGTTGCATTTCTACATTCTGATAAATCTTGTAATTTATCAAAATTCCCATCAATTAATGCCTGTTTTTTAACCCTGCTCCATTTTTTTAATTTTTTTTCAAACTCAATAACCTGATTCGGATCTGTAAAATCCTGATAAAAAACTAACGTCACAGGTCTTCTACTATGTGTATAGGCTTCTGGATATTTACCGGCATTGTGCTCGATAACTCTCCTGTCAATATCAGAAGTCACACCTACGTATAGTGAATCGTCAATACAACGAAGAATATATACATAATAGAATTTCATATCGCTTTTTTAAAATTAAACGAATCTCGACTATAGACTGTCCTGAGCGTAGACGAAGGACTAGATTTGATAACTCGAGATCTTTTGTCACGTCGAAAGTTTATACTGAGCTTAGTCGAAGTACAGTCGAGACGCCTTATATTCCAAAACTAATCTCGACTATAGCCTGTCCTGAGCGTAGACGAAGTACTCGATTTGATAACTCGACTATAGCCTGTCCTGAGCGTAGACGAAGGACTCGATTTGACAACTCCACTACAGTCTTTCCTGAGCGTAGACGAAGGACTCCATTAAGCCTTAATCGATTCCCCTACTGATATCAAAACTGAAAATAAATAAATTCTTTATAATCGGAATACGTTCCCAGTGCTACAATCGCTGCAAGGCATAACGTTAATTTCAAATAACTATATCTCCCGGAAATGGGTTCTACTTGCGTGCGGCTGTTCCATTCCACAATAATAAAAGCAAGTATCAAAATAATGATTTCATAATTGTAACGCTCGTTTTCCAAATACTGTGATTCAAAAATTCTATTGGTAAAAATACGCCCAATATATTCAAAAGCCTCTGCTATCGATTTTACTCGGAAGAAAATCCAGGCCAAGCAGGTCAATGCAAACGTGCTGATAATACTGAAGAAAACCTTGACAGAGTCCAAATCCCAATACAACGATACTGTTTCCATATTAGACCGATTCCGTTTCAACAACAATAGCGGTAAAAAATACAAAGCGTTAATAAAACCCCAGGCAATAAAAGTCCAATTGGCGCCATGCCAAAAACCACTCACTAAAAATATGATAAAAGTATTGCGGACTTTCATCGCTGTACCACCATTGCTCCCTCCCAACGGAATGTATAAATAATCCCGAAACCAAGACGATAATGAAATATGCCAACGACGCCAAAACTCGGCAATGTCACGGGAGAAATACGGGTAATTAAAGTTACGCAGTAAATCGATTCCAAACAGTTTTGACATTCCCAATGCCATATCTGAATAACCGGAGAAATCACCATAAATTTGAAAAGCGAAATAAACCGCACCAAGAAGCAGTGACAAAGAATTCATCGATTCATAATTATCAAAAATCGCATTGGCATAAGTCGCACAAGTATCCGCGATTACCACTTTCTTGACCAATCCCCAGACAAATTGAAAGATTCCTTCTTTGGCTTTTTGATAGTCAAAACTGCGTTTCACTTTTACCTGTGGCAATAAATGAGTCGCTCTTTCAATGGGTCCCGCGACAAGCAATGGAAAATAACTGACAAACAAAGAGTAATCGACAAAGTTATATTCAGCTTTAATACGCTTTAAATAAATATCAATGACGTATGATAACCCGTGAAACGTATAGAAGGAAATACCCACCGGCAGAATCACGTTCAGCAACAGGGGACTTGTTTGAAGCCCGAATCCATTTAATAATTGAGAAAAAGAATCTGCAAAAAAATTATAGTATTTAAAGACCCCCAAGAAACCCAGATTCACACTGATACTCAACCAGAACCAAAATTTCCGTCCCAGTTCCGTCTTAGCCTTTTCAATCCGAATACCGGTATAATAATCTAAAAAAGTAGAGAAAACAAGCAAGAACAAAAAACGCCAATCCCAACAGGAATAAAAATAATAACTCGCGATAATAAGCACTGCATTTTGAGTGCTTTTGGTTTTATTAAAAACAAACCAATACAACACAAATACGATAGGCAGGAAAATGGCAAAGGAAAACGAATTAAAAAACATACGAATGGGAACGATTTAACGGTGTAAAATTAAGATTTATTCTGTAATACCAATACCAAATGGTGATCAACCATTTTAGCCATTGAAAAACATTCTTCAACAAGCGTTCTGGTATTTGCTTCAATTTTTTTATGCCCCAAATACACGTCTTCAAGAATATCCTTTAAAGCAACAACATCTTTAGCTTTAAAAATATAGCCGTTTTCTCCATCGACTAATACTTCTTCATTACCGCCAACATTGGTTGTAATCACAGGAACATTAGCCGCTAAACTCTCCAATATCGATAAACTGAAACACTCCATGTGGGTGGGTTGCAACATGTAATCATAATTTGAAAACAAGGCTTTCAGGTTGGGACTGCTGCCCATAAAAGTAAAACAAGACACCACATCATGCTGTTTCATTTTTTCAAACAAAATACTTTTATAGGGACCGTCCCCATATAAATCAATTTTAATTGCCTTTTGTATTTCGTAGGGAAGCAGTGCGACAGCAGCTATTAAGTCTTGAATCCCTTTGGATTCCCTTAAATGTGATGCTGCCAAAAAGGTGGGTTGTACTGTATTTCTATCCATTCGTTGTAAAATATCCTCAAATACAACCCCATTATAAATCGTGAGCGTCTTCTTTTTTACAACAGAACCAAAGTCACGTATAATTTCTGATTTAGTATAATCAGAAACGCCTACAAAAACCGAAATATATCTGGAAAACAAAATCCCTTTGATTCTTTTCTCTATTCTCTTTTTTAAAGGATAGCCGTAAATTGGTCTTGGATTATGATCTATGGCAATAATTTTTGCTTCCGAAAACTGCTTTATTTTATAAAAAAAAGGGGTGCATAATTCGATAAAGTGGGTAATGATATGTGTATATTCACTTTTTTTTGTTTTGCAGAAACTAAGAAAATAATTTTCTACCGATTCGTACCCACTGTCAAAAATAGTTAAAGCAGCGTATTCTCCATGATCCGATTGATTCGGAAAAAACCAATGGACCTGAATACCATTGGCGGCACATTTGCTGTTAAACTGCCAAAAAAAGTAATCCATTCCGCCTACTCTTTCGGGTAACAGTTCATAATTACAAAGTACCGCTATTGTTTTAGGCTCTGTCATTCCATTGTGATAAAGTAGCGGCAATTCGCTTACTGGTTCCTACTAAATCCTCACTTATTTGTAAGTCAATCATAGCCTTTCTTTCTTTAGTTCGCGCCGAAGGATTTGCTAAAGCTTCCTTGATTTGATCGATTAACTCCATTGGATTCTTGGCAATACTCACAGATTGGCTATCAACCACTTTTTTGAAATGATCGTATCCTAAGAACCGTTGGTCATCATACAAACCATTTTCAGGATTTCCAAAAACAGTATTAATTACTGGTTTGTCAAATAACATAAAATCCAAACTCATCGTAGAGCACATGTTAATATTCAAATCAACATATTCCAATAAGGACCGTAAATCCTTGATATCTTCCTCACTGGGAATGCGTTGCGACCAGCTTTCAGCGTGATTCTCCCGAGTCAAAATCCATTTTGGGTTATTCCAGATAATTTCAGGAAAATCTTTTTGTATCGCAGCAAATCGTTCTGGGCCTTCTGCTGGAGAAGTCCTTACAACAAGTTGACAAGGAATTCCAATTATATCTTCTCGCATGGCATTGGCAATAGTCCGAATCACAACAGGATCATTCGCTCCAATACTGGCATCAGCACAACTGAAACAAATTATTTTTTTACTATGTTGTAAAGTAAACTTAGAATAAAAATCCTGTTTTTCTGTTTTGTATTTATTCATCACATAAGGCTCAAATTGAGGCGTCCCCACAACTCTTACTTTTTCCTCTTTTACATTCGGATAAAAATACAACAACTCTTTTTTCATTAAATCACTCCACACCAAAAAATAATTAAAAGTCCCCAACATCCTGCCTTTGGAGGCCAAATTATCCCAACTGAAAATAAAACTGCTGACCGGTATTTTAGATTCACTTGCCGCATATAAAAAGGGAGCTAAATAAGGAGGCCTTTGATGCGTAAAAAATATATGGGTCGGTTGATCATCTCGCAACATTTGAATATAGCCTCTCGTAATTTTATGTTGAGCAAAAGACAAAAACTGTAGCTTTTCAGCAAACAAAATACTGGCAGAAGAGTGAACAGTTTGGGTAAAAAAGTAAATAATTTTAACTAAAAGAGATCGGGCAGAGTTAGTTTTAGGATACCCGGAATGCAAGTTGTCTTTCATTCCATAAAAAGACTTAAATTTTTGTAAATGAGCCAGCTCCTTCCATTTTCTAAAAAACCATGTCCATTTGCCCTCTATAAAAACATCCAATTCCTTTATAATAACCCTCGAAGGCAAAACAGCAGGATAAGCACTAATAGGCAGCCCCGAATAAATAATAATAGCATCAAATTGCAGGTTGGCTTCTATTAAGAAATCACTCATTACAAAATTCCGGAATCCAACACCATCTGTGATGACTATGCCTAGTTTTTTCATTGTTTTTGATTATTTGAAATAATTATTGCTATTTCCAAAATATTAAAAGATTTATTTTTCAGAGTTAATGTTTCATTAATATTAATTTTACTTTTTTTATTACTACATAATTTTAAATAAAGTACGTTTTTTAACCATTCCTCAATTACAGCAATTTAAATTAACTGAACTCCTAAAAAAGAATAATTAAAAAATAACTTCCCTCTTTTCTAGATTCTCTTACTGCATAACCCTCTTTATATAAAAGCAATAAATCTTATATTAATTACGGTGAATTTTGTAAGTTCTAATCAAAAAACAGCACTGCATCAAAAAAATCAACAATTGTCAAGGCTAATCTAAATGCTAACTGGTGACCAAAATTTCCAGATAAAGCAACACTTAAAACATACTCATACACAATAAATATCTATTTCGTTTAGCATTATATATTAGTTAATCAAAATGACTGAAATTACTAATTTTTAAGGTGTACTAATTGAGTGATTTACTATTAATAATGTAAACACTCTTTCTTCATTATTTAAAAGGTATAATTATATTGATCTCAGGATTCATTATAATAAATAGTTAAAAAAAATAATGATTTATAACTAATTCTATTAGAGAAAACAAAAATTGTCATTCACAAAGAAAGTTGTTTTTTGTCTTAAAACTTGAAAAATTTAAATTTTTAAAACTTATTTTTTAGAAGCTAATTTCAAAATCAGATTATTTATACTTTAAATTCAAATTTGAATCATCACTATTTTTTTTTTAATATATAAAAATAAATTTGTGACTTATTATCTTTTATAGTACGAACAATATCTGACTGAATATAATCCGGTAAATTCTTCTTACTCTTTTTAGAGACACAAAAACTAAATGGATATGAGTTATAAAAATCTTTTCTACTTAATTGGCGATTAGACTTCAAATTTGTTTTCAAATTATAATGCCAAATATTTAGTGCATTTTTTTTAATATATAGATTTACTTTTTGATTCGATTTGTCCAAGTAATCCATTTTTAAGGAATCGGATTCAATGTTGAAAGCATCGTAATATCTACCGAATAATTTAAGAAAAGTAGTGTTGTGTTGAGGGAAGTCTTCCCTTGAATTATTTTGCAAATCCTCCCCGTAATAGATAACACCAAAAGGGTATTTCAATTGAGGAAGAACAATTTTAATTTCGCTAATAAATACCTTGTCGTAATAATTAATTCTTGAAGTAGAATGAAATACATTATTACCCCCTATTATTTCTTTCGCACCAAGAATCGAGACAATTATTAGCGCGGTCAATTTTAGCTTTCCTGAAAGCGATTTGGTTGGTGTTTGAATTAATAAGTAAATAATTAAAGCTAAGACGAAGGGGCCAAAAACATTTGTCAAAAATTGATATGCATCCCCAATTTTATTAAATTTAGCATAAATTAGAGTAGAACAAAAATAACAAAGTAACAAAAACACAAATAACTCTAAACGAAACACTTTGCTTAGTGATTTATTACTAATTAATAATAAGACTGCCAACAAAAAACTTAACCAATAATAGGAAATAAACATAAGTATTGATTTTTTAAAAAATTGAATGATAAAATCAATAGTACTATCATTGTTTATGATATTCAAATTAGAGTACCCAATGTAAAATTGTTCTTTATGTTGATTTAGTTTATAAAAAAGCAGAAAACCAACAAATAAAATTATAAAAATCACTATGATTGTCAAATACTTTTTAATACTATTTTCAGAAAATTTTCTTTCTTGGTAAATACTAATTAAGATTATTAAAAATATGATTAAAAAGACAGCAATTGCAGATTGAACTAGAAGAGGAATTAAAATTAAAAAATAAATAGCCTCTATTTTTTTTCCACTTTCATATTTATAAAAAAATTGAAAAAAAATTGAAAACACTATTGCTAATTTGGAATAAGCAATAATCCCTATGGGATCGTACCCTCCAGAATTAGTTGTATATATTAAATTAATTATACCTCTATACCAGTTTCCTGAAAATGCAAATAGAGCTAATACCGACAAAACTAAAGACCCTAATAAATTAAATTTTCTTTTGAATAAAACAAATAGACTTAATGAACAAATACAAATTATAACTGTACTATAAAACAATTCCCAAATGTAAATTGTATCCATATTTGTTATATCCAGTCCTAATGACACCAACCAAATATCATTACTCCTATAGGGCTGCGCAAAATTCAAAAACGGGAACAAAGCATTTTTCAATCCTAATGCATTTTCGTTACCATTTAGATTATAGCCTTCGGCTATTTTCATATAAAACTCATAATCAACAAACAATAAATTGGGACAATTGTATGCAGTATTCCAAAAGAAACTAACCTTAATCAAAAAAATTACAGACCATAAGAAACTAATTATAAACAATCTCTTTAAATAGTCCTGTTTTTTAATTTTTGGTGATTCTTTACGTTTTTGAATTAAAAAAAAATAACCTAATAGCCAAAGTAAGACAAACATCCCTATACTATTCATGTTAGACTTAAAAATTGCATAAGTCACCACAATAGATAAATAGCCAAATAAAACACCCAGGTAAATTGAAACAGTACGAAAACCGAAAAAACTTAACCCTAAAAAATCAGAAAAGAGTAAAATTGTTAAACCTAAAAAATAAAGCACTAGTATATTTGAAATCATTGTATTGGTAAATTAACTATCCATAAACTGTTTTTGATTATTGATGACCCAAATCGCATTCGTTTCTATCGATTCCTGAAAAAGGGCTTCACTGTTCCCTTATCCAAAATCAGCAACAGTTATGATGCTCTTCTGTGTATCTATTAATGCTATTACAGCTGGAATATTCTTTGTTTCATAACCCACATTGCTAATAGCAACATGAATAACTCTGTTTTTTAGTTTCAAAAGAAAATTAAAATTAATTCCATCTATGATTACTATACCTAGTTTTTTCATTAAATTATTTTTGTTGATTTAATTCCCAAATATTGTTTTTTATTATTATTGAAAAAAGAAATTGAAATTACGCATTAATTGTGTGAACCATTTCAAACAAACTAATACACTGCCAGATATGAAAACTAGATTGGATATTACCTTCTAAATATTTCTTTAGCTCTTTTTGCAATTTCTCAATTTCAAACCATTTTGAATATTCTGAATTTTCGATTGAGACAAAACATTCGGTTACCCAGTCCGTTAAATTATCAGCTAGCCACTCCCGTTGTGGCGTTTGTATGGGTCTCTTAGGTGCAAAGACTAAATCATTGGCCAAATATTCTGAGGCGATTTCTCTCAACATAAATTTAGTTTGGCCATTTTTTATTTTAAAATCAAACGGTAACGAAAAAGCAAATTCTACCAATCTATAATCCAAAAAAGGTTCCCGTAATTCCGTGGAAAATAGCATAGAAATTCGATCATTAAATCGTAGCGCTCTTGGGATTTTAGTATAAAACAAATCTCGGTATTGTTTATTTAAAATTGCATCGACAAAAGGTTTGGGATAGTTTGGTTTTTCGGCTTTTGCCAAAAAACAATCCGAAAGGATATTCCTTTTGAATGGTGAATCCTTAATTCCTTGAATGATAGCATCATTTTCTTGGGTGTAATAATCATAGCCTGCCCATTGTTCATCCATACCCTGTCCATCGAGCAATACTAATACATTATCTTTTTTGGCTTGTTCAAAAATTTTGGCATACGCCAAAGTGGGAATTCCTCCATAAGGTTCATCTTGCTGTCCTTCCATTTTTTGTGCTAAATCAGGAACGTCTTCTACTTGAAGCAACACTTTCGTCAAAGGATTTTTGGTTTTGGCAATCATCAATTCTACCCAAGGTAATTCATCGTAGTCAGGATTATTCGTATAAAAAGTATAACCATTGATTTTAGAATTATCCTCTTGAAGATTAACCAAAGCCAATAATACAGAACTATCCAATCCACCACTAATATTAAATCCAAGGGGAACATCAGCTCTGAAACGCAAATTTATGCTGTCTTTTAAAAGAGCAACATAATGTTCTTTGGCTTGCTCAAAAGTTAAATTCTTGGGTTGTTTGGCTACTTCCTCTTCAAAAAAATACCATTTTTTTAGGACTAATTGCTGGTTTTGAAATTCTAAAAAATGGCCACCAGGTATTTGCAAGATCTCCTCCCAAAAAGTTTCGTCAGGATTTCCATAAGAACCATACGCAAAATAAGAAGCCCAGACTTTCTCGCATGGAATTCTTGAAATACCCGCTGCGTGAATCGCTTTTATTTCTGATGAAAAATAAAAAGAGTTATTTTTTTGACTGTAAAAAAAAGGTTTGACCCCAAATCGGTCTCTGGCAGCAAATAACTTTTTGTCTTGATTATCCCATATAGCAAAGGAAAACATGCCGTTAAATTTTTGCAGACATTGGTTTCCATAAATCATGAACGCTGCCAATAAAACTTCGGTATCTGAATCTGTTTCAAAAGAATACAGCCCTTGCATTTCAGTTTTTAACTCAATATAATTATAGATTTCACCATTAAAAACCAAAATATACCGACCGGAAGGATCCAAAAAAGGCTGATTAGCTTCTACAGTCAAATCAATAATAGCCAATCGATTATGTCCTATAGCAGCAAAATCCCCATCATTATATTTTCCTGTCGCATCCGGACCCCGATGGTGTTGACTCAACAACATGGCATCCAACTGCTGCATTTCGAAACCTCCAATTATTCCCGCAATACCACACATTATTTTAGATTATTTTTTATCATTTGTTCCGCCTTTTCCCAATCGCCTAACGTATCTATATTAACATAAAATTCAGGTGGAGTTTCGATGAATGAAATACTTTTTCCATATAAAGAATGCTTTTGCAACAGAACTTCAGTTTTAGTGATATAAATACTTCCATCTCTGTGATAGGCATCAGGTAATTCCTGTCTTCTATTGATGATTTGATCTTCGCCGGTGGCAATTTTTAAGGTGCCCTCGAGATTAACTTCAAACGTCCAATGCGGATTATATTCATGTGGTACTTTTTGTACGGAAACCAAAGAATCACAACCACTTTTGATAAATTTTTCAATGGCTTTATCTAAAAATTTAACGGTTCTAAAAGGACTGGTTACTTGCAACAAGCAAACTGCATCAAAGAAAACAGCATGATTTTCATACCATTGTAAAGCATGAATAATGGCATCTATAGTGGGTGTTGTGTCTAGAGCTAATTCCTCTGGTCGTAAAAATGGCACTTGAATCCCCAAGCTTTTAGCCACCGTAATTATTTGTTTATCATCACTTGACAAAATCACAGATGTTAAATACTTTGATTCCACAGCAATTTCAGCTGTATATTGCAACAACGGTTTTCCGTTCAACAATTTAATGTTTTTCCCGGGAACACCTTTCGATCCTCCACGCGCTGGTATGATGCCTAAAATTCGCATCTTAATACATGATTGTTTTATGAAACTTTAGAGGCAACTTCAGTAACAATTTAGCTATTTGCGTACCTGCTTTTCCGTCTCCATAAATAGAGGAAGAGATTGATTTACCTTTTTGTACAGAGTCTAAAATGGCTTCTTCAATACTATTTTGACAATAATCAACGTCAGCACTATTGCCTCCTCGATCTCTTCTATTTTGTCGAGAACCTATATTAACAACAGGAACCCCTAAAAAAGCACATTCTCTAATACCTACGCTTGAATTTCCAATTAAACAATCGCTGTGGTAAAGTAGTTGTAAAAAATCTTTACCTTCCATATTCTTAAAAAAATGAACATTGGGTAACTGGTGTTGCTCTCTAAAAGCACGAATCCCTGTAGAGGTTCCATCAGCGCCGGCATCCACATTGGGCCAAAACCAAAGTGTGGGCTTATTTAATTTATGAATCGCCTCCAGAGTAGCTTCAATATGTTTTCTGGAATCTTGATATTCTGTCGTTACCGGATGTTGCATAACAACTAAGTAGCCTTCTGCCAAGTCCGGTTGAGCACCTACACCACCATATTTTTCATACGGATCAAAAGTAAGCATTTTACTCAGTACTACTTCTTCTGCCAAATCAATAGATGGGCATCCGGTGTTAAAAACCATTTCAGGGTCCTCTCCCAATTTGATGACTCTTTCTTTAGCATTTTCGGAGGCTACAAAATGATAATCTGCCAATTTTGTGATGGCGTGACGTACTTTTTCGTCAATATTTCCGGTTACTTCTCCCCCTTGTATGTGTGCTAAAGGAATATTCATATAAGAAGCCGCAATAGCAGTGGCCATTGTTTCGAAGCGATCCGCAACGGTCACAACGATATCCGGTTTTAAATTATCAAAGACAGTCGACAATTCCAATATTCCAATTCCGGTTGTTTTCGCCGCTGCAGTCAGATTCTCTCCTTCCAATACATTAAATACTTTGGCAGCAATCGTAAAACCATCTTTCTCAATATAATTCACAGCAGAACCATAACGATCTAACAAGGCAGATGCGGCAACGACCAATTGTAATTCCAAATCAGGATGCCTTTGTATAGCAGACAAAACCGTTTTTACCCGACTATAAGATGGACGCGCCGTTATTACTACAACTATTTTTCTTTTCGGCATTTTAAATTTATTATTCTTGGGTTTAAAAGTAGACAAAAAAGCGGACAGGTAAAAACATTATTTTGAGCCCACGTAAGTTTTGAGTATAACTTTTTACAAAAAAAACAATATAAAATAACATTTTATGTTTTTATTCAACTGTAAATCAAATTGCTGTTGTTTACGATGTTCTACTGTCCTTAACTTCCGCAGTCGCGAGTCAAATGTTTGAAGAATACGTAAAAAGAAAAGCTGTTTGAGCGCAGCGAGTTCTTTTCTTTTAGTATTCGAAAACTAATTTGACCGACGAGGGAGTAAAGACTTGAAATCGAAGATTCATGAATACCAAAAAACAATAACAATCCATGAATATTTTTTTGTTTCTTTTTTGATCAAGCAAAAAAGAAAATTAGTAAATTATAATTTTTTACATTGAAAAAAACGTCGATGGTTGTGATTTTTAAAACTAAAAAAATATAATTTCGAAACTAAGTAGCTTGCTTAAAAACCTTTATGTAAACAAATCCTCTTCATTCAAAAAATCCCATTGATTCAAATCCTTATTCAAAACTTTACCAATTACTTCTTGAAATCGCATCGCATCTACCCCATACCCTTTTGGTTTTTTAGTTTCTAAATCATCAAAAGTTATAACATGATTTTTAGGCAATTTTTTATTGACCGCCAATGATTTTTCGAAAATCTGTTTGACGTCCGAAAAATTAGCATTGTAATTTTTATCAATAGGATTTGACAAAGCAGTTGCAATATTTTTAACGGCCAAGACTAAATCTTTAGTTTCTTGTATGGTGAAAGAAGCTTTGGCATCAGGGCCAAAAAGTTGACGGTCAAAAACAACATGAAATTCCAGAATACTGGCACCTAAAGCCGTTGCCGCAATACAGGTTTCTAATCGGGCAGAATGGTCCGAAAACCCAACAGCCACTTTATATCTTTCTTTTAATTCCTGAATCACATTCAATCCATATTGCTCTGGCATAGTAGGATAAGCCGTTGTGCATTGTAAAATAGAAAAATCAACCTGTCTCTCTTTTAGGAAATCAACGGTTTGATCTAATTCAGCATACGAACTCATACCAGAAGACAAAATCACAGGCTTCCCTGTTTGTGCAATTTTCTCTAAAATCAAGAAATTAGTAACCTCTCCTGACCCAATTTTGTAACAATCAACTCCAATTTCTTCGAGCCAATCAACCGCTAAATTACTGAACGGAGAACAAATGAAATCCAATCCCACTTCATCACAATGGTTTTTAATGTCTTTCCATTGCGCCAAAGAAAAACCCATGCGTTTCCAATAGTCAAAGCGAGTTTCATCCTCAACAGAGAATTTTACGCGAAAAGGCTCGTATTCACTGCTTTCCGCCTCTGCGATATGCATTTGAAACTTTACGGCATCAACACCCGTTTGGGCAATCGCATCAATATACGAATATAAGATACCCAGACTACCTTCATGTGCCTGGCCTATTTCAGCTATTAGGTAGGGTAAAGATTTTTGTAAAACCATATTTTTAAAGAAGAGGTGGATTCAAGTTTCTTGAAACAAAAATAGTTTTTTTATGATTAGACGAAGCATAATTCAACTCGTTTATTTTAAAAATTAGAGCCTAGTTTAATAATTAGGTGCTGTTAAAAATCAATACGCACAAAAAGTCTTTTCTTTCTAAAAACCATCATCCCTAAAAATTTCCACTCCTCAATCCCCAGTCAAGAAGAACAAATGGCTTAAATATAATTTTTTTTTATATTAAAAAAAAAAATACCGCTTGTCTCCTACTCAAAAAACGAAATAATATCTCTGTGAGGGAAATACAATTCTGCTACTATTTCCAATAAGGTACTCAAAACAATTTTTTACCAATTGAGACATTTGGGACATTTCATCCTACAAATGAAACTAGAAGCACAAAATTCCACTCCAAAATTCCCTTCTTGAAATCGAAGATACAACGACTCCAAAATAAATATAGGGAGGGAGCTATAAAGGCTAGGTGTGTAAACCACTAACAGATAATTGTCTGAATAGAAACCCACTTCCACATCAATAGTCTACCAACCTAATACACTACTGACTCACAAAACCATCATTCAAAATATTTGATATACTTTAACTTTATAATCGTATATTTTAGAAGGGCTCATCACTTTATAATAAAAATAAACAACTGATAATCTATCATATATAAAAAAACAAGCTTATTTATTTTTTTTTTTTAATTTGTTAAAAACGATTACCGATTTTGGATAGCTTTGGGATTGTCTACATACAAAACCATTGTATCTTTGAATGGTCAGTTAGTTAGAATTAACAAGTATACTAAGACCAAATATTTTTATTCATTTAATACAACTAAACAATAGCTATTAAATACAAAGTTCTTCCAAGAAAGAACCCACGGGACCTAATGGCTCCTGAAAAATTCTATGCTGCTGCAATTGCAGACGGCAATGTAGATTTAGACCGACTCGCTGAGTTGATTTCCTACCAATGTACGGTTACGGCCTCAGACTGTTATGCGGTCTTGTTGTCCTCAAAACACAACATCATTGGGGAACTGGGCAAGACCGAATTGTTAAACTAGGACGACTAGGTAATTTCCAAGTAGGAATAAGCTCTGAAGGAAAGGAAGCTGCCGCTGATGTTTCCTCAAGCGCCATTAAAAAAAGTCGTATTCTTTTCCGTCCCGGAAAAAAATTACGCACTTTGCTGAATGATTTATCATTTAGAAAAGCCGGCTAGAATCCCGTAATCAGAAGCATCTGATTATTGTAAGACCTCGAGCATTCCAGTACTCGAAGTTTTTTTTGGCATATAATCAACGTAAATTAGATCCGTTTCGTCAAGACTGGACTTTTGTTTCGTCAAGACTCGGTAAACAAAGCGTCAGCACGAAATATTAATTCATTCTTTATCGCTACAAACACCCCAAATCCGCTTAAAAACCTGTTTTTAGGTTTCTATGTCGACCTCCAATAAATTAAAATTAGGATTATTTATGCCTGACAAAGTTATTTTTTAGTCTAAAGAAGTACTTTTCCATCCCTTTTTGACATAAAAAAAGCTCAAAATACCGGCTAGAACCCCGTTTTTTTGAGCAAATTGATTACCATAAGACCTCGAATAATTCCAGTTATTCGTCGTATTCAAGTCTAAAGTAGTGAAATGTTGTAATATGCAGTGGTATTGTTGATAAATATTTCTGTTCAAAATATTGAATTATTATCGCTTTTTGTTTGCTTCTACCTTATCAAGTAATTAAATTATACTAAAAATTACTTTTTAAATAAAAAATTTGGGATTTTCTACCATAATTCCAAGTATAAAGTGAGAAATGATGAGAACATAATGAGAAAAGAACTCTAACTATTAAATGAAACAATCCTTTTGGGTTTCAAAACCTCAACCCTTTTACTCTTCTCATTTTATCAAGTATTAATGTGGACACCGGTTTTCTATAAGGTAGTACTTTAGGAATACCCCGAAGAACTTCAATACTTACACTACAAAATATCTTAAAACATTTAATATCTCTTAATGCATACTTATTAAAATTATGCCAATATAATTTCAAAATATTACCTAAAGGATGCGGATAGTACACTAAAAAATAATAAGTAGAATTTTTTAATTGCTTTCCAAATCTGAAATAATTTTGCCCAACTTTCTTTCTTTCTATCACATTCACACGATGGTTCACTTTTATTGTATTGGTATATAAAATATCATGTCCTTTAGCAATTACTTCTATTGCTACACAGGATTCTTCTCCATAAATATCAATCCAGACCGGAAAACCATTAATAGCATTATAAGCCTCTGTACGGATAGCAAATCCACAACCTATAAATTCATTGGTGATATACTCTTCCGTTAATGAGTCAACCTGATTTAAAGCCTCTTGATCTGAGATAAAGACTCCTTTTATTTCTTGAAAAGCAACTATACCAACAGTTGGATATCTTTCAAAAACAGAAAGAGTTCTTGCAATAAAATCTGAATGCAAAGGATGGGCATCATCATCCAAACCTATTAAAAATTGACCTTTGGCTTTTGGATAAAGTTGATGTCTGGCAGCAGAAGCGCCAATACTTTTATCGGAAGTAAACCACTTGACCCAATTAAATTGATCTATCAACAAAACGGATTGATCTTCACAGCCATCTAGAAAAACTAAAACTTCATCCTCCTCAAGTTCAATCATTGACTTTAGAGTAATTAAGGTTAGCGCTAAATCGTCTTTTCTGTTTTTAGATACAATTACTATAGAGGCTCGCATATAATGTTTATTTAAGAGGAGTTTTATGAGAAATACAAATTAAAAGAATCATCAGGACAAATTATTATTGATTTAACTCACTAATTTTTTTCCTTAAGTATCCAACTGAAAGGTATTCCGCTAAATCACTTCTATTTAAAAGCAGATACTTTGGATTTTGTTTCCACAAAAGATACAATTCCCCGAGTAATGCTGCAATTCTTGGAACATCATCCACTTCGGACCAATACTCATAGTCAGGACCTAACAACCGTTTCGTTTCACTGTAATAAGGAGCTAGCGAGAGAATAACAGTATTAGCGGCAACACAATGTGGAAACTTAGCAGGCAAAAAAGGGCTAATTTCCGATTTTGACTCCAAAATAACATTAACCGATACGTTTTGCTGAAGCAAATAAACGGTGTCAAAAGGAATCATACCGTTGTGAATGTAAAGTTCGGGTGTACGCTTTTGGTGGCTTTGCAATAGTTGGGTATGATCGGAAGCAGGCCCAAGCAACAGCAATCGCGATTCTTTTCCGGCTTCAGGATAATGCTGCAAAAACAGTTGAAAACCTGCTATCAAACCTTCCGGTGAGCGTTGCTTCATCAAATTACCAGCATGCAGTATGTTGAATTTTGAAACATCAAAATAGGATGGAAAAGAAGTATTCTGAACGACATACTTTGTATTTTGATGTGGAATAACAACACCTGTTTGGGCAAAATCAGGGAAATAACTCGACATCCATTCGTGCAAAAACAAACTGGGAAATGCACTATATCTGGCTTTTGTAGAAACTGCCCTAAAAAAGGCTTCTCGTGCTTTATGACTGGATTCTACCCAATTGTAAGGTCGCGGATAATAATGGGCTGGATACGGATCATGTACATAAGCCATCCATTTATCATGCCATTGAGAAAGTTGAAGAACGGAATAATGAGGCCTGAAACTAGCGCCTTTACTCAAGGTTAGTACTAAATCAGGCTGAAACTTTTGTTGCTTCAACGCGGCAGTGATACTGCGGGTATCATTATAAAAAGTAAAAGAAAAACCAAACAATTGCTCCAGGAAAGGAGCCGGATTGACTTTGAAATTCCGACTTATAATCCGTTGCATCCGACTTAAAAAATACAGGGGACTGTATTTTATTTCAGGAATCGCATAACAGGAAACACCCTCCAACGAAATGAACTTTTGGGTATAATGATATACTAAAACATCAAATCCCGCCGATGCCAAATTAGTAATGAGCGCCACATTAGCTTTTGAACCACTGCTGTCTTCAATATTAATGGAATCTACTACAACAAGGATTTTCATTTTAATAGTGTTTTAATAAATAAGCTGCAATTTTTTGAGAAGCATTACCCGTTCCGTAAGGATTGATGGAAGGTCCAAATCCCGAGAATCCGTCTAAAAAAGAATAAATGGTGGTACTGATTTTTTGCTGATCGGTACCTACCAAAATAGAAAATCCGGCGGTAACACCCTCAGGTCGCTCTGATACCGTTCGGGTAACCAAAACAGGTTTCCCTAAGGATGGAGCTTCTTCCTGAATGCCTCCAGAATCGGTCACAATCAAAAAGGATTGTTGCATCAACCACACAAAAACAGGATAAGAAACCGGTGGAATCAAATAAATATTTTCGGAATGGGACAATTTCTCATATACAACATCTTTTACATTTGGATTTAAATGGACAGGATAAACTAACACTACATCGTCTCGTTTCGAAACTGATAAAAGTGCCTCACAAAGCTGCTTAAAACCGGCTCCAAAATTTTCTCTGCGATGCCCTGTAACTAGAACCATCTTTTTATGGACTGGAATAAGACGTTTCAATCGCTCAATTTCGGGATGCTGATAATGCTCCGTTTCAATTTTTCTAACGGTCAACAATAGTGCATCAATAACGGTATTTCCGGTTTCTACAATAGTAGCTGGAACAATACCTTCATTCAATAGATTTTGGGTTGCTGCAGCAGTGGGGGTAAAATGAATATCAGCTATTCTGCTGGTCACCTGCCGGTTCACTTCCTCCGGAAACGGTGCCTTTTTATTATAGGTACGCAAGCCGGCTTCTATATGTCCTACAGTTATGCCGTTATGAAAGGCGGCCAACGCCACCATAGATGAGGTGGTAGTATCTCCATGTACCAATACCAAATCAGGTTTTGCAACAGCAAATACCCCGTCCATCTTTGATAAAATAGTGGCACTTAATCCGTTCAAGCTTTGATTGGGTTGCATCAAATCTAGATCATAATCGGGAATTATCTCAAAAAAATCCAAAACCTGATCCAGCATTTCTCGATGCTGCGCTGTGACACACACTTGTACATCGACATTATTTTTTTGTAGCTCATGAAAAAGCGGAGCCATTTTTATGGCTTCAGGACGGGTTCCAAAACAAAGTAGAATTTTCATGATTATATTTTTCGGAATGTTTTTTTTAATTTATAAACAGACAAACGCAAAGGGAATGTACTATAAAAAAACTGCCATTTTATTTTTTCAAAGATAGACAATTCAAGTAAAGTGATGATTTGTGCAAACAAATTGTACTCCTTAAAGTCGGTTGCTTGGGTTACAAAATAACGAAGAAGCGAAGGAGACAGCAACTGTTTCTCCTTTAAATTTTTAATAACCAACAAAATAGCATCTTTTTTGGAAGCCCTTCGTATAGGATTATTATTATAAAATTCTCCAGTGTTGGAATTTGCATGTTTACGCCCAAAAAACAAACATTTTTCAATAGAAATTCCTTTGATATCAGAAGACAATATTCTGGAATACAATTCCCATTCTTCTGCATACATTAGATGCTCCTCAAATCGATTCTGCTCAAAACACGCTCTATGCCACATTACTGCACAAGAATTAAAAGGAAGTTCGTTTATTAATAGTTTTTCAACATCAGATTTAGTTATAAAAAAAGAAGTATAGTCTTTTGAAAATTCAAAATTATAGTCAAAATCATCAAAGAAAACATTTCGAAGATACCTGCAAAAAGAAACATTTTGTTTGCTTAATTCTTCCACACAAAGTTCTAAATTTTGAGGATGTACAATATCATCATCATCAAAGAAAATTATTAAGTCACCCTTAGCTAGATCCAATCCATAATTACGACTGCCGGGCAATCCTTTTATATAAGTATCCGGACGTTTAAAAAATTGAAACCTTCTGTCTTTCTCAAGTAGGGGAGAAATAATATCTATAGTATTATCAGATCCACCATCATCAATAATCAAACATTCCCAATTCGTAAAAACTTGAGATTGTATGGAATTTAAAGTTTCAACAATATATTTTGATCTATTGTAGGTGGCCATGATAATGGTAACTTTGGGCTTCATATCTCTAAAAAAGATTTAATCTTATTCATTAAACTAATGGAATGCGTATCTCCAATTTTGCGAGCAAAAAAAGCGTCTGATTTTATTAATTTTTCATAATCGCTATCATCTAAAAATGCAGGTTCACTTCCATTTCTTGCATGCCAATCAATATATCTCAAATTATTGCCCACTACTTTTTTACTAAAAACAGAATTCATAATTACCGTTTGAAAATAAAATTCTTCAGAACATAAGGTATGGTTAAATCTTCTGAGAACAAATGCATTTAGTTTTGTGAACTCTACAACATAACTTAAACAATCTCTACTCAAACTCCACCATGTTGATCCTCCATATATTTGTAGCATTTTCAAAGAAATTGATCTTTTAAAATTTAATTTTTTCTGCAAATTTATAATTGACTTAATTAATCTATTTTGATATGATATCTTAGCATTTAAAATATCATAAAAATTAAAATATTCTATTCTTTCAAGACCTCCATTACCATTTAGTCCAGAATTAGGAATACTGAAAAATTCCATGTGCTCTTCCTTTTTATTTTCAAAAAACGAATTAAAATAAGATACCTTTTTTATAGGATAATCTTGACCACTTATCAAATGAAAATAGTTGTTTTGTGAATTTTTAAGAGCCTGCTCTGATAAATAAAGAATACTCTTCAAATGGTTTATACCTCCCCAATTAACTTTGTATTTTTGAGAGATTAACTTAACCTGCATATATGATTGAAACCTTGAAAGTTGAATAGCAGGAACGTTGCTTTTTTTATCAATATGTATATACAATTCAAAATTTTCATCAAAAAATTTAATAATTTCTTCCAAATGATCAAAATCTTTATAAGCCGTAATTAATATTGCTTGTTTCATTTTTATTCTTTTAATTATTTCAAAAATAATTTAAACCATCTGAAAGGTTGCAAAATTCGTTTACCAATTAAAAACTCCAATCGTTGTGTGTTTTTTATCTTTTCAATTTCTTCTCTTTCCGTTTTTAATAATAAATTTTTAACGAATGTATCAAAATGATTTTTATATAATTCTTGGTGTTTAGTGTAAATATAGTATAAAAGCTCATACTTAATGGTATTGGCTCTTTTGGTTGTAGAATCATTTCTTTTTCTATAATTAAACAATACCTCTTGTAAAACAAAAACACAACCTCCATCCTTAACTACCCTGATATAAAACTCCCAATCTTCAAATCCTTTTCGCATTATTTCATCGTATCCATTAACCTTTTCCCAATCTGATTTTTTAAAAATAGTACTACCAAAAGCTTCGTTAAAATACATGAAATCAGAAATCGTACCTCCTCTAGGTATAGATAAAGTAGAAAATCCATTATCAAAAAGTAAGTTTGCCTGACAAGTCACTATTTTTATATCTGTTTTTTTTAAAAAAAAAGGAAGTGCCTTTTCACAAAAGGTAGGTTCGAAAAAATCATCACTGTCTAATACTAAAATATATTCTCCTTTCGCAGCTCTTATTCCTACATTTCTAGCAACACTTTGTCCTTGATTATCTTGAGTTATTAATGTTGAAATAGTGGGCTCTATTCTTTTCAAAACAGTTTTTGTAGCACTATCAGATCCATCATCAACCAAAATAACTTCAATATTTTCATAGGTTTGATTTAAAGCAGATTGTACCGATTGTTCTATGAATTTCAAATCATTATAACAAGGTATTACAATAGATATCAAGGGACTATTTTTAAGTATTGTATTCATTTAAAAATAACTTTTTTAACAAAGATAGAAGAATATAGAAGTGACCTAATCAAATCTTTAGCGCTTCATTGATTATATGATTCATTTTTATTAAATAAGAATCCATATCATAGGATTTAATCTTATTCAAATTAAGTATTCCTTCCGATACCCTTAACTCTTCTGATATAATTAATTTCTCTAAAGCGTCATACAATAACGTCTCATTATTTTCTATTAAAAATGAAGAATCTTTAAGTAACTCAATACAACCCGGATGATTTGTAGTTACGACCGGCAAACCATATAACATATATTCCATAACAGCATTAGGCATGCCTTCTATTCGAGACATTAAAACACCTATATCTAAAAGTCCCAAAATATCTTGAACCTTAAAACCGGAAAGCAAGGATATTCTGTTTGATGTCTTATTTTCTAAAATATGTTTTGATAACTGGCTGTACTTTTCCTGCGCGTAAATTTGATTTTCTATATTACCTAAAAAAACTAAATATATAGTATCATATTTTATAGCTAACTTATTGAATACATCAAGTACTAAATCATGGTATTTCTCTTCTCTATAGTGAGCGATCATACCAATCACAAGAGATTCTTTAGGAATACTATATTTCATTCTAAGCAAATCTTTATCAGCTTCTATATACTCTAAACTAATATATTGTGGCAAAACAAATAATTTTTCAGGATTTACTGTATATATATTCTTAAACATATCCAAACAATTACTGGCATTACCAATAACACAAGGAATGTTATTTACCGCAATACTTTCAAAAATATCAAGACTGTTACTATCCAAACCCAATTGATGCCAAAAAGTAAATTGAACCGAAGGCAACATTTTATATAAATAATAAGAAACCTTAGAAGGAAAATTCAAAAAAGGGATGATGATGTCGGGCTGATAGGGTTTAATGCCTTTTCGCAATCGGAGAAGGTATTTTACAGACCAAACCAATCGTTGAAGATTTTTATAACTAAACTCTCTTTTTAATAATAAATACCCATCTTCAAAATGCAAAATATTTTGAACCTGACATTCTTTGGCAAATTGCTCAAATTCAGATGTTGTTTCTGGCGAATAGGTCAATAAAACATTAACGGTACAATTGTATTTAGTTGTCAAAATTTTCGAAATCCCTAATCCTTGACGTTCTGCTCCACCTAAATTGCCTTGATGTATTACCAATAAAATTTTCTTATTATATAAATCCATCCTACGTAATAGTGTAAATAGTTCTTAACTCCATAACAAAATAGTGTTACAAATCGTTTAATTTTTTTCTTGAAAACAAAAAAAGCCCCGTTCTAAGAAAAAAGGATGCTGCCTTCTTCCCTAATATAGACTTTTCAAGTTCTGACAATATTTTAAATCGATTCGTTTGAGCCAATTTTCGATGCAAAGCCAATTCATCAAAATCTAAAAGATAACCGCTAAAGTAGTCTTTCATCACATGCCTTCTTTCTTGCAAATGATTTCCTACTGAACTTATCCCGTCTGCATAAAAAGTAGATAATGTTTCATTTATTTTCTTATAACTACAATTGTATTTGAACAATGCCAAAATAAAAAATTTCCAATCAGAAATAATCGCAAACGATTCATCATAAAGTCCAACTGTGACAAACAATTCTTTTTTTATAAAAGTGGTTGGATGGGGTAAAAAATCAAAATACAAATCAGAAAAACGCACTGCATCCGGCGCTGAAAAAATAGAAGATTTTTCTCTTCCCAGTACCTCCATATCAAAGCAAACTAAATCATAAGAAGTTAAATGAAAAATACTTTGTGCTAATACCTCCTTATCATACAAATGATCCCCACTGTTCAAAAACAACAAATACTCCCCACTCGCCTTGGCAATACCCTTATTCATGGCATTGTAAATTCCTTTGTCGGGTTCACTAACCCAATAATCAATAGTTTCACTTTGACTCTCTATAAAAGTTGCACTGCCATCGGTAGAACCGCCATCAATAACGAGATACTCAAACTCTTGCCACGTTTGATGAACCACACTATCCATAGTACGTTTCAACCCCTCGAGATTGTTATAGTTAATGGTGATAATAGAGACCTTAGACATAGTATTAATAATTAAAAGCGTGAGATTTATTTAACATTTCTAATTATACTCCAAAATTCACTTATCCCTCTACTCAATAACGGAGGTAAAGCATTATATAATATACTCCTAAGTAAATTAGATTTTTTCTTAATTTTCACTTCTTTATTCTCAATATAACAACATTTGATTTTTGAAAAAAATTCAACTTTATTTACTAATAATTTTGAATGATAATCCCTATATATTTCCTTAATTTCGTTCGACAAAACCACAGAATTATATCTGTTATATGATTTTGAAAACAACTCTGGTATTTTATAATTATAAGAACTAAAGTGGTAAAATACCAATTTAGAAGTATCACTCATAAGGTATTCTCCATCTCGCTTATTCACTAAATTTCTTTCATGCAAATTCCATGGCGCAGCATTAAAACCATATTCAGATAATATTTTAACCTTCTTAAAAAATATTGGCACTAAATTAATCCATAACTGATCTACAAACAAACCCTCAGATACTCTATTATAACCAATTTTCAATGTTTTTTCCTCCCACCAATCCAAGAAACTTAATACATTCTGACTAGTAGGATTTACCGCTAAGAAACCTAAATTGTAAATCCCAAAATTTAAAAATAAATTTTCAGACGGAGACAAATCATCAACACCTATTGGATTCAAGATATGTGGTGTTATTAAAATATCATCACGCTTCAAATATTCTTCTAACAGACTTAATTTACTAAAAACTTGAATATCTGGATCAAAATACATTATAGTTTTTAAGTCATTATATTTACTTATTAAATACTTAAAAAAGGAAGGTTTAATAGAGGTATTCAATTCTATAATATCATATTTTTTTATTATTTCGTCAAAACAATAAATACCAATAGCTGATACAGGAATAATTTGAATGCTTCCAAAAAAAGAATAGTCAATTTCATCTGAGAACTCATCACACAAACCAATTATAAATTTCCAACCAGGATGATGTTCCAAAAAAGAATCCCCTAATATCTTTGCCTGAGCTAGATAATTATTAGAACAAATCGTAAAGACTAATTTCATTTTATCAAATAATTTTTCATTGTGTTAACACATAATTAATTTCGAGGTATTATTGTTTTATAAAGAACCTTTTCAATGAATAAACACATTTAATTTTGTCTAAAACTTTATAACTCCTCGATTTTTTATAATTCGAAATTGATATTTTAAGTTGAATTGTTTCAGAAAATTTATGTTGCAGTACATTAATCAAATAGTCTATATAATCTTTTTTATGAACAAAATTTCTTAAATAAACTATTGCTTTGATATAATTTTCCTCCATGAACTTATCATCCTTTCGCATACTATCTTTGTGTGTTCTGTAATAAGCTAATGACTTATTATGAAATGAAACTTTAGGCTCCTTCAAAAACAACTGTAACCACATAATCCAATCTTCCTTTGCTTTTAATTCCTCTGGAAATCTAAAATCATTGAATAGACTCGATTTAAATAAACCACAATGAATTGGTATCGTAAAAAGGGAATCCCACTTGAATAAAACATTTTTAAAAGTAAACAGTTCTTTTTTTAGTTCACAATATGGTGCTGATGATAAATTAGGATTAACAGTAAACATTCTAAAATTAGAAATGACAACATTTGCACTCACATCAAGGTATAATTCGTTAATTGACAATTCTAATTTTCTTCTATCTAAAATATCATCAGAATCCAGAAACTGTAAATAATCTCCTTTTGCAATGTCTAATCCTGAGTTTCTCGCACTACTCAAACCTCCATTATCTTTTTTTAAATAAACAAAACGTAAATCACTATTTACCCATTTTTTTGCTATTTCCTCTGTATGGTCTGGACTACCATCATTCACAATAATACATTCCCAATTCGTGTAGGTCTGATCTAAAACCGATTGCAAAGCCCCATCTAAATATTGAGATTGGTTATAACAGGGAACAATTATAGAGACAAGTCCATTCATTTCACTTTATGATTTATAATTGACTTTACAAATAATTTTATAATTTCTCTAGCTTTTAGCCTACTATCTAATTTACTATAAATTGAAAAATATTGCTTTAAAATTAAAACAGAATGAGAATTTCTATTCTTAAAATAATGACGGTTAAAATTTGATTCCATTTGAATCCAATAATTTTTAAATCCTTCAATATTGAAAAACTCATTTTTATTGGCATTGAGTAATTTGATTTTTAAATCTATCAAAATGGCAAACTCATCAAATGTTAATTCTTCTTCATCGTCAATATATTTTAAATAAATGTTTTTTTGTGTTTGCGAAATACTTTTTTCTAATGAACATAATAGTTTTAAGCGAACATTTTTAGCAACTCGAACTTGTTGTTTATTTCTAATCGAAGAAACCTGTGAATCATGAACTCTATAACGTAATAAGCATTCTTGCAGATTATGCAGTTTTCCTATTAATAACAATCTAACCCATAAATCATAATCTTCAGCTGGTTCCATCTGTTGATCATAAATTATATTATTGGCAACTATTACATTATTTCTCAACATAACACTAGGATGTACAATACAATTCCCTGTTAAGAAGTTGATTTTTATTTCTTGATGAGTCTCTGGCAGTAAAAAAATCTCATTATCTCCAATTATAGAATAGGATGTAGCACACATTATTATTTCAGGATTTCCGTCTAAGAAAGCAACTTGCTTTTCAAATCGTTTTGGTAAACTTATATCATCTCCATCCATCCGAGCAATATAGATTCCTTTTGCAAGCACTAAACCCATATTTAAACTTATTGTAAGACCTGAATTTACTGGTTTTTCTATTAATTGAATTCTAGGATCATTATATGTTTTTATAATAGAAACAGTTTTATCTGTAGAAGCATCATCAATAATTAAAAATTCGAAATCTGTAAAGGTTTGATTTAATATGCTGTCAACTGCTTCCTTAATGTATAATTCACAATTATAAACAGGCATTAATACAGAAATTGTAGGCAATTTAAGCATTAGTCCATCTATTTAACCTTTTATTCAATTTAAATCGAATTGCGTTAATAAGCAATCCAAAATAAAACTTGATTGCTTGTTTTGAATTTAAAATCCTATCATAATTATCTCTATTGATATTTAACCCATACTCTTTTATACTTAAAAGTTCTGGATGTACTAAATGAGCATTAAAAAAACTATCCAAATATTTTAACTTATTACCTAAATTAGGATTTTTAGTAAATAATAAAATATTTTGCCTATACCAACAGTCGACTTTTTCATTATTCCAAAAAACGGGTCTTAAAACATCATAGCAATGAAACCCTTCCTTTTCAAATTTTGAAATCCAATAAATTGGCTCTTTTTCATTTAAATGGTTTTGTCCCCCTTGATTAGGAATTGCAGCCGAAAAAACAACTGTATCACTTAAGCTAGTCAAAGTTTTAATAAAAGTGTCGGCACTCTCCTCTTTTAAATGTTCAGCCACTTCTAAAGAAATAGCTAAATCAAAATTTCTCTTAGAATTATAAAATGATTCTAAATCATGTTCAACAAATAAATCGTTACTAATTCTTAATCGCTTTTTATCTAAATAATCTCCATCTATTCCTATCAAATCAAAAATATCATTTTCCTCAAATACTTTTAACCACGTTCCAATTCCACACCCTACATCTACAACAGATTTTGGATTCAGTAAATTGATTAAAAAAGGAACAATTTCAAGAGCAGCAATAAAATTATGAACACTCTCGTCATGGAAATACTTAATTTCTTTATTATTCATATTATTGAAATTTAATTTCTGAATCATAAAAATAATTCAATTTTTCTTGAATTGGTTTACGTGTATCTAAACTTGGCAGCACATTAAAATAAAATGCTTCTTTAATAGTATCAATATTATTCTCTTGATCCCCAAAATAAATATCCACTTTATATTTTTTTGATTTTATTAATCTAAAAACAGGAAAAGTTAATATAATTACCCCTTCTATATCCTTTTGCTTTAAACTATCTCCTGTATTCCTGTTATTTATACCTAAAATTGGTAAACCGTTATCATCATTTATAACAATACCTAAAACAGGCTCTTGATACTTTACTTTACTAGAATATGCAAAATGAAATTCAACCTTTTTTCCAGTCAACAGAGAGTTAGTTCTCTTTCCATCACAAAAAATTTCAACATTTAAAATACCTCCCTCTTTATATTTCTTATTGGCATTAGTACTAAAATCGAAAAAACCCGGAGAAAGTAATTGTAGCTCATCAAATTCTTGGTTCGAATTTAAATACAAATCTACAACCTCATCAATCCCCCCTTCAAAAACAACTTTCCCATACTCCATCACAATCCCTCTCGTACACAAACTCTTAACCGCCGCCATATTATGACTTACAAACAAAACCGTTCTACCACCCTCACGTGAAATATCCTGCATCTTCCCAATCGCTTTCTTCTGAAATTCCGCATCGCCCACTGCCAAAACCTCATCAACGATCAAAATTTCAGGCTCCAGAAATGCGGCTACGGCAAAAGCCAAACGCACATACATCCCGCTACTGTAGCGTTTTACGGGGGTATCAATATAGCGTTCGCATCCGGAAAATTCAATTATCTCGTCTATTTTTGAGGCAATTTCTTTTTTGGTCATTCCAAGTATAGCACCATTCAGGTAAATATTTTCTCTACCGGTCATTTCTCCATTAAAACCAGTACCTACCTCGAGTAAAGAAGCCACACGTCCTCCAAATTTTATACTTCCCGTCGTGGGAGCAGTCACTCGGGATAATATCTTGAGCAAGGTAGATTTTCCCGCACCGTTTTTTCCTATAATCCCCAAAATCTCACCGCGTTCCACCTCAAAATTAATATCCTGCAGTGCCCAGACATAATCACTCGTGCCTTTGGTACTGCGGTCATTGGTATCACCAATTTTTAAATAAGGATCTTCTTTCCCGCGCACCTGATGCCACCATCGGTTCAAATCGTGCGCCATAGTTCCAGTACCCACTTGACCCAGTCGGTATTGCTTAGATATATTTTCGGCTTTTAATATAATATCTTTTTTCAAAGTTGAAATAGTTTAATCGTGTAATTGTTTGTTTGGTTAATCGTGTAATCAATAATAAATCTTAATCTGAAACCTGAATCTGATAACTAAAAATTGAACACTAATCACTTTTTTTAGAACTGATCACTGAATACTGATCACTGAACACTTTTTTAGAACTGAACACTGACCACTATACTGTATCTATAAAACTCTTCTCCGTCCTGTTAAATATCAAAGCACCCACTAAAAACACAATTACAGTTACTAAGAAAGTATATCCCAATCCGTACATAGAGATTTGCCCAACATCCAGCAACATGTATCGCGTCGTTTCAATCACATAGGCTAGAGGATTGTATTCGACTAACCAACCGTAAGTGGGTAATTTTTCTTTGATCAAAGCCATCGGGTACATCACTGCCGATAAATACATCAACAATTGTACACCAAAACCAATCAAGTTACTAAAATCTCTGTATTTAGTTACTAAGGAAGAAATAAACATCCCCAATCCCAATCCTAAAATACCCATCATAACAATCAGCAACGGAAAGAATAAAGTTGTTATATTCATGCCTATTGCCGCACCTTGAAAATAGTAATATCCGTAAAAACAAATAAATATAAAAAACTGGATTCCAAACTTCACTAAGTTGGAAACAACAATTGAAAGCGGCACAATTATACGAGGAAAATACACTTTTCCAAATATCCCTGCATTAGCTCCAAACGTATTCGAAGTTCCGGTTAGACATGCCGTAAAATAATTCCATACCGTTATTCCGGCCAAATTAAATAAAAATGGAGGTACGGTACCAGTATCTATTCCGGCAACATTATTAAAAATAATAGTAAAGGTAATCGAAGTGAAAAGCGGCTGAATCAAATACCAAAGCGGCCCTAAAACAGTTTGCTTATACACCGTTACCACGTCCCTTTTCACAAAAAGCAGCAGCAAATCACGGTATTGCCAAACTTCCTTTAGATTAAGCGAGAAGAATTTATTTTTAGGCGTTATTTCAAACAGCCACGTGGTATTGGTTTGTTCAGGTTGGTTCATTGGGTTATGCTAATATCCTTTAGTTCATTATAACTTTCCGCGTCTGCCAATTCGATGGCGTCATTTCGAGCGCGTCATTTCGAGCGCAGTCGAGAAACGAGAAACGAAGTACCGTTTCTCCTTCTACTGAAAAGTATCATTTCGAGGCAAATATAAATAATTTGGACTAAGTATTACATTAAAACACAATGAGTATACTAATTCTTTTTGGAATAATCTTTTACTCATTTTATCCAAATGAACAGAAGTGTGATTTTCGGTCCAATGTAGGGCTGGGTAAAACGAAAATTCACCCTCTTCTCATCGCCCTTCTATTTTTACACTAAAAAATCACGGTAAGGATTTCAGCGCTGGCCGCAGGGAGTGACCCCCGAGTTCAGTGCGCAGCACGAACGGCTGGGGTCGCGATAGGAAAATACGTCCGATGATTTTTGGGGTAAAAATAGTCAGGCTTGATCTTTTGTTTCTTTTGTATCAAGACAAATCGAAGATTCAGTGAACACCAGTTAAATTAAAATTTTAGTGAACTAAAAGAAAAGATTGTTCTTGAGAAATAATAATAATAATAATAATATCAACTCTATAAACGCTCCTCACACCACTCTTCCCCCGCCCTTAAAGAAAAAGCATAGAAAAACAACGAAGAATTGGAGTGGCAGTGCTCCGCGAGTTGAGTCCATAGGACGAACGGCTCGGGGCACGGAACGGCAATTCAAGGTAGTTTTCAAGCTTTTTATTTTCAGGCTTGATCTTTTGTTTCTTTTGCATCAAGGCAAAAGAAAAAACTTTCTCTATGTAAAAATAACGTTCACAATAAACATATTGCTTTTAGATCGAGACAAAACGAAAATCAAACTACCCCCATTATGCCTCAAAACGCACTATTCAATTCCCGAATTGCACACTATACTTCTTGCTTTAAAGGCATCAAGGTAAAAGAAAAGATCATCTTCAAGACACCAAGCAGTACAGGGAACAAAAAACGTTGCTTTAATCCCTCTTCGGAACGCCCTTATATTTTTATACCACAAAATCACGGTAAGAATTCAACCCAGATTCTGTATTAGACTTCGTTACGAAGCTGGATTATTCAATAAAAACAAGTGCTCACGGACTATTTTTAAATGAAGAATACTTTTGTATTTTGATTTTAAAATGGGAGTAAGTGCTTGGTTTTGCAGAAGAATTCAGATGCAGTAGATTTCTAATTCGGAACCTGGGTTTATGCGCTGGCCGCAGGGAGTGACCCCCGAGTTCAGTGCGCAGCACGAACGGCTGGGGTCGCGATAGGAAAATACGTCCGATGATTTTTGGGGTAAAAATAGTCAGGCTTGATCTTTTGTTTCTTTTGTATCAAGACAAATCGAAGATTCAGTGAACACCAGTTAAAATAAAATTTTAGTGAACTAAAAGAAAAGATTGTTCTTGAGAAATAATAATAATAATAATATCAACTCTATAAACGCTCCTCACACCACTCTTCCCCCGCCCTTAAAGAAAAAGCATCGAAAAACAACGAAGAATTGGAGTGGCAGTGCTCCGCAAGTTGAGTCCATAGGACGAACGGCTCGGGGCACGGAACGGCAATTCAAGGTAGTTTTCAAGCTTTTTATTTTCAGGCTTGATCTTTTGTTTCTTTTGCATCAAGGTAAAAGAAAAAATTTAATAAAACCCAAATAGTTATTTTATTAAAAAAAGTCAATAACCACAACCACCTCAAAATAAAAACTCATTTTTTCTATCACAACTTGTGAACCACTTGTGATATAAAAACAACCAATACCAACAATTTTGCACCATAACAATATAAAGACAAAACTTATGGCAATCGAAATCCTCACTAAAGCAGACCTCCATGAATTCCATAAATCTCTTATAGAAGATATCAGAGAAATACTAAAAGACACAAACGAGCAATCCAAAAAATGGATAAAATCAACCAAAGTCAGGAAATTACTCAACATTTCTCCAAGAACACTTCAAAACCTCCGCATCAACGGAACACTAAAAACTTTCTCATGAACTACATAAAACACCTCACTGGTTTCTTCGACCGCATAGTGCTTGACCAAAACCTAAACCCTACGCATATCAGCTTGTACATTGCATTATTCCAGTTTTGGAATGTCAATCATTTTCAAAACCCGATAAGCATAACTAGGGACGAGATTATGCGAATTAGTAAAATTTGCTCCACGGCAACGTATCACAAATGCATGAGAGAACTAAATGAAAAGGGATATATCAAATACGAACCATCATTTAATCCCTTTAAAGGCAGTATGGTAATCCTTTTTAATTTTTCAGAAGAACAAAAACAACTGTAAAACGACTAAAAAAAGGATTTCCTTCAAATAAAAAAACATCTTAAAAAGAACTATTTAACTACTAATATAATGTCTCCTTTGTCTAGATGACAAATCTCCTGAGGAAAAATACGGAACACAACTGATATTAAAAATTAAGTAAACTAAAAAAAAAAATCGTTTTCAGAAATAATAATAATAATAATAATAATAATAATAATAATAATAATAATAACAACAACTCAATAAACGCTCCTCACACCACTCCTCCCTCGCCCTTAAATAAAATGCATAAAAAAACAACGAAAAAGTAAAGTGGCAGTAATCCGCGAGTTGAGCTTGAAAAGCGAACGGCTCGGACTGTGAAGCAGCACTTTGAGGTAGTTTTTAAGCTTTGTATTTTCAGGCTTGATCTTTTGTTTCTTTTACATCAAGGCAAATCGAAGATTCAGTGAACACCAGTTAAAATAAAATTTTAGTGAACTAAAAGAAAAGATAATCTTCAAGACACCAAGCAGTACGGGCAACAACAAACGTTCCTTTGATCCCTCTTCGGAACGCCCTTATATTTTTAGCAAAAAAAATCACGGTAAGAATTTATGCGCTGGCCGCAGGGAGGGACCCCCGAGTCGAGTGTGAAACACGAGCGGCTGGGGTCACGATAGGAAAATTTGTCCGATGATTTTTGGATAAAAATATTCAGGCTTGATCTTTTGTTTCTTTTGTATCAAGACAAAAGAAAAGATCATATTCAAGACACCAAGCAGTACAGGGAACAACAAACGTTTCTTTGATACCTCTTCGGACCGCCCTTAAATAAAAAGTATAAAAAACAACGAAAAAGTAAAGTGGTAGCAGTCCGCGAGTTGAGCCTGAAAGGCGAACGGCTCGGGCTGTGGAGCGGCACTTTGAGGTAGTTTTTAAGCTTTGTATTTTCAGGCATTGAAATCGAAGATTCATGAATACAAAAAAACAATAATAAACCATGAATAATTTTTTGTTACTTTTTTTATCAAGAAAAAAAGTAAAAATCGTTCAATAATAATAATAATAATAATAGCAATAATTACGAGCCTACACCAAAAAATTAACCAATCTGAACCAATGATGAACCATTCCTAATCAATAAAAAAACATTATGAAAAAGAAAAGCCCAAACTTTTCCGTTTGGGCTTTAACTTAACATCAATCTTGGTTAAATAACTAAAATCAAACTACTTCTTGTGCTTCTTAATTATAAATTTAAGCACCAAAGATATTCCAAAACTCACTATAGCCCCTATGGCAGCCAATAAAACAGTTTTTAAAACATCCTCCGAATCCAAATTCGGCACAACACTCAAAAACGTACCACCGGCAGTCCCCATCAACGTAGGATTACTGCTTAGCATCTGGAACATGTTTCGAGACCTCCTGACTAGTAGTGGTAAGCTGACTAATAGCTGACAAAACACCACCGGCCACAGCAAGATACCCTCCAACGGTACTGACAGCAATAGGTAGCACAATCGGAGAAGTCAAAATAGCGGCACCTATAGCACCCACTGTAAGTCCGATATTTCGTAGCACTTTAAAAAATTTAGGAGTTGGAGCTTTCACTCTTTTTATTATATTCATAAGATTAAATGTTTAAGATTGAACAATTAAAGAAACTACCGCAGATTGCTCCAAAGCAGTGTAAACCAATTTTTTTATCAGGCTAAATGCCTGTCGGGATTGAAAACCTAATCCGGCACCGGAATGTTTTGTAACTGGAGCAATACAGCCATTTAATTCATTCATGGCATTATTTGCAGGATGCAACAAAATAAAGCTTCTGTTTTTTACAGCAACCACTTCAATATGCCATTGAAATTTCCGACTGTATCGCTTTCGCAATAAATAATAGCCTTCCGGTATACAGGAAATTCCCTTTTGATTTTCCTTCCAAGGCAATTCAATGGTTTTACAAATGAATTGACCGCCACATACAAGATTCCCATTAGTTCCTTGAGAGAAATAACTTCTCGTAAGTACCAAAACCAATTTATAATCCACTAACCTGTACCAAGGATAATGGGTTATAAGAACCATTTTTCATTGGATACATTTGACCATTTACCTCCTGATAGAACTCTACTCCTAAAGCAAGAAATAAAGGCTTAACACTGTTAGGAGTAACCATATTAGTTTGACTAATAACGTCAGATGCGACTGCATCCCACGGAAGAATATCAGTTTCAGAAGTGGAGGATACAAAACTCTCTGCTTCAAAATCAATTTCTGCTCCTGCGGAAATAATTTTAAAATGAGTGGTTCCGGAGGCAGCAGCAATCATATTTACGGGAATAAACGAAGCCAAATCAACTTTAATAGCTCCGGTTATGCGATCAATTGTGGCAGTATAAGGAGCAAATAAACTAGTTCCCAGCTTACCCCTGATATTGAACTCAAAACCGGTTAACAGTTCTGCCTCACCATCAATGATATTGCGCAAACCTCTTACACTTGTAACATCTGCTTGAATGACTTTTACCATTGCTTGGGTAAGTCGGCTCACCATTCTGCTATCGGCTGAATTTAAAAGTAATCCTCGCAATGCTGTCCTTAGTACTTTTCCTGCCTTACCTGCTCTGCCAAATTCAGAACCATTTTCACGTGTTCTCTGAAAAGCAGGATCGTTCGCAATTCTGTTTGCGTCTATACCGCCTTTCTCACGAGCCAAGTGGCCGTCTTTAGTTTTGTAAAAAGTAATATCTCCGATAGTACCTTTCAATTTGATAATGCCTTTCTGTCTTGCCATAATCGATAAAATTTAAGTTTTTAAATATTTGAACTACACTTTCATCCTGAACATTTGTTGCAACTAAATTTGGAATGATTAGAGCAAAGATTCGATCAATTAAACCACTATTCAAAAAGCCATTGTCAAAAAAGGTACTAAAAAGCCTATTATTACCTTTTTTAGTCAACCCTTAAGTCATTAATTTTGATAACTTTACATAACAAAACCCAAGAATGGGATATAATAGGCGAGAGTCTATAGAAGTAGATAATATATTAAATATAAAAATGTGATTGCAAGTAACATCAGGGTATGTATTTATCCAAAAGATGTACAACGTATTACTGGTAAAACATACCGCCAAGCAAGATTGTATCTGCACAAGATCAAACTAAACTTGAATAAAGAGCCACATCAACTACTCTCCATAGAGGAGTTTTGCGACTATTCAGGGCTTCAGCTGGAACATGTTTTACGTTGTATCATCGGATAGGATCAAAGGCAACTTAAATAGCGAACACATTTTTATAGAGTCCAGAAACCTGTTCAATAAGCTGTTCAAATAATACATAGGATGTAAGAAAAAAACAAAATAGGAAAATATATGGCAAAAATAATAGCACCCTTTCTAATCAAAGGAACAATAGAAGACATCAATTTTGTGGTAACAGCCGAAGGAGAAAATTATGCTCGTATGAGAGGAAACACAGGGGTTACTGCAGAGCAGTTCAAAAACAACCCCATTTATGACAGGATACGCGAACAAGGCCAGGAATTCGGACAATGCGCTAAAAAATCAGCTATATTTCGGCAACGGGCATTCAATTTCAATCAACGGGCAAAAGATGGGAGCGTAGCAGGCAGAGCTAACAAGCTGCTATTCGAAATTCTTCAGGAAGACGCAACCCAACCACAAGGAAAAAGAACCCTTACAGAAGGATTAAAAACTAATGATGGCAAAGAAGCATTGCTGTTTTTCGAAAGTAATAAAATAAGACCTTTGAAAAAAGTGCTTAAAATAGGGTGGAATTACAAACCCGAAAATAGGACATTCATACTGAGTGATTTCATGCCCAGTCAACATTTAGATTGGCCAGAGGAAGCCTCTCATGTACAAATAGCAATAGCTACAGCCAACTGGGATTATGAAAAGGATATATTGAACACTTGCTACAGCACAGAAGTAACACTGGAAAAAATGGGTGAAAAACAAAACATAACACTACTCACAGCTAAGCCATTGGGCGACCAACTGCACCTGACATTCTTATTCATAGGATTTCTCAAACAAGAACGAAAAAAATTAAAATTCTTGCATAGAAAATACAACACTACAACATTAATTGCCCACCACACTCCTATATAGGATTAGTGAACACTCACTTCTACTATCATAATTCTTTTTGGAATAGTCTTTACTCATTTTACCCAAATCACTTATAGTATGATTTTCGGCTCCCTTTAGGGTCGAGGCAAAACGAAAATTTCAAACAGAACTCCAGATTTTCGGCTCCCTTTAGGGCTGGGGTAAAACGAAAATCAAATCAAATCTTGTTCTCTCCACTCCTCCCCACGCCCTTAAATTAAAAACGTCAAAAAACAACGAAGAATTGAAGTGACAGTGCTCCACTAGTTGAGAACGAAGGGCGAACGGCTAGGACAGAGGAACTGAACATTGAGGTAGTTTTTAAGCTTTGTATTTTCAGGCTTGAAATCGAAGATTCATGAATACAAAAAAACAATAGAAACCCATGAATAATTTTTATTTCTTTTGCATCAAGACAAAAGAAAAGATAATCCTTAAGACACCAAGCAGTACCGGCAAGAACAAACGTTCCTTTGATCCCTCTTCGGACCGCCCTTATATTTTTAGTCAAAAAAATCACGGTAAGAATTCAACCCAGATTCTGTATTAGACTTCGTTACGAAGCTGAATTATTCAATAAAAACAAGTGCTCACGGACTATTTTTTAAATAAAGAATACTTTTGTATTTTGATTGTAAAAATGGGAGTACGTGCTTTTTTTTGAAGAAGAATTCAGATGCAGTAGATTTCTAATACGGAACCTGGGTTTAGGCGCTGGCCGAAGGGAGTGACCCCCGAGTCGAGTGTGAAACACGAGCGGCTGGGGTTGCGATGGGAAAATTAGTCCGATGATTTTTGGATAAAAATATTCAGGCTTGATCTTTTGTTTCTTTTGTATCAAGGCAAATCGAAGATTCAGACACCCGAGCGAAGCGAACAGGCGAAGCAAACACAAGTTAAAATAAAATTTTAGTGAACTAAAAGAAAAGATCATTTTCAACACACCAAGGAGTACAATAAACAACAAACGTTGCTTTAATCCCTCTTCGGACCGCCCTTATATTTTTAGCCAAAAAAATCACGGTAAGAATTTATGCGCTGGCCGAAGGGAGTGACCCCCGAGTCGAGTGTGAAACACGAGCGGCTGGGGTCGCGATAGGAAAATTTGTCCGATGATTTTTGGATAAGAATTTTCAGGCTTGATCTTTTGTTTCTTTTGCATCAAGGCAAATCAAAGATTCAGTGAACACCACTTAAAATAAAATTTTAGTGAGATAAAAGAAAAAAATACCTTCAAAATGCGTAAAAGTACCGGCAACAGTAAAAATATTATCAAACCCTTTCATCAACTCACTTTAAAATGCGATTAAAAAAACCCCAAACAATCCCTCTTTTTAAATAAATTATACACAAAACCCCATTTTCTAACCTAACACATTAATTTTAACAACAAATTACCCCACTTTAATCAGCAAACTATTTATTTTTGTGACCTAATTTAATACAATACTATCATGAAAGATCTATTCGCAAAAATCAACGCCGAAATCGAAACATTCAAAACAGAAGCTGAATTACACATCGAGAAAGGAAACAAAGCTGCTGGAACAAGAGCAAGAAAGTCAACATTAGACTTGGAAAAACTTTTAAAAGAATTTAGAAAAGTTTCTGTAGAAGAATCAAAAAAATAAATCTACAATCAATTATAAGCCCTTTAGAAATTCTAAAGGGCTTTTTTTATACACGTAATTCTTTACGCTAATTGTAACTTTCAAATTTGGTGAGTAGAGAAAAATCGAATGTTAGAAAACAAGGTAATCCTTCGAAAAGAATCCGCTGGTCTCTAAAGTAGACTAAAAGTCAATTACACCAGACATTTCTTTTGAAACTAACTCTTAACAGCTAAAGTCAGCGGCTTGCTCTGTAAAAAAAAATCGATACATTTGCATCATGTTTTCACTATTCAAATCAAAACCAACGCTGAAGGAACTAATTCCGCAGCAGCATATAGACATTCATTCCCATTTGTTGCCAGGCATCGATGATGGCGCCAGAACATTTGAAGATACAATCCGACTCACAAAAGCACTTCAAGGCTTCGGGATTTCCGAACTTATCACTACACCGCATATCATCCAACATGTTTGGGACAATACTCACGAACAGATTCTGGCCAATAAAGAAACAACGGTAGCAGACCTGAAAAAAAACGCGATAGCAGTTCCTTTCAAAGCAGCCGCCGAGTATCTGATGGACGATCAATTTGTGCGTCTTTTTCAATCTGGCCAATTATTGACACTCAAAGACAATTACGTATTGGTCGAAATGTCATACATCAATGCACCAATTCAGTTGTACTCCATACTATTTGACTTGCAGGTTGCAGGATACATTCCTGTATTAGCGCACCCGGAACGCTACCTTTTCTATCACAAAAACTTTAATGAATACGTAAAACTAAAAAGAGCGGGCTGTATATTCCAACTCAATCTACTGTCTATTGTGGGTTATTATGGCGACGGAATTACCAAAATAGCGGAACAATTACTGCAAAAAGGTATGTACACTTATGTGGGTTCTGATGTACATCATGACAAACACATTGCTGCATTCGATCAAAAAGTAACTATTAAAGACGTTACTCCGCTGAAAGAGGCGATTGCCAACAATCAGTTTTTTAAATTTGGATAGAAATTTATTCTGGAACAATTCGTCTTCACAAGTATCACTTCAAGTTCCAATTTAAAAATTAAACACAAAATTTCAACAAAACGGATTACTATTCATTATACCCTACTAACTAAATAAAAATTAGCGGGAATTCGCAAAATTAGCGGTAAAAAATCTTCCCGTTACTATATATCGTAAGTAAATTCTAAAACATTAATTAGTATATTTAAATTTAATATTTTCTGTCAAATCAAGCGCAGTCGAGATACAAAAACTGTTCTCGACTGCGCTCGAACTGACAATTAGAATAACAAATAAACACTAAAAATATCCCTAAAAAATTTGCGGAAATTTGCGGTAAAAAATGCTCCCATTACTACACATCGAAAGCAACATTTTAAAACATTAATTAGTGTATTTAAGTTTAATATTTTATGTCACATCGAGCGCAGTCGAGATGCAACAACTGTTCTCGACTGCGCTCGAACTGACAATTAGAATAACCAATAGAAACTAAGAACATACTTAAAAAAAAAAATGCGAAAATTTGTGAAATTTGCGGTAAAAAAACCTTTCCAAATTGTCAACCGATTATTATATAGTATTCAACTAGTTGTTATTTTGTCACATCGAGCGCATTCGAGATGCAAAACTGTTCTCGACTGCGCTCGAACTGATAATTAGAATAAATAATAAAAGCTAACAACATACTTAAAAAACTTAGCGTAAATTCGCAAAATTTGCGGTAAAAAATGCTCCCGTTACTACACATCGAAAGCAACATTTTAGAACATTAATTAGTGTATTTAAATCCAATATTTTTGTCACATCGAGCGCAGTCGAGATGAAACAACTGTTCTCAACTGCGCTCGAACTGATAATTAGAATAACTAATAAAAGCTAAGAACATACTTAAAAAATTTAGCGAAAATTCGTGAAATTTGCGGTAAAAAAACCTTTCCAAATTGTCAACCGATTATTATATAGTATTCAACTAGTTGTTATTTTGTCACATCGAGCGCAGTCGAGATGCAAAACTGTTCTCGACTGCGCTCGAACTGACAATAGGAATACTAAACAAACCCCTCAACAATCACCTAAAAAAATTGGCAAAAATTCGTGAAATTTGAGGTAAAAAACCTTTCCAAATTATCAACCGATTATAATATCGTATTCTACTAATTGTTATTTTGTCACAGCGAGCGCAGTCGAGATGTAACTACTGTTGTAAACTGCGATAGGAATAATAATTACAAAAACCAATAAATGCCAACAGCATTCCCCAAAAAATTAGCGGAAAATTGCAAAATCAGTTGCAAAAAATCTTCCATTTCCTACACCTCTAATACAACATCCGACTTACTATTAAACAAAAAAAAGGTTGTAAAGCACCTGTCTTTACAACCTTTTAAATACAACACAAATGTAATACTGCTACTTATCCAACAATTCAAAAGTAGAATTCATACTCTTAAACTCTGGTACAATTTGCTTCATTTTTGTGACCATTTCATCGTTGTTAAAACAATTTGCCGATGCAATAAGTCCATTGATCGCCACATTAAGTGTTTCAAAATCATCTAAAATTTCCTCCGCAATCATAATTTTCTCATGATAAGTAGGCAATGTTTTTGAAGTATTATTTAACAGTTCTTCGTATAATTTTTCCCCCGGTCTCAATCCGACAATTGCAATTTTAATATCTTTTTCAGGTGTAAAACCAGCTAGTTTGATCATCTTTCTGGCCAAATCAATGATTTTAACGGGCTTACCCATGTCAAAAATATAAATTTCGCCCCCATTCCCCATAGCACCGGCTTCCAAAACCAGTTGACAGGCTTCAGGGATAGTCATAAAATACCGAATAATATCAGGATGCGTAATCGTAATCGGGCCGCCGCTGGCAATTTGCTTGGTAAACAAAGGAACAACTGAACCATTGGATCCCAATACATTTCCAAAACGGGTCGTGATGAATTTAGTACCCTTTTTTTCGCCGTCAATCACATTCCGGAATTGAAGGGAATGCACATACTTTTCGGCAATTCGTTTACTGGCACCCATCACATTACTTGGATTCACCGCTTTATCAGTGGAAATCATCACAAATTTTTTGACTTTATAAAAGCAAGATAAATCTGCTAAGTTTTTAGTTCCTTCAATATTGGTAAGGATTGCCTGCGCTGGATTCTCTTCCATCAAAGGCACGTGTTTATAGGCCGCAGCATGAAAAACAACCTGCGGATTGTAGATTTCAAAAATACTGTTCAGCTCTATTTTATTTCGCACATCAGCAATAATGGAAACAATTTTGGTATCAGAAACCAGACTCTGGATTTCCAAAGATAAATGGTGCAGTGGGGTTTCGGCATGATCCAAAATAAGAATAGTTTTGGGATTAAAACCGATGACCTGCCGTACTATTTCACTACCGATAGATCCTGCGGCACCACTGATCAAAATGGTTTTATCTTTCAGCTGTTTCGAAATTAATTTACTGTCCAAAAGTATTGGCTTTCGTTCCAGTAAATCTTCAATTTGAATTGTTTTTACTTTTTGAGAAATCTCTTTTTGATTTTCCCAATCAGAAATTAATGGCACGGTGTAAACGCTGTAATTGAATTCCAGACATTGGTCCACAATAACCAATTGCTCCTCTTTTGACAAACTTTTATCGGCAATAATCACTGCTTGGGCATGGATAGAGCGCATCAAAGGTGGTAATTTTTTCTTCTTGAATAAAATGGGTAAATCCATAATCCGCTTGGCTGCGTTTTGATTATTCTTATCAACAAAGCCAATAATTTTAAATCGGGAAGGAGTTTCAAATTTTAACGCATTCGCAACCGAAATTGCATTAGCATCGGTACCGTAAACGATAGCTCTGATTTGTTTATTGGTTCCTTGTTCAGCAAAGAAAAACTCGAAAAATTGTTTGATTAAAATTCGATATAAGAACAAACCACAAAATGAAAAAACAATACTGATGAACAAGGCGGTGTTTAAAAATGCTTTTACTCCAAAGAAGAATTCATACATAAAGTTAAACAGCAAAAAAACCACAAGTACACCCATTTGGGAAAACAAAATCTTTACCGCGTCAATATAGGAAGAGTGTCGGATAATTCCGGAATAAGTTCTGAATATCCAAAAAAAGAAAATATTCACACCAAAAAACACAAGTAGCATTTTAAGTGGATTGGGCGTAATAACAAAATTCAATCCGGTTCCTCTAAAAAGTAAAATCGTTAAAAAACAAGACAAAACCAATACTACAATATCGATCATCACAATGATCCATCTAGGCAGATAACTTAAATTAGACAAGCTGAATTTCAAATTTTCTCTGGATAAAAAATTAGATTTCATAGCGGAAGAGTTATTGGTTTTAAAAGGATCTAAAATAGTATTTTTTAAAAGATTTTGATGATAAAATAAAAATAGTTTTTAAACTAATGATTAAGAGGCGGTCTCTACTTGAAATTCCTGTTCGTAATTGGGATAAGGCAGTTCGGAAATTGGATTCAATTTCACACAAACGATGCAACTATAAAATGAAAAAAGATTTAACTCTGGAACCTGAACTCACAAGTATTAAAAATTAAAATGAGTTTGAATCAAATAACTAAAATACCGTCTAACTCACCTCTGTTTACGGTAATAAAGTGAAACGCCTTCCAAATTTTTCCAAACTTATGATTCGATGTGTTAAAAAAAATTGAATTGTTCTTCGACTGACCTCTGTTTACTATAATAAAGTGAAACGCCTTCCAAATTTTCAACATCTATGATTCTATGTGTTTAAAAAAAATTAAATTGTTCTTCGACTAACCTCTGTTCACTGTAGTAAAGTGAAACGACTTCTGAATTATAGAAAACCTATGATTCTATGTGTTTAAAAAAATCGTGTTGCACCCATCGAACTATACAACAACCTATCATTTTTTTAGAATCATTTTTCTATTAACAATCCTCCGAATTGCGAGGTAAATCAAAGCTAATAGTACTAATAGAGCAAGGACAAACAAGCCCGACAAGTATCCTTTGGCATCCATATAAATAACCAGAACATTGATAATCAGTTGCAATGCGGCATAAATAAAAGCGATTATAATTTGAGAATGTCCCATTTCATTTGCTAAATATTGGTACAAATGGGAACGGTGCGGTTGAAATATATTTTCTTTCTTCAACAATCGGCTTATAATCGTCATCACAGCATCAATACCATAAACAGAGAAAAAAAGAATGTATCCTAATTGTCCGGTAGTAAATATAGTTTTAATCATAAAATAGCCCAAAAACAAGGCCATGGAGATGCTGCCTACATCTCCAGCAAAGGTTTTGGCTTTTTGCCGAACATTAAAAATTCCGAAAGCAATACATGATAATCCCATCGTTATCAGTAAAGGCAAATGTGTGTGATGAATCGGTAAAAATGAAAAACTAAGTAGTGCCGTTAATGCATACAAAACCGTTATACCATTGATGCCATCCATAAAATTAAAAGCGTTAACCCATCCAATCATCAAAACGAGAAGAATAGGAAGTATCCATAATGGCTGATAAAACAAGTTAAGTTCAAAAAAAACCAAACCAACAGCAATAAGGTGCGCTAAAAATCGTGGTAACTGTGGTAGCGGTTTTATGTCATCTATAAAACTGACAACGCCAACTAGTACAACTGCCGCAGTCAAAGGCCAGGAAATATAGCCCATCAAAAAAGCGACTAAGGTTGCGATGGGGAAAATAATGCCGCCACCTCTCAACGTAATCGCAGTATGCGAAGACCGGGTATTGGGTTTATCAATGATATTGCATGCCTCTGCAATTTTGAAATAAAGAAGTTCTATGCTTATAAATAAAAGAATCAGTAGGATGTATTCCATATTTCAATAAGAAGTAATATAATGAGAAAAAGAAGGAATGAGTAACTGTAAACGATAAATCCATTCAAAAGGATTCTAGCGATACGTCAATTTCAAACCTCCGGCGTTATTATTTGTTTTTCAGCAATCCCAAAAGATAGGCTCCATAACCCGACTTCTTCAAGGGTTCTGCCAAATCTTTAAGTTGTTGTTCCGTGATGAAACCCTGTCTCCAGGCAATTTCTTCGATACAGCCTACTTTCAGACCCTGACGTTCTTCGATAACCTGAACAAACTGTCCAGCTTGCATCAGACTGTTAAAAGTCCCCGTATCTAACCAAGCGGTACCTCTGCTTAAAATTCCTACTTTCAGCGTTCCCTTTTCTAAATAAACTTTGTTGACATCGGTAATTTCATATTCACCACGAGGACTTGGCTCAATATTTTTGGCAATTTCGACCACCGAGTTATCATAAAAATAAAGTCCCGGTACCGCATAATTGGATTTGGGTTCCAATGGCTTTTCTTCGATGGAAAGCGCCTTAAAATTGGAATCAAATTCAACCACACCATAACGTTCCGGATCCGAAACGTGGTAGGCAAATACTACTCCTCCTTCCGGATTGGTATTGGATTGTAATAATTCATCCATGTTTGACCCAAAGAAAATATTATCCCCAAGAACCAAAGCAACGCTGTCCCCTCCAATAAATTCTTCCCCAATTACAAAAGCTTGCGCAAGACCATTTGGAATAGCCTGTTCCGCATAACTAAACTGGCATCCAATTGAAGAACCGTCTCCTAGTAACTTTTTAAAATGAGGCAAATCATGCGGAGTAGAAATAATCAATATTTCATTAATCCCTGCCATCATCAAAGTAGATAACGGATAATAAATCATTGGTTTGTCATACACGGGCATCATTTGTTTGCTCATCGCTAAAGTCAATGGATGTAAACGGGTTCCTGAACCACCAGCTAATATAATTCCTTTCATAATTTTACGAATTTTACCAATTAATTCGAATTTTTCAAATTAATCATTCTTTTATAAGTTAATGAAGGTGTGCCGAAATTAATCAACATACCCAATTCCAAATTTGTACATTTTAAATAATTATTCAACTGCGTATAAAACGTGACGGGTAATTGTGAAACAGCTTTTATTTCGATAATAATAGTATCGTAACATAAAAAGTCTGCTCTATACTGTTTTTTCATAAGTTGTTTATCGTAATACAACAACAGCTTTACTTGTCTTTTAAACGGTATTTTCTGAATGTGAAATTCTTTTTCCAGTGCTTCCTCATAAACAGCCTCCAAGAATCCTGCTCCTAATGTACGATGCACTTTCATACAAGCACCAATTATAGCAAAACTTTCTTCTTTATAAAGTATTTTATTGGTAGCATCCATTAGTGAAATTCGGATTAATTCGAGTTAATTAGAATATTGTTTCTCATAATAAGTCGCATACTCCCCAGAGGTAATATTATTCAGCCAGGTTTGATTTTCTAAATACCAATTCACGGTTTTTTCTAAACCTTGCTCAAACGTAACCGACGGTTTCCATCCCAATTCTGTATTAATTTTACTGGCATCAATAGCATAGCGCAAATCATGTCCTGGACGGTCTTTGACATAAGCAATCAGTTGTTCTGATGTTCCTGCTGCCCTGCCTAACTTGTCATCCATTATTTTACAAAGCAATTTAACCAAATCAATGTTCTGCCATTCATTAAAACCGCCAATATTATAGGTATCATGGTTTTTACCTTCATGGAAAACCAAATCAATCGCTACGGCATGATCTTCTACAAAAAGCCAGTCACGGGTATATTTTCCGTCACCATACACGGGCAAAGGTTTATTCTGAATGATGTTATTGATGAATAACGGAATTAATTTCTCTGGAAAGTGAAAAGGACCGTAATTATTGGAACAATTGGTCAATACATATGGCAAACCATACGTTTCACCATACGCTCGTACAAAGTGGTCTGAACTCGCTTTAGACGCTGAGTAAGGTGAGTTTGGATCATAAGCGGTAGTTTCTGTAAAAAGTCCTTCGGCACCCAAACTTCCATAAACCTCATCGGTACTGATGTGGTAAAAACGCTTCCCTTCAAAATTTCCGTGCCATATTGTTTTGGCAGCATTCAGCAAATTCATGGTTCCAATTACATTTGTTTTAACAAAAGATAGCGGGTCTGTTATCGAACGATCCACATGTGATTCAGCGGCTAAATGCAAAACGCCATCAAACTGATGTTCTGCAAACAACTGATCCACAAATCCGGCATCAACAATATCGCCTTTTACGAAAGTATAATTCGGCTCATTTTCAATATCAATAATATTCTCGAGATTCCCAGCATAAGTAAGGGCATCCAAATTAAAAATATGATACTGAGGATATTTTTTTACAAAAAGTCGTACGACGTGGGACCCAATAAAACCGGCACCACCGGTGATTACTATTTTTTTCATTTTATTTTTATATATTTCGGTTAGTTATAAAACTCCCTAACTATTTTTGTTTACTCTTTGATCACATTAATAGAAAACTACTATTCTTTACACTCTTTACTGTTGAAGCTAAAAGAAGATTTCAAACAATAGTTTTAAATTTTTGGCTCCCTTTAGGGCTGGGGCAAAACGAAAATCAACCGTCTTTCTAAACACTCACTGTACTCTAATCCTTAAAAATTAAAAACTGAACACTATTCACTCCTTACTATTCACTCAAAAACTGAACACTGAACACTGAACACTACTCACTACTCACTCCTCAACAACTTCATACATTTCCGTAAACTCTCTTTATAATCCGGAACTACAACTCCAAAAGTATTTTTTATTTTGCTTTTATCCAACAAAGAAAACTGTGGACGCTTTGCTGGTGTCGGATAATTTGAAGCGGGAATTCCACTGATCTCACAATCAAAATTACCCAATTCTTTAATTGCCAACGCAAATTCATACCAACTGATTTCACCTTCATTCGAAAAATGATAAATACCGGCCTGCCACTGCTCATGTGTGAGTATATCCATGATGGCCTGCGCCAAATCAGCGGCGTAAGTTGGACTCCCAATCTGATCATTAACAACGTTCAAAGTATCTCTTTCTTGCATCAACTTCGACATAGTTTTGACAAAATTAGCCCCAAAACTGGAATACACCCAAGAAGTCCTGATAATAATTGAATTTGGATTTTCTTGTAAACAAGCGTTTTCACCTGCCAACTTGGTCACACCATAAATATTAATAGGATTTGTTGCGGCATTCTCCGTCAAAGCAGTTTCTGCTGTTCCGTCAAAAACATAGTCAGTTGAAACATGAATCAATTTACAGCCATTAGCATGACTCCATTTTGCCATAACGGCTATAGCTTTGTGGTTGAGAATATCCGACAATTCAATTTCAGTTTCAGCACGATCAACGGCAGTATGTGCGGCACAATTAATAATAATCTGTGGATTAATTCTTGCTATTTCAGATGTTAAATGATCTAAATCACATAGATCCAATTCCTCCCTATCGGTAAAAATCCATTCAAACTGGCTATAGTCTTTTGACAAAACCTGTAATTCCGAACCCAATTGTCCTTTAGCTCCCGTTACTAGTATTCTATTCATTCTATTTTTATTAATATGATTGTCTTATTAAAGACTAACTTTATTTTCTTGACAAAGATTTAAAAAATTTCCACGATTTCACTATTAAATCCAACTCATTTTTCTCCAATTTAAAGAACGTTCTTAAATGCTGTCTCCAAGTCGCAAAGGGTTTTTCAATAATAATAATAATAATAATAATAATAACTCCTTAAACACTCTTCACACCACTCTTCCTAAGCCTTTAAATAAAAAGCATAAAAAACAACGAAAAAGTAAAGTGGCAGCAGTCCGCGAGTTGAGCCTGAAAGGCGAACGGCTCGGGCTGCGGAACGGCACTTTGAGGTAGTTTTTAAGCTTTTTATTTTCAGGCTTGATTTTTTGTTTCTTTTGCATCAAGGCAAATTGAAGATTCAGACACCCGAGCGAAGCGAACAGGCGAAGCAAACATTAATTAAACTAAAATTTTAATGAGCTAAAAGAAAAAATCGTTCTTCAGAAATAATAATAATAATAATAATAATAACTCCCTAAACGCTCTTTACACCACTCCTACCCCCGCCCTTAAATAAAAAGCATAAAAAAACAACGAAAAAGTAAAGTGGCAGCAGTCCGCGAGTTGAGCCTGAAAGGCGAACGGCTCGGGCTGCGGAACGGCACTTTGAGGTAGTTTTTAAGCTTTTTATTTTCAGGCTTGATCTTTTGTTTCTTTTGCATCAAGGCAAATCGAAGATTCAGTGAACACCAATTAAAATAAAATTTTAGTGAGCTAAAAGAAAAAATCGTTCTTCAGAAATAATAATAATAATAATAATAATAATAATAATAATAATAACTCCCTAAACACTCTTCACACCACTCCTCCTACGCCCTTAAATAAAAAGCATAAGAAAATAACAAAAAAGTAAAGTGGCAGCAGTCCGCGAGTTGAGCCTGAAAAGCGAACGGCTCGGGCTACGGAACGGCACTTTGAGGTAGTTTTTAAGCTTTTTATTTTCAGGCTTGATCTTTTGTTTCTTTTGCATCAAGGCAAATCGAAGATTCAGACACCCGAGCGAAGCGAACAGGCGAAGCAAACATTAATTAAACTAAAATTTTAATGAGCTAAAAGAAAAAATCGTTCTTCAGAAATAATACTAATAATAATAATTCCATAAACGCTCTTCACACCACTCCTACCCCCGCCCTTAAATAAAAAGCATAAAAAAACAACGAAAAAGTAAAGTGGCAGCAGTCCGCGAGTTGAGCCTGAAAGGCGAACGGCTCGGGCTGCGGAACGGCACTTTGAGTTAGTTTTTAAGCTTTTTATTTTCAGGCTTGATCTTTTGTTTCTTTTGCATCAAGGCAAATCGAAGATTCAGACACCCGAGTGAAGCGAACAGGCGAAGCAAACACCAATTAAAATAAAATTTTAGTGAGCTAAAAGAAAAAATCGTTCTTCAATAATAATAATAATAACTCCCTAAACGCTCTTCACACCACTCCTCCCCCGCCCTTAAATAAAAAGCATAAAAAAACAACGAAAAAGTAAAGTGGCAGCAGTCCGCGAGTTGAGCCTGAAAGGCGAACGGCTCGGGCTGCGGAACGGCACTTTGAGGTAGTTTTTAAGCTTTTTATTTTCAGGCTTGATCTTTTGTTTCTTTTGCATCAAGGCAAAAGAAAAGATCGTTCTTACTTTTTACTTTAAATTAAAATCTTTAATACTACAATTTTAAAGTCTCCTTATTACTACCATAATAGTTAAATCCTAAATAACCACTCCCTCTGCGACGCGCATTAATAAAACGAAGATTCCAAATACTAAAACTATTCACTTCTCACCACTTTAAACTTTAAACTCATACTAAAACTCCCAATCAATAGCATCAAAACCCGGCAATATCATATCCTTATCGGATACCAGTATTTCCTCGGGACGCAACTGCCAATCAATTGCCAAAGTAGCATCATCATATCGAATCCCTCTTTCACTCGCTTTATCATATGCACCATCAACCTTATACAGCACGGAAGCAGTTTCACTTAGAACCGAAAAGCCATGGGCAAAACCATGCGGTACCATCAATTGTTTTTTGTTGTCAGCACTCAAAACAACACTATAATGTTGTCCGTATGTAGCGGAGTTTTTACGCAAATCGACCGCCACATCAAGAATTTCTCCTTGTAAAACACGAACTAATTTGGCCTGTGCGAAAGGATTAATCTGCAAATGCAAACCTCGAATCACCCCTCTGCTGGAAAATGACTGATTGTCTTGTATAAATTCATAAGCGATTTCGTTTTCTAAAAATTTAGCTCGGTTATACGCCTCAAAAAAATACCCGCGCGAATCTTCAAAAACGGCTGGAGTAATAAGTATTAAATCTTGTATGGGTGTTTTTTCAAAAGTCATTATGTAAATTATATATTTAAAACTCGTTTGGTATTATTCATTTTTTTGACAAATAGCTTCATGCTGACAGATAAGAACATGATTTTGATCTCATGTACTAATACGTTCCTCTATAATATGGAAAACATAGCTTTGTTTATTTAGAATACATAGGTCTTTATTATTATTTTTAACGTTCACGATGAGAAGCCAAAATGCATTTATTTTTTTGTGTTGCAGATTGTTATATTTTTTTATAATTCAAATTACAGATTATTATTTTTTAAATATTCCAAAACACTTCGGGGATTCCAACCCAATAATTTTCTTGCCTTTGTGTCGTCAAATGTTAAATCAGAAGTGATTTTTTTTATTTTTAAGGAATCGATAGGAAATCTGTCTCCTAATAAATCACCAACATACCCCACTAATTTAACCAAAAATAAAGGCATATTTAAAGGCTTTATTTTCTTCTTCCTAAGAATAATCGATAAACTCAACTCCTTAAAACTCGGATGAAATCCATCTGTAAGATTAAAAACACCTCCTACGGCAGCTACAGTTGGAATAAATGAAGCGACATCATCAACCAAGACCATACTTTTTTTTGCTTTTCCCCCACCAATATTAAAATAATATCCTTTTTCAATCATGCGTAACATAGCACCTAAATTTCCCGGCGGATTTACTCCAACCAACAAAGGTAGACGCAAAATGGTACAAACCACATTGTGATATTCACACCATTTTATAATTATTTCTTCCGCTTTTAGCTTACTTAGTCCATAAGGATCTTGCGCGTCCAATACGTGTTCTTCCTTGATATTAGTACCGATTTCTTGACCATAAACTGAAACAGAACTGATAAAAACAAATTGTTTTGGCACACCAACCGTTTCTAGTCCTTTCAATAAGTTAAGTGTCCCGGTAACATTCACGTCAAAAAATTGCTTTTTATCAAGTGAGTGCTTTGGAATACTATGCGCTTTTCCTGCCGCATGAATGACCAAATCAAATTTTTGGTTGAAACGAGGGATGTCAACATCTAAAGAGATTGAATAATCTCTGGAAGTTCTAGACAAACTGAAAAGAGTGTTATCTTTTGACAATTCATTTACGATTGATTTTCCTAAAAAACCATTTGCTCCTGTTACTAGTATTTCCATTTTATAATTAGTTATAGCAACTAAATAAATTGTGCTAAACGTTTAAATAATCGCAATGGCATTAAATAAAATGGGGCTTGCAAACCATTATTTTTCCATGCCTTAAGTACTTCTTTATTCTGGCTTACGATATTGGCAAAACTTTGATTTGTTGCGCCACCCAGCCTCATTTTAATAACTAGCTTATTGAAATATTTAGATTTAAACTGGTGCTTTTTAAACATTCTTAACATCAATTCATAATCTGCCGCTAGTTTATACTGTAAATCAAACATTCCTACCTTTTCATACACCTTATTTTTAACAAACAAAGCAGGATGTGGTGGAACATTTGCATTTTCAAAAAAGCTGTCGTAATAACTTTTTGTACGCCATCTACGAACTACTTTATTTGTATCATCTCGCTTTACATACACTAAGTCAGCATATAGTATATCCAACTCTGGATCTGCAATAAATTGTTCCATAACAGACGCTATTACAGTAGAATCCTGATACAAATCATCTGAATTTAAGATTCCTATAACGTCACCTGTACAAGCCCGAATTCCTTTATTCATAGCATCATACAAACCACTATCTTTTTCAGAAATAAAATAACCAAGATTTTCTTTGTAATTATTAATCAAATTAACGGTATTATCTTTCGAACTACCATCTATAATAACATATTCAATATCATTATAGGTTTGTGAAAGGACCGATTGCATCGCTTGAGTAATCGTTTTTTCGTTGTTATACACAACTGTGATTATGGATATTTTCATATACTATTTTAATAAATTAAGGATCTTTTCAGTAAAAAAAAACATAAATACACTCTGTATTTAATTTTGAACCATTGCGACTTTCCTGAAAGCTGCCCCCCAGTCGAAACATTCGCATCATGTCTTCGATAATAAATAAGACGCTCATCTAACACCTTATGCCGATATAAAAAAGCACCCACTAAAAACAACCAATTGTCATGGGTACACAATTGCCTGTTGGTCGGAAAAGGAAGCGCTTTTTTTAGCAGTTCTGACCGGAAAGCCAAGCAACATCCTAAATAACCAAATTTTACTAAATTCCCCCAACTGGTTTTTTTTACTTTTCTCAGTTCAAAATATGAAGGAGCAATTATTTCTTTTTGATTATTTATCAATTGACAATCTGAAACTACGAGATCCGTAGATTGGAGTGCTTCTAAACATATTTCAACCTTGTTAGAATCCCAAATATCATCTTGATCACTAATAAACACGATGTCTCCGTTAATGTGTCTGAGTGCATTTTCGAAATTACTGGTATATCCCTTTTCCGAATTAAAAAAAACAGAGATCCGGGAATCACATAGCGCTTCAATAATTCCTAAAGTCCCATCTGTCGAGTGATCATCTGAAATTATAATTTCATCATCTTTGGCAAGTTGTTTTAATATGGAAAGTAGTTGCTCCTTTATATATTTTTCACCATTGTAGGTTGCTAAACAAACTGATATCATTTAAAATAGGGATTATGGTGCGATTTTTATTGATTATAAATACCAAACTTATTATTTCGGTAATCGATATAACCATTAAATACACTCTTCATTTTTGAAATTTTATTATCTTCAAAAAGAATTATTTTCAATAAATCATTAATAAATATTCTTTTTTCCGTTTTGGTAAAAACAGCTGAAACCGTTTTATATTTTTTACTCACATACAATCTATTTCGGGTAATATAATACCTGCGCAAACTAGAGTGATTTGTTACCATAGCATTAAAAGACAAAAATGTAACATGCTCTGATTGACCTAATTCATGTTTTAAGGTGGCATCTGGTAATAAGGCTATTCTATATCCTGCAGCTTTAATTTTCAGACAATAATCAATATCCACATAATCGATAAAAAGTTTATCTTCAAATCCAGCCAAAGATTGATAAGCTTGTAGATTAATGAAATTTCCCGAAGTCATAACAACAATAGGTTCATTGTTTTCCTTAATATATTTGTCGTAAATAATTCCGTCAATCAAATAATTCGGATAATAAAGAACTACACGACTGTCTTCAGTATTTAAAACCTGAGAGATAATCTTAGTGTCTAAATTTAGAAATTTGCTATCTTGATCCATAGTCAGAACCCATTGCATACCTGCTTTAATAGCAAGTTTACAACCTATGTTCAGTGCTTCGGCGATACCTAGATTACCATTATTAAAAACATACTCTAACGCACCTTTAAAAGGCACTGCTTTGAATAAATCTTCATTAGAAAAAGTAGAATTATCAATGATATAGACTTTTTCAACACAGCCAACATAACTGCTAATGTTTTTAACAACATCTACATCCGGATTAAAAAGAACAACAACTGCAGCAACCATTTTTTTTATTTATATTTTGTAAAATTATATTATGTGTTCACCTAACAAAGAAACCCATATTTAAAAAACAATCAATTTTACATAAAATAAATTGATCAATAAAAAACATATTCCAATAAAAACTACAATTGATTTAGAAAACCAAACCGGTTTAAAAGCATAGTAAATAAGGGGCAGTAACACAATTTCAACAATTGCGAACAATTCATTTATCCTTGTAGCGATCGGTGGCATTACCGCTAAAACAAGATAGGACATTAATGAAATACAATAGATTTTCATTAAAATAGGAGCATATTTATTATGGGAAACAATCAGCTCATATTTATACAATAAAAAGTAAAAAAGTATAATTTTTCCTAAAAAAACAAGGTTAAAAACATTTATTAAAATAGATTCCTCATTTCCCATCTCCATTAAGGTTTGGTAAATTGAAATTTTACTTTGTATTACCGCTATGGGTATTGTAGTAATTAAATTGATACCTGAAAAGTAAATTAAATACGCAACTGGTATCGAAAAGAACAAGAAATTTTTTCTTGCTTTTATACCCAAAAACCACAGCGGTAAAATAACTATAGCAGAATAATGAAATAAAAAACCCAAAAAAGAAAATAACAGAAACTTTTTTAAATCTCTGTCATATATTGGCTTAACACATAACAACAACAATGCCGATGCTACTCCTGCACGGATTTGAGTCATTTCATGCAAAATAAAAAAATTAGAGATATAAATCACTAAAGACAAAAACCACAAGGATGAAAGTTGTTTTATAGCCACTAATTTCAAACCCACTCCAAGGCTGGCAAATAACACGAATAAATAAATTGGATAAGGTCCAATCAATAAATGGATAATCTTCGAAATTAAAACGAATGCTGGCTCTACCTGTAAAAAATCTTGTTCATAAAAATAAGTAACGTAATTAACATAATCACGGACTACTTCTTCATTACGGAAACCAGCAATTAAAATAAGAAGGAATCCTAAAAAAAAATATAATAAATAATTGTAAAGTAGCTCTTTCGGAATGATAAAAGAGCACAGTACTAATAAAAAAAATGTAGAAATTAAAATAAATAACATTATTAAATCTAATGAATTAACCCGTTGGGTGTAATTATTTAAAAGTAAGAATTCCGAGAAAATACAAACTCTATCAGACTTTCGACCTGCATTCGTACTGACCGAACAACGACAAAAATAGAAAAAGTCTAATTGTTAGATAAACAAAACTATAAACATCTAGATAAAGTGAAGCGACTTAATGAATACAGCTAGAATGAAATTCATGTGCGTCAAAACAAAAAATCAAAATTATATGAAAAGCGGTATTAGTATTGACTCAATAATGCGTCCCAATAGAAATTGTGTTTTTCTACAGCTATTTTCTCCTTAATATCTTGTAAACCCGTCGAATCAAAATCATCAATAAAGCGGCCCCAATCTGCAAAAGGAACAAAATAAACCATACCGGTTTTTTCAAAAATATTTTTTAATTCCAATAAAGGAGTCGATAAAAATGGAATACCGGCCGCAATATAAAAGGAAGCTTTTGTTGGGTAGCAAACATTGTAATAAAATCGTGACGCTTCGTACGGTATAATTCCAACATCACATTTTGCAGTTAAATAATGAGCATAGTCTTCTTTAAATTTACCCAAATAAAATACATTATCCGGGAGCTTATAATCTGAAAGCCATTCACCCCATTCCCCTATAAGAATAAGAATTTCTTTTCTATTGTTAAAATGGGAAAGTAAAGCCTCAATTTGTCTGCCCTTGTTCAAGCCACCTGCATAAATAAACTTAGTCTCGGCAGAGCTGAAACAAGCAGGCAACTCCTCTGAATCAAAATTAGTATGAACCGCATTAGAACCATTAATGATCACCTCATATTGCAATGGAAAAGTCTCATTTATATATTTTCCCATTTCATGGGAAGCAAAAACATATTTTACGTTCTGTAAAGCATATAATTTGTCTTGAAAAACTTTAGATATTTCAGAAACTGGCAGTTCTAAATCTTTAGCTTGTTCATAAGGTAAATCATTAACTTCTATAGTTACATCATTGCGTTTGGACGTATGTTGAAGAATCCCAAAGACTACTTTCCTAATCAAATTAAAGCCAAGCAGCGGAAGCGGAAATAAAACTAATAACGTTCCTTGATGAATAAAAAAAGTATTATTTTTTGAGAATAACATGATTTTCAAAACAGCTAACAAAAAGCCAAATCGGACAAAATGATTCGTACTGTAAACAGGGACAATCACGGCTCCTTTCTGAATGAAATAAGTTGCAAAGGCTTTATTTCTGGACTGACCGCCATCATTAAAACCTTCTGATGAATGTCCGATGTAATATATGGTATTCATTAATATAAATTAATTAGCTTAATAAAAATTTTAGGTTCACACACAATTACAAAAAAAGCAAAAAAAAAACGCATTTCAATCGAAAGTCAACTGCCATGACATTTAGTTTAATTCTTGTAAAACACTAGAGTACCAAATTAAATTTAAAAAAGTATTATGATTACTGTATACAGTATAACAATCAAGTAATTAACTATTCGAAAGTAATGGAAAAGCGTCTTACATATTTCTCATGTTTTGGACTTGTGTTATTACATTTTTAAATTTAAAATTTTCTTTTTTAAATAAAATTAATCCCTTGTTTTTTAAAATCAGATAAAACGATGCACAAATTAATAGTTCGGTAAGAAGATAACTTATACTAGTACCGATGTAACTAAAATAATAACCCATTAATACATTCAAAACCAAACTAAAACAAGCGGCAAAACTGGTGATTTTTAAAAACAAATTGTCCATTCTTAAATTAAGCATGGTTTGAATCCCCATCAAACTGCTCATAGCAGAAATTAAAGGCAAAAAACTTAAAATCTGCACACTGATTATGGATCCCGTAAAACTTTTCCCGTAAATAAAAAGCACTACAAATGGGGCTAATACTAAAATACCTAAACAAATTGCTGCAGTAAAATAAAACACTAAAGGCACAATTTTCCTCAATTTGACAATCCCATTTTCTTCACTTTCTGAAAAAGATTTACCAATGTATGGATACAATGAAGAAGAAAGTGGAATATTAACGACACTCTGAACTATAATTATAAAACTCACGGCAGTAGTATAGTATCCTATCGTTGTTGCTTCCGCAAAAAAACCCAGAATAATAATATTTGTTGTGGTATACAACGAAAAAATTATCGAGGAAAAAAATATCAACCGACCCTCTTTTAAAATAGAAATGGTATGCGATATGGAGTAAAAAGTAAATTTAATTTTTATTACAAAAATAACATATAAAATCGCAATCAAACTGATCAAAAAGTTGCTAAAAACAGTAATACTTGCATATAGCAACAAATCCTCTTTTGTAGCGACAAAAATAAAAATCAAACTGGTATTGACAACTCCTTTTACAACAGTCAACATACTCAACACAGGTAGTTTCTGTAATCCTTGAAAAACATACTGTGGCGTCAAAAGAGCCGAAACTACCGTTAAAAACAGCACCAATGAAAGCTTAACATTCTCACTCAAAAGTGGGACACTGCTGATACAAATCAAAAAACCTGCTATCGTTACAAGAAATAACAATATCCGAGCACAGGTCACTTCTGAAAAAACAGCGGAACGAATAGCTAAATTATCGGGATCCACGGCTATCTTTCGCGTTGCGGTCAAATCAAAACCATAGTAAACAATCAGCACAAAGTAACTTACAAAAGCGGTAATGTAGTTGATCAATCCAAAGCCCTCAGGACCTATTATTCTGGAAACGTATGGTATTGTTAGTAACGGAAAAATATAGTTAACTACTTGAACGACTCCTAGGGAAGCAACATTCTTTATAAGGATTCTATTTTTAGAGGGCACCATTTACAAATATAAAATTGAAGAGTCCGTTATCATTTTTAAAATTTTCTTTTAATGACATAGCCGATTTGAAGTAAATGGTTTTTTAGAGTCTGGACAAAATACGATTGATTGGCTTGCTGATAACTTCCTATGGTGATAAAATTAGCTCTGTAATGACCTGAATTTTTGGTTATGTTCTCAAGAATGCTTTTATTTCTGGAAGCTTTTTCATTTAGATACTTTTCTTTTTGTTCGTCAACGGTTACTTGCTTGACATAATGGTTTTGATGAATTACTTTAAGAGTGTCCAAAAATTTGATATTCATTTTTTTTTGTTGAATTCGGAATACTAATTCATCATCATCATATCCATGTCCTAAAGCATACCTAGGATCAAACCCGCCCAAATCAACTAGATCACTGGTCATAAGAGCGGTACAAAAATGATAAGCACCTGGACGATATTTGGAATGGTTATACCATCCTAAACCACCGTCTGTCTGGACAATATGTGCATTATTATCAATGAGTGAAGTAATTAAATCTCTGTCATAAAACAATTGATCATCGTCCGTATATTGCTTATCTAAAGAATAACAGGCGAAACTTAAGTAATCGTTTTTTTTAAGATGCTGGTCTACGTATTCTAAAATATTGTCAAAATGGTAACACTCCGGATTTTGAAGTATAATCTTATCTCCAGTAGCGGCTTCAAATCCTCTGTTAAAAGGAATGCATGGGTTACTATACCATTTATCTGATTTTTCGATCCGAATAACTTTTAAAAAAGCAAAAATTTTCGGCAAATCTTCCAAACGTTCTGACTCATCGCTCCCGTCATCGACAACAATAAATTCAAAATCAATTATACCATAATTTGACTGCATACTATTTAAAGTACGCATCAGTAATTTCCTTCGATTATAATACGCTGTTACTACAGAAATCATACTGTTTTTTATAAATAATGAGCATATAAACTTGGATGTGCTAAAATCCATTCCTTTTGACTTTCCAGCATTTGGCCGTAATCTGGAACAGGATAATCAAAATCAGTTCGAATACTCACTAAACTTTTGTCAACATGATAACTGTCGGAGGGTTCAATCTCCAGAGCACTATTTTTGTAAATAGCATTAATTAAAGTGAGTAAAGCAAATTTATCAATCTTGGTTGATGGCGCTACTTGTATCAAACCAACAATATTCTGATCAATGATAGCTTCAACAACTTTCGCTAGTTCCAAAGTAGTCAAACCAGACCAATAAGCTTTGGTAAATCCTTTCAAATAGTCGTGATTTGTTTGCGACATAAACCAATGAAATAAACCGATACCGTTTTGATTCAATTCCGGGCCTATTATTGAAGTCCTAATCGTTACATCTTTCGTATTAGTTAATTCACCTAGCGCCTTCGACTGCGCATAGAAACCCACTCCATTTTTAAAATCATTTTCAGTGTAAGACCCTTCCTTTCCTGAAAAAACGCAATCAGTACTAATATGAATTACTTTTGTCAGTGTTGTTTTTGTTATTTCTTCTAAATAATGAGGAAAATAACTGTTAAACCAAATAGCTTTTGACGGATTGTCTTCTGCATCTTTATTTAAAATTCCAATACAATTCACAACATAATCAAATTGATTCTTTTCAAAAAGCGAACGCAATTGATCGGTATTTGAAACATCTACATTGAATAAAGTAGCACTCGACTCAATATTTCTGGCTAAACCGTATACATCATACACGTTTTGCTCACTAAAATACCGATGCAGTATATGTCCTGCCATGCCCTTGATTCCTATTACTAATAATTTTTTCATTTAATAAATTATTTATTCCAAATCACCTTATTAACAATGGATGTATAACTCTGAATAGCTTTAACTACACGAGCAGAAGTATTTGTAACCTCATACGAAGGTGGTAATTCAATCTCCGCGTCAAACAAACCCTTTGCAATGGCTATAGCATTCAAAACTTGATCACTGCTTATGCCACCTAAAACGATCGTCCCGGCATCTATTGCTTCAGGTCTTTCTGTACTTGTTCGAATACTGACCGCTGGGAATCCCATCATAGCCGATTCTTCGCTGATTGTACCGCTGTCAGAAAGTACAACAAAAGCACTTTTTTGTAACTTTACATAGTCGAAGAAACCTAAAGGCGGTACATTCGAAATCAAAGGATGAAATTTAATCTTATTTTTTTCAATTCGATTTCTGGTACGAGGATGTGTAGAAAAGATAACAGGCATTTGATATTTTTCAGCCACCTGATTCAAAGAATCTGCCAAAATTTCAAAGTGATTGTCTAAATCAATATTTTCTTCTCTATGAGCACTGACCACAATGTAGTGTTGCTCTTTTAAATTCAAACGAGCAACAACGTCACTGTTCGAAATTTCGTTTGTGTATTTTACTAATACTTCCTTCAAAGGGGAACCCGTTACAAACACATGGTCTTTTCGAAAACCTTCGCTTAACAAATAGCGACGGCTGTTCTCCGTATATGTTAAGTTAATATCACTGATATGATCCGAAATCTTACGGTTAATTTCTTCTGGTACATTTTGATCAAAACAACGATTACCGGCTTCCATGTGAAAAATTGGTATTTTCAATCGTTTTGCAGCAATAGTACTCAACACACTATTCGTATCACCCAAAACTAAAAGAGCATCAGGGAGCTCTTTCGCTAAAACCTCATAAGACTTTGAAATTACGTTTCCTATGGTCTCTCCCAAATGATTTCCAGCAACATTCAAAAAATAATCTGGTTTTCTTAGCCCTAAGTCTTCAAAAAAGATTTCGTTGAGCTCGTAATCGTAATTTTGTCCAGTGTGAATTAAAACATGATCAAAATAAAGATCACATTTTTTGATACATTCTGCTAAACGTATAATTTCAGGACGCGTGCCTAAAATGGTAACTACTTTTAATTTTTTCATACTTATTTCCAGCGTGTTGGATTATACCTGTAATTATCATCAACTTCTCCAATTTTATAATTGGAAAAAACAATCAATTTAGAACCGACTTCTAAAGCTTGAATAGAGGAAGCATAGCCCGCTGCAACAGCAACAGTTTCTAATACTTCCGAATTTATTAGTATTGAATGGACTTCTAAGTCATCCGAAGGATTCTCAAAATCATCAATTTTCACTAACTTGATTAAAAATTTACCTTTAACCGCAACAAACCATCTTTTTTCAATACGATGACCCTGCCACGCTCTTTGTATTAATAAATCTTTATTTTCTATAACATACATCCGTTTTATCTCCGATAGATCAAGTTCATTACTATAGAGTAAAGTTCCTCTTTCATCGACAAAAGAATTTCCAATTATTTTTTCAATCATATACTTACTCTTGAAAAAGGGCTAGTTTCCGTAATAAAACTTTTACTCCCTCAACATTTTCACGTATGGTGTTATGTGAATTATAGTCCTCGATTTCAGGTTGAATCTCTTTACCCTCTGAGAAATATTTCGCATAATTCAAATCACGATTATCAGCAGGAATGCGATAAAAGTCTCCCATATCTTCTGCCTTCATCATTTCTTCTCGTGTACATAAAGTCTCATAAAGCTTTTCTCCATGTCGGGTACCGATAACTTTAATCTCATTTTTTGCGTTTTTTAGCTGACAAACCGCCTCTGCTAAATCACCTATTGTAGCCGCAGGAGCTTTGTTGACAAATAAATCACCTGGATTACCGTGTTCAAAGGCAAACAGTACCAATTCAACAGCTTCTTCTAAAGACATTAAAAAACGAGTCATATTAGGATCAGTTATCGTCAATACTTCACCTTTTTCTATTTGAGATAAAAATAACGGAATTACAGAACCTCTTGACGCCATTACGTTTCCGTAACGTGTCAAACAAACTGTTGTATCAGTCAGATTACGGGCCTCAGCTACAGCAACTTTCTCCATCATAGCCTTAGAAATACCCATCGCATTGATAGGATAAGCAGCTTTGTCTGTCGATAAGCAGATTACTTTATTGACCTTATTGGATGCCGCTGCTCGAATAACATTTTGGGTTCCCTCTACATTCGTTTTAACTGCTTGCATTGGAAAAAATTCGCATGATGGAACTTGTTTTAATGCTGCGGCATGGAACACATAATCCACATTGCTCATTGCATATTCAATACTGTTGTAGTCTCTTACATCTCCAATAAAATACTTAATTTTATCATTTTTATAAAAATTACGCATATCATCCTGTTTTTTTTCATCACGTGAAAAAATACGTATTTCTTTAAAATGATCACTATGCAAAAAACGATTTAAAACGGCACTGCCAAACGAACCTGTACCACCAGTAATTAATAAAATTTTATCTTTAAACATGAATAATGGGTATTTATTTAACGCTTTGGCTAAATTCAATTTATATTTTTTAAACGTATAGAAACACGCTACTAATTTTAGAAAATTAATCTACAAAAAAATATTTGGTTATTTCATTTTTTTAAGTTGTTTCACATACCTTTTTTATTGCTGAAAATAGTGTAAAACAACATACAGCACGTTGTAAATAATGTATTTTAACCACTTTTGACAATCCAGTAATAGCATTAAAGGCTCTGGACATTTACTTTATTTTCTTCTACTGAAGATCTAGTTTTATAATTTAGTTTTAAATCTATGCTGCGTTAAAAAAGCAACAATATTTTTACTAAAGCAATTAATCCCATAAATTCAAAGTAAAGAGAAGTGTAATATTTTGATAAAATAGTTAACTCACAAAAAAAAATAAGAAATAAAAATTACGTTAAATACGCAGTTCTGATTCTTTTTTAGTCAGTCTACTGTATAACTTTCGCAGATCTCACAAATTGATCAGCAATACCCTGTACCTACTTTTTTATGCAAAACGAGCTGAAGTATACTTTTTTAAATATTTCTCGAACTAATATTAGGCTTTACCTGAGAGCTGCAACGCATCTAAAAAATCACAACTTAAAACGCTAAGCAAAAGCAAAAATTATCGAAAAAGACTTAGATATTCTTAATTAATCTTTTTAAAATTAAAAAAAACACTATCAAAAAACCACCTAAAAAACCACCTAAAACAATCCCTTTGGCCTTCCCAAAGCGCTCTTTGGCTAATGGCAAAATAGGTGTGTCAATTACTTGAATCAGTGGGGTTTCTTTACGCAAAGTTACTTTGGCCAATTCCGTTTGTTTCACTAACTCTGTCAATATCGCTGTATTTGCCTGAACATCTACTTGTCTTCGTGCTGAAGGCGCTCGGCGTACATTCATAGCAGGATTTAAGCCGAAAGTATTATCATTAGCCACAGCTACACCGGTTATGGCTCCATTTAGTTCGCCGCGAATTGAATCTGTCTGGCGTTTAAGGATATCCATATTAAGACGTGCCTTTTTACTTTTTGTAGTGACATAAAAATCCGAAACTTCTTTAACCAAGGCCTCTGTAAAATACTTAGCGAATAACTCACTAGTTGAATTTACATCAATTGTTATTATTGCTATTTTCTTATCCTTTTGAGCAACAGATAGTCCCTTTTGTGATAAATTATAATACATCACCCCAAGAATACTGTCATGCACTCTGGTGAATTCCTTTCGTGGGGTTTCCACTAAAAACTGAAGGTTTTTAAATTTAGGGCTTTCATCCCATTTCGCTCTCCATCCTTCATTTTGCAAATACATTTCTGCAAGAGAAATACTTTTATCATCTACCACAACAGCACTGAGCAGAGTTTGCTCTACCATGGCTCGTGATTTAAACAATTCGGTCAAATTGGAACCCGAAAAAACACTGCCGCCGCCACCGCCAAGATCTAATCCAAGGGAACTGGCTAAACCAAGCGCACTTCCTAAACCGCCGCCTCCTGATTTTTCATCTTCTAATGCAAATGATAAAGTTGCAGTATAAACAGGCTTCTTTATATAAGAATAACCTACACCCAATACTGAACCTAAAATTACTGCCAATAAAATAACCTTCCATTGTGACAGCAAATAATGGAACAAGGCTGCTCCGTTTTCCAGTAATTCTTTCAAGGTTATTTCCTCGTTTGCTGAATTTTTGCTCATTGTGTCAAGATTTTACGCTTGTTTGTATTTTAGTATTAAAAAAATGTAAAACAAAAGTTCTGTAGAATTCTGCACCCCTTTGCATATTTATAGATATTAGCAGACTACTCGAGTTTACGAATTCCTATAACCAACTCTTGCTTGCTGAAAAATGCCTAATAAATTCAACAAATAAAAAATAGTACAGAACTCTATAAACGAACCAATACTACCTGATCAATGCAATTACAATACCTGCCAGACTCGCTAATACTCCCGCAATACTGACAAACTCACCAGTACTCATTTTCTTTGTCTCCGGTTTTTCTGGTATAATAATTTGAGATCCTGGGGATACTTTGGGATAAGATCTAATAAACAAGAAAGAATGTGCTACTGCCGCTTTACCATTTGGATAAATAATATAAGCCTTTTTCTTCCATCCTTTAGCGTCAATACCTCCCGCGGCATTTAAATAATAATTAAATCCCTTTCCGCTATCATAAGGAATTTCAGAAGTTAACAACACGTTTCCAGTCACTTTTACCCCTTCATTAAAGGCCACTACTTCAATTTCATCTCCTGGAAATAAGGTGACATTAGTACTGCTTTTAGTATTTTTAACAATAGCTTTCCAGTTTACAGGAATAGTGGCATATTTCAAATCTTCTTTTAATTTCTTCTCTAGTTTGTTTTGAACACTGTCTCTTTTACCTAAATTAAGATTCACATTTTCCAAATCTTCAATTTGCTTGGCCTGAATAGGTCTTTTTATGCGTACTCCTTCAATATTGGCCAAAGAGGTTAATCCTCCTGCTCTTTGAATCACATCATAAACACGATCTTTTTTATTAGCCAAAACATATTTTCCGGCATAATGTACTGAACCGGAAACCGTAACCATTTCTGGTTTATCATATACCGCCATTTTACGAATATTTACTACATCAAAAGGACGTAATACAAAGTTTTTAGCCTGCTCGTTATTTCCCGCAATAATTTCGATATTAAACAATTCTGCTTTATTAGGATTAGTATCATCAATATTTTCAGAAACAATCATTCGCGCCACTTCAACTCTTTTAGAAGCAGAACCCGTTAAGCCACCAGCCTGAACTAATAAGTCATTCAGCGTCAAATTATCATAATATTGATATACCCCAGGTTTTTTAATTTCACCGTCAATAGTAATCTCGAACTCTTCCTCAAAATCTAAAATAGAATAAACAGTTACCACATCCTCTCTTTTTAAAGGAATATCAGCCTCTAAATCACCGCTAAGCGCTTTTGCTAAATTCACATTGACAATTTCTGTAGTCAGGTCCGGTTGAAGTCTTATGATTCGTGCCCGATTACTATACGCATCTTCTTTTAAACCATCTGCTTTAGCTACCAAATCCGAAATACGCATTCCTTCGTAAAAAGCGTAAGTGTTAGGTCTAAATACCGCACCCTCTATTTTAATTCGGTTTTCAAAACGGTTTAAAATTTTAGAAACTCGGAATACATCTCCAGAAAGCGGTTGGTACACACCAAACTCAGATTCCTTGATATCGCGAACTTTAAATTCTTTATTTGTTTTTTGCAACACATTTACAGAGGCAGTGTAAGCCAATTCATTGAAACCGGAAGCAAAAGTAAGTAACTCCGAAAAAACTTCCCCTCTCTTCATTTCAAAAATCCCGGGACGTTTCACCTGTCCTTCAACTGTAACTCTTTGGTTATAGGCTGGAATACGGATTACATCATTGTCCTTCAGCCCTACGTTATCGGACTGATCACCATTTACTAAAAAACGGTAAAGATCGACATTGCGATACACAACATTATTACGCAATAACTCGATATTTCTATAGCTTCCATTTTTACCGGGACCACCCCCCAAAAACAATGCATTGTAAACCGTAGCCAAAGAAGATATAGAATAATTTCCTGGCTGTTTGCTCCCTATAATAGTTACTCGGATTGTTCTAATCCTACTCAAACTGACACCCACTTGCGATTGCCCTGAGGCAACTGTACTGTAAACCCGTGCAATAGCACCTTTAATCTTTTGAGTAGCTGCTTCTATTGTCATTCCTGAAACTGGAATCTGGCCCACATATTGAATATTTACTTTACCTTCCATTGTGACAGGCACCGAAGCATTAAATTCTTGTACACCATAAACGCTGATTTGCAGCTCGTCGCCAGGTCCCAAAACATAATTTACAGGTGTGGCTAATTTTAAATTGGGTTCAAAATTCAATGTAGGTGTATCAAACAGTTCCGATCCAAAAATTAGCGCGTTCAAGGTATCTTTAACTTTAGTATTAATAATTTTCTCTTGTTTACGGGTCAGTTCTTTAGCATCAACGGTTCCGTTGGTATTAGGATTGCTACTGTCTGAATTAGAAGTTCCCGTAACATTCTCCAATCGGATTCGTAATTTCCCGAATTCGGTAGCCGACATTCCTTTGGAAAGAGCCAACTGTTCTGCTTGCGCAAAAGAAATAGAATTGGCTTGCAATTGGTTTTTCAACTTAACAATATCTGCATTGGATAAATTATCAACCTGAATGGTGCTTAAATCAGTCCCAGTGAACAAATCCTGAGCCGAAACAACAAAAGAAGAAAGAAGTGACAAAACAAATACAATTGCAATAAGTATTTTTTTCATAATTATTTTAAAATTTTATGGGTAATAATTTTGCGTAATCAGCTGTAAGTGGTAATTATAATCCTTTATTTTAACGATAGGATACGGCTCCGCCGCCGCAATCCACATAGCAGATTACCAAACTTTCAAAATTTTTACAAAGCTAGAGTAAAAATATAGTAAAATCTATCGTTTCAGTAGGAAATATAAAACAAAAATGTATTTTTTAATGCACACTTTAGTAACAATAACAAACTCAAACATTTAATTGCGGCAAAAATAAACCTAATTGCATCAAAAAGAACAAAAACTGTGAATTCTACAACAATTCAATATATTAAATAAAAAAAAGTTTACAAAATAAAAACATCTTGTAAACTTTTTAGCGCAATCGAACTGACTCAACAAAAAACTGAAATCAGAATAATTTTTTATACCAAGGTTCTTTTTCCACTTTGACACCATAACCATAACCATAACCATAACCTTTAGTTGAATCGGTATCGTTAAGCAACAGGCACATGTTGGGTAATTTTTGTTCTTTGTATAGGGTATTGGCAATATTCAGCATTCGCTTCTCTAAAACATTGGCTCGTGCTACGTAAATGAAACAATCCGCATGCTTCGCAATCAATAGCGTATCAGTCACTAAACTTACCGGAGCAGTATCGACGATAATATAATCATATTGACTTTTAAGGATTTCAAAAAGTGTATCCACTTTTTTGTTCATTAGCAACTCAGCAGGATTGGGAGGTATAACTCCAGCAGGAAGCACATGGAAATCTTCAAATCCGTCATATTTAACGATCAAATCCTCTAAAACTAAATTTTTGGACGACAAATAATTAGTCACTCCACGGTCTGGCAATGTCAGATATTCATCTAATCTTGGGTTTCTGATATCCATTCCAATCAGCAATACTTTTTTACCGGAAAGTGCAAATGTGGCAGCTAGATTAGCCGAAACAAAAGTCTTACCTTCTTTAGGAAAAGTTGATGTCAGAAAAATGGTTTTAGCCTGACCCTCGGATACTTTACTGAGCATAAACTCTAAATTCGTTCGAATGATGCGCAACGCCTCCGCCGAACTGGTGCGGCTTTCTGATTTTATAATTTCCGAAGGAGTATCAGAAGTAGGAACATCTCCTATGAAAGGAATTAATGTTTTCCCCTCTAAATCCAAACGACTTTTTATTTTAGTATCCAATAAATCCATCAAATAGATGATTCCAAAAGGAACCAAAATCCCTAATAATAGCGCACCTAAATAAATGATATTTTTTTTAGGTGAAACTGGAGCTGTAGACCCTTTGGCTGCATCTACTACCCTGGCATTAGGCTCTGTAGCGGCTAGTAAAATAGCAGTTTCTTCTCTTTTTTGCAACAAATACAAATACAATTCTTCTTTTACTTTTTGTTGTCGGGCTATGACTCTGAATTTACGTTCCTGAACCGGTATTTTACTAATTTTACTATTAAACTGTCCTTCCTGACTGTTCAAATTTCTTTTTTGAATATTCAAGTTAGATTGCATGCGACTCAGGCTAGAGGCTACATTTGATTTTAAGGAGGAAAGTTGATCATCTATTTTAATCACGGTAGGATTCGCCTCGGTAGCCGATTTCAAAATACGATTACGATCTAAAACCAATTGATTGTAGGAACCAATCAACTCAGTTGCCTCTCCGCTGACGATGTTGGTAGGTAACAAGTCTGATTTTTTACTTTTTTTAATAAAGTCAAGCATTGAAGAAATAATATTCAATTGAATATCAGCTTCAACTCCTAACTTATCATATTCACTGGAACTTTCTATAAAAAGCTTGGCTTCCGTTTCAATATCAGTTAATTGATTGCTATTTTTAAAATTTTCTACACTTTTCTCAACACCATCTAACTCATCGGTAATCAAAGCCAGTCGATTAGCAATAAATTGAGACGTATTTTCAGAAATAAAATTTTTATCAGCGGCAGCTTCGGCATTATAATTTTGAACCAAATTGTCTAAAAAATCTTCCGCTTTTTCAAGTACGGGGTCCACTAGAGAAAGTTCAACAATACTGCTCGTTTTACTTAATGGAGTAACAACCAATCTCGATCTAAAACTTCCGGCTACATTTTCAAGCGGACTGATGGTAATCTGAATTGGCTTACTATTTTCTAAATTGGCAGGAGCATTTTTGAGTGATTTATTAATAACCAAAGTACTATATTTAGTTGCGATGGGTTGACCATAACTATATTCTTTCTTAGGTTGCAAAATAATACCCTCACCGCTTAAATCCTCCAGAGCAAAGGTATTTGCGGAAATAGGTAAAAATTGATAAGCCCTCGATTTAGAATAAAAATCTGATTTTTGATCTATAAAATTGACTAAAATAGGTGCTCCTTTATATAAATTTGTACTCAGTATTTTTCCTTCGACAACAAAGGCAATATTCAAATTCATTTTGCGAACCGTATTTTCAATTAAGGTTCTGGATTTGAGTATTTCAATTTCATTATCAATATTGTTTTTCCCGCCTCCAATACCCATGTCGGCAAAAGCAGCTAACTCAGAAGACATACCGCCTTTCTTTTCGTCTTTCATCAATATAGTTGTTGAAGCACGGTATTGTGGTATGGTGTAGCGCAGGTAAAGATAGGCTCCAGACAAAGTGATACATACTCCTAAAACAAACCATTTCCAATGAGAAGCATATTGATCGAATATAGCTCTAATTTGAAAGTCCTGTTCTTGATTGTCATTTGACATATTATTTTCCATGAAAGCGATTTATTTTGAAGTAGTAATTATTAATGTGGTCAAAGTGATCAAGATAGAAATAACCGAAAATATTAAACCTGTACTAGGATTCACAGCTGAAACATTAATTTTATTTTGGTTGGGCTCTACATATACTACGTCATTTTGTGCCAAATAATAAAATGGAGAATTCATGAAACTAGCGCTAGTGATATCAACTCTATTAAATGTTTTAACACCATCAACTTCGCGGATAATCAATATATTATTACGTTTACCGTAAACACTCAGATCTTTTGCCATAGTCAAGGCCTCAATCAATGTGATACGCTCAGAAGACACTGGAAAAGTACCAGGGGCAACTACTTCTCCTTGTACCGAAACTTTAAAATTAGTGATTCGAAGACTGACAATAGGTTTTTTAATGTATTGAGACAATTTACCATCCAACAATTGAAGAACTTCAGTGCGGCTTAATCCACTCACCTTCATCTTCCCTAAAGTGGGAAAATCGATAAAGCCATTAGCATCTACCAAATAAACAGATCCGGCACTGGCTCCAGCAGTTGTTTCACTTGATGTATTTAAACTAAAAGCTTTAGCAATTTCAGGATCTTCTGCAGATACTGAAATCATCAATAAATCATCGGGTTGAATTTTAATTTCGTAAGAAGGTGATTTTTCTTGTGCGGTTAAAGTATCAATATCTTGATAATAAATCATGTCTTTTTTCGAAGCACAAGAGAACAATAACACTAAAAAGAAAAATGGAATTGTTTTTTTTAGTAAAAAAAAGTATTTCATGTAATTTTTATTTTTTTTAGGGGGCAAATATAAACATTAACCCTTTGGATATAATTAGTTTTATTTAATATTTTTAAAAGAGTCTAAGAATCAACGTAAACTACTTTGTTGAAAAAACACACCTACAACAAAAAGCTTTCCTATTTAAAACGATAAAGCAGTGACAAATCTGTGCCCAAAATAATCAAATAGATTGAATAATGGATAATTAATATTTTTTAGCACAATCTGATAATCATTTTTTCTTGCAAAGATTCAAGAAACTCTGAACAATTAATTTGCAATAACCATTTTTTTCACCTTCAAAACTAGCAAAAAAACCTTAGAACAGCAATCTTATAAAATTCTCGAAATTATACAAAGCAGTACAAATTAATCTCTTTCAATCTGTGAAATCTGTGTTCAAAATCAGCAACAACAATCTCCAACAAAGTTCTCAGAGCGAGCCAACTCTATTTCTTTAATCCGTGAAAATCCACTACATCCGTATAATCTGTGGCTAAAAAACTCTGAATATTTCAAAAAAGTACGCAGAGCGGGCAAATTCTATTTCTTTAATCCGTGAAAATCCGCTAAATCCGTTTAATCTGTGGCCAAAAAATTCTTAATATTTCAGCAAAGTTCGCAGAGCGAACCTTGTTATGTTCCTAATCTTCAAAAAACAGTAAAACAGCTGAATAACATTTTTATAAACCAATCTTAATAAAAATTAATTCTTCTGATCTAACGTTTCAAAAACCGAATTCATACTTTTAAACTCAGGAACAATCTTTTTCATTTGCGCCACTATAGCATCATTGGAGAACAAATCAGCCAAGCGAATCAATTCATTAATATCGTTGTGTAAAGACTCAAACTCTTCTTGTATTTCTTGGGCAATCATGATTTTAGCATGGTGCGTCGGAATCGAAGTGGAAGTATCGTTTAGCAATTCCTCATAGAGTTTTTCTCCAGGTCTCAAACCAACAATCTCGATTTTAATATCTTTATCTGGAATAAATCCCGCTAACTTAATCATCTTGCGAGCCAAATCAATAATCTTAACTGGTTTTCCCATGTCAAAAATATAAATTTCACCACCATTTCCCATAGCTCCTGCCTCTAAAACTAGTTGACAAGCCTCCGGAATAGTCATGAAATACCGAATAATATCTTTATGTGTAATCGTTAGAGGTCCGCCTGTGGCAATTTGTTTAGTAAACAAAGGAACAACTGAACCGTTGGAACCCAATACATTACCAAAACGGGTAGTAATGAATTTTGTAGCATTCAATCCGTTTTCCTGTAGCGCTTTCAACTGCAAAGATTGGACATACTTTTCTGCAATTCTTTTGCTGGCACCCATCACATTACTTGGATTCACCGCTTTGTCAGTCGAAACCATGACGAATTTTTTTACGCCATACATACAAGATAAATCTGCCACATTTTTAGTCCCCATAATATTGGTAAAAATAGCTTGACAGGGATTATTTTCCATTAACGGAACGTGTTTATAAGCTGCCGCATGAAAAACAACATCGGGCTTATAAGATGCAAAAACCGTATCCATCGCTGCTCTATTACGAATGTCCCCTATAACTGTGCGTATTTTAGAATGGGTAGTAATGCCGTCGGTTTCTAGCTTCAGGTGGTGCAAAGGAGTTTCCGCCTGGTCTAAAATAATAATTTTTTTAGGATCAAAAAGCAACACTTGACGTACAATTTCGCTCCCTATAGAACCCGCCGCTCCCGAAATCAGGATTACCTTACCTTTCAACTGTTTTGAAATCGAAAGGTTATCCAGTACAATGGGTTTTCTTTCTAATAAATCTTCAATCTGTATGGTTTTTACCTTTTGCGAAATCTCTTTTTGATTTTCCCAGTCAGATATTAAGGGTACCGAATACACCTTATAATTGTATTCCAAACACTGGTCTACTATGATAAGCTGCTCTTCTTTAGACAACCCTTTATCGGCGATAATAACTCCCTCCGCTGCTACGGAACGCATCAAGGCAGGTAATTTTTTCTTTTGAACCAAGATTGGAAGATCCAACATGCGTTTAGAAGCATTCTTATTTTTTTTATCTACAAATCCAACGATTTTGAAACGGGACGGAGTTTCAAATTTCAAGGCATTGGCAACTGATATTGCGTTGGCATCGGTTCCGTATATAACGGTACGAATCAGCTGATCATTTTTTTTCTCTGAAAAATAAAGCTCAAAAGTCTGTTTCACCACCACACGATACAAAAACAAACCACAAAAAGACAAGACGATATTAATAAAAATAGCCGTGTTCAAAAAGGCTTTTTCACCAACGATAATCTGGTGCAAAAAATTAAAACCTAAAAAAATGATTAAAACTGCCGATTGTGAAAACAACAATTTAACCGCGTCAATGTTAGATGAATGCCTGATAATTCCCGAATAGGTTCGGAACAACCAGAAAAAAAACAGATTGATTCCAAAAAAAGAAAACAAAAAAACAACCGTATGTGAAGTTATGATGTACTCTAATCCCGTTCCCTTGAAAAGGAGAAAAGTAAAAAAGAAAGCCAACAGCAGTACGACAAAATCAATAGATATGATTATCCAACGGGGCAAATATCCCATATTATGTACATTCGTCCTAAGATTTCCTCTTAAAAAGATTTCAGAAAGATACTGATTCACATTTTTATTGGTACTACTACTCAATGGTAAGGAATTTAAATATTATTTTCAACGATGGAAAAAGAGTTCAAATATAAGAAATAATTACTTTTAATCCTGCTTCAACCAGGTACTGAATTGTAGAACTAAATTATTATCAACTTTAAGTCCCTAATGATTGGGGAGCTCACTGAAATTTCAAAGTATTGCAACACTTAATTATAAGCGCCATAACTAATTACTTAGCCCTGATCTTTAAAGAAAGATATCAATACGTTTAATAAAAATGTGATAGAACTACACATAATAATAATAATAATAATAATAATAATAATAATAATAATAATAACTCCATAAACGCTTTTCACACCTCTCTTCCCCTGCCCTTAAATTAAAAACGTCAAAAAACAACGAAAAAACGGAGTGGCAGCAGTCCGCGAGTTGAGCTTGAAAAGCGAACGGCTCGGGCTGCGGAACATAGTTTTGAGGTAGTTTTTAAGTTTTGAATTTTCAGGCTTGATCTTTTGTTTCTTTTGCATCAAGGCAAAAGAAAAGATCATCTTCAAGATACCTAATAGTATAGGCAAGAACAAATGTTCCTTTAATTCCTCTTGGGACCGCCCATATATTTTTAGCCAAAAAAATCACGGTAAGAATTTAAGCGCTGGCAGAAGGGAGTGACCCCCGAGTCGAGTGTGAAACACGAGCGGCTGGGGTCGCGATAGAAAAATTTGTCCGATGATTTTTGGATAAAAATATTCAGGCTTGATCTTTTGTTTCTTTTGCATCAAGGCAAAAGAAAAGATCACCTTCAAGATACCTAATAGTACTGGCAATAGCAAAAGTTTCTTTCACCACTCCTCTCCCGCCCTTAAAGAAAAAACATAAAAAACAACGAAAAAGTAAAGTAACAGCAGTCCGCGATTTGTGGAGGAAGGACGAACGGCTCGGGGCACGTAACGGCAATTCAAGGTAGTTTTTAAGCTTTTATTTTCAGGCTTGATCTTTTGTTTCTTTTGCATCAAGGCAAAAGAAAAGATCATTTTCAAGACACCAAGCAGTACCGGCAAGAACAAATGTTTCTTTAATTCCTCTTGGGACCGCCCATATATTTTTAACCAAAAAAATCACGGTAAGAATTTAAGCGCTGGCAGAAGGGAGTGACCCCCGAGTCGAGTGTGAAACACGAGCGGCTGGGGTCGCGATAGAAAAATTTGTCCGATGATTTTTGGATAAAAATATTCAGGCTTGATCTTTTGTTTCTTTTGCATCAAGGCAAAAGAAAAGATCACCTTCAAGATACCTAATAGTATAGGCAAGAACAAAAGTTTCTTTCACCACTCCTCTCCCGCCCTTAAAGAAAAAACAACGAAAAAGTAAAGTGGCAACAGTCCGCCAATTGAGCCTGAAAGGCGAACGGCTCGGGCTGTAGAACGGCACTTTGAGGTAGTTTTTAAACTTTATATTTTCAGGCTTGATTTTTTGTTTATTTTACCTTGATTTAAAAGAAAAGATCACCTTGAAGATACCTAATAGTACTGGCAATAGCAAAATTTATTTTCCCCACTCTTCCCCCGCCCTTAAATTAAAAACGTAAAAAAAAACGAAAAAACGAAGTGGCAGCAGTCCGCGAGTTGAGCTTGAAAAGCGAACGGCTCGGGCTGCGGAACATAGTTTTGAGGTAGTTTTTAAGTTTTGAATTTTCAGGCAGTAAAATCAAAGATTCATGAATACCAAAAAACAATAATAAACCATGAATAATTTTTTGTTACTTTTTTTATCAAGAAAAAAAGTAAAAATCGTTCTTCAGAAATAATAATAATAATAATAATAATAATAATAATAAAAGCACCGAGAGAACCCTTATATCCCCATAAATTTCAATAAAACATCCTGAATCCTCTTCCGGTCTTCATCCGTTAAATTAGAACCTGAAGGCAGACAAAGCCCATTTTCAAACAACGTTTCAGCTACTTTTTCACCATAATACGGATACTGCTGAAAAATAGGTTGCAAATGCATCGGCTTCCAAAGCGGTCTTGACTCGATATTATCTGCTTCCAAGGCCAAACGCATAGATTCTCGGGTTATTCCATTTGTTTTTTCAGGATCAATCAAGATCGCACTTAACCAATAATTAGCAAAATAATCTGAATTTGGAACACTAAAAACACTAATCCCAGCTACATTTTTAAAAAGATCCACATAAAAATCGTGCATCGCTCTGCGCTTTTCCACATGATCATCTAAAACTTCCATTTGTCCACGGCCAATCCCGGCACAAACGTTACTCATCCGATAATTATAACCGATTTCACTATGCTGGTAATGAGGGGCAGCATCTCTGGATTGGGTAGCAAAAAATATAGCTCTTTCTTTTAATGCTACAGTAGGCATTACAATGGCGCCTCCTCCAGAAGTAGTGATTATTTTGTTGCCATTAAAAGACAAAACGCCAATATCACCAAAAGTACCACACTTTTGTCCTTTAAAGCTGCTTCCTAAAGCTTCAGCAGCATCCTCTAAAATGGGAATGTCATAAGCATCCGCAATAGCACGAATCGCCTCAATTTGATAAGGAACGCCATACAAATGTACGGCTATGATTGCTTTGGGTTTCTTACCTTTTGCAATTCGGTCAGTGATGGCTGCCTCTAAAGCTATTGGACATAAATTCCAGGTATCCCATTCACTGTCAACAAAAATTGGGGTTGCCCCTTGGTAAAAAATGGGATTAACTGAAGCCGAGAAAGTCATGCTTTGGCAAATTACTTCGTCACCTGAAGTAACTCCCAGTAATACCAAACCCAAATGAATCGCGGCCGTACCGGAACTCAATACGCCAACTGCAACTTCACCATTGGATAAATATTTTTCCAAATCCTTTTCCAACCCGCTTACATTAGGTCCTAATGGTGCGACCCAATTGGTATCAAAAGCTTCCTGAACATATTTCTGTTCACTGCCACCCATGTGTGGGGACGAAAGCCAAATTTTTGAATTATTCATAGTTTCTGCTGTATTTTATAATTTTACCTGGATTCCCCACCACTACGGCATAATCAGGGACATCTTTAATGAGTATTGTTCCGGCTCCAATGGTTGCCCATTTGCCAATTTTGATTCCTTGAATTACTATTGCTCCTATTCCGATATGCGTACCTTCCCCAACCGTCACTCCTCCAGCTAAAGCTGCATTGGGCGAAACATGTACAAAGTTATCAATTTTACAATCATGTTCGATTACAGCTGCAGTATTGATAATACAATGCTGTCCAACTACTGCATCTGCATTAATTATTGCTCCGGCCATAATCACGGAACCTGCTCCAATTGTTGAAAATTCTGAAATGACTGCTGTGGGATGCAAAGCAATGTGGTAATCACTACCAATTCTATGGACTATTTTTTTCCGAATCGCATTATCTCCAATAGATACGATAAACTTTTGCCCAAGTTCCTTGACAAACACACCGGAATAAATTACCGGAATCGTAAAAATTTGTTTCATTTTAGGATCATCGTCGATAATAGCGGTAATAGACTGTTTATTAGATTGCAAAATATCGATTATTACTTTGCAATGTCCGCTTGCTCCAAATAAATAAATTTTACTTTCCATTAAATGGCTCTATTGTGGCGGTATCAGCCGCATTAATCCCTTCACTTTTGATGACTTTCAGAGCGGTTTTAAATAGAATTTTCACATCCAAAATAAAGGAAAGATGATCGACATACCAAACATCATATTCAAATTTTTTATCCCATGATATTGCATTTCGCCCATTCACTTGTGCCCAACCGGTTATTCCCGGTCGAACATCATGCCTTCTATTTTGAAAATCAGAATACAAATCCAGATAATAAACTAATAACGGTCTGGGTCCTATTAAACTCATTTCCCCTTTCAATACATTAATTAACTGCGGGATTTCATCCAAGGAAGTTTTTCGCACAAAACTACCTATAGGAGTCAATCGATCACCGTCTGATAATAAATTACCATTTGCATCTTTCTTGTCATTCATAGTTTTAAACTTAATAATCTTGAAAATTACGCCGTCTTTTCCCGGACGCAATTGGAAGAAAAAAGGTTTTCCTCCATTCGCAAAAAATAAACCAATTGTAACAAATAAAAAAATTGGACTTAATACTACTAAACCAAAAAATGCAGCCAGACAATCTAATACTCTTTTAAAAAAAGATTTATACATTATAAATAAGTTGATTTTAATCGGTTAATAACATAAGGTCGCTTCCCTGAAGGCAGTTTTTCAATATCCGACTGAAATCGCAATGAGATTATAGCTTCGGAACCCAGCCAATTTTGAAAAGCTTTTAAAAAAGACGTTGTGTTAAACTTTTCTTTTGCAAATGCAAAATTAGGTACTAAAACTATTGTAAAACAAGTTTCTGATTCCTGTATCAGCTGATATTGTGCAAAATAAGGAAATCCATCCATTATGGTATCAAAATAAAGAGGATATAATTGATTGCCGTCTAATGATTGTAATATTTGAACACTCCTGCCCGAAAAAGCTTTCAATTGGGTTGCCCAAGTAGGTTCCGAATCAAAAACAGCTTCCAAGATAGCCAAATCCCCGGTTTCATAGCGAATTAAAGGCATTGCATCTGAATGTAAATCGGTCACTACAACTCTTCCAACGGCTCCTTTTGCAACAGGTTCATCACTCTCCATTTGTAATATTTCAAAGATATAATGTGCTGTATTCAAATGAAAAATCCCCTCTTTTTCATACTGATAACCCAAAATCCCTAACTCCTCAGTAGAATAGCGATTGTGAACGGGTACACCAAAAGCTTTCTCAATCACTTCTCTATTTCTGTTTGTCAAATTCTCAGAACAACTAATAATTCCTTCTATAGAAAAATCAGAAGAACTTTGTTGATGTTTCAAACTATAAGTTGCGAGGTATGTTATTGCAGAAGGAAATCCGATAATAATTTTTACTTTTTTATCTGATAGCTGTTGCATAGCTTGAGATGCAAAACGTTCATTTAAAATTTTAGAAGCAAAAAAATATTCGTTTTGAATAAAAAACCTAAGCCTGCTTTTTGGAGGATTAGAACGGAAATAACCATGTGCTGTACCTACTTGATAGCCACATTGTGCTCCATAATACAACACCTCAGCCCATTGTCTTCTTTTCTTCTTCTTTGAAAGATAAAAAGTAGCTGGCGTACCATAAGAACCACTCGTACGAACAGCTACTGTTGCAGCATCTGTATAAGAGTTTGAGCGTAAAGCAGCAATATTTTGAACCAGAGTTGCTTTGGTCATTACTGGAAATAAAGCCAGTGAACTTGTATTAAGATAGTCCTTATAAAATCGAGTATCGCAGGAAGCCTTTGTTAAAAATTCAGATAATTTTTGTTTCAAATGGGATTCTTTATGCTGATTTTGTTCCCAATTCTCCCTGTCAGTAATCATACTTTGAATACTTGGTTTTTTGAATTGATCAAGAAAAAAAAAGGTCCTGTTTCTCAACCAGGCCCCCAAAGAAAAGCGACTAGGATTCACAGTATTCATAAACTTCGTTAAAAATTACTTTGGCCGGATTTCCGGCAACCGTCGCACCATCAGGAACATCTTGTAAGACGACCGAACCTGCTCCAATAACACACCACTTACCTATTTTTATTCCGGGAAGTACTGAAGCTCCCATTCCTACAAAAGTTCCTTCTCCAACATAAACATGCCCAGCTAAAGCAACATTAGGCGCAATATGTACAAAATCTTCTAAACAAACATCATGACCTACAGAACTATTGGTATTGATAATAACATGTCTTCCTATTCGAGCATCAGCATTAATTAACGCCCCACCAATAACAACGGTTCCTTCCCCAATTTTGGCCCGACTGCTAATTTGAGAAAAAGGATGAAAAAGACAAATATAATGCGCATGAAAGGCACTACTTATTGATTTTCTGACACGATTATCGCCAATCGCGATAACAACTCTGTCGCTTTTTTCTGGAAAACAGGCAACAACAGGGTACTGCCAAAGTCTTTTTATAGACTCATTTGCATCAACAAACGAATCGATACGTTCACCTCGAAGTTCTGCTATTTCAGCAATAACTTTACCATGCCCTCCTGCTCCTATTATGTACATAAAATGACAACAATATTTTGTTTTGTTATTCTGATATATTTTTATACTCTTCCAACAAAGCCTCCCAAACAACTTTCTGTTCATAACGGGAAACAATCAATCTTCTCGCATTACTTTGCAGTTCGCTATAAAAATCCAAATCGCACATCATCTTCAGCATCGCTTCTTGCAGTGCGTTAGTATTTTTGACAGGGACAATAACCCCATTTTCTCCATCGCTGATAATTTCATCACTGCCATTAATTGCCGTGACTATACTTGGCAAACCCATAGCCCCGGCTTGAAGCACCACATTAGGAAAACCTTCGCGATAACTCGGAAACGCCAAACAATCACTAATAGCCAAGTACGGTCGTACATCTTTTTGAAAACCTACAGAAATAATATCTGTATTAGCTCTTATTTCTTCTAGTGTATCTGGTAAAAGTGGATCTAATTCGGATTCCAACGGCCCTACAAGAAGCAATTTTAGGCTAACAGATACACTCAACTTATCACCTTCTTCATCCTCCGATTTTGAATTTTGGCTTTCATCTGTCAACTTGTGAAACCCCAACTTGAAATTATCGCTTTTGATTTTTTTAAAGGCCGATACCAATTCATTAATTCCTTTATCCCCAACCAGTCGACCTACAAAAATGAACACAAAATCTGTTTCGCTGATCCCCAAAGTATTTTTCAGTGTTTCTTGCTCAGGCAAAGATACCTGCTCTTTGGAAAAAAAACAGCTGTCAATCCCATTAACATTGCCATTAGCAAGCACCCGCAAAGGCTTTGTTGTTATGGCATAATGAATCAGATCTTCCCGAACCCCCTGTCCCTCTGGATAAATATGGGTGGCGCAACGGCAAAGCACACGATCCAAAAAAATTAGTAAACGTTGCAACAAACCAGTTTTAGTAGGGAAAACAAGGCCCGTAAAAGTATGGATGCGAATAGGAACACCGGCTAAATAACCGGCCATCATGCTTAACAGTCCTGCTTTCGGTGTAATAGAATGAACAATTAATGGTTTTTCTTTTTTAAAAAACCAGTACAATTGCCAGAGCGAAATAAAATCTTTGAAAGGAAATATAGCCCGCTGCATCACTATCGATTCCGTTCGAACTCCTTCGCGAGACGCCACCGTTTCGAGATGTTCATCAACTCCAGAAACCGCTACTACTTCATAATGATTATTCAAGAAAGCGAGCTGTCCTTTGAGTAAATAATCCAATGACATTGCTACTGTGGAGGTACGGATGATTTTTTTCTTCATTAATATTTAATCAAAAAATGCTCCCATTGACTTTGATTCAAAACCATATTTCAGATTTAAATCAGCATAATGAGATAAAATAATTTCTAAATCTTCTAAATTTTCTTGCAAAGCATCTCCAAAATTATGAGGATGCCACCATAAATGATAAATCCTGTTATTCCGAGCTGCAAAAGTCAATTCCCTTAAAATTCTATTAAGTTTTATTTTACGTATACTGCTCTCTTTCAATATATAAGGTCTAAAAAAACGAGAAGCAGGAATTTCAACAATACCATCTGAAAAGACAATTTCTTTTTGTCTGAAAGACAATGATTTACTAATAGGTAATAAGGTATCCATTGCTCTCAATAAAGGCGTTAAATTGCCGTAATTATTTTGCCAAAACCAAACATTTGGGTTGGATCTAAAAACTTTAATACCACTTTTCTTGGCTACTTCTAAATACTCTTTATTAAATTGATTCCTTGGGAATACTAAGGACTTTAATTTAATCCCGAAATTTTCTTTAGCAATTTTTTGTGCAGCTTGAATATCAGCTTCAAATTGATTTACATTTTGTCCTTCTTCATTACAATAATAATGGCAAAATGTATGAGATGCTAATTCCTGATTTGGTGTATTAACTATTTCATTGATCAAAGATGTTGCATAATGAAGAGGGTCGTCCTCTTCACTATAACCAATTAAATTTTGTTCAATTAAAGAGTAATAATTCAAGTCTGTATTTAAATAGGATGGAAGATCCTTAGGTATAAATTCTTTTAATTGATCTCGGTTTTTGGCAAAAAGAAAACCTACTGTAGCCCAAGTACAATGAATTTGATATTGAGTGAATAAGTCTAACATTTTTGGAATTCCTATTCGTGTGGTGTTAAAATATTCTTTTTTCAACTCTAAGTCCCAAAGTTCAACACCTCCCCAGTGAAGTTCAAAATCTAAAGATATAATGAATTTTCCATTTTCCATATGATTAAATTATTAAACAGTTAATCAACATAATAAACAATATAATTTGCACTTCCTTTTTCATGTGGAATAATTTTTCCTGGATTTCCCAAAACTATTGAACCATCTGGAACATCAAAATTAACAAATGCATTTGGAGCTATCAAAACATTATCACCTATTTTAATTCCGCCCACTACAACGGCATTTGTTTGAATACTTACATTATCCCCTATAATAGGAGAACCTTTTCTTTTTCCTTCAGAATGGCCAATAGTCACCCCTGGATAAATATTGAAATTTTTACCAATTGAAACTGCAGGGTTTATAATGATATGTCCAAAATGTACAATTCTTAAACCACGACCTATTACTGTGCTGGCAGGTATTTGAATCCCTGTTCTAAGCATACATTGTCGTAAAAAGAATTTCCAAAATAATTTGGTTACTAAAGTAGAGGCCTGTCTGGTTTTTCTATATAAAAAAAAGTATCTGAAGCTTGGTGTAAATAAAACTAATCTGAATAAATAAAAAAAACTACTTTCACTACCAACATAGCGATACAAATCATTATCGATTTCTTTATTCATAATTTTAATTTAAAAAAAAATGTTTTAAACAACTAATAAAAGATTTTTTCAACTAACGGGACTCACTATTTAGACAAATCAAAAAATAAGTTACTGAATAGAATATCCACCATCAACAATTAAATTTTGACCTGTAATCCATTTACTAGTATCAGAAAGTAAAAAAGTAATAATTGGAATTACATCGTCTACTTCTCCAATCCCTAGAGGATGCATTTCTTTAATTCTATTTACATTAATATCATCTAATGATTCGAAAAGCTTTTGAGTCATTGGAGTATTTACAACTCCCGGGGATACTGCATTGATTCTAAATTTTCTTTTTGAAAGTTCGAGTGCAGCAGATTTTACCACTCCTAAAATAGCAGATTTTGTTGCACAATACCCTATTTTGCCAGGCTGTCCTAACTCGCCCATGACAGAAGAGATAAAAACCACACTTGCCCTGTCGTTAGAATATTTCTTCTTAGAAAAATAACGTAATAATTCTACTCCTGAAAACACATTAATATTAAAAATGGAGTGCATCCTTTCTGGAGTATATAAACTAAGGGGTAAAGTCTCTTCCATACCGGCACAATGAACAAAACCATCAAATTTTAAATTATTTAAATGTTTATCAAAAAAAGAATTATAATTTTCGAAGTTATTTAAATCCAATGATTCGAATGAAAATGAGTCAGAGTTATAATGTTCTTTCAAATGTGCTACTTTTGATTCATCACGACCAATAGCAATAACGCTGAAAGAATTATTAATTAAAAATTCACATAAAGCCAATCCTATACCTGAAGAAGCACCCGTTACTAATATTTTTTTATTCACTGCCATTATTTTGTATATCATTTTAAACCGAATTAAAATCGTTTTAATAGTAATTAGTATTTACTTAATTACACCTTCAAGATTTAATAGCCTTTCCTATCAGACATCATTAACAGGAAGAATATATATTTCAGGTATATATAACAAACAATTACCCCAATTTAAACCTGAACCATATCCACTTAATAATAAATTCAAGTCTCTTTTTAGGGACTGATTATTTGAACACATCAATAACGGTATTGACACTCCACTGGTATTACCGTATTTTTCGATATTAACAAGCATTTTTTCGGCAGGTACATCCAGTTGAGATGCTATTTGATTGATAATAAATCGATTTGATTGATGCAGTAAAAAATAATCAATTGCATTTATATCTAGGCCGTAAGTTTCAAGTAAATCCTTTATCCCGGGAGCAATTTCTCTTAAAGTAAAATCAAATACTCTTGGCCCATCCATGCTTAGATTTAAGCTATTTCTTACATCATTATTCTTCCCTTTAAGTATTTCAAAACTTTGAGGAGTTACCTTGTTTCTATATCCACCATCAGGTATCATTATAGCATCAGCATTATTTCCATCTGAGAAGAAATTAAAAAAAGCAACACTTTCTTTATTCCCTGTATTTTCGATAAGAACAGCCGAGGCACCATCTCCAAAAAGCATCGAAGTACCCCTGTCATTTTTAGAAAGTATTTTAGATAACGTTTCCGCAATAATAAAAAGAACTTTCCCTTTAGAAAGCGACTGAGCTATAGCAAATGAAGTACTCAAACCCTGTATAAAACCCGCACATCCTGCATTAATATCTAGACACAGAATTTCCTTTTTTAAACCAAGGCGATGCTGCAAAATATTTGATGTAAAAGGAATTTTATAATCTGAAGTCTGGCTCAAAAAAACAAGACAATCAACATCATCATTTTTAATTTCATAAGCCGACATCAACTGTTTCGCAGCTTCAAATCCTAAGTCTGAGGCTGTAATTTCATCTGCGACCCATCTTCTTTCAAGTATGCCAACTGTTTTCTCAAAAACTCTGCGTTCTTTAGGAGAAAGCAAATCTTCAAAGGAATCATTTGAAATAATCTCCTTGGGCACACAGGAAGCAATAGCTTTTATCTCAATACCTTGGAATTTTTGAGTCATGCTTGATTAAATTTGTCTTTACCTATTCTTTCTACTAAAGAATCAATGGTAGTAATACCTTTTAAATCATCCGCAGTCAATGTAACATTAAACTCATTTGAAACATAACCTATTAACAACATAGCTGCCATAGAATCCCAATCCTCTAATTGCTTTAAATCAGTATCTAAACTTAATGCAGTTTCAATTTCTAATTCTTCTTGTAATCCTAGTAAAAAATCTGAAATATTCATAATTATTTAAATTTATAATTTATTATTTATTGTAATCAATCCACCTGCCCAAGACAATCCCACTCCAAAACCTACGATTAATAATTTTTTAGGGTTAGTGTAATCTAAGTTTTGAGATAATTTTTTTAAAGCGATTGGTATAGTATTGGAAACTGTATTACCACCATCAGCCAAATCATTATAAAATTTTTCTTTCTCTATTTTTAATCTTTTTCGCATAAAATCCAACATAAATTGATTGGCTTGATGGAATACAAAGTGATCGACACTAGTGACACTTTCCTTATTCTTTAAAAGAACCTCATTAGTAAAATCAGGAATAACAGCATTTGTAAAATTAAATACTTCCGGCCCATTCATATACAAATGATTGTCGGTATAAGTGTTGTCTGTTCCGTATGTAATCTCATCCGCTTCTTTGTCAAAAGGAAATCTACTACAACCATTTTTAACAATTAATTTATCAAAACCCGCACCATCAGTTCCAAATAAAAAATCACCTATACCTTCGTCTTCATCATAACTTATTATCGTTGCAGTCGCTGCATCTCCAAAAATAGCTCTATTAGAACGATCTTTTTTATGCAAGAATTTAGAATATGTTTCAGCAGTAACCAATAATACATTTTTGGCTTGACCGGAATTAATTAATCCCTTAGCCATACTCACTCCATAAACATAACCCGAGCATCCCAAATTAAAATCTAATGCACCAATGTTTTTTGACAGACCTAATCTATTTTGAAGAATACAAGCTGTGGTAGGTAAAAAATATTCCGGGCTTTGTGTACAATATAAAATAAAATCTATGGCATTTTTATCAAACCGTAACATTAACTTCTCTGCCGCTTTAACAGCTAAATCCAATGCAGTTTCATCTACTGCGGAAATATACCGAGTATGTATACCTACTTTTTTTTCTATTTTTGTAAAATCATAATCAGGAAATTCAACTGCTAAATCTGAATTCCTCAGTGTTGTCTTAGGAAAATAATAGTCAATTCCAATGATTTTCGAGCCCATATATATTAATATTTTGTGTAAAAGTAAAGAAAAAAATAAACGTATATTAGATTTATATATTCAAAAAAACAATGCTAATCTACATTAAGTATTCTCCGTCTGAATCAGCAAGAGTTGAAAAAATAAAATTTCTATTTTGAATTTTATCTTTATACTGTTTGTAATCCTTGATATTGCAGATGATAGGCCTATCTTTTCCTGTAATTTTAAATTTTAAAAAATCTAAAATACTATCCGTAACTTGAAGTGAACTTCCTGTTACAATTACTGGCAACATCAACTTTAATGCTACCTTTTGGGTTGCTGTTAACAGCGACATAAAATCTTCTTCTTTAGAAGTATCATACCGATAATCTACTAAAACCAAACTTGTAATTCGTTTAATTTTAACAGTCCTGACAACAAAATAGGAAGGCTTTCCTGATTGATTCTTCTCAATATTTTGGTAAACAGCATAATGGAATCCTTCAGAATAAAAGCGCCACTTCATAAATTCAACATTTCTTTCAAACTCCAATAATTGAGTATTATAAGGATCTTTTGCATCCCATAGAGAATGGATATTCACCTTTTCAAAAATGGTATTACCACTAACAATTTGAAATGGAAATTTTGAAGATTTAATGTTTTCAGCTCGCAAAAATCCTGAAAACAAAAAGAATGGATTCACCAACTTATAATATTTTTTTAAATGTCCAATAATGTGATAGCCAAAAAACTTTTCTATTCTAAGCGCTTTTTCTCCCACACCAGATGCGAAAATAGGCTCATCTTTATTTGCCTTTATGAACTCCAGCAAATGAAGCCCTACAGAATCAGTTCTTTTATTGGGATCAACAAATAAATCAAAACCCCATTCCATAGTATGGAGTTTTTTTTCAAAATAATAATTTGCAGGATGATAAAGAGCTTGACCGCTAATTTGGTTATCGTCATCATGCGCTATTACATTTTTTTCAATGAAATTGCCGGGATGCAGTGGATTAAAATACCTAAAACGAACTAATTTTTGACTTGACATAGAACGACCTGAAAAAGAGCTATCGTTAAAATCAACAAAATTATTTATAGGAATATTTTTTTGAAAGGATATTTTCATATTATTGAAAAATGTTTAAACTATATATTTTTAAAGTTTCCAGTAAATTAGAATAATTAAATAAAAATTTAACACAGCCACCAATATCAGATTTTATTTTGTAAGAATCAGCAATATAACTTGCTTTTGCAAAATATTTTTTTTTGATGATTAAATTTATCCAAACTTTAGTACAAACTACTTTCTTATAAATTCTACAAGGGTATTTGCAGACTTTTCCCATGTTAAATCCTTTAAAGCGTAATTCAAAGCATTACTGGCAAATTCAGTTATCAAACCCGGATTCCCATAAAAAATATTAATTGCATTCGCAATTTCCTCTACATTTGGATTTACAATAATACCGGTCATCTCAGGAACTTGTTCTGCCAAAGCTCCTACATTTGTAACTACAACTGTTTTACCACAACCAAAAGCTAATGGGATGATTCCTGATTGGCTTGCATCGATATAGGGTAGTACTAAAAAATCACAAGTGCTTATCAAGTAACCTATCTCATCATCTGATAACCACTTATTAATCACGGTTATTGAGTCTTTTCTAGATTCGATTTGTTTTTCATAAAATTTTAAATCACCACTACCTGCAATTGTTAAATTTAATTTAGGGTTAGTTTTTTCTAATAAATTAAAAGCATCTAATAAAAGCTGTATACCCTTATACTTTTCTATTCTTCCTATAAAAAGTATATTATGTTTTAATCCATGCTTTCCTATTAATTCCTCTTTTCTGTAGTAAGAAAAACTAGCATGAGGAATAACACATATATCCGTTTCATCAAAACCCATTTTAATGGCTAAATCAATATCTTTATTGTTTAGTATTATTAATTTGTGTGATAATTTAATTCCTGCAATATAAGGTGGATACAAAAGCATATTCTCACCTAAGTGTACCTTCACATCATGAACTGTAGAATATATCTTGAATTTTTGCAAAAAAACATATAAAATAGTACTCCACAAATGCATAAAAGGAGCATATATTGATTCAGGTCTAAACTGTTTTATACTCCTAATTATTTTGTAATAATTCAAAAAATTAAAAGAGTTAAGAATAAAACTGCTTACATTGGTATAAGTGGGAAAAAATAATAGTTCAACATTACTATTATTTTTAAATGTATCTAGCCATACTTCCTTATTCTCTAGATTTTCAGATAGAATAAGTTGAATAGTATTTTCATAAGATAATGCTTTAGCCATTTCCAAAGAATAAACAGTACCTGCTCCTAGTCGCCCTAAATATATTATGGTAATTCTGATCATGATTTAGTTCTCAAGTTTATCTTTAATATGGTTATTTCGATTTCTGTACTTAGTATAAAAATAAAGTAACACACCCGCTGGAATAGCAATAATTGTTAAGAAAATTTTTGGACTTTCAGAGATGAATTTACCATTTTTTAGTACGATACTACTTGAAACATAATGAACTGCATTCCTGAATTGATCAACTAAAAAAGGTGAATATTCCATAATTATCTTCCTCTGATGAGCAAATCCTTTGGGGTTTTTTAAATATTGCTTAAAAATATTTAATGTTGATCCATCTTCCATATAATCAACAATACAAAAAACCTCATTGAAACATAAAACCTTATAATCCCTATCTATAACTATAGGCAAATATAGGGGAACGAATTTTTCATTTGCAAATGTTGGATATTCGTTATATCTTTTTAACACTTGTGTTCTGTAAATGGATTTTTTATCACCTGATACATTAAAACGAGGTTTGAGTTCAGAATAAGTGCATTCTTTTAGTGTTTCCGGGAAAGGTATTCCTATTATGCTACCCTCTACATCCGCATCTAGACCGACAATACCCGCATAACTATCTCCACCAAACTCTTCCCACAATGAAAGGATTCTTTCAATCGCATTATCGGGCATGTAATCGTCAGAATCAATACACACATTGAGTTCCGTTTCAATCAGTTTATGTGCTGTATTATGCCCCGTATGCATGCCTCCGTTCTCTTTATAATGGTACTGAATTAAAATTTTATTCTGTTTAATCCATGATTCAACTAGTTCTTTAGTATCATCCGTTGACCCATCATCAATAACTAACCATAAAAAATCTTGAGATGTTTGATTGCATAAGCTTTTATAAACTAGGTCTAAACAATAACCTCGATTATAAGTGGGAGTGAAAACCGTAATTTTCTTCATTTTCAATTTATTTAACAACATTCATAAAAAAAGTAAATGCGAAATAAGCGACAAGGATAGAACCTATTACTTTAAGCTGATTAGATAACATATTTTTCTTTAGCAATGGATATATAATAATAATCCCCATCATGAACCATGATAAAGCGGCAAAGCGATTGGAAAAATTAGCTCGTATAACCAAAATCCAAAACGCATTTACGGTTAAATAAATACTTACTAATCTGAAATAATTTTCATCAACAAATTTTTTCTTGTAAATAAAGTAGAAAGCTGCATAAACTGCAGCCGCACTGTACAATAAAAAATCCCAACGGAAGCCAGTACTGGAAAATTCATCATCATTAACGTTTCCGGCTGTTAAATAGCTTACACGATCATCTTCTATCAATCCTGCAAAAAAACTTTCCCAAAAACCCGCTGCAAGTAAAGATAGAGGAATACTACTAAACCATAATAAAAAATACAACTTAGGTTTTTTAATAAATAATGTCAAACAGTAAGCACCAACTAACAGCAACATTGATTTATGAAACCCTACAGCTATTAGAAACCAAAATACTTTAGAAGGAAGGCTTTTTCTGGAAAATGCCAACAATATAAATGATGTGGCAATTGAACTTCGAACCCCATTTACACCACCAGCCCAAAAAGAAAAAGAGACTACCAAAAACAAAAAAGCGTAGCCCCAATAATTTTTAAACCATGTCTTACATACCAAATAAAGCGGACTAATATAAAGTAAGGTACAGATCAAAAAATAAACATGAACACTCATTATTTTTGAACTTAACTGCGTAAAAAGATGGAACAAATAATCTGAACCAGGCAAAATTTCAGCACCATTTTGATAATTTACAAAAAACTCGTTATACGTTGATGTATCCCCAAAATAGCGACCGCTAATAGGACGTAACCCCATATAAGGAACTATAACGACAATCAATAAGACTCCTACAATTTTGATAAACTGCAGATGCTTTTCCGAACTAATTGTTTCAGTTCTAGTTTTCAGAAATGTAAAAAAAACTACTATTAATAAAAAATAGTAATAAATAGGGGTGTAAATTTCTAAAGGTATAAAATCAAACATGCATACTATTAAATAAAGTTATCCAATTTTTCATTACCATTTTATCTGAAAAATTTTTACTGTTTAGTTTGGCTTGCAGTCCATACTTTTTTCTTTTGGCTTCATCTTGAATTAAAAACAATATTTTTTGCCCTAAAGCAAAAGAATTCTGATTGTCTGCCAAAAAACCATCCTCTTCATTAGAAATAATATTGCGAGGACCATTTGGACAGTCAAAAGACACTACAGGCAGGCCAACTGACAAAGCTTCCAATAAAACCATAGGAAAACATTCGGTGACAGAACTCATTGCGTAAAGACTATATTGACAAAAAGTTTTGGTCATATTAGAGGAAATCCCCTTAAAAAAAACCGTATTTCCTAATTTTTTTTCTTGAATCAATTTTTCTAAAAACTGTTGGGTCTCTAAGTAATCTTCCCCATAAATATGCAGTTCCCATTCGGGTTCAGTATCATGCACAATTCCCCAAGCTTCTATAAGTTTATCAAATCCTTTTACTGGCGCAATCCTACCTGCTGCAACAACCGCTTTACGATCCAAAAGAGCTTGTTCTTCAGGAACAACTATGGAATTAGGAATCACTACTATATTTTCAGTATTATAATACGCCGCTTCATCGGTATTCAAGACCACAATTGAATCATACTGTTTCTCTATCCAATCATTAAATCTATATTTGATTTGTTGTAATACAGACTTATTTTCCAATCGGTTTTGTGCATCCAAATAACGAGACGAATGGAATTCCTTTATTTTTTTGGATTTTGAATGCAAAAAAGGCATCCCATAGTAATCAAAACCAAAATTGCATACAATAACGAAATCGGGTTCCAACTGTTGTAAAGTACTGTTCAGCTTACAAAGATGGAGTGGAATTTTCAATAAATTATGGATAGAAAAATAACTCTTATTTCGTTGATAATTAATCTCCAAATCTAAAAATTGTATTTTTTCACTAAACGCGTAGCATGGCTTTTTACCTCTTTGTTCACACGTAACAATCACTACCTCATAGCCTAATTCCTCTGCAAAATAATTTGCCTTTGTAGCCATCACTTTTTCAATCCCGCCATGTAAATAGATTTGATCTGTACTAAATACTATTTTCATTTTACCAATTGTTTAAACAGCATATCCCATTGTTTTACGATAATTTCAGGACTGAATCGCTGCACGTTAAGCCTTGCTTTTTGCCCCATCTTTATACGCTGGTCTTTATTTGCTATTAAATCATTTATTCTAAGGGCGAACGAGTCAATATTTCCATTCGCTACGACATATCCATCTACCTCATTTTGAATAATATCCGCAGGCCCGTAGTTACAATCAAATGAAACACATGGAACTCCACAAGCCATTGCCTCAATCAATACCATGCCAAAGCCTTCAAAACGAGAAGACATCACATAAATGGAACCCTCTAAATACTTGCTTTGAATATCTTTTTCGGGCGGATAAAAACAAACGCTGTCACTAATCCTTAATGATTTTGACAGTTCTTCTAACTTATATTCAGGAGCAATTGTACCATAAATTTCTAATCGCCAGTCCGGATGGCTCCGATTCACTATTTGCCATGCGGCCAACAATCGATCATATCCTTTTTGAAACCCTTGTTTGCCTACTGCAATTACTTTTTTATTTTGTAGCGTGCTAGATTTTTCTGGATAAAAAGATAGAGGATTTGCAATCACAAGCATATTCGTTAAAGATTGCCATTCTAATGTATTCCCCTTCGTTAATACCACAAATTTAGAAAAACTGGAAGCCAATTGCTCCATTACTTTCCATTTCGTTTGTACTAACTTTTTCTTTAAAGAGGAAAAGGACTCGTTCATTTCTATTTCTTTAGAAACATGCCGTTCATAAATAACAGGTATATTTTTTCCAATAATTTTAGGAATAAAAAAACCTTTTAGCCCATCATCACATACAGAAATCACATCTGGATTAAGCTCTCTAACTATTCTTTCAATTCCGTTTTTATACTGTTTTATGTATTTAATAGGATTACCACCAACAGTAATAGAAAGCATTTTAATTCTATCTGAAAAAGAATAAAATGGATCTTTATCATTATTGTTTAAGCAAAGTATGGTAACATCATACGAATAGTGTTCCACCAAATACGAGGCTTTGATCGAAAGCACCCGTTCTAATCCTCCTGCTCCGTTTATACCGTTAGTTATATAAAGTAATTTCATTATAATCGCACTGTTTTTAGTATGACATTGTTTATTCTATTAACGAGTATAGAGCTAAGTATGCTGCAACAGACTAATAATAAAAATATAGGCAGAACGTATGTGGCACTGTAAATAAATTTCTCGAAATAAACCATATAAAAAAACATATGTACCAACCACATATTTGTAGCATGCGGCGCTATATAATTTAGGACTCTATTGATGTAATCCGGCAAATTAATCTGAATAAATAAAAACAAAAAAGGTAATGCAAGAAAGGGTGAGATCACAAAATTCGGAATGAAACCATGGACAACCACTAATAAAAAAATACATAAAAGTGCAGTAGCATTTTTATAAGGTATAAATGCAAAAAACTGGCTTATTCTGGTATTCCACTTTGCTTTTAAGGCTAGTCCTCCAATATAAAAAGGCAGCAAAGAAGTTCCAAACAAACTGAGCTGCCGCTGCAACCAGTTGAGAATGTCATGATCAAATAAATTGGGTTGGTATACTCTGAAATAAAAAGCAACAATATATATTACCAAACAAATACTAGAGAAAAGCGTTATTGATGACCTGTCTATTAATCGAAATAAAAAAGCCGATGTAGCAACTAAAAGTAAATAGGTGAAGAAAAACCACCACGCTCCATTATACGAACTATCAAGAGCACTAAAATTCAAGAAAAACTTAGTTAGACTGCCTGGATAATCTTTTTTATTTAAAAGCAGACCTAAAATAACCGCGAACAATATCAGAATGATCCAATAATTGATGTATAATTTTTTGATCCTTACACTGTTTTCTTTGTCATAAGAAAAGGGATTTTTTTGAAATTTAAAATACAGTCCATAACCGCTTACAAAGCAAAAAATAGGAACACAAGCATCACAAAACAATGAAATATAATAGGATACCGATTGAGTTCCTATAAACAACAATGGTTCAAAAAGTCCTTGATGTCCTCTATTGAACAAATGAAGAAAAAGCATCATTAATGCAGCTACCGCTTTTAGTTGGTTGGATTTCTTAACCGTAATCTCCATTTAATTCATTAAGTTTTCAAATTGCAATACGGTTTGTTCTTTATCCGAATTATCTAACTGAGATAGATTATAAACCAATTTAGATTTTAAATCACTGTCATTCATCAATAACTCTATTTTATCAGTTATACTGTTAGCATTCATTTCAGCAATAAGACCTGTTTCATTATCTTTTAGAATCCCATAAACAGTTGGGAAATTGGTGCATACAATTGGCTTATTTAGGTAAGAAGCCTCAATAACCGTTAAGCCCAGCCCTTCAAATAAAGAAGTTTGTACATAAATATCACAATTAAGCATGTAAGGATAAGGATTATCAGTCATTCCTATCAATGTAATGTGATTCGTTAATTCTTTCTGTCTTATTATTTTTTCTAAACTATTGCGTTCACTTCCCTCTCCAACTATATACCAATGTATTGAATATCCTTTACTGACTAACTTTTGACAGCTTTCTATCGCTAAATGCAACCCTTTTTGTTTTGCTAATCGGCAAACTGTAACGATATTAATTTCGTCTTCTTTAAAAACTAATTTTGCTGAGTTTTTGCTTTGTTGGCGGATTATTGTTTTATCAGAAATATCTTTTATTATTTCAATATTTAAATTTTCATTTATCTTTTTCAATTCATCGTTTAGTCCTTTTTTTGCTTCTGGTGAAACCGCTACTACAAAATCAAAATTCTTATAAATCGGATAATCAAACTCAATATTATATCCTGCTTTTTGATAATCAATATTTAACCATGCTACTTTCTTACAGGCAACAATATATTGATTGACAAAATAGGTTGCAAAACCCTGATTGTATGCTATTGCAACGTCGTACTTTTTGGTAATACCCGTAAATTTAGAATGAATTATAGACCAAAACAGTTGTGCATGATGCGAATTATTACTGTAGAATTTTCTTTTAAATTTATAAAAAATTCTTTCTGCTATATTTAATTTTGGGATGTTATTATAGATAATCGTTACCTCTTCCGGCACAAATTTTTCAAAAACTCCCTCTTTATGAAATAATATCAGATCAACTGCATACTTATCATAATCAATATTTTGCAGCAAAGTGACCAAACTCTTTTCAGCACCACCAAGGTGAAGGGATTCAATAACAAAAACCAAGTTTTTCATACTGTTACAGTTTTAAGCTATTCAATAAAAAGCTTTTTGAAAATTCTCTTTTAGTTTCCACTTTTTCATTTACGTCATTATAATTAATCTCTTTCCTTTCTAAAAATTTTTCATAATTAGAAACTAAATGCTTTTCTAAACCTAATAAACCTAATAAATCGCGCATACGTGTATTTATTTTATCTGTCCTATTGATTACCACAAATTGTTTGTTGAAAATCAGAGAGAAAGCCACAGCATGGAATGAATTAGTGATATTGAAACTCGAGTAATGAACTAGTGACAAAAACTGCTCCGGCCCATCTAAATAAAAATTTCTATCAGCATAGTCAATGTTTTTATTAACCGTAAATATTTTATATCCTTTTTCTTTTTTTAGATGCAGTGCAATTTTTTTTATTAAAGGATTTGAATCGAAATCATATAGAAAAAGATAGTTACTTTCAATTTTACTAACAAAGCTTTCTTTCCAATGTTCTGCTTCTAATAAAAAAACAGGATCTAATACTTGAACTGCACTATTTATGCCTAATTCATTTAAAATTCGCACACCAGAAGTTTCTCGAACACCAACAGCATCCAATTTTGAGATATTTTCCTTGACCAACGGTTTAACATCGTCAGTAATCTCATCCGTGGCAAAAGAAGCAGCGTAGGATATTTTTAATTTTTCTTGTGGTACAAAATTTAAATAAAAGGCCGGATCTTTTCCGTTTTGAAAAAAAGAATTCCATATTTGATCACTACCACAAATAAAAGCGTCTGCTTCCGGCAAATTAGTTTTTAAATCTTCATTCGTTTCATAACGTAGTTTTCCGGTTGGGATATACTTTTCTGCAAATAAGTCAAAAGCTTTTTTACGTTTTAAGTCTTTTAATCGACCCGGTAACTTTATTAATAAGTACAGTTGTTTTAGAAAAGGCTTGTCAAATATTGGATTCGACACTACATTTAGATCAAAATGACCTGATAAATAAGAGGGCTTGTAATGAACCGCTTCTGCCTCATGCCCATTTGAATTTAAAAATTGCAATAAAGCATATTCCTGCAAACTTGCCCCATGATTATAGACTTCATGGCATGTAATTGTTTTAATTTTCATTAAATAAAATATTTTATTGCAGTTTTAATATTTGATTTTGATATTTTTCCATAATAACAAAAATTCACAACATAGAGTAAAAGGAAATATATTGACTTTGGTAATTCATTATTTTGTTTCAATCTTATTGAATACCTAATATAATTATCGATTTTATAATTTTTTATAATCTGTAATGATTTTTTATAGTTATATTGTGCAAAAAATGAAATCATAAATGTATATGAAATAAAAGATTTTGAGTATTTTTTATTAATATCATTTAATGACCAAACACCAACTTCGCTAACTCTATAAGCACTCCCAACAAAATTTAATATATTAAAGTCACCAAAATTCATCAAGTATACCATTAAAAATGTATCCCCATTATTAATTTTACTAGAATCAAAACTTAAAAAATCATTTAATAAAACATTTTTAAATAAAATACATTGGGTAAAGTATCCTATTTCTTGATATTCACTATTTGAAAGCTTTTTATTATTTTCATCAACAATTGATCTATGATGACTTGTAAGTATAAAAGTCTTATTTTGCTCCAAAAAATCAACTTGCTTTTGCAATTTTAAAGGGTCAGTCCAATAGTCATCTCCTTCGCAAAGAGCAATGTATTTACCTTTTGCTTGTTGTAATGCCCAAATAAAGTTAGGCATCATACCTAAGTTTTTTCCATGACGCGTATATTTCACAGTTACATTTGCAGGCGCTTTGTAAAGTAATTTTTTAACTACTTCATCAGTGCCGTCTGGTGAACAGTCATTGGCGATAATCAATTCTACCTGGAAATCATTTTCCTGCATGAAAACACCGTTGATTGCCTCAGCAATATATTTTTCATGTCCGTAGGTGATCATAACAACGCTGACCTGTGTTCCTGTTATTTCCAATTCGCTATTTATTTCTAATTTATTTTTAGACATGACTTCTCTTAAATTTTAAAAAATACTTTTCAAAATATTCATAGGAAATTGAAGAAAATAAAATGGTTAACGGAATAGTAATAATATAAATAACCAAATTACTTTTTAAATAAATACCACACTGAATTCCTATTTGTAAAGCGATGAGATGATACATGTACATCCCATATGATATATTCCCTAAATAATTCAGTGGCTTATATTCTAACAAATTTTTGTATCGTTCATTACAAGCCAAATTAAAAATAATTACACCAAAAAATATCGAATATATTTCGTAGTGCAGGAAGCCAAAATTAACTCCAAAAACGAGAAATATTAATGTAAAAACTACAATAGCTAAAAATAATAACCTGTTAAACAATATACTTTTTATTTTATGATGATTATCAAAATATATTACTCCGAAGACACCGCCAATAGCCATACAATCAATATTGAAAAGAGACCAGAAATTTGATAAATGCTGCCAAAAAAGATCATAAATTGCTAATTTCCCTAATAACAATTTAACCGCTAGATAAAATACCACAATGCAAATCATCCCAGGTATTAAAAATTTACGGAACTTGTCTATAAAATGGGGCCAAAGTAGGTAAAACTGTTCTTCGGTACCCAATGACCAGCTTTGCGATACCATTGGTACTTCTTTAAATAGCGCTACAGATAAATTGGGAAGAATAATGATGTACAAGATCAATTTTATATATAGATTATCTTCTACAGGAGGAAACATAGGTGAAGGAATAATCCAAAATGAGAAATGAGGAAAGACAAAAAAGCCCAAGAGGAGAATTAAAAAATAAACTGGCCAAATCCGTAATATCCGTCTCATATAAAAGTCTCGGTACGAAATTTTCCCATGTTTATCCTTTTCTTGTAAAAGTAATGATGTTATTAAAAAACCACTTAACACAAAAAAAAGAATAACTCCCAACTTTCCTATAATTTTAAAAAAAGGAACATGTGAGATATTAGGCAAATGAAAGAATTATTTATACATTTCAATATGAAAAATAATAACTAAAAGCGCTGCAATGCACCTTACTGCATTAAGATTGGGGAAATATGTTTTCATTAAAGAATTTTATATTAAATATGTTTTTTAATATGTGCAGGAACTCCTGCAACCATCACGTGATCGGGGACGTGGGTTCGCACTACTGAACCTGCTGCAATCACTGCATAATTACCAATAATAATATCGGGGAAAATTATAGATCCCGATCCGATTCTTACAAAATCACCAATATTACATCTTCCTAGAAGTTTAACATCAGGAGATAGTTCACAAAATTCCCCAATAACTACATCATGAGTAATAATAGAATTATAATAAATCATCGTTCCCTTGCCAATGGTTACGTCATTACTGATTTTCACACCACCAAGAATATTGCAACCCTCAGCTATTTTTATATTAAAACTACCAATTTCTGCATTTTTACTAATCGTTGAGGTAAATATTCCTTTCAAATCAATAAATTTTTCCGCCAATTTAAAACGCAATTGGGGATGCCCTATACCTAATGTAAACTGATTTGAAATAGTATTAAAATAATCTTTAGCCTGTTCTTTTGTGTTGAGTATTGGAAACCGTCCAAATAGATTTTCAGGACTATCGGCATTGAAATCATCATAAAAACAAAGATTTTCGGTATCCCCATTTTGATGAAGAATTTCTAAAACTTCTTTAGCAAAGCCTTTGGCCCCAATTATAAGCATGAATTTTTATTTATAATTTGAATTATTCGCAATACATCTTCCTCTCCCAAACCTTCATACAAAGGCAAACACATAACGCGAGAAGCGATACTCTCGGATACCGGCATGTTCTCTCCATTTACATAAGGAATAGTATTCAGCGAAGGGTAAAAATACCTTCTGGGGAAAATATCGTTGTCATTCAACACCTTTTGAACCCCTAGTAATTGTGTTTCTGTCTCAAAAACCACGGGATAGTAACTGTAGTTCCAAGTGGTATTCGCTCTAATTTGTAAAGCAGTCAATTTAGTAAAATCCAGTTGAGACGAATACAAATCGACTACCTTTTTTCGGCTGGCCACAATCTCATCCATATGCGGAAGAACACTTAGTCCCATAGCAGCCTGCAACTCTGATATTTTTCCATTAATCCCCAATCCATGAAATTCTAACGGCCCATTGTGTCCAAAGTTATGACTGTAAAACAATTGATGCCTTAAGGTTTCGTCGTTGCAAAACAGCGCACCGCCTTCACCAGTGTGAAACAATTTAGTCGCATGAAAACTACAAGTGCTCACGTCTCCATATTCAAAAATAGATTTGTCGTTGTAGGTAACACCAAAAGCATGCGCAGCATCATAAATCACTTTAAGCTGATGCTTGACAGCAATAGCTTCAATAGCTTCAATAGCGCAAGGGTTTCCAAAAACATGAGTAGCTAAAATAGCGGTAGTTTTAGAAGTAATCGCCTGCTCAATCTTTGTTTCATCTATCGTTAAATAGTCAGGGTGAATATCTACAAATACCGGAGTACAATGCTCCCAAAGTATTGCCGCTGTCGTGGCAACATAACTAAAGGGTGTGGTGATGATTTCTCCTTGCTGTCCCAGCACCTGCAACGCAATCTGTATGGGAATTGTTCCGTTATTCATCACTGTAATATTGGAAACTTCCAATTTATCTTTCAGTTTATCTTCTAATTCCTGCAGTAATTCCCCACGGTTGGTCAACCATTGGTTGCGCCAGATGCGTTCCAGTTGCAGGGTATATTCTTCTATTGGAGGAAAAAAGGTCTTTGTTACGTTGATCATTGTCTTTTTGCAATTGTAATTAATTCAAATAAAGAGCTTAATTTAAAAATGTAAGCTGCTAAAATATAGAGTAAAACTCCTAAAGCGCTGCCGGAAATAAGTCTAAAAAAGTCTACAAAATAGTAACTTTCTAATACTAAATCTGATACTAGTATCAAACCACCTACTCCAATACTAACGAAAATAATGGGCAAAATATCTTTGGTTTGTTGCCAAGCGGTGTAATTTAAAAATTTACCGCTATAATGCGTGTTGATAAAAAAACACAGCACCGAGCCAATTACACTTCCGTATAAAAGTCCGTAAATTCCAAACTGAAATGAAATCAGAATAATGACAACCGTCAATATTTTTTTGACTATTTCCAGTTTCAAGAATAAATCACTTCTGCCCTTGACTATCAAAATCTGTAAATTGTAGGAGTGAATGGGATACAAAATACCATTAAAACACAAAATTTGAAAATAAGGTACAGCAGGCATCCATTTTTCAGTGAATAACAACCTAAATAACGGTTCGGCTACTACTGCCATTAAAATTAGGGTAGGCGTAACTAAAAATAAAACCATCTGCATGATTTTTTTATACACCATTTTAAGTCGTTCCTCGTCATTCTGGATGGTGGCAAAGAGCGGAAAAGTTACTTTACCAATAATGGAATTTATAGCTCCAACCGGAAACATTTGTAAATTTTCGGCACGGTTGTAAAAGCCCACTTGTGCAGGCAAGTAAAATTTCCCTATGATTATGGTGTACGCATTGGTAAAAAGAATGTCTAATATTCCGGAAAACATCAACTTCATCCCATAGTGGAAATGAAATTTGAATTTTTCCCTATTAAAAACCCACAAAGGTTTCCAATTAGAATAATACCACAATTGCATTGTGGATGCCAACGATTGTATAATAGCACTCCAGACCAAACTCCAAACGCCATAGCCCATATACGCCATGGTTACACCAACAATACAACCGATCAAAAGGGACGGAATTGACACTTTAAGTTGCGTTTTGAAATTCATAGACTTGTTCAGTCGTGTTATCTGAATGGCTGAAAAAGCATTAATCACAAAAATAATACTGTATACCCGAACCACAGAAGTTAAAACAGGTTGGTTATAAAAGCTGGCGATAAAAGGCGCAAGAAATATAATAAGTCCATACAGGATACAACTGACAACCAAATTAAAAAAGAACACTGTGGAGTAATCTTCTTCATCTACATGTTCCGTCCGGATTAATGAACTGGTCATGCCACTATTGATAAGGGTGACAGCTAAGCCCATAAAAACCCCCAGCATGGCAATTAATCCAAATTCAGCAGGCAGCAACAGCCGCGCTAAAATGATAGAAACAACGAGCCCAATACCTTGCGTACCGAACAATTGTAGCGAGCTCCAAAAAACACCTGATAGCGCTTGTTTTTTTAATGACATAGGTATTTTTGAAAAAATTAACAAAGTCAAGAACTCTCTACTTTACATAGCAGAAGATTCTTTATAAGTTTAAAACAATTTGTAAAACCTGGACTGATAAAAAATAAAGTGTCCCAATACAAAACAAGCACTACTTAACATATTATCTTGTAATAAAGATTGGTACTAAGTTTTGTGATAAGTGTTATTCTGAATAAACAAAATAATTCAAAGTGTTATAACTACCATCTTTCAAATAATGGTCTCTCTGCATAAATTTTAAGTCAGATTGCATCATCTCTTTGACTAATGTAGTTAAAAGATAATTACACTCCCAGCTGAGTTTTGTCTCAGCTTTGGTAGGATCCCAGAAGGACTTAGTCTTTCACTTTCGAGCTCATTATAATTCGGAACTAACCAGATTAGTTAGCAAAAGTTCTAAAATAATGGTATGAATGTAGTAACATCATATAAACGTAGATTAATCGATCAATCGGTATATTGTAGCTAATTATTGAATTGTTAACAGCACCGCACGAAATCTAACGCTTGACAAATTTTTCCGTTTTCAAAAATCACTTCAGATACTATGAAGTAATTAGAAACTAGAAAGAAACCCTTACACTATCCTATCCTCTTCAAAATCTCCAAATCACTAGCTACCATCTCTTTGACCAATCCGGCAAGGTCATATTTAGGTGTCCAACCCAATTGTGTTTTAGATTTAGTAGGATCCCCAAGTAATAAATCAACTTCTGTAGGACGGTAGTATTCTGGATCTACGCGAACTACTACTTTACCGAGTTCCAACTGATATAATGGATCATTACAAGCTGCCACTTTAGCCACTTCACTCTCATTTTCACCTTCAAAAGTCAATTCAACTCCTATCTCAGCAAAAGCCATTGTTACAAAATCTCTAATATAGGTAGTTACACCGGTTGCTATTACGTAGTCTTCTGCTACATCTTGTTGTAAAATTCTCCACATAGCCTCTACGTAGTCTTTAGCATGACCCCAATCTCTTTGTGAATTTAAATTCCCGAGATACAGACATTCTTGCTTGCCATAGGCGATAGCTGCAGTAGCCATCGTAATTTTACGCGTTACAAAAGTTTCTCCACGTCTAGGAGACTCATGATTAAAAAGAATTCCGTTACAAGCATATATATTATAGGCTTCACGATAGTTTTTAGTAATCCAAAAAGCATATATCTTAGCAACTCCATACGGAGAACGCGGATAGAACGCAGAATTTTCATCGTAAAATCCTTGTGCATTTTTATTTTCAGCTAAACCTCCATACAATTCAGAAGTAGAGGCTTGATAAATTCTGGTTTTCTTTTCGAGACCAAGGATTCTTACCGCCTCTAATATTCGTAAAGTCCCAATTCCATCTACATTAGCAACATATTCTGGTGAATCAAATGAAACTTTTACGTGAGACATAGCCCCAAGGTTATATATTTCGTCAGGTTGCACTTCCTGAATAATTCTGATAATATTAGTAGAATCAGTCAAATCACCATAATGTAATTTAAAATCAACATGATTCTCGTGTTGGTCTTGATAGATATGATCAATTCGTTGCGTATTAAAAGAAGACGCACGTCTTTTTACGCCATGTACTTGATATCCTTTTTCCAATAATAATTCAGCCAAATAAGATCCATCTTGACCTGTAATACCTGTTACAAGAGCAACTTTTTGTTTTATACTCATACTATTTATTCTTTATTCGATGCTCTTTGCTCTCTTTTCTTTACTCTCTATTCTTAACTCTAATTCTATTAACGATAGTCGATAACCTGTAATCGTTCACCAATTTACATCTTCACTTCCTTAAAGCGATCTATATTCTCCAAAAACCACTGGTATGTTTTTTGTATTCCTTCTTCCAACTGCACCTGATGCTTCCATCCTAAAGCGTGCATTTTAGAGATATCCATTAATTTTCGTGGAGTACCATCCGGTTTGCTTGCATCCCAAATAATTGCTCCTTGATGTCCTGTAATTTCTTGTATAGTTTCAGCCAAATGTTTGATGGTCAAATCTTCACCGGTACCTACATTATACAAATAGTCCGGTAATTTATTTTCTAAAGCAAAAACTACTGCTTCAGCCATATCATCCACAAAAAGAAACTCTCTCATGGGTGTTCCGCTACCCCAAAGAGTTACTGGAGCATTATTATTTTCCTTGGCTTCATGAAATTTGCGCATCATGGCAGGTAAAACATGCGATGTATTTAAGTCAAAATTATCATGGGTACCGTATAAATTTGTTGGCATTAAGCTCACATAATCCTTTCCAAATTGTTTCCGAATTGCCTCACACGCTTTTACACCCGTAATTTTGGCAATGGCATACCATTCATTTGTAGGTTCCAAAGTGCCCGTAAGCAAATACTCTTCTTTCAAAGGCTGCGGCGCTAATTTTGGATAGATACAAGAACTCCCTAGGAAAATAAACTTCTTCACACCACATTGCAAAGCAGAATCGATTAAATTATTCTGGATTTGCATGTTCTCCATAATAAATTGATACGGATAATTATTGTTCGCTAATATACCTCCCACTTTTGCAGCAGCGTCTATAATGACTTCCGGTTTTTCTGTAGCAATGAAATCGGTAACAGCTTGTTGATTTCTTAAATCTAAGGCAGCACTTGAAACTCCCAATAAATTAGTATAGCCTTTAGCGGTCAAAGTTCTCCAAATGGCACTTCCTACCATTCCTTTATGACCCGCTATATATATTTTAGAATCTTTATTCATAACTACTCTTTAGTTTAACAAAACTGAATTTATTTTTTCCAATTCGGTATACACATTTTTAACATCCTGGGAACTCTCTTTTTGAAGAATTAAATTCGCAGTCTCCGTGTATACAAAAATAGTATTTTTCATTCCTACAAAAGCAGTGTAAGTATTGGTACCAATAACCATATTCCCATTTTCATCAACAGCATGCCCAGTTGCAACCAAATAATCATAAACCGATTCAAAAGAACCCAAATCCGACCAAATAAAAGTAGACGGTACTACTTTAATCTTTTTACTGCGCTCCATTACCGCATAATCAATACTGATTGACGGAATATCCATGGACAAAGCCAAATCTAAATTCCCATCTGTATTGGCGTCCCATACTATTTTTGATTTTTCATACACTTCCGGATGAAAGGCCTTTAATTCCTCTAATAAAACACCTGCTTTAAAACAAAACATCCCACTATTCCAGAGAAAGTTTCCTTTTGAAATAAAATCCCTCGCGGTAACCTGATTTGGTTTTTCCCGAAAAGAAAGCACATCATCCCCTCTTCGTTCAATATATCCGTAACCCGTTTCCGGTTTTGTGGGAATAATACCAAAAGTGACAATAAATCCATTAGAAGCCTTTTCAACTGCTTCTTGAATCGCCTTATTATACTGTTCCATATCACCTATGATATGATCGGATGGCGTTACAATTAAAATAGTTTCAGGATCAGATGCAAGTGCTGCAAAAGCAATAGCTGCAGCTGTATTCCTTGGTGTTGATTCTATAATATCAATATACGGAGTATTGGATTTCTCCAAGACCTGTCTGCTCAAATGATGGTTGTCTATATTTCCTACTACCATAACCTGATCCACTAAAGTGCGATTACGCTCCACTGTCATTTCAAATAAAGATTTACCTTCAAATAAATCTAAATATTGTTTAGGTTGGCTTTTACGGGAAAGTGGCCACAATCGGCTGCCAACGCCTCCCGTAAGAATGACATGGGTTATTGAATGCTTATGTTCCATATTTTATCTTTGCTCGATGTTCGTTGTTCGAAATTCTTGTTTCGATGTTCCTTGTTCGATAATCGCTGATCGTTGGACGAAAATCGATAGACGAAATTCCATTTTCGTTAAACGGATAACGATTTTATTAATTTATATAACATCATTTTTATTCTGGTACACAATTCAAATAGAAATACATAATCAGGCTCTGTTATGTAACCTAAATCTTTAGACAAGTACAAATGATAATTTGTTTCTTCTAAGGAGCCTTTTGCTATGTACAAGAACTGTACGAACTCTTTTTTATATTGTCTTGCCTGACCTTCAATTATATTTGTGGGAACACTACTTACGCTTCTTCTCATTTGACTCATAAGCCCAAATTGTTCAGACTTTGGGAAGGAGTGCGTAATTTTATAGACCTCTAAAGTGAGCTGATGAGCTAATTTCCAAACTTCTAAATTAGATTCCATATTTTATTCGTTGTTCGAAATTCGGTATTCGAAAATCGTTGTTCGAGATTAGTATTTCGATGTCCAGAAATCGAAAAACGGTAAACATTGGACGAAAAACGACATTTACAGCTTCCCATCCGCCACATCCCCTAAAATCCCTTTTACATCATACAACAAACTATTTTCATTTTGCAATGTAGAGAAATCAACGTTGAGGAATTGCTGGTGCGCCACACCTAAAACTACGGCATCAAATTTTTCCTCTGGTAAAACAGCAGTTGTTAGTAAACCATATTCATGCTGTACTTCTGATGGATTGGCCAATGGATCATAAATAGTAATTTTAATCCCATAATCAGCTAAAGCCGTGATTACATCCACAATTTTTGTATTGCGAACATCTGGACAGTTCTCTTTGAAAGTAATCCCAAGCATCAATAAAGTAGCACCATTTACGGAAATCCCTTTTTTGATCATCAGCTTTACCACTTGTGACGCCACGTAGTCACCCATGCTGTCATTCAAACGGCGTCCTGCCAAGATAATCTCAGGATGATAGCCAAATTCCTGTGCGCGTTGTGCCAAATAATACGGGTCTACGCCAATGCAATGACCACCTACTAAACCCGGTTTGAAAGGAAGAAAATTCCATTTGGTTCCCGCAGCCTCTAATACGGCATGCGTATCAATTTGCATAAGGTTAAATATTTTAGCCAATTCATTGACAAAAGCAATATTGATATCCCGTTGGGAGTTTTCAATCACTTTCGCCGCTTCAGCTACTTTTATGGTCGGTGCCAAATGCGTTCCGGCAATAATCACTGATTTATATAACTCATCGACTTCCTGTCCAATTTTTGGCGTGGAACCCGAAGTAATTTTTAAAATTTTTTCTACCGTGTGTTCTTTATCTCCGGGATTGATACGTTCCGGCGAATAGCCAACAAAGAAATCAACATTAAATCGCAATCCAGAAATTTTTTCTAAAACAGGAACACATTCCTCTTCGGTGGCACCTGGATAAACGGTAGATTCATAAATAACGATATCCCCTTTTTTCAAAACCTTTCCAACCGTTTCACTGGATTTATACAAAGGAGTCAAATCTGGCCGATTGTTTTTATCGACAGGAGTGGGAACCGTAACAATATAATAGGTACAGTCAACTATAGCAGTTATATCAGTAGTGCAATACAGACCAATTGAATCATTGGGTTCTTGTAACAATACTTTTTGTAAAACTTCGTCAGATACTTCAAATGTGGTATCGGTTCCGGATTGCAAAGAAGCTACTCGGGACCGATTGATATCAAATCCGGTAACCGAATGTTTAGTTGCAAACAACCTGGCCAATGGTAAACCAACATAACCTAAACCAATGACTGCTATTTTTTTTATGGAATTCATTTTTTTAATAATGCAAATACTTTCAATACTACTAATAATAATAAATATTACCTCATTTTAATCCACCGCTTCGCATTTCTTACTCCCATAAATAGGAGCAAAAATGAAAAAATTAAGAAGGCAAATATAGCTACATTACACTATTAAAAAGACTAATTCGTAGCAATTACATATTAAAAAATTGCTATTATTTAATTTTAAAATCACAAAATATTGATATACAATTATTTACAACACAAACATTAGATTATTTTTAGTGTTTTTAAACAAAAAATATTAACTACTGTTTAAGTAATCTAACAACCTAAAAGCAAATAATAATTTTTTAATTTTTTCTTCACTATCAAGTGAGTAGCTACATCGAAAAACGAAATCGGCTATGACTTAATTTTCATTTTCAAAACACATCCCATGGATTCCAAAACCAACACATAATGGGTATTGGTCATGTCCTGAATCGTGGCGGTTTGTGCAGAAAAAGGACCTGATTCCAATTGTATGGAATCCCCAATTTGGTAGGAGGCCACTGCAACATCAATAGTATCAGCGCTATTGAGCCATTTTTTTATAACGTTAATTTCTTCATCCCTTACAATCGCCGGTTTCCCTAACCAAAATAAGTAACGCACTACACCCACAGTATCAAAAACAGAATTCCTGTCACTTTCAGCCAATTGAACAAAAACATAAGAATTAAAAAGAGGCACTTCAACTTTTTTCTTTCTATCAGACCATTGCCTTATCTGAGTGATCAAAGGACAATAACATTCAATCCCCCTTTTTTGTAATTGTTCCGCAACTTTCTTCTCCCATTTGGGCTTTGTATAAACAACATACCAATTCATCATCTTCTTCTTGTTAGTATCACGAACGTATAAGTCAAATTAACTTCTAAACAGGAAAATACGCTGTGCTTTATTCGCTAGTACGAGTCTTTTTTTTTACTATTTGTTTCTATAAAACAATTTTTCTCTTTGTTCTTTATTCTTTGTTCTATATTCTTTACTCTACACCCTCAAATCAAGAACCTATCGCCTGATACACAAACCCAATACTTCTAAGCTCAGCAGCATTCAGCACATTTCTCCCGTCGAAAATAAAAGCGGGTTTTTGCATCGAATCATATATTTTCTGCCAGTCGTACTGAGTAAACTCATCCCACTCTGTAAGTATAGCAATAGCATGTGCGTTTTGACAGGCTTCATAAGGATCCGAAAAAGAAGTTACACAGCTGGCATTTTGTTCCGCATTTCTGGTTTCCAAATAATTTAAATCTTCCATGATCTTTTTGTTGGAAACTTTTGGATCATAAACAGCAATATTCGCATGCTCATTGATCAAATCATCTGCAACATAAATCGCCGCTGATTCGCGGGTATCATTCGTGTCTTTTTTAAACGCCCAACCCAAGAAAGTTATTTTCTTACCCGAAACCGTATTGTATAATGTTTGCACAATTCTGCTGGAAAATCGTCTTTTTTGATGGTCATTCATGATGATGACTTGTTCCCAATAATCGGCAACTTCATGAAGGCCGTATGATTTTGCGATGTAAACCAAATTTAAAATGTCTTTTTGAAAACAAGAACCTCCAAAACCAACGGAAGCTTTTAAAAACTTGGAACCAATCCTGCTGTCCATTCCGATTGCTTTGGCTACTTCATTGACATCTGCTCCGGTTTTTTCACAAAGTTCCGACATCGCATTAATCGAAGAAATCCGCTGTGCCAAAAACGCATTAGCGGTAAGCTTAGACAATTCAGAAGACCAGACGTTAGTGGTCAATATTTTTTCGGCAGGTACCCAATTCGAATATACAGCAACAAGAGCCTGAATCGCTTTTTTACCTTCCGCTGTAGTGTCGCCTCCAATAAGAATTCGGTCTGGGTGCAACAAATCAGAAACAGCCGTTCCTTCCGCTAAAAATTCTGGATTGGACAATATTTGAAACTGCACTCCGTTACCGGTGTTATCAAGAATACTCTTAATCGCTTCTGCAGTTCTTACCGGAAGAGTCGATTTTTCCACGACTATTTTATTGTCTTTCGCTACACGGGCAATTTGTCGGGCGCACAACTCAATGTATTTTAAGTCAGCTGCCATACCTTTTCCTTTTCCATAGGTTTTGGTTGGTGTATTTACCGATATAAAAATAATCTGAGCTTCATCGATAGCTTTTTCTACATCGGTCGAAAAAAACAAGTTTCTTCCGCGTGCTTCCGCAACAATTTTATCTAATCCCGGCTCGTAAATAGGAATATTGGCAGTGTCATTATCATTCCAAGCTGCGATGCGCTCTTCATTTAAATCAACAACAGTAACCTGTATATGCGGACATTTCTGAGCGATAACTGCCATAGTTGGACCACCAACATAACCAGCTCCGATGCAACAAATTTTTGTAATTTCCATTCTTTTATTTTTTCTATTCGGTAATTTAACTTCTCACGTTTAGCAATTTGTATCAAACACTATTTGCGCCATCCATCATTCAAAACTCAAAACTTATAATTCATGATTGCTCATTCACGCAAATTCTCCCAATACCATTCTACCGCTGCTTTCAATCCTTCCTGCATAGAATATTTAGGATTATAACCTAGTAACGTTTTTGCTTTATCAATACTGGCCAACGAATGCGGAATATCACCCGCTCTGTTTGGACCATATTCAACAGCAACATTCCCAATTTTCGGATCATATTCGGCTAAAAATTCTTTCAGATAATCCACTAAATTATTCAACGTATTTCTATCTCCATACGCCGTATTATAAACGGTATTAATTGCCTCCGGATTTTGGGTCAGCATCGCCAACTCATTCATTTGAATAACATTATCGATATAAGTAAAATCTCGGGAATAATTTCCATCACCATTTATTCTTGGACTTTCATGTTGCATGAACTGCATTACAAACTTAGGAATCACGGCCGCATATGCGCCATTAGGATCTTGCTTTCTTCCAAAAACATTGAAATAACGCAACCCAATCGTCTCCAAACCATACGTCTTGTTGAAAATTTCAGCATACAACTCGTTCACATATTTCGTAATTGCATACGGAGAAAGCGGCTTTCCAATCACATCTTCCACCTTTGGCAAAGCTTCTGAATCCCCGTAAGTGGAAGAGCTTGCAGCATATACAAAGCGTTTTACTTTTTCGTCTCTGGCCGCTACCAACATATTCAAAAATCCGGAAACATTCACATCATTAGTGGTAACCGGATCATTTATAGACCTCGGCACCGAACCTAAAGCCGCCTGATGCAAAACATAATCCACTCCTTTTACCGCAATGGCACAATCTGTTGCCTTACGGATATCCCCTTCTATCAAAGAAAAATTCGGATTATTTATAAAATCTTTTAAATTATGTCGGTGACCTGTTGCAAAATTGTCTAAACAAACCACCTTATACCCTTTCGATAAAAAATATTCACATAGGTTAGACCCTATGAATCCGGCTCCTCCAGTAATTAAAATCGCTTTTTGTTTTTCCTCTTTCATTTCGTTTTGTTTTAAAAGCTAACTACTACTTCGTTGGTTTTTTTAGTATCTTTTGGGCTACCTTTTGGTAAATACTTTTCGGTTTGTCTTCTTCATAATAGCCATTTGCATAGGTTCCATACCCATAGCCGTAACCGTATCCATACCCATAACCCGTACCGTATTTCGCTTTGTTTTCTAAACCATTTAAGATAATGCTGGTATTGTTTAACTCTCCACGTTTCACTCGATTGTTTAACAAAGTGATCATGTCTTTTTTAGTGAAATTCTGTCTGACAATATACAGCGTTACATCGCAATATTGTGCCAATTCTAAAGCATCAGAAACCAACCCAACAGGTGGAGTATCCAATATAATATAATCGTACTTTTTCTTTAACTCTTCAATTAATTCTTTCATCCCTTCACTCATAATCATCTCCGCCGGATTGGGCGGAATAGGACCTGATAAAATAACATCCAAATAAGGAATATGGGTATGATTTATAATCTCGTCAACTGTCTTTTGTTTAATTAAATAATTAACAACCCCAACTTCATTAGACAAATTAAACTCCGAAGCTAGCTTAGGCTTTCTTAAATCCAAACCAATTACCACTGTTTTCTTTTCGCTCAAAGCAAATACAGTAGCGATGTTTATCGAACAAAAGGTTTTCCCTTCACCACTCACCGAAGAGGTAATCATCAACGTCTTCGCTCCATCTACATTTTGCTGTTTGTACAAAAACTGAAGCGACGAACGAATCGCTCTAAAAGATTCCGACAAAGCAGATTTAGGTTTATCATAAACTGCTAAATTAGTATTCTCTCTATTGACTCCAACGACTCCAATCAAAGGGATCTTTGTCATTTTGCTGATATCTTCCGTGTTTTGAATCGAATTATTGATAAAGAAAACGGCAAAAACAAAAATCAACGGAAACAGAATCCCCAGAAATAATGCCAAAACATAATTAACGGAAGTTTTTGGACCAATTAATCCTCCTCCGACATCTTTTGCAGGATCTATGAAATGAACGTCGGATAAATTTGCTGCTTTAACAATATCAGCTTCGCTTCTTTTTTGAAGAAATGTACTGTAAATATTATCGCTTAAATCATACTTCCTTTTAATCTTAATAAGTTCTTGTTGATCTTCAGGAAGTTGTTTTATGGTACTTTCTGTTTCATTTATTTTACTGCTTACCATTGCTAAATCATATTGTAAAGCTGATTTAGCGGTTGCTATATTCTCTAACAATACATTTTTGACAGCTTCCATTTGGTTGTCAAAATCCTGAAATATCTTTTCACTTTTTACCGCATAAGCCATTTCAGATCTTTGGGTAGATAACGCTATTAATTTTGAAACATTAACAACAATATTTGGATCTTCAATTCCAGCTACAGAAGGTGCCGGTAGTTTCGCATAATTCACGCTGTTTTTCAAGTAGGACTTTAACGAATTGTAGTATGCCATTTTACGATTAACTTCGTCTTTTGTCACATCAAATGCCAAAATCTTTTCTGAAAATTTTGCTCCGCCCTCTTCGATATCGTAAATATTCTTCCCTTTTCTAAAGGTCTTCAGCTCGTTACCAGTTTCCTTAAGTTGGGATTCCATCGTAACTAATGTACTGTCGATAAAAGCTATTGTATTGGTTGCAAACTGATTCTTACTATCTAATTGCCTTTTGATAAGCATTTTAACAGTCGAATTCAAATATTCGACCATTCTTGCTTTATTGGTTCCTTGCATTCCTAAAGTGATAATTGAACCGCCTTTATCATCTGATTGCACACTTATCCCTTTGTATCCGGATACTGTTCCATCAAAATCATTGAACTGAACAAAATATTCGTTTCCTTTATAAAAACCAGGATTGTCATTTATCTGCAATTTCCAATTTAAAAACGGCAAGGAAACTTGTTGCCCTACTTTATATCTTTTTACAAATTCACCCGTTTCAACAGCTGTGTTGCTGTATGAATTATTGGAATATGTAACTATTGAAACGCTTGGATTTTCAAATGGAATTCTAATTTCATATTCATTTTCATTTAAAAACTTGATTCCAATAAGTGTTCCCGCAAGTTGCCCTTTAGATTTATCAATGTTTACAGTGAAAGGAACAGCTCCATATGCATCGACTAAATTGTATTTGCCCTGGGAAAGATAACTTATGTAATATTGTAGTTTATCTACTACCAACTCATTATGAGAACGGGATTGTAAAGTGGTTGAAATAGTCTGAACCTGATCCGAAGTACCACCCCAATTAAAAACCAAACTCGTATTTGACGTAAAAAGAGGATTGCTTTCTTCTTTTACGGCAATAAGGGTTTCCATACCGTAGATTTTTTCTTTACGAATATTAACCTGGTAGGCAACCGTGAAAGTAATTAACAGACTTATTAAAAACCACTTCCAATAACTTCCGATTTTTATTAAAAATCCTTTGAAGTCAAAACTGACTTGATTTTCAAAAATCGAAAAATCTTTTATATCTAACATTTTATAATCGCGGTTTTTAATTTTTTAATAGCAAAAAAGTCGTTGTGGCTAATGACAACAACGTAATGATTGTTCCTAAGGATTCGATTCCCGTTTTTCCGGTTCCCCAAGTCTTTTGTTTGAGTGGCTTTACATACACATAATCGTTCGGCTGTAAATAAAAATAGGGCGATTTCATCACATTTATATCCGTTAGATCTAAATCATGCATTTCAACTCCTGTTGGTGTTTTTCGCATGATCGTAACCGCTTTTCTATCACCTGTTATCGTAATATCTCCAGCATTTGCAATAGCTTCCATGATATTTACGTGCTCTTGAAATAAGGTTTTTGTACCAGGACCGCCTATTTCTCCATTGATTGTATATCGGAAACCCGCCAATTTTACAGTCACAAAAATATTTGCTTCTTTATTGAAATATTCTGCCAATAATTGCTTCTCTAAACGCATTCGAACTTCATCCAGCGAGTACCCAATTACATTTAAATCACCTAAAACTGGAACTCTGATATTCCCGTGGTCATCCACAGTAAAACCATCAAAATACAATCCTGACTCCGACTTACCTACCGCAGCACCTTCACTGGAAGGACTAAACATCGCAACTAATTTAGGATCAATCGCTTTTATGGTAATACTCAAAACATCATTTATTTGCAATCGATAAGGTTTTGTTTCTACTGCTGCAATGGTAGCTTCCTGTTGTGAACTATCTTTTTTCTGAAGATAGATTAAATCTTTGGTTGGGATACAAGAGGATAGCAACACACTAACAACCAACAACAAATAGAGTACGGATTTGCGCATTTTAAATATTTTTTAAGCGACAAATATAGCTTTTCATTTACGATTTAAAAAGCATCGCTATTTTTTAAATAGATTAATTATTTTTAAAAGATTTTTCGAATGGAACTCGATGTAAAATACTGCGCCCCAAAGTAACTTCATCCGCATATTCCAGTTCATCGCCCACCGAAATCCCTCTGGCAATTGTTGATATTACTATTTCACAATCGGCAATTTGTTTGTAGATATAAAAATTTGTAGTATCACCCTCCATCGTGGAGCTTAAAGCAAAAATAATCTCGTTTACCCTTCCTGATTTTACTTTTTCGACTAAAGTCGATATGTTTAATTGACTGGGACCAACACCGTCAATAGGAGAAATTTTACCTCCAAGAACATGATAAATCCCTCTGAATTGTCCTGTATTTTCAATTGCCATAACATCGCGAATATCCTCGACGATACAAATAATCTGGTGATTCCTGCTTTGATTAGCACAAATTTCGCACATCATGCTATCCGAAATATTATGACAACTTGTACAATACTTAATATCTTCACGCATAGCGACCAAGGCTTGCGATAGAAATCCTGTTTGCTCTTTAGGCTGCTTCAATAAATGCAACACCAATCGCAGTGCAGTTCGTTTGCCAATTCCAGGCAGCTGAGACATTTCGTTAACTGCCTTTTCTATTAATTTCGAAGAAAATTCCATAACTGCAAAAGTAGTTAATTTGTCCCAATCGTTCGGGATAGATAATTTGAAAATTTGAAGATTATTTATGTAATTTGGCCAAATACAATATTCACACAATATGACTCCATTTGCCATTCTATCACTAATTGTAATCTACTTCGGAATTCTTTTTTTGATTTCGCATTTTGTAAGCAGAAAAGACATCGGCAACGATGCTTTTTTCAAAGCTAATAAAAATTCTAAATGGTATTTAGTCGCTTTTGGAATGATTGGAACCGCACTCTCCGGTGTGACATTTATTTCTGTTCCGGGAGAAGTTGGTTCTCCAAATGGGGAACAATTCAAATACTTTCAGTTTGTTCTGGGTAATGCGATTGGTTTTATCATAATTGCAAAAGTATTGCTTCCGCTGTATTACCGAATGAATTTGACTTCGATTTACGGCTACATCGAGCACCGATTAGGAATTTATTCTTATAAAACTGCTGCAACTATTTTCCTGATTAGCAGAACCATTGGATCGGCATTCCGGCTGTATCTTGTTGTAATTGTTTTGCAACGTTTTGTTTTTGACTTTTACGGAATCCCATTTGCAGTTACGGTTCTGATTTCGCTGGCTTTGATATTTGCTTACACGTATCGAGGCGGATTGAAAACCATTATCATTACAGATACTTTACAAACCTTTTTCTTAGTTTCATCTGTCTTTTTGACAATTTTCTTTATTTGCAGAAGCTTAAACTTAAATGCTTTCGAAGCTTTTGAAGCAGTAAAAAACAGCAATTATTCTAAGGTATTCTTCTTTGAGGATTTTGTGTCGAGTAAGTTTCATTTTGTAAAACAAATTCTGGGAGGAATCTTTGTAACTATTGCCATGGTCGGTTTGGATCAGGATTTAATGCAAAAAAATCTGAGTTGTAAGAACATTGGCGAAGCACAAAAAAACATGTTTACGTTCACCGGAATATTTGTAGCTATCAATATATTTTTTCTCAGTGTAGGCGCTTTACTTTACATCTTTGCTACTAAAAACGGAATAGAAGTTCCTACCGATTTAGTTACCGGAAAACCCAGAACTGATTTACTGTTTCCCGAAATTGCGTTTAACCATTTGACACTTATTCCATCCGTAATTTTCCTGTTGGGATTAACGGCAGCTACATTTGCTACGACGGATTCCGCATTAACTGCTCTAACAACTTCGTTTTGTGTGGATTTTTTAGGAATGGATAAAACCGAAAATCTAAACAAGCCAAACGTAGTCAGAAATAGGCATCTTGTGCATATTGTCTTTTCGTTTTTAATGTTTTTGGTTATAATTTTCTTTAACTCAATTAATGACAGCTCTGTAGTGGGAATGATTTTTAGAGTTGCGTCCTATACGTATGGTCCGCTTTTGGGACTGTATTGTTTTGGATTGTTTGTAAAATCAAAAACGGTAAAAGACAAATTTGTTCCTATAATTTGCTTATTGTCTCCTGCTCTAACTTACTTTATCAGCGAAAATTCGAAGACTTTATTCTGGGGATATATTTTCGACAACGAATTGATTATCGTAAACGGGCTAATCACTTTTCTAGGTTTGTTGTTGATTAGCAAGAGTGCTACTTCTGAAACACGATTCTAGTTTTTAGCCCAGATAGCAGCGACATCCTTTTCTTGTTCCGTTTTTTTTTAACGGGACAAGAAAAGATATAGTGTATAGCTGGAATAGCTCCTAGAAAATTTAATATTGATTGGTAGCTAACAAAACTAACGTACAAGCTACTTCTACTTTAATATCGTTCAATTTCAACAATTGATAGAATTCTGGATTTTCAGTACCCGGATTGAAAATAACACGTTTTGGTTTTGCTTCGACGATATAATTGTAATAATCGCGTTGACGTGTTGGATTTAAATATAAGGTAACAGTATCGATATTTTTTAATGGAATGGCTTTAGTCTGGATTTTCACTCCTGCAACTTCGCCCGCATTTTGGCCTAATGCAAGAACGGAATGCCCTTTTTCTACTAACATATTTACGGCTTTGAAAGCGTAGCGCTCTGGTTTAGTTGTCGCTCCAAGAACCAATGTTTTTTTATTCTTTATCATTTTCTATAATTGTATTTGGCAAAAGTAATCAAAAAGGTTTATCCGTTTAGCAATTTTAAGGTTTACTTACACCTGCAATAAAAAACATTCGCCTAACATTAAAAAACAAAAAAAGAGTATTTTTACAATCTTAAAAATAAAATATGGATCTGTTTATTTATCTTTTTGTTGCCCTTTTTTCAGTTTTAAACCCTATTGGAACCGTTCCTATTTTTGTGGGACTTACGCAACACGACTCTAAAAAAGAGCGTTCCAGAATTTCTTTATGGACTGCGATAAATGTATTCATCATTCTTATCGTCTCGTTTTTTATCGGGCAATATGTATTACTTTTTTTTGGAATCAGCATTGATGCGCTCCGAATTGCAGGTGGAATTATCATTGTGAGTTCTGGTTTTTCATTACTTTCCGGAAAATTTACTAAGAAACGAGGTATTAACAAAAAAGCAGAAACTGACGCGCAACAAAGAAACGATATTGCCTTAACACCACTTGCAATCCCAATGCTTGCAGGACCTGGTTCTATTTCTCTACTTATTGCTTTTTATCAGGAACACAATACCACTATGGAGATCATTATTTCTTCAATTGCTATTCTTGCCATTGCAGTAACCATTTTTCTTATTCTAAAAAGCGCTCATTATTTAGCAAAAATACTTGGAGCATCAGGAATTGTAGCAATATCAAGAATTGTAGGTTTTATCGTAATTGCGATAGGAATTCAATATATTGTAAGTGCTATTATCAATATTATAAAAGGGAATCTTTCCTAAACTTAAATTACAACTAGAAAAAAGCCGGATATGATTTTGAATCTTATCCGGCTTTCTTTTTTTAATTTCTTGGTAAGAAAATCTCTGCCATCATACATCTAGCGCTTCCTCCGCCGCAAGCTTCAATAGTATCCAGACTTGAACTCAAAATTTCAGCATGTTTTTCCAATTGCTCAATTTGTTTTGGAGTCAAGCTTTGCTGAGCAGCCGCACTCATAACCAAATATCGTTTGTCATTTGCTCCGCGAACTTCAAGCATATTCCCGGCAAAATTGTTCATCTGAGCTTCGGTAATCAAAATGATTTCTTTTCCGTTTTCTTTCAGATTCTCCAAAACCATTTTGCGTTCTTTTTTATCATCGATACAATCCGAACAAATTACCGCAAAAGTTTCTCCTAAACACATCATCACATTAGTATGATAGATTAGTTTTCGCTCCGAATCAACCGTTTGAAAAGCTTCAAAAATCACTGGTGCATAATCAAAATCCTCACAGAATTCGATGAATAATTCTTCATCCGCTCTGGGAGATAATGCGCAATACGCTTTAGCATTTGCTCGGTCTAAAAGTAAACTTCCTGTTCCTTCCAAGAAAAATCCATCCTCTTCAGCGGAAGTATAATCTATAATATTGTGAATCACAAAACCTTTTTCTTCCAGTAAATCTAAAATCTCTTCGCGACGTTCGTGACGACGATTTTCAGCAAACATTGGATACAAAGCTACGTCACCATTCTCGTGAAAAGAAATCCAATTGTTTGGAAAAATACTATCCGGAGTGTCTGGATTTAATGTGTCATCAACAACTGTAACATCAACACCAACTGCTGTCAATTTTTCGACAAAGGCATCAAATTCTTGTTGCGCTTTAGCATTTACAGTTGCCGGTAAAAGTCCGTCTAATACTTTTTGATAATAATTATTTACTGCCGTTTGTTCGTTCATTCTAAACGCAACCGGGCGAATCATCAATATGGAATTTGTCGTTTGTTTCATATATTTTTAGTTTAAAGTTTAATAGTTTAAAGTTCATTGTTGGTCAACGTTAACTTTAAAACTTAAACAAATATTTAATCTCTAATTAAAGGTAAGGTAGAACACCGTAATAATCCTTCTTGTTTTGCAATTTCTGCGTACGGAATCTCTTCTACGATAAAGCCGTTTTCGCGCAACCAATTGTTAAGTCGGGTAAAATTTCTTTCTGAAACGACAACATTCGTATCGATAGAAAAAACATTCGAATTCATATTGTACATTTCGTCTCTAGTAATATGAAATAGATTTTCTTTTCCAAAAAGATTCACTAGAAACAAATAATCTGCTTCTTCACGGAAACCATTTTTATAGATAATTCCTTTGTCATTCCCGACAGGCTGAAAGCAACAATCTAAATGCAATGCATTATCACGGGCTTCAATTTTAGATTTTACCAAATCAAATTCTTTGACAATCTTATTTGGAAACAAATCTTTTATGTATTGAACGCCTAACATATTCGTTCTTGCCGTAATGTAATCTTTGTAATCACTTCCTTTATAGGTTCCAATGAAAATATAATTGTCCCACAACATAACGTCACCACCTTCTATATGAACTTCCTCTGGAGGACGAACGACTTTTTTATGATCAATTTGGTCAATTATATATTGGATTGCATCTAGTTCGCGTTCTCTGTCTGGCAAAATATTTGATTTTACAAAAACATCATCAATCACGAAACCAATATCTCTGGTGAATATCTGATTGTAATTTTCAATCATTTCCGGACGATAAACAGTCACATTATACTTTTTCAACACGCTGGCAAATGCTTCCATTTCATCAACCATGTCTTTCTCGATTGGATAGGTACCTGCTAAAATATGTTCTAATGATTTTGGATCATAGGCTTCTTCAACCTTTGGCGTAGGCCCATTATTAATTGCTGAACCCAAAACTACAGCTCGGAGTTTGGAAGTTTCATTCTTTATATTTAACTCTAACATGTATTTTTAGCTTTTGGCAAATATAAAAAAAGCTTCACAAATTAGTGAAGCTTTTTAAACTGATTTTATCTTTTATCTGTTGGTACAAAATCCCTCAAAGGATGCCCAGTATAAATTTGTCTTGGCCTTCCGATAGGCTCCTTGTTTTCACGCATTTCTTTCCATTGTGCGATCCAACCCGGTAAACGACCTATTGCAAACATTACTGTAAACATATCAGTAGGAATTCCTAAAGCTCTATAAATAATTCCAGAATAGAAATCTACATTAGGATATAAATTTCTTGATTTGAAATATTCATCTTCCAAAGCTGCTTCTTCAAGTTTCTTTGCAATGGCAAGAATTGGATCTTCAACACCTAAAGTTGCTAAAACTTCATTAGCTGCTTTTTTGATGATTTTTGCTCTTGGATCAAAATTCTTGTAAACTCTATGACCAAATCCCATTAATCGGAAAGGATCATTTTTATCTTTGGCTTTGGCCATATATTTATCGGCATCACCACCATTTCTGTGGATTTCTTCTAACATTTCAAGAACGGCTTGATTGGCTCCTCCGTGTAATGGTCCCCAAAGTGCCGAAACTCCAGCCGAAATAGAAGCAAATAATCCTGCGTGAGACGATCCTACCATTCTCACTGTAGAGGTAGAACAATTTTGCTCGTGGTCTCCGTGAAGAATAAACAATTTATCTAATGCATCTATAACTACAGGATTTGCCGTGTAAGGTTCTGTAGGTAATTCAAACATCAAACGCATGAAGTTTTCTACATATCCTTTTGTATTATCGTAATAATTCAAAGGATAACCCATGCTTTTTCTATACGTCCAAGTTGCTATAACCAGGAATTTACCCATAGTTTTACAAACTGCCTCATACATTTCTTTTTCATTATCAACATTCACTGATTTTGGGTTGAATGCTGTCAATGCACTTGTCAAAGCTGCTAAAACACCCATTGGATGTGCTGTTTTAGGAAAACCATCAATGATGTTTTTCATTTCTTCATTGACCAAAGTGTATTTTCTAATATCTGTTTCAAATTGCGCTAACTGCTTAACAGTTGGCAATTCTCCAAAAATTAAAAGATACGATACTTCAAGAAAATCCGCTTTGTCTGCTAAATCTTCAATAGAATAGCCTCTGTAACGAAGAATTCCTAACTCTCCATCTAAAAAAGTGATGTCACTTTTACAAGATCCTGAATTTTTATAGCCCGGATCTAGTGTTATTATACCGGATAAATCACGTAATTTGTTAATATCGATGGCAACTTCATTTTCACTTCCTACAATTATAGGCAGTTCAATTTTCTTCCCATCAATTTCTAATGTTGCTGTTTTTGACATAATATATTTGAAAATAAACTTTTAAAATAATAATTTCTCAAATCTAAGGAATTAAACACTAATTAAAAAGAGAATAACACAATGAAATTGTTAAATATTATACAAAAAAGCCACTCACACAAGGCGAATGGCTTATAAAAAAATATCGTAAGAATTTATTTTATTTTAAAAGCGGCCTTACCAGGGAAATACGCTGAATTCCCTAATTCTTCCTCAATTCTCAATAATTGATTGTATTTAGCCATACGATCTGAACGAGAAGCTGAACCAGTTTTAATTTGACCACAGTTTAATGCTACTGCTAAATCAGCAATCGTGTTATCTTCTGTTTCTCCTGAACGGTGTGACATTACTGAAGTATAACCTGCGTTTTTAGCCATATTAACAGCTGCAATCGTTTCAGTCAAAGTTCCAATTTGGTTCACTTTGATAAGAATAGAATTCGCAATTCCTTTTTCGATACCCGTAGACAAACGCTCTACATTAGTTACAAATAAATCATCACCAACTAATTGAACTTTATCACCTATTCTTTCTGTAAGCAATTTCCATCCATCCCAGTCATTTTCATCCATTCCGTCTTCAATAGAAATAATAGGATATTTAGCTGCTAATTCAGCCAGATACTCCACTTGTTCTTCAGAAGATCTAATTTTACCTGTTTCTCCTTCAAATTTAGTATAATCGTATTTTCCGTTTACATAAAATTCTGCAGCAGCGCAATCTAAAGCAATCATGATTTCATCCCCAAAAGTATATCCTGCATTTTCAACAGCTTTTTTGATTGTATCCAAAGCATCTTCAGTTCCTCCAGCAAGATTTGGTGCAAAACCTCCTTCGTCACCTACAGCAGTAGAAAGTCCTCTGTCATGTAATACTTTTTTCAAGCTGTGAAAAATTTCAGTTCCCATTTGCATCGCATGTGAAAAAGAAGTTGCTTTTACCGGAAAAATCATGAATTCTTGAAATGCAATAGGCGCATCAGAATGAGAACCTCCATTAATAATATTCATCATAGGTACAGGCAACGTATTTGCCGAAACACCACCTACGTATCTGTATAATGGCAATCCCAATTCGTTAGCCGCAGCTTTGGCAACAGCCAAAGAAACTCCTAAGATTGCATTTGCTCCTAAGTTTGATTTATTTGGAGTACCATCTAAATCAATCATTGTTTGGTCGATTAGATTTTGTTCGAAAACAGAAACTCCTACCAGTTCTTCAGAAATGATGGTATTCACATTTTTCACAGCATTCAAAACTCCTTTTCCAAGAAACGCTTTTCCTCCATCACGTAATTCAACCGCTTCGTGCTCTCCAGTTGAAGCCCCAGATGGTACTGCCGCTCTTCCTAAAACACCATTGTCTGTAATTACATCTACTTCTATTGTAGGATTTCCTCTTGAATCAAAAATTTGTCTTGCGTGAATCTTGATAATTATACTCATAATACTAAAATTTAAATTTTGAATTACAAATATATTCTATCTTTTGGAATGATTTTATGAAAATAATGAATGTTATTAACGAAAACGTTATAATTTTTTTACAAACAGAACATTTCAGCTTTTTAAGGAATTTATTTTTACAATATCCGTTATTTTTGTGTTTTTTATTTAAAATAATTTACCGCACATATACTAAAATTTATTAATGTCATTTATGATTGATAAAAATAATTAAAAGATAAATTTAACATTATTAAAATACTGATTTTCAGATATATAAACTAATTTTATATTGCTATCTAAGTAGATATATAACTCTTTTATACCCCGCTTTCTAAAGAATATTTAAAGTATCAATTTTTAAATTAAAATCTGATGGAAACATTCAAAACAGACAAAAAAAACATTAATTATAATGAGATTATATCATTATTACAAAGAACTTCTTTACCTCTGGAAAACGCTACCGATTTAGATCCGCTAATGAATTATATCGGAGACGCAAAATATGTACTTTTAGGAGAAGCCTCACATGGAACACATGAATATTATACTTGGAGAGCAAAAATTACACAGCGACTTATTCAGGAAAAAGGTTTCTCTTTTGTAGGAGTTGAAGGTGATTGGCCGGATTGCTACCGTTTAAATCGTTTTGCAAAAGGATATTTAGATTCCGGGAAAGACATCTTTAGTGTACTCAATGAATTTAAAAGATGGCCAACTTGGATGTGGGCAAATTGGGAAATTGCAGCATTCATCGACTGGCTCAAGGTTTATAACGAAAGCTTACCTGCTGATGAAAGAATAGGTTTTTATGGTCTTGATGTATATAGTTTTAGAGAATCCATGAATTCTATAATTCAATATTTAGAAAAAAACGATCCAAAAGCATTGGCAATAGCAAAAACTGCAATGAAATGTTTTGAACCTTACGGCAAAGATGAGGGACAATCTTATGCAAGAGCTTCTTCTTTTATCCCAGAATTATGCGAGAAAGAAATAATACACATGCTTACCGAAATTCTCAGAAACGTTCCTAATTACAATCATGATTTAGAGAATGTTTTAAGCATAGAACAAAATGCTTTCGTAACCAGAAATGCAGAAAAATACTATCGAGCCATGATAAAAAGAGGTTCAGCTTCTTGGAATATTCGTGACGAGCATATGGTTTCCACTATAGACAGGCTAATGAAATTCCATGGAAAGGATGCTAAAATTATCATTTGGGAGCATAATACTCACATTGGTGATGCCCGCGCTACAGATATGGCATCTGAAGGAATGGTAAATGTGGGACAATTACTAAGAGAGCAACATGCTACAGACGGTGTTGTTGCAGTAGGATTTGGATCATATAAAGGCAGTGTGATTGCAGGAAGAGAATGGGGAGATTCCATGAGAAAAATAAAAGTTCCAGAAGCAGTTGAAGGAAGCTGGGAACATGCTTTTCACATCGCTAACAATGGACAAAATAGATTATTATTAATGAATAAGATAAAGGATGAAAAATGTCTTTCATCACACATAGGACATCGTGCAATAGGAGTAGTTTATAATCCTGAACACGAAAGATTTGGAAATTATGTTCCTACAATACTACCAAAAAGATATGATGCTTTTATATTTATTGATGAAACAAACGCTTTACATCCTATAAATATTGAAGTCAATGGAAATCAAATCCCTGAAACTTATCCTTTCGGGATGTAAACTAATAAAAAAAGGGTTTGACTTACTTAAAAGTCAAACCCTTTTTTTATACCTAACATTGAATGACATCCAAATATTAGCCTTTTATGTTGTCAATGAATTGATCAAATAAGTACGAAGAATCATGAGGACCAGGACTTGCTTCCGGATGATATTGAACTGAGAAACAGTTTTTATTTTTCATACGCATTCCTGCAACCGTACCATCATTTAGATGAAGATGAGTAATCTCTAAATCAGGATGATTATCTAATTCTTCTTTATTAACTGCAAAACCATGATTTTGTGAAGTAATTTCACCTTTTCCGGTAATGATGTTTTTCACAGGATGATTGATTCCTCTGTGTCCGTTGAACATTTTATAAGTCGAAATTCCGCTGGCTAAACCAATCACTTGATGTCCCAAACAAATTCCAAATAAAGGCTTATCATTTTTAAGGATTTCTTTGGCTACTTGAATCGCTCCAGAAAGAGGTTCTGGATCACCAGGACCATTAGATAGAAAATAACCATGAGGATTAAATGCCGCTAAATCTTCATAAGAAGAATCAAAAGGAAATACTTTTATATAACAACCTCTTTTTGCAAGGTTACGAAGTATATTTGTTTTAATCCCTAAATCAAGTGCTGCGATTTTATAAGTTGCATTTTCATCACCAAAACAATAAGGTTCTGTTGTTGAAACTTTAGAAGCCAATTCTAAACCTTTCATATCTGGAACCTTTGATAATGCAATTTTAAGTTCTTCGATAGGAGTTTCATCAGTACAGATTACGGCATTCATGGCTCCGTTGTCACGAATGTAACTTACAAGTGCACGTGTATCTACATCAGAAATACATATTAAGTTTTGTTTAGTAAAATAATCTTCTAAACTCCCCGAAGCATCTTCACGAGAATAATTGAAGCTGAAATTTTTACAAACTAATCCAGATATTTTAATACTTTGTGATTCAACTTCTGAATCGTTTACCCCATAATTTCCAATATGGGCATTGGTAGCTACCATCAATTGACCAAAATAAGAAGGGTCAGTAAATATTTCTTGGTAACCTGTCATTCCTGTATTAAAGCAAACTTCTCCAAAAGTAGTTCCACTTATTCCAATAGATTTTCCGTGGAATATAGTTCCGTCACTTAATAGAAGAATTGCTTTTTGTCGTGTTGTATATTTCATGTGTAGTTAAATATTTTGCAAATTTAATTCTTTAAAACAGTGAATACAATGTTTTTTAAAATTTTATGTTTTTTAAGTTTTCTTATATTAGGAAAAAGTTCAAAACTAGCCCTGATTTCTTCACTTAGCTTTTATTTTCATACGAGTTCAGTGAATTTCGTTTAAAGTGGAAATCCTTTTCCTTTTTCTTTAAAAAGATTACTTCACTTAATATTCAATTTAAGCGGAGTTCAGTCAACTTCGTTTGCAAATGAAAGCGGGACAATTAGTTCTTAAAACTCGAAATGCTATACTCCGAAAAAATCAAAAAAAAAGGATAAACTATAAATAGATTATCCTTGATTTTTATTGAATGATTATTTTCATAATTACTCAGCAGTCTCAGTTGTAGTTTCAGTTTCTGCAGCTGTAGCTTCAGTAGCATCATCTGCTTTCTTTGCTTTACCACCACGACGGCTTTTTGCTTTTTTAACTTCTTTTTTACCACCATTGTAAAGTTCATTGAAATCTACTAATTCGATCATTGCCATATCAGCATTATCTCCTAAACGATTTCCAACTTTAATGATACGAGTGTATCCACCTGGACGGTCTCCTACTTTAGCAGCTACGTCTCTGAACAAGTCAGTTACGGCATATTTGCTACGTAAGTAAGCAAAAACGATACGACGATTGTGAGTCGTATCTTGTTTTGATTTTGTTATTAAAGGCTCAACGAATTGTTTAAGCGCTTTTGCTTTAGCAACAGTAGTGTTAATACGTTTGTGCTCGATAAGAGAACAAGCCATATTAGCTAACATAGATTTTCTATGCGCAGTCTGTCTGCTTAAGTGATTGAATTTTTTTCCGTGTCTCATTGCTATGTAAATTTAAACCTTGCGGCTTAGATTATTCTTTATCTAGTTTGTATTTTGCTAAATCCATACCGAAGTTCAAATTTTTAACTGCAACAAGTTCATCAAGTTCAGTTAAAGATTTTTTACCAAAATTACGGAATTTCATTAGGTCATTTTTATTGAACGATACTAAATCACCAAGTGTATCAACTTCAGCCGCTTTCAAACAATTTAATGCTCTTACAGAAAGATCCATATCAACAAGCTTAGTTTTAAGCAATTGTCTCATGTGCAATGACTCTTCATCATATGATTCTGTTTGTGCAATTTCGTCAGCCTCGAGTGTAATTCTTTCGTCAGAAAACAACATGAAGTGGTGAATTAAAACTTTTGCAGCTTCAGTAAGAGCATCTTTAGGATTGATAGAACCATCAGTTTTTATTTCAAAAACTAATTTTTCGTAATCTGTTTTTTGCTCTACACGGAAGTTTTCAATAGCATATTTTACATTTTTTACCGGAGTAAAAATTGAATCTGTAAAAATAGTTCCAATTGCAGCATTCTGCTTTTTGTTCTCTTCAGCAGGAACATAGCCTCTACCTTTTTCGATGGTTAAATCGAAATTAAGTTTGATTTTACTGTCCAAATTACAGATAACTAGTTCTGGATTCAAAACTTGGAAACCTGAAATAAATTTTTGAAAATCACCAGCTGTTAATTGGTCTTTACCGGAAACAGAAATAGTAACTGATTCATTATCGATATCTTCAATTTGACGTTTGAAACGTACTTGTTTAAGATTAAGGATAATTTCGGTAACGTCTTCAACAACTCCTGAAATAGTAGAAAACTCATGATCTACACCTTCAATGCGAACAGATGTAATTGCATAACCTTCTAATGCTGAAAGCAAAACTCTTCTAAGTGCATTACCAACGGTCAATCCGTAACCAGGTTCTAAAGGTCTGAATTCAAATTTACCTTCAAAATCGGTTGAATCGATCATGATAACTTTATCGGGCTTCTGAAAATTAAATATTGCCATAAATTTCGACTAAGTCAATTATTATTTGTTGTACAACTCTACGATTAATTGTTCTTTAATGTTTTCTGGGATTTGAAGTCTCGCAGGTACAGAAACGAAAGTACCTTCTTTGATATCATTATTCCAAGTAATCCATTCATAAACATGACTTGAATTAGATAAAGAACGTTCGATAGCTTCTAAAGATTTAGATTTTTCACGAACTGCAACTTTATCACCAGGCTTAAGGTGGTAAGAAGCAATATTTACAACATCACCGTTAACAGTGATATGTCTGTGAGAAACAAGTTGTCTCGCTCCTCTTCTTGAAGGGGCAATACCCATTCTAAAAACAACGTTATCTAATCTTGCTTCACACAATTGTAAAAGAACTTCACCAGTAACACCTTTAGTAGCTGATGCTTTTTTGAATAAACCTCTGAATTGTTTTTCTAAAATCCCGTAAGAATATTTAGCTTTTTGCTTCTCCATTAATTGGATAGCAAACTCAGATTTCTTACCTCTTTTTTTAGCCATCCCGTGTTGTCCGGGTGGATAATTTCTTCTTTCGAAAGCTTTGTCGTCTCCGAAAATTGCTTCGCCAAATTTACGGGCGATTCTTGTACTTGGACCAGTATATCTTGCCATTTTAAATTGTTTAAGATTGAGGTTATGAATTCAGGTCTTATCCTTCAATAACCGATATTCAATCTAGGTTATACTATGATTACTTTTGAGTATTAAACTCTACGTCTTTTTGGAGGACGACATCCGTTGTGAGGCATTGGAGTAACATCGATAATCTCTGTAACTTCAATTCCACCGTTATGCAAAGAACGGATAGCAGACTCACGTCCGTTTCCTGGTCCTTTTACATACACTTTTACTTTTTTAAGTCCAGCTTCAAGAGCTACTTTACTACAATCTTCTGCCGCCATTTGGGCTGCGTATGGAGTATTCTTTTTAGAACCTCTAAAACCCATTTTACCAGCTGATGACCAAGAAATAACTTCACCTTTTTTGTTTGTCAAAGAAATGATGATATTGTTAAAAGTAGCAGAAATATGAGCTTCTCCCGTTGATTCAACGATAACTTTACGTTTTTTTGCAGTTGCTTTAGCCATATTACTTATTATTTAGTTGCTTTTTTCTTGTTGGCAACAGTTTTTCTTTTACCTTTTCTTGTTCTAGAGTTGTTTTTAGTTCTTTGTCCTCTTAATGGAAGACCAGTTCTATGACGGATACCTCTATAACATCCAATATCCATTAAACGTTTGATGTTTAAAGAAACTTCAGAACGTAATTCTCCTTCAATTTTAAAAGTTGATACCGCCTCACGAATTGCTCCGATCTCGTCATCATTCCAATCTTGAACTTTTTTATCTTGGCTAACTTGAGCTTTCTCTAAAATCTCAACAGCTCTACTTTTTCCTAATCCAAAGATGTAGGTAAGTGCTATAACACCTCTCTTGTTTTTTGGGATATCTACCCCTGCTATTCTTGCCATAATTATCCTTGTCTTTGTTTAAATCTAGGATTCTTTTTGTTTATTACGTACAATCTCCCTTTTCTTCGCACAATTTTGCACTCGGGACTTCTCTTTTTTACTGAAGCTCTAACTTTCATTTTGAATATCCTTTAATATCTATAAGTAATTCTTGCTTTTGACAAATCGTAAGGGCTCATTTCTAGTTTCACTTTATCACCAGGTAATAATTTGATGTAATGCATACGCATTTTTCCAGATATATGGGCGATTACAATATGTCCATTCTCTAACTCTACACGGAACATCGCATTTGATAATGCTTCAATGATTGATCCGTCTTGTTCTATTGCTGATTGTTTTGCCATAAAGTTAAGCTACTGCTTTTCTATTTTTACCACTTTTCATTAAACCATCATAATGCTTATTCAACAAGTATGAATTGATTTGTTGCATCGTGTCTATGGCAACTCCAACCATAATTATTAATGAAGTACCTCCAAAAAACATTGCCCAAGATTGTTGAACATCCATAACACTCACAATTATTGCTGGGAACACAGCGATTAGAGCAAGAAATAAAGATCCTGGAAAAGTTATTAAAGACATCACTTTGTCAAGATAATCAGAAGTTTCAACTCCTGGCCTAATACCTGGAATAAAACCACCGCTTCTCTTTAAATCATCAGACATTTTATTAGTAGGCACGGTAATAGCGGTATAAAAGAAAGTAAATACAATAATTAAAGTTGCAAATACTAAATTATACCAAAAACCAAACATATTACTAAAAGCGCCAACGATAGATTGTGATGCATCCGATTTAGACAACCCGGCTAAAGCAGCTGGTATAAACATAATTGCTTGAGCAAAAATAATTGGCATAACCCCTGAAGCATTAAGCTTTAAAGGAATCCATTGTCTATTGCCATTCAACATGTCTTGTTCGAAATCACCTGATGTTGTACGACGAGCATATTGGACAGGAATTCTTCTAACCGCCATAACTAAAAGCACACAACAAATAATAACCAATAACCAGATGATGATTTCGATAACCAACAACATTGGACCACCATTATTATTGGTAACCCTTGTTGTAAACTCTTGAATAAAAGCTTGAGGTAATCTAGCCAATATACCCACCATAATCAACAGTGATATACCATTTCCAATTCCTTTATCAGTAATTTTTTCTCCTAACCACATAGCGAAAATTGTACCTGTAACTAAGATAACTACTGAGGAAAATAAGAATTCAAAAGAATTGAATCCCAATAAAAATGCATTACTAGGTAACGTTCTGTACAAATTGTAGATGTAAGTTGGACCTTGAACTAAAGTAATTCCAATTGTCAACCAACGAGTAATTTGATTAATCTTTTTTCTACCACTCTCTCCATCGCTTTGAAGTTTTTGCAAATAAGGAATCGCAATTCCCATTAACTGAACTACAATAGAAGCAGAAATATAAGGCATAATACCTAAAGCAAAAACGGAAGCTTGTGAAAAAGCACCTCCAGTAAACATATCAAGAATTGAACCAATTCCTTCTTTTGTCTGCCCAGCTAAATTACCTAATTGAGTAGCATCAATACCTGGCAGGGTCACTTGTGCCCCAAAACGATAAACTAAAAGCAAACCTAATGTTATTAGGATTCTATTCTTAAGTTCTTCGATTTTCCAAACATTACTTATTGATTCAATAAATTTCTTCATCTTAATTGAAAAATTACATTGTTACAGCTTCTCCTCCAGCAGCTTCAATAGCGGCTTTTGCAGTAGCAGTAAATTTGTGAGCGGTTACTTTTAATTTTGCTGTCAATTCACCTCTACCTAAAATCTTAACGATTTCATTTTTAGTAGCTAAACGATTAGCAACATAAACTGTCATATCAACAGTATCTTTAATAACACCATTATCAACTAATAGTTGAAGTGTATCAAGATTTACACCTTCGTAATCTTTACGATTGATGTTTGTAAAACCAAACTTAGGCACACGTCTTTGAAGTGGCATTTGCCCACCTTCAAAACCAATCTTTTTAGAATAACCAGAACGAGATTTTGCTCCTTTGTGACCTCTTGCAGAAGTACCACCTTTTCCAGAACCTTCTCCTCTACCTAATCTTTTATTTTGATTGTGTGTAGAACCTTCAGCAGGTTGTAAGTTACTTAAATTCATAACAGTATTTGTTATTTAGTTTCTTCAACAGAAACTAAGTGTTTAACTTTATTTATCATCCCAAGGATTGTAGGGTTTGAATCATGCTCTACAACTTGTCCCATTTTACGTAGACCTAAAGCTTCTAATCCTCTTTTTTGAGTAAGAGGACAGTTGATTTTGCTTCTAACTTGTTTTACTAATAATTTAGCCATAATTTCCTTGAATTAACCTTTAAAAACTTTTTCTAAAGAAACACCTCTTTGTTTTGCAACAGTATAAGCACTTCTCATTTGTAATAAAGCATCAAAAGTTGCTTTCACTACGTTGTGAGGATTTGAAGATCCTTGAGATTTAGATAATACATCATGAATTCCTACTGACTCAAGAACTGAACGAACAGCTCCACCAGCAATAACTCCTGTACCGTGAGAGGCAGGAATTAAGAATACACGTGCACCACCAAATTTACCTTTTTGTTCGTGAGGAACTGATTGACCATTCAAAGGAATTTTTACTAAATTTTTCTTAGCATCTTCTACTGCTTTCGCAATTGCTTCAGAAACATCTTTAGATTTTCCTAATCCGTGTCCAACCACTCCGTTTTCATCACCTACAACTACAATAGCAGAAAAACCAAAAGCTCTACCACCCTTTGTAACCTTAGTAACACGATTTACACTTACCAAACGATCTTTTAATTCAAGACCACTTGGTTTTACTAACTCTACATTCTTGTATTTACTATTAGACATACTATATTAGAATTTAAGTCCAGCCGCTCTTGCGCCTTCTGCTAATGATTTAATACGCCCGTGATATAAATAACCTCCTCTATCGAAAGTTACTACCTCTATCCCAGCTTTTAAAGCTTTTTCAGCAACCAGTTTTCCAACTGCTGTAGCAACTTCAATGTTCGTACCGTTACCTATTTCTTTTTCTCTTGAAGAAGCCGCCAATATAGTAACTCCGTTTACGTCATCAATAAGTTGAGCGTAAATTTCTTTGTTACTTCTAAATACAGATAGTCTTGGATTAGTAGCAGTACCACTAATTGTTTTTCTAATTCTGAATCTAATTCGTTGTCTTCTTTCAGGTTTTGTTAATGACATAATCTTATTTTTTAAGCTGATTTACCTGCTTTTCTTCTTAATACTTCACCTACAAATTTAACACCTTTTCCTTTGTACGGCTCAGGCTTACGGAAACCTCTGATTTTCGCAGCTACCTGACCTAAAAGTTGTTTGTCAAATGATGTTAATTTTACGATAGGGTTCTTACCTTTTTCAGATATAGTTTCTAAAGTTACTTCAGGAGCAATATCTAAAACTATATTGTGAGAGAAACCTAGAGCTAAATCTAATTTTTGTCCTTGATTTGAAGCTCTATAACCAACTCCAACCAATTCTAATGACTTAGTAAAACCTTCAGTTACACCGATAATCATGTTGTTGATTAAAGATCTGTACAAACCATGTTTTGCTCTTTGGTCTTTGTGATCAGACGATCTGTCTACTTGAACTTGACCATCTTCAACTGTAACAGTAACGTCCGAAAACTCCTGAGTTAGTTGACCATTTTTTCCTTTTACTGTAATAATACCATTTGCAACTTCAACAGTTACACCAGCAGGGATTACAACCGGATTTTTACCTATTCTTGACATCTTATATAGTCTTTAAATTAGTATACGTAACAAATAACTTCACCACCTACGTTCAATTGCTTCGCTTTTTTACCAGTCATCAACCCTTTTGAGGTAGAAACGATAGCGATGCCTAATCCGTTAAGGATTCTAGGAATAGTTGCAGAACTTGAATATTTACGTAAACCTGGTTTACTAATTCTTTGGATATCTTTAATTACTGACTCTTTAGTATCTTTATCATACTTTAAAGCGATTTTGATTGAACCCTGAACAGCGTTGTCTTCAAATTTGTAACTCAAGATATAACCTTGATCAAATAAGATCTTAGTTATTTCTTTTTTTAGATTAGACGCAGGAATTTCGACAACTTTGTGGTTTGCAGCCACAGCGTTACGAACTCTTGTCAAATAATCTGCAATAGGATCTGTATACATATGTATTAATTTGCGGTCTTGGTTTTCAACAAACGATTTGCCGAACCTTAAACCAATTTATAAATATTTATGATACAGACAAAACGTAAGTTAAGTCTGTATCAGAACGTAATAAATTACGTCTTACCAAGATGCTTTTTTAACACCAGGTATCAATCCATTATTTGCCATTTCACGAAATGTAACACGTGAAAGACCGAATTGACGCATATACCCTCTTGGTCTACCTGTTAATTTACAACGATTGTGTAAACGAACTGGTGAAGCATTTTTTGGTAACTTTTGCAAACCTACGAAATCTCCAGCTTCTAACAAAGCTTTTCTTTTCTCAGCATACTTAGCTACTGTTTTTTCTCTCTTAACCTCGCGGGCTTTCATTGATTCTTTAGCCATGTCTTAATTCTTTTTAAAAGGTAATCCTAATTCTGTCAATAGAGACTTTGCTTCTTTATCAGTTTTTGCAGTAGTTACAAAAGTGATATCCATACCTGAAATTTTGTTTACTTTATCAATATCAATTTCAGGGAAAATGATTTGTTCCAAAACTCCAAGGTTATAATTTCCTCTTCCGTCAAAACCAGTAGCTTTAATACCACTAAAATCTCTTACACGCGGCAAAGCTGAAGTAATAAGTCTATCTAAAAACTCATACATTCTTTCTCCACGCAAAGTAACTTTTGCTCCAATAGGCATCCCTTTTCTCAATTTGAATGACGCAACGTCCTTCTTTGAAATAGTAGATACTGCTTTCTGTCCAGTGATCTTTGTTAACTCATCAACTGCATAGTCAATTAGTTTTTTATCAGATACAGCTGCACCAACTCCTTTACTTAAAACGATTTTTTCCAATTTTGGAACTTGCATTACGTTTACGTATCCGAATTCCTCTTTAAGAGCAGTTATTACTCTGCTCTTATATTCTTCTTTTAGTCTAGGTATATACGCCATTACTATAGTACTTGATTAGATTTTTTTGAAAATCTTACTTTCTTATCTCCTTCTACTCTAATACCAACTCTAGTTGTTTCCTTAGTTTTAGGATCTATTAAAGAAATATTAGATATTTGTATAGAAGCTTCTTTCTTTACGATACCACCTTGAGGGCTTTTTGCACTAGGTTTCGTGTGTTTTGAAACCATGTTTACACCTTCAACAATCGCTTTGTTCTTCTCACGGTATACACGTAAAACTTTACCTTCAGCACCTTTATGGTCTCCAGCAATTACTCTTACAATGTCTCCTGATTTTATTTTCAGCTTTATCATCTTAAAACGAATTAAAGCACTTCTGGTGCTAATGATACAATTTTCATGAATTGTTTTTCACGAAGTTCTCTTGCTACCGGACCAAAAACACGAGTTCCTCTCATTTCACCAGCAGCATTCAATAACACACATGCGTTGTCATCAAATCTAATGTATGAACCATCGGCTCTTCTTACTTCTTTTTTGGTACGTACAACAACTGCAGTTGAAACAGCTCCTTTTTTAACACTTCCGTTAGGAGCAGTATCTTTGATAGAAACTACAATCTTGTCACCAACAGAGGCATACCTTCTTTTGGTACCTCCTAAAACACGGATAGTTAAAACTTCCTTTGCTCCAGTGTTATCTGCTACTTTTAGTCTTGATTCTTGTTGTACCATAATTATTTAGCTCTTTCTAAGATTTCAACTAACCTCCAACATTTTGTTTTACTTAAAGGACGCGTTTCGCTAATCCTTACAGTATCTCCAACGTTACAGTCGTTCATTTCGTCGTGTGCGTGATACTTTTTAGTTTTCAACACGAACTTACCGTATAATGGGTGTTTTACTTTACGCACTTCAGCAACAACAATAGATTTATCCATTTTGTCAGAAGTAACAACACCAACTCTTTCTTTTCTTAAATTTCTTTTTTCTTCCATCTTTCAGCAGACTACAGTTATTGTCTTTTAGTAAGTTCGGTAGCCAATCTTGCAACTGTTCTTCTCACACTTCTAATTTGAAGTGGATTCTCAATTGGTGAAATAGCGTGAGCCATTTTTAGATCAGCATATGTTTTCTTAGTCTGGCTAAGCTTTTCTTGCAACTCCGCTGCAGAAAGATCTTTTATTTCTGATTGTTTCATAATATAATATAAATTATGCTTCGAAATCTCTAGCAACGACGAACTTAGTTTTTACTGGAAGCTTTTGAGCCGCAAGACGTAACGCCTCTTTTGCAACTGACAAAGGTACTCCTCCAACTTCAAACATAATTCTTCCGGGTTTAACAACGGCAGCCCAATACTCAACTGCACCTTTACCTTTACCCATACGTACCTCAAGAGGCTTCTTAGTAATTGGTTTGTCTGGAAATATTTTGATCCATAATTGTCCTTCTCTTTTCATAAAACGAGTTGCAGCAATACGCGCAGCTTCGATTTGACGAGAGGTTAAGAACATTCCATCTTCATGTACAGATTTAATACCAAACATTCCATTAGAAAGTTCATGTCCTCTTTGAGAATTTCCTTTCATTTTACCTTTTTGTACCTTACGGTATTTTGTTCTTTTAGGCTGTAACATTTTTCTTTAGTTTAAAAATTTACTTTCGTTTACGAGCGTCTGGTTTTCCACCTTTGTTAAAAGGTTTTCTGTCTCCTCTTGGAGAATCACCACCTTTACCACCAGCACCAGATTGTTTTTTGTCCATTCCGGCAAGTGGAGAAAGATCTCTCTTTCCGTAAACTTCACCTTTCATGATCCATACTTTGATTCCCATTCTACCGTAAGTAGTATGAGCTTCTGCCAAAGCATAATCAATATCAGCTCTGAAAGTCGATAGAGGAATTCTACCTTCTTTAAAACCTTCCGAACGAGCCATCTCAGCACCATTCAAACGACCAGAAATCAAAACTTTGATACCTTCAGCGTTCATACGCATAGAAGCAGCAATAGCCATTTTGATTGCACGTCTGTAAGAAATTCTACTTTCGATTTGACGACAGATGCTGGTAGCAACTAGATACGCGTCAAGCTCAGGTCTTTTGATTTCAAAGATGTTGATTTGAACCTCTTTGTCAGTAATTTTCTTAAGTTCCTCTTTCAACTTGTCTACCTCTTGGCCACCTTTTCCGATAATAATACCAGGTCTAGCAGTAGTGATAGTAACGGTTACAAGCTTCAAAGTTCTCTCGATGATTACTTTTGATACACTAGCTTTTGATAAACGAGCATGGATATACTTTCTGATTTTATAATCTTCGGCAAGTTTATCACCGTAATCATTTCCACCATACCAGTTTGAGTCCCATCCTCTGATGATACCAAGTCTATTTCCAATTGGATTTGTCTTTTGTCCCATGCTGCTTAAGAATTGCTTTGTGTGTTATTGATAGCTCCAAGCACGATAGTTACGTGGTTAGAACGTTTTCTAATTCTGTGTGCTCTTCCTTGTGGCGCTGGACGAAGTCTTTTCAACATCATTCCACCGTCAACACGGATTTCCTTAACAAATAAACCAGCTTCTTCCATATTAGCGTCAGGGTTTTTAGCTTGCCAGTTAGCAATTACTGATAAAACCAATTTCTCTAATTTTCTTGAAGCTTCTTTAGAACTGAATCTTAAAATGTTAAGTGCTCTTTCTACCTTCTGACCTCTTACTAGATCTGCTACTAAGCGCATTTTTCTAGGTGAAGTAGGGCAGTTATTTAACTTTGCGAAGGCCAAAGACTTATTAGCCTCTTTTCTTGCATCTGCTGTTTCTCTTTTACGAACTCCCATTGCTTCTTATTTTTTACCTTTATTTTTTGCTCCAGCATGACCTCTAAAAGATCTAGTTGGTGAAAATTCTCCTAATTTGTGACCTACCATGTTTTCTGTTACGTAAACTGGTACAAATTGACGACCGTTATGAACTGCGATAGTTTGTCCAACGAAGTCTGGAGTAATCATAGAAGCTCTAGACCAAGTCTTTACTACTCCTTTATTTCCACCAGCGATGTTTTCTTGAACTTTCTTGTCTAACTTATAATGAACAAAAGGTCCTTTTTTTAATGAACGTGCCATATCTTATTATTTCTTTCTACGTTCTACGATATACTTGTTACTCGGGTTTTTCTTAGAACGAGTTCTATAACCTTTAGCTGGTATTCCATTTCTTGAACGTGGATGTCCACCAGAAGAACGTCCTTCACCACCACCCATTGGGTGATCGACAGGGTTCATTGCAACAGGTCTTGTTCTAGGTCTTCTTCCTAACCATCTTGTTCTACCTGCTTTACCAGATACAACTAATTGGTGGTCTGAATTAGAAACCGCTCCAATTGTAGCCGAACAAGTCAACAAGATTAATCTTGTTTCCCCAGAAGGCATTTTAATTGTAGCATATTTTCCATCTCTTGCCATTAATTGAGCAAATGTTCCAGCAGAACGAGCGATTACAGCTCCCTGTCCTGGTCTCAATTCGATACAAGAAATTACAGTTCCAAGTGGAACTCTACTTAAAGGTAAAGTATTACCAATTTCAGGTTGAGATTCAGGACCAGAAACTAATTTCTGACCAACTTTCAATCCGTTTTGAGCAATAACATACGTTTTCTCTCCATCAGCATAAGCTAACAAAGCGATAAATGCAGTACGATTTGGATCATATTCAATTGATTTAACCGTAGCAGGAATTCCTTCTTTTGTACGTTTAAAATCAATGATACGATATCTCTGCTTGTGACCACCACCCGTATAACGCATGGTCATCTTTCCTTGACTATTTCTACCACCAGAGTTTTTTATCGGCGCTATCAAAGAGCGTTCCGGCTTATCAGTTGTAATGGCGTCATAACCATTCACAACTCTAAATCGCTGACCTGGGGTAATAGGTTTTAATTTTCTTACTGACATTTTATCTTAGATATTGTTGTAAAAATCAATTGTTTCTCCTTCTTGTACTTGAACAATTGCTTTTTTGATTGCATTCGTCTTTCCACTAATTAAACCACTTTTAGTGTATTTTGTAGTTCTATCCGGTCTTACGTTCATCGTATTAACACTCAAAATAGTTACTCCATAAGCAGCTTCAACAGCTTTCTTAATTTGCACTTTGTTTGCTTTTTTGTCAACAACGAATCCGAAGCGGTTTAAAACTTCACTTTCTTTGGTTACTTTTTCCGTTACTATAGGCTTAATTATGATGCTCATATCCTATTATTTACTTAAATTTTCTTCAATTATCTCCAAAGAACTCTCTAAAAGCACTAAATTATTAGCGTTTAATATAGCGTAAGTACTTAATTCTAAACTACTTACTACGCTAGAGCCCTTTAAATTGCGTGACGACAAATATACATTTTTATTCGTATCACCCAATACAAACAGGGATTTTTTATTTTCTAACTCTAAAGCTTTCAAAACGTTAATGAAATTTTTAGTGTTTGGTGTTTCAAATTCAAAGTCTGCAAGAACGATAATATTCGACTCTTTTGCTTTAATTGAGAAAGCAGATTTTCTAGCCAAACGTTTCAAGCTTTTATTCAATTTGAATGAATAACTTCTTGGTCTTGGTCCAAAAACTGTTCCACCACCTTTAAACAATGGATTCTTTGCACTACCCGCACGAGCAGTACCAGTTCCTTTTTGTTTTTTAATCTTACGAGTACTTCCCGCAACTTCAGCTCTTTCTTTAGCTTTGTGCGTTCCTTGTCTTTGATTAGCAAGATATTGCTTAACATCAAGATATACTGCATGATTGTTTGGTTCTATACCAAATACTGAATCAGAAAGTTGAACTTTTCTTCCAGTATCTTTTCCGTTGAAATCTAATACTTTTGCTTCCATTACTTCTGAATGATTACATAAGAGTTGTTATGACCAGGAACACATCCTTTAATAACAAGTAGGTTCTTATCAGCCACTACTTTTAAAACTCTAAGGTTTTGAACTTTTACATTGTCTCCTCCCATACGTCCAGCCATACGCATTCCTTTGAATACTCTAGATGGATAAGAAGAAGCTCCTACAGAACCTGGCGCTCTTAAACGGTTGTGTTGACCGTGAGTTGCTTGACCAACACCACCAAAACCGTGACGTTTTACAACCCCTTGAAAACCTTTACCTTTAGATACACCTTGTACATCTACAAATTCTCCTTCAGAAAAAATAGAAACATCAATAAGATCTCCTAATTTTTGCTCTGTTGCGAAATCTTGGAATTCAACGACTTTTTTCTTAGCTACAGTTCCCGCTTTTTTAAAGTGACCTAAAGCCGCTTTTGTGGAATGTTTCTCGTTTTTGTCATCGAAACCAAGTTGCAACGCTTCATACCCGTCAACACCTTTGGTTCTGACTTGGGTAACAACACATGGTCCAGCTTCGATTACTGTACAAGGAATATTCTTCCCGTTCTCGTCGAAAATGCTAGTCATGCCGATTTTTCTACCAATTAACCCAGACATAAATATTAATTATTAATTATTAAATATAAATATAGAACGCAGCTTTTAACCGAATCCTATTTTTTTTAAGTGGGTGCAAATGTATAACTTATTTACACACAAACCAAAAAAAATATTTTTCGCTTAAAAACAGCGTTCTTTTCTTACTAGTAAGCTATTTAAACTTTGATCTCTACTTCAACACCGCTAGGCAATTCAAGTTTCATCAAAGCATCAATAGTTTTTGATGAAGATGAATAAATGTCAATCAATCTCTTGTATGACATTACTTCAAATTGCTCTCTCGCTTTTTTGTTAACGTGTGGAGAACGTAGTACTGTAAAAAGTTTTTTGTGTGTTGGTAATGGAATTGGTCCTGTAACAACTGCACCGGTACTTTTTACCGTTTTTACAATCTTCTCAGCAGACTTGTCTACCAACATGTGATCGTAAGATTTTAATTTTATTCTGATTTTTTGACTCATTTTCTTAAAGATTATGCGTTTCCTTTTGCTTTTTTGATAACTGCTTCTGAAATATTAGAAGGTGTTTCAGAGTAGTGTGAAAATTCCATAGTAGACGTTGCTCTACCTGAAGAAAGCGTTCTTAACGTAGTAACGTATCCAAACATTTCAGATAATGGCACATCTGCCTTAATAGTTTTAGCACCAGCTCTGTCACCCATATCATTCACCTGACCTCTACGACGGTTGATATCACCTACGATATCTCCCATGTTTTCTTCTGGCGTAATCACTTCCATTTTCATGATTGGCTCTAATATAACAGCACCAGCTGCTTTAGCTACCTCTCTATAACCCATTCTTGCTGCAAGCTCAAAAGAAAGTGCATCAGAATCCACCGGGTGGAAAGATCCATCTAATAAAGTTACTTTCAAACTATCTACTTGGTATCCTGCTAAAGGACCCGTTTTCATAGCTTCTCTGAAACCTTTTTCAACTGATGGAATATATTCTTTAGGAACGTTACCACCTTTTACTGCATTTACAAACTGCAATCCAACTGGAGCTTTACCGTCAACTTCATCTGCTGGCTCAAGAATAAATACGATATCACCGAATTTACCACGACCTCCAGATTGTTTCTTGTACGTTTCTCTATGTTGTGCTTTCTTAGTAAAAGCTTCTTTGTATTCAACTTGAGGCTCACCTTGGTTTACTTCAACTTTGAACTCACGTCTCATTCTATCAACTAAGATATCTAAGTGAAGCTCACCCATACCTGAGATAATAGTTTGACCCGAAGCCTCATCTGTTCTAACTGTAAAAGTAGGATCTTCTTCAGCTAATTTAGCCAAAGCCATACCCATTTTATCTACGTCAGCTTTAGTTTTAGGCTCAATTGCAATACCAATTACTGGCGCAGGGAATTTCATACTTTCTAAGATAATTGGGTTCTTTTCATCACACAACGTATCTCCAGTTTTGATATCTTTAAATCCAACTGCCGCTCCAATATCACCTGCTTCGATATACTCGATTGGGTTTTGCTTGTTAGCGTGCATTTGGTAGATACGAGAAATTCTTTCTTTGTTTCCTGAACGCGTGTTCAAAACATAAGAACCTGCATCTAAACGTCCTGAATAAGCACGGAAGAAAGCTAAACGACCTACGAATGGGTCAGTAGCAATTTTAAAAGCTAAAGCAGCGAATGGCTCTTTAACATCTGGCTTACGCAAAATTTTAGTTTGATCTTCTTCTAATAAATCAGCATCATCAGGATGAATTCCTTCGATACCATCTTTATCCATTGGAGAAGGCAAGTATTTACATACTGCATCTAACATGAATTGAACTCCTTTATTTTTGAAAGAAGAACCAGCAATCATAGGAATAATAGCCATATCCATTACAGCTGCTCTTAACGCAATGTTGATTTCCTCTTCTGTAATAGAATCCGGATCTTCCATATACTTATCAAGCAAGTTTTCATCATAATCAGCAACTGCTTCAATAAGAATATCTCTATACTCTTTTACTTCATCAACCATATCAGCAGGAATATCAACAACTTCATAAGTTGCCCCCATTCCAGCATCATCCCAAACAATAGCTTGATTTTTAACTAAATCAACAACACCTTTAAAATCATTTTCCTCACCAATTGGTAAAGTGATTGCAACTGCGTTTGATTTTAACATATCTCTTACTTGCTGACAAACCATCAAAAAGTTAGATCCTTGTCTATCCATTTTATTAACGAATCCAATACGTGGAACTCTGTATTGATCTGCTAATCTCCAGTTAGTTTCTGACTGAGGCTCAACACCATCAACAGCACTAAATAAGAAAACCAAACCATCAAGAACACGTAAAGAACGGTTTACTTCAACAGTAAAGTCAACGTGCCCCGGAGTATCAATAATATTGAAGTGATAAGGCAATGTTTCAGGTAAAACTTTACCTTGTGTAGTTGGAAAATTCCATTCACAAGTTGTAGCTGCAGAAGTAATTGTAATACCTCTTTCTTGCTCTTGTGCCATCCAGTCCATTGTTGCAGCACCATCATGTACTTCACCAATTTTATGTGATTTTCCTGTATAGAACAATATACGCTCCGTTGTTGTTGTTTTACCAGCATCAATGTGAGCAGCAATTCCTATGTTTCTTGTATATTTTAAATCTCTAGCCATTTCTTATGAATTAAAATCTAAAGTGAGAGAAAGCTTTATTAGCCTCTGCCATTTTGTGAGTATCCATTCTTTTCTTAACGGCAGCACCTTCTTCTTTAGCCGCAGCTAAACATTCTGAAGCTAACCTTTGAGCCATAGATTTTTCGTTTCTTCTTCTAGAATAAAGAATCAACCATTTCATCGCCATAGAAATTTTTCTATCTGGACGAATTTGCATTGGAATTTGGAATGTAGCTCCACCAACTCTACGACTACGTACTTCTACGTGAGGCATAACGTTAGTTAACGCATCTTTCCAAATTTCTAATGATGGTTTCTCTGCATCTTGTTTCTTAGACTCAATGATGTCAATAGCATCATAAAATACTTTAAACGCTGTAGATTTTTTTCCATCCCACATTAAGTTGTTCACAAAACGTGTTACCAGTTGGTCATTAAACCTTGGATCTGGTAAAAGTGGTCTTTTCTTTGCCGCTCTTTTTCTCATGTCTTTTTTTTAATAAAACGTCATACCCATACAGTTGTGACTAATCACACCCCTACAAGAAATAACTTTTTAAATTACTTTTTTGCTTCTTTTGGGCGTTTTGCTCCGTACTTAGATCTTCTTTGCGTTCTTCCTGCTACTCCTGACGTATCAAGGGCACCACGAACGATGTGATATCTAACTCCTGGTAAATCTTTTACCCTTCCACCCCTAACTAATACTATCGAGTGCTCTTGTAAATTGTGTCCTTCACCAGGGATGTAAGCATTCACTTCATTACCATTTGTCAAACGTACACGCGCTACTTTACGCATTGCAGAGTTTGGTTTTTTTGGTGTTGTAGTGTAAACACGCGTACAAACCCCTCTTCTTTGAGGACAAGAATCTAAAGCAACCGATTTACTCTTCTTAGTTATCTGAGTTCTTCCTGTTCTTACTAATTGTTGAATTGTTGGCATAATTAATACTAAAAATTTCTTATTATATTAAATTCCCGCTTTTTACGGGGTTGCAAATGTAGAAAATATTTTTCACTCTACAAACGTTAAACTATTAATTTTCAATAAGATTATTTAATGGTTTGATTTTTATTACAAACCATAGATATTTGCATTACATTTATTTAAATAAATATTCCTTTGAAAACAGCTTTTCTTTTTCTTTTATTTTTGATTTTTGGATGGAATTCTTCTGCTCAAAATTTACACTTACAAATAATTGGAGACTCAAAATCCGAAACAAGAACAATCGACTCTATATCTTACCTTAGAAAACACAAAAACACAAAATCGGTTCAGGACGAAATAAGTGATATATCCAGTAAACTTTCAAAAATAGGATACATTGACAATAACCTTTCTGACTTTCGCAAAGTAAATGACTCGAGTTATGTCTCAAAATTAAAATTAGGCAAAAAAATAAAAATTATACATATATATATAGGTAGCGACGAAATATTAAAAAATACAATTACCTTAATTAAAAAGAACAACAGTATTGAATTACCCTATTCGGATACAGATTCATTCCTAAAAGAAACCATACAAAAATTAGAACAAAAAGGGTACGCTTTAGCAACGCTTAAACTAATAAACATCAAAAGGGACAAAAACATTCTGTATGCTGACTTAAAATTAGAATCTAACAAAAAAAGAAAACTCAATTCAATTACAATCCAATATTCAGATAATACGCAATCCAATAAATTCCCCAAGGGACATTTGACACAAATTAATAAGAAATACCAAAATAGCATTTTTAACCAAAAAACAGTAGAAGAAATTTATAGCGACTTTAATAAATATGGCTTTGTAAACCAAATAAAATACCCTGAAATTCTATTCACAAACGACACAACAAAAGTGTTCGTATATCTCAAAAAAAAGAATTCAAACACATTTGATGGTTTCTTAGGTTTTTCAAACGATAACAACAGTAAACTATCTCTAAATGGATATTTAGACGTGCAGCTAGAAAATATTCTAGCTGCAGGCGAACAACTTTCAGTATTTTGGAAAAGCGACGGCAACGACCAGAAAACTTTTAATGCTCAGATTGAAATTCCCTATTTATTAAAAACCCCAATAGGATTGAAGGCACAAATTCAATTATTCAGACAAGACACAACTTTTCAAAACACTAAAACCGCCATTGACTTGAGCTACTTTGCAACTTATAACACAAGGTTCTATTTAGGATATCAATCTACAGAATCAAGCGACATACAAAACTCAAACAACTCCTCAATTAGTGATTTCAACAATTCTTACATAACATCCAGTTTTGAATATACAAAATTAGATAGCGACAACATTACTTTCCCAATAAAATCAAAATTTTTCACATCCCTAGGAATTGGAAAAAGAGATAGCAACGTAATATTTGAAAATTCAGAAAATAAACAATTTTTCGCAAACATTCAAGCTATGCATAATATATATTTAAATAAAAAAAATTCAATAAATTTAAATAGCCAAAATTACTACCTGAGAAGCAACAATTATATTATTAACGAATTGTTTCGTTTTGGAGGATTCAAAAGCGTGAGAGGATTTACTGAAAATAGCTTACAGGCATATTTTACAACATCTATTCTTACAGAATATCGGTATATTCTTTCCTCAAATCTTTACATTCATAGCATTCTTGATTATTGCCTTTATAAAGATAAAACTGGTTTAGAAATAAGTAATAAAATCCAAAACTTGATTGGCGCAGGCCTTGGAATAGGTCTTCGAACAAAAAATGGATTACTAAAATTAGCAGTCGCAAATGGCAGTACTAAAACCCAACAATTCAAAATTTCTAACTCAATTATTCACATTAGCTTTAATGTTAAATTTTAATTTAAAAAAGAAATAGGCTTTTATATATTAGGAAAGTTAACAAATTATTAAGAAGTTTGCGAGACTAATTCAAAATATTTAAAAATGAAACTAAAGTTTAATGGATTCTTAGTACTACTACTAGTACTTGTCGCGCAAATTACCTTTGCGCAAGAAAGAGCTGTTTCAGGTGTTGTTTCTGATAATGCAGGAATGCCTTTACCAGGTGTGAGTGTATTAGTGAAAGGAACGCAAACTGGAACGCAAACTGATTTTGATGGAAAATTTTCTATCAGAGCAACACCAAGCCAGGTCTTGGTATTTAGCTACATTGGGATGAAAACTCAAGAAATGTCAGCCGGATCTTCAACTGTAAATATTAAATTAGCAGATGATGCAATGGAACTTGAAGGAGTAGTAGTTACTGCCTTAGGTATCAAAAGAGAGAAAAAAGCTTTAGGCTACGCAACTCAAGAAGTAAAAGGGAGCGCAGTTTCGGATGTAAAGAGTTCGAACTTTGTTAATTCACTTTCAGGGAAAGTTGCTGGTTTGGATATCAAAACATCAGGAAACTTGGGTGGATCTACTAACGTAGTTATACGTGGTAACAAATCTATTGGACAAAGCAATCAAGCATTATTTGTTGTTGATGGTGTACCCATAGATAACAACAACTCAAACTCAGGAGACCAAAGAGCCGGAAGAGGTGGATATGATTACGGAAATGCAGCATCAGATATCAATCCTGATGATATCGAATCCATCAACGTTCTAAAAGGAGCAGCAGCTACAGCACTTTACGGTTCTCGTGCATCGAATGGTGTAATAATGATAACAACGAAAAAGGGGAAAGCACAAAAGGGTATTGGTGTTACAATAAATTCTAGTTTAACTCTAGGAACTGCTGATAAAACAACACTTCCAAGATACCAAAACAAATACGGAGCAGGTTATGGTCCTTACTATGATGACGAAACAGGTTATTTCTTTGTTGCAGATGTAAATGGTGATGGTATTGACGATTTGACAACTCCATTTACTGAAGATGCGTCTTATGGTGCTGCATTTGACCCAACAAAATTAGTTTATCAATGGAATTCTATTTACCCTCAATTACCGGACACATATGGTAAAGCAACTCCTTGGGTCGCTGGAAAAAACAATCCTAATTATGTATGGCAGACTTCAGTAACTAGTGTGAACTCTATTTCATTAGATGGAGGGACTGACAAAAGTGCATTCCGTTTAGGATTCACTAATTTATTGCAAGAAGGTAATTTACCAAACGGTAACATCAAAAGAAATAGTATCAATTTTTCTGGATCACAAGAATTATCAGATAATTTAAAAGTTTCTACAACTTTCAACTATGTAAAAACAGATGGTAAAGGTAGAAACGGTACAGGATATAGCGCTCAAAACGTAATGCAACAGTTCAGACAATGGAATCAAATGAACGTTGATTATAAAGAACAAGAAGCGGCTTATTTCTTAACCAGAGAAAATATCTCATGGAATCCAAACAGCATAAATAACTTAAGACCAATTTATTCTGACAACCCATATTGGACTTTCTATGAAAACTATCAAAACGATACAAGATCTAGATATTTTGGTAATGTTACTCTAGACAATAAACTGAACAGCTGGTTAAGTATAATGGGAAGATTTTCATTTGATACTTATTCAGCAATACAAGAAGAAAGAGTTGCAGTTGGAAGCTCTGATGTATCGCGATACGGCAGAACTAACAACAACAGATCAGAGTATAACTACGATTTAATGTTAAACTTCAACAAAAATCTTACTGAAAAATTAAATTTAGAGGGAAATCTTGGATGGAATTTAAGAAGAAACACAGCGAATAGTATTTTTGCTCAAACTAATGGAGGATTAAACTTACCAAGATTGTATGCACTATCAAACAGTGTAAATCCAATCGAAGCTCCAGTTGAATATGATGCAGTTAAAATGGTTGACGGTGAATACATCAGAGCAAGTTTAGGATATGATAATTTTGCATACTTAGAAGGTTCTTTCAGAACTGACCGTTCTTCAACATTACCAAAAAAAGACAACCGTTACGGATACTACTCAGTAACAGGAAGTTTAGTATTCTCTGAACTAATTAAAGCTGATTGGCTATCATTTGGTAAAGTTAGAGCTAACTATGCAGAGGTAGGAAGTGATACTGATCCATACAACGTTTTTAACACTTATGGTGTTGGAACTCCTTTTAACGGAAACGGATCAGCAACTAACCCAAGCATTAAGCCAAACGAAAACTTAAAACCTGAAAGATCTAAAAGTACCGAATTTGGTGTTGAAATGCAATTTTTCAAAAAACGTTTAGGATTTGATGTTTCTTACTACAAAACTTTAACTGTAGATCAAATTACAAGTATCCCTTTATCTAACTCTACTGGTTATTCTGCAGCATTCTTAAACGCAGGTACTGTTCAAAACAAAGGTTTTGAAGTGCAATTAAATGCAACTCCTGTAAAACTAGATGCTTTTAAATGGGATATGAATTTAAACTGGACTAAAAATGAAAGTTTAGTCGTTGATTTATTGAACGGTATTGACAATTTACAATTAGCGTCTTTGCAAGGCGGAATTTCAATAAATGCTACTCCAGGGCAGCCTTACGGAACTATTAGAGGTAGTGATTTTATTTATGCAGACAATGGCCAACCGATTGTTAATCAAGCAAACGGAAGATACAACAGAACAACTGCTAACAACATTGTAATTGGAGATATTAATCCAGATTGGAAAGCAGGTCTAAACAATACTTTTACCTACAAAAGTTTCAATCTAAGCTTTTTACTAGACATGCAAAAAGGAGGGGATGTTTTCTCACTTGATACATGGTATGGTTATGCAACAGGTATGTATGATTTCTCAGCAGGAAACAACGATTTAGGAAATCCTGTTCGTAATGCTATTGTTGGAACAGCTGGAAATTACGGTGCAACAAGTGGTGGTATCATTTTAGATGGTGTTGCTCCTGACGGGACTAAAAATACAGTAAGAACTGACATGAGTAACTATGCTAATGCATTAGGATATGTTCGTGCACCTAACAAACTTCATGTTTACGATGCTAGTTATATCAAATTACGTGAAGCGAGCTTAACATATAATTTAGATAATAAATATTTAAGAAACCTTCCGTTCACTAACATATCATTATCAGTAATTGGAAGAAACTTATGGATTATCCATAAAAACACTCCTTATGCAGATCCAGAAGCTGGTTTGAGCTCTGGTAACGTACAGGGATACCAATCAGGTGCTTATCCTTCAATAAGAGAAATTGGTGGAAGTCTTAAATTACAGTTTTAAAAAAAAACAATATGAAAAAATTAATATTAACAGCTCTAACTGTTTTTGCTTTTGTATCGTGTCAATCTGATGAGCAATACGAAAACTACAATAGAGATACGAAAAACCCGACGCAAGTTAAAGCAGATTTCCTATTTAACTCCGCTACAAAAAGTTTGTTCGACCAAATGACAAGTACAAATGTTAACTCTAATATCTTTAGATTATTAGGACAACACTGGACAGAAACAACTTATGTCGATGAAGCAAATTACGATTTTAATACTCGTAGCATAACAGCTTCCCATTGGAATGAGTTATACCGAGATGTATTATTAGATCTAAAAGCAGCAAAAGATATTGTAAATGCTGATGATAAATTATCATCTGCTCAGAAAAAAACAAGAAATGCTCAAATTGAAATATTAACTGTATATGCTTGGGCAAATCTAGTAGAAAATTTTGGAGATATTCCTTACACACAAGCATTAGATCCAGGACAGTTTGCTTTACCAACATATGATAAAGCTGAAACAATCTACACTGATCTAATACAACGTTTAACTTTAGCAATCCCTGCCTTAACTGATGATGGTTTCGGAACTGTTGATCCAATATATTCTGGAAACTCAACGAAATGGAAAAAATTTGGAAATTCATTATTATTAAGAATGGGTATCCGTGTTGCTGATGTAGCAAGCATGAATACTATTTCCCAAACTGCAATCAGAAGTGCTATTGCTGGAGGTGTAATAAATTCAAATGCTGATAATGCAGCTATAAATTACGCTGCAACTTCACCAAATACAAACCCAGTTTGGGTTGATTTAGTTCAGTCTGGTAGATCTGATTTTGTTATTGCTAACACCATCGTTGATGCAATGAATTCACTTAACGATCCAAGAAGAACAAGTTACTTCGATGAAAACTTAGGAACTGGTGTATTTTTAGGTGGACCTTACGGCGATAACAATTCATTCACAAGATACACACACGTGAGTGATAGAATTATTGACCCAACAAATCCAGCTAGCTTAATTGATTATTCTGAAGTATCTTTTTATTTAGCTGATGCTGCTGAGCGTTCTATTTCTGGTACTCCTGCTCAAGCTGTAACTTTTTACAACCAAGGTATTACAGCTTCATTTGACTATTGGGGTGCTACTGGTGTAACTAGTTATTTGGCAAATCCTAATGTGAACTACGCAACTGCACCAGGTACATGGAAGGTTAAAATTGGTAAACAATTATGGTTAGCTATGTACAATAGAGGTTATGAAGCTTGGACAGCATGGAGACAATATGACTTTCCAGGTTTTATTAAACCAGCTGTTTCTGGTGCAGATGTGCCAACGAGGTTGACATATCCGTTAGCTGAACAAAACTTAAACACTGTTAACTACAATGCGGGCTCTACTTCAATTGGTGGAGACAAACAAACTACAAAACTTTTCTGGGATAAATTTTAATTATCTCTAAATCTATATTAAAACCATCAGCTTAAGCTGATGGTTTTTTTTTTACATACATTTTACTTAGCTTTGCACCATGGAAAAAGAACATCAAATATTTGGGATTAGAGCGATCATTGAAGCTATACAAGCGGGCGCAACTGTAGACAAAGTCTATATTCAGAAGGAAGCTAGCAGTGAACTGATGAAAGACTTGATGAAAGTAATGAAGCGCGGAAATATCAACTTTTCCTATGTTCCTGTTGAAAAACTAAACAGACTCACACCAAATAATCATCAAGGTGCAGTAGCTACTATCTCTCCTATTTCCTTTTTTGACTTAGAATCTTTGATAGAATCGGTAATTGAAAATGGCAAAAAACCATTGTTTTTAATATTAGATCAAATATCTGATGCGCGTAATTTTGGTGCTATCATCAGAACTGCGGAGTGTACAGGTGTAAATGGTATCATTGTTCAAAAAGCTGGATCAGCTCCTGTTAATGGAGACACTGTAAAAACTTCGGCTGGAGCAGTTTTCAATATTCCAATTTGTAAAGTAGAACACATAAAGGACGCTATCTTTTTGTTACAGGCAAGTGGTATAAAGACCGTTGCGGCTACTGAGAAAACGGATCAAAATATTTATGACATTTCATTGAACGAACCTGTAGCAATCATTATGGGTTCAGAAGATCGCGGTGTTAACCCATCAGTTCTAAAAATTGTTGACGAGAAGGCAAAACTTCCGATGTTTGGAACCATTGGTTCATTAAACGTTTCTGTAGCTTGTGGTGCATTTTTATATGAAGCTGTGAGACAGCGCTCTTAGATTTTTAGAATATTAAAAAATCTAAACTCTTTAATGAAAAATGAATCAAGACTCAGGTTTTGATTCATTTTTTTTATTTGCACAAAGCTCATAAATAACAGGATAACAAGAAGTATAATATGATAATAATTCCTGCTGCTCTTCTAGTTCTTCAATTTCTGGAAGGTTGACAAAATTACCATTAGCATCAAAACGTTGCATAAATTTATCTTCTGAAGGATCAAAATCTGGACGCTCCCAATCATATTTTATCACTTTTTTATACTCTGGAGTTTTATAATATAAAGAAAAAAAGAATCCAGTAAGCATCCCTCCCAAATGTCCTTCCCATGAAATCGAGTTCTCCCCTACAACATCAGGTGTTGGAAATACATACCAAACTAAACCTCCGTAAACGACAATTACTGCCAGTGACAATGCTACTAACCGACTATACTTAGTTTGAATACCTTTAAAAAAAATAAAACTAAAAAGTACATATATTAATCCACTTGCTCCAATATGGTAATTTTCCCTTCCAATAATCCAGGTGATACAACCAGACACGATGATTCCATAACCTATAATTTGAAACGATTGTTTGGCATAAAAAAATTGCAAAGCAGCCAAAAGCATTATCAAAGGAAATGAATTATTGTACAAATGTTTCATATCTGCATGAATGAACGGACTAAAAATAACGCCTTGTAATCCTGAAAATGACCTTGGATAAATACCGTTTTGAACAAAGTCAAAATCAAATCGAATTTCGAGCCAAAAAACAAACCAAAGGAATACCACAAAAAAAAGAGGTAATCCAATAACAGAATTGGTAAATTTAAAATGCTTTTCCATTAATTATTTAAAGTTTTATTATCTAGCTATAATTCAAAAACTTATCCAAAAGCAATTTAATGCTATTTTGTCATATTTAAACTTCAAATACATTTTTAGTACAATTCCTTAGCCCAGATGGAAACGGCATCCCACGCTATTTTTAGCGTGGATACAGTGTACAGCTGGAAATAGCTCCAAAAAAATAAATTTGACAATCGCAAATGAGCTCAGATTAAAAAAAATAGTAATTTTACATAATGGAAGCACCACTTGCAGAACGTATACGGCCTCAAAAACTAGAAGATTATATTAGTCAGGCCCATTTGGTTGGACCTAATGGATCTTTGACACAACAAATTGCAAAAGGAATTATTCCTTCCTTAATTTTTTGGGGACCACCAGGAACAGGAAAAACCACATTGGCGCAAATTATCGCACAAGAATCGAAACGACCATTTTATATTTTGAGCGCTATTAACTCTGGTGTTAAAGATATCCGAGACGTTATTGAAAAAGCGAAACAAAGTAGCGGTTTGTTTACCGCCAGAAATCCTATTTTGTTCATTGACGAGATTCATCGTTTCAGTAAATCACAACAAGATTCCCTGTTAGCTGCAGTCGAAAAAGGATGGATTACACTGATAGGAGCCACCACAGAAAACCCTAGTTTTGAAGTAATTCCTGCTCTACTATCCCGTTGTCAAGTATATGTTTTAAATGCTTTTACAAAAAAAGATTTAGAGTCTCTACTAGAACGCGCGATGAAAACAGACACTTATTTGTCTACAAAAAATATTGTTTTAAGTGAAACCGAGGCCTTGTTAAGACTTTCCGGTGGAGATGGACGCAAACTATTAAATATTTTTGAACTTGTGGTAAATGCTTCTAATGAAGATGAAATTTTTATCACAAATGATCTGGTTTTCTCCTTAGTACAACAAAATACTGTTTTGTATGACAAAACCGGCGAACAACATTATGACATTGTTTCTGCTTTTATAAAATCAATTCGTGGAAGTGATCCTAATGGTGCTGTATATTGGCTTGCCCGAATGATTGAAGGCGGTGAAGACGTAAAATTTATTGCTCGAAGAATGCTCATTCTAAGCAGTGAGGATATAGGAAATGCGAATCCAACTGCTTTCATTATGGCTAATAATACTTTTCAAGCTGTAGCAACAATTGGTTATCCTGAGAGTAGAATTATTTTGAGTCAATGTGCCGTGTACCTCGCAACCTCTCCTAAAAGTAACGCTTCGTACCTAGCAATTGGAACTGCACAACAACTCGTAAAACAAACGGGAGATTTACCAGTACCTATTCACCTGCGCAATGCTCCTACAAAATTGATGAAAGAATTGGGTTATGGTGAAGAATACAAATATGCGCATGATTACACCAATAATTTTGCTGAACAGGAATTTTTACCTGAAGCCTTAAGCAAAACTCCAATATATGTTCCCGGAAATAATTCTAGAGAAAACAGTATCCGAGAATTTCTTAAAAACCGATGGAAAGACAAATACGGCTATTAATTTCATAAAAAAAAAGCCTTGATTACTCAAGACTTTTTTCTTTTACTTTGTAATAAAAAATCATTTGTAAAACTTAAAACTTAACAGCTACTTTTTCAGAAATTAATTTATCGTTTTGATAGTATTCAAAATACCATTGATTGTCTTTTAAAATTAATGAACCCTGAACAGTATCTTTTATAGCTATAAAAGAATTCGCCTGAGAAGTCTTGAATAACTTCATAACTACTTTTGGCGTACTATCTATCAACTGAAATCCAGTAGGAGTAGCTTGCGCATAAAGCAAATTAGCATCTTTACTTTCAACATTTACCTTCGATTCGGCAACAATAGCTTTTTCCGACACTACAGGAGCTGATTGCGTTTGCACAACAATAGGTTCCGTTTTTACAACGGCTCCGCTATATTTGTATTGCAAATCATAAACGGACTGAAACGCTTCATTAAGCGCCTCATTATAGGCAACTTGATAGTCTTTTTCTTTACTTTTCCCAACAATGGATTGAAATATAATTTTTTCATTACAATCTTTCATCGTAATAGAGAGTTTTGTGGTCAAGAAACCGCTTTCTTTAACCACATCTATGTACAACAAATCACAGCGATTACTGTACTCAATGGGAAAAGTTTCTTTATTATAAAAAGCAACAAAACCAGCTTTATTTAAATTAAATTTAGTCAATGTGCTCAAACGATATTGATTCTCACCATTAAGGAAATCATATTTTAATGGAACTATAACGGCCTTATAATCGTTTACGGATTGAGCGTAAGAATAGCTAACGAATAAGATTAGCAAAAACAGGAATGATTTTTTCATTTTTATAAATATTTTTTAAGTTCTAATAAGTGATTAATTTGTTTAATATGATCTTCGACAAGGATTTTACTTTCATTGAAATAAATTGAGTCTAATCCAGCATCAAGAGCTCCTTGTACATCAGCATCTAAACTGTCGCCAATCATGATACTATTTCCCTTTTTGGCTTTGGCCAAATCTAAAGCGTAATCAAAAATAATAGGGTTTGGTTTTTTTACTCCAGCCATTTCTGAATTAGTAATAGTTTGAAAATAAGAACCAATTTTTGAATTATTTAATTTTTTAAATTGTACATCTGCAAAACCATTGGTTATAATATGCAAATTATATTTAGGTTTGAGATAATCCAAAAGTTCCAATGTTCCATCAAAAAGATGATTGTTCTCTGGCAAAAACTTGATATAATCATTCGCAATTGAATCAATTTCCTCATCAGAAACTGAGTAATTTATTGCATCAAAAGAATACCTGAGTCTATTGTAACGCAATTCTTCATGAGTAATTTTATCATATTGATATAATTTCCAACATTCTTGATTTATTGGCACATATTTTTCAATAAATTTTTTTGTTTCAACTGTAGGATGATTTTTATTGAAAATAGTTTCAAAAGTAAGCTCTGAATTTTTGTCAAAATCCCAAAGTGTATGATCTAAATCAAAAAAAACGTCCTTTATATGTGTTTGTTTCATTTTATATTTTTAAAATATTCCTTCATCCGCAAAGCTGAAATAACTGCTTTCAGTCACAATGAGATGATCCAATACTTTTATTTCTAAACTGTCGCCTGCTAATTTTAATTTCCTTGTAATTTGTTTATCCGCATCGCTAGGAATCAAAGTTCCCGAAGGATGATTGTGACACAATATCAAAGCCGTAGCTCCCATTTCAAGTGCCGTTTTAAAAACAATTCGCACATCCACCAATGTTCCGGTGATTCCGCCCTTACTCAACTGCGATTTAGCAATCACTTTATTCGAATTATTCATGTAAATAATCCAAAATTCCTCGTGTGGTAATTCCCCAATAATTGGCTGCATGATTTCGAAAATGATTTTACTCGAAGTTATTTTCTTCAACTCCACTGCATCTTCTCCTCTTCGGCGTCTTCCCAATTCTAAAGCGGCAATAATCGAAATTGCTTTCGCCTCTCCTATTCCTTTGAATTGCATTAGTTGAGACAACGATAATTTCCCCAATGCATTCAAATTATTATCAACACTAGCCAAAATCCGTTTGCTTAAATCCACAGCTGATTCACTCCTACTTCCTGAACCAATCAAAATGGCAATTAATTCCGCATCACTCAAAACACTTTTGCCTTTGAGCATTAGTTTTTCGCGTGGCTTATCGTCTTCCGACCAATTCGTTATAGGGAAAAAGGAATTTTCAGCCATTCATTTTGTTGTTTAAATTGGTTTTCGCATGCAAATACTATTTTCTAAACCTACATAAGGCTCGTAATTATCAACTATGTCATATCCTGTTTTCTGATATAAAGCAATCGATTCTTTTTGTTTGTACAAAGTTTCCAAAACAGAAAACGAATATCCTAATTTACCTGCCCAACCTTCTAATTCAAGTAAAATTGTTTGCGCTAAACCCATTCCTCGAACTTCAGGTGAAACAAACATACGTTTTATTTCAATTGTATTTTTGTTGTATTTTTTGAAACAACCACAAGCAACAGCTTTTTCTTCTAAATAAAGAATAACGACATTTGGATTTAATTCCAAAATATTATTCCCCCAATAATCAGATTTTAATTCCGGATAACGCTCCCATAAACTTTCATCTAATGCTTTGATTAAATTTACAAAATCTGGGTTTTCACTGGTAGTTTTAACAATCCTTACTTTGTCTTTCATACCAATTTTACTTTACCAATTCCTTTACTTCATCAAAGTTTAATCCGCCATAATTACCGGAACTCATCAGCAGCAAAGCAGAGTTTTCAAGATTCAAGTTGAACAAATAGTCCTTAAAATCTTTTGGATTCGTATAAATAATTAAATCTTTTCTATTAAAAGCATTTGCTATTTGGTCGTAAGTCACTTCCTCCAGCTGTTTGATTTTTACCGCATCAGGCGAATAAAAAACAACCGCTTTATCAGCATATTCCAGTGCGCCTTCGTATTCTTTTAAAAACTCAGCATTCAAGCTACTGTAGGTATGCAATTCTAAACAAGCAACTAAAGTTCGATTTGGATATTGTTCTTTAACTGCTTTAGTAGTTGCAGCCACTTTGCTTGGTGAATGTGCAAAATCTTTATAGGCAACTTTTGTTTTGCTTTCAGCTATTTTTTCCAATCGTTTGGAGGCACCTTTAAAACTGGCAATGGCTTCATAAAAATCAGCTTCATCAACTCCCATGTTTTGGCAAATCCATTTGGCTCCAGCCAAATTATTAAGATTATGCGCTCCAAAAACTTCAATTGGCATGTCGCCCTCTGGAGTTTCGAGCAGTGTCACGCCATCACTTACAGAATATTTTGGGGTATGATACGCTAATTTTCGAATTGGGTTTGTTGCGGCTTCTGAAACACGTTTTACTTCAGCATCATCTTCATTGTAAACGAGAATTCCACCATTTGTAATTTTGCTAATAAAAATTTCGAACTGTTCTACGTAATTCTCATACGTTGGAAAAACATTAATATGATCCCAAGCAATTCCTGAAATTAAGGCAATATTTGGTTGGTATAAATGAAATTTAGGTCTGCGGTCAATTGGCGAAGACAAATATTCATCTCCTTCCAAAACAATAAAATCATTCTCCTCCGTAAGATGCACCATCGTATCAAAACCTTCCAGTTGTGCGCCAACCATGTAATCTACAGCAATGTCATGGTAATGCATAGCATGTAAAATCATTGAAGTTATCGTTGTTTTTCCATGAGAACCGCCTATAACAACACGTGTTTTATTCTTAGATTGTTCGTACAGAAATTCTGGATACGAATATATTTTCAGTCCTAATTCCTGCGCTTTTAGTAATTCCGGATTATCTGCTTTGGCATGCATACCAAGAATTACAGCTTCGATGTCATGAGTTATTTTTTCAGGAAACCAACCTAATTCTGGAGGCAAAATCCCCTTTTTATCTAACCTTGATTTTGATGGTTCAAAAATCGCATCGTCACTTCCCGTAACTTGATACCCTTTATTGTGTAGTGCTAAAGCCAGATTGTGCATAGCGCTTCCGCCGATAGCTATAAAATGTGTACGCATTCTAATTTTGGTTTATTGATTTTGGATTCAGGTGAGATTATAATCAATCCTGATTTTTTTTATTATAAGTTTCTAATATTGTTTTTGCCTTTTCAGGATCCCGCATTTTGTTCTTGTACAAGCTGGCTAACTTTTGATAACTTGTTTTGGAACCTCCTACAAGAATGGCTTTTTTATATTGTTGTTCTGCTGCTGCATATCTTTTAAAATATTCGTCAATATGTCCTCTTGACAAATAACCATCAACGGGAGATAGTCGCAATAATTCGTTGGAATACTTTATAGCTTTAGATTCGCTTCCACCAACAATTCCAGGCAACTGAATGTATAATTCTATCAATGCCCAACGCGACTCAATATGTTTTGGATTAAGACTGATGGCTTTTTCAAAGGAAGCTTTCACTTCATCAATCATTCCAAGCGCCTTGAATTTATTCGATTCTTTGGCTTTCATTCCTAACGCACCACCATATTTATAGTGATAATTAGCCACGGAAGGTTTTAGCAGTTTTAGTTTTTTATAATACCCAATTGCTTTATCCCAAGATTTATCATGACCGGCAATATCTCCAAGATACTCAATCGTTTTTAAATCCGATGGATTGGACCTTAAAACAGATTCAAAGATCAATTCGGCTTGATCCATTTTATCCGCCTTAAACAGTTTTTCTGCTTTTTCAAAATCAGACTGACCCCACATCATAACCGGTAGAAATACAAATAAATAAATAATATGTTTCATTCTTCAAAAATAGGGAAATATGATAAATTAGATTTGATTTTAAGTAAATATTAGTAATTTAGTAAGAAATATTTTCTAATATTAATTTCGCTTAATTCAAGAATAATTACACCTTATTTTAAAATCAACTAATGAAAAATATTTTCTTAATCCTCATTTTATTATCTACTTCAATTTTTGGACAAAATTATGACAAAAACTGGCTTAAAGTAATTGAATATGAAAACGAAGGAAAAATAAAATCAGCCAATGAAATAGTTTTAAAAATTCATCAGAAAGCTTCTCGAGATAAAAACGAAGTGCAAATCATCAAATGTTTTTTCTATGAATCCAAATATTTGCAAGTGTTGGATGAAGATGCACAAACCAAAATCATAAACAATTTAAAAACTGAAATCAACAAAGCTTCAGTTCCATCGAAAGCGATTTTGAATTTAGTTTATGCGAAGTGTTTGATCGATTATCAAAAGAAAAACTACTATTTACTGTTCAGCAGAACTAGTACTTTAAGTTTTGATGATCAATTTTTAACTTGGACTTCAAAAGACATTTCGGAACAGATCGATAGTGCTTTAGAAAAAACACTTCATGAAGAGGCGATATTAAAACAGACTTCCTTGAGTAATTACCTTCTTATTTTTGATTACAATGATGAAGATAAAACGAAAAAAGAGAATCTGTTTAACTATTTGTTAAAAGAAAACATTGCTTTACTTACTCCGCAGATTCCGCATTGGGAGGTTCAAAAAAAGGAATTCGTATCGTTTGAAAAAGAACTTTTAGGAAATTCAGCATCTTTTTTACAACTAAATTTTGATTTTGTCAAAAATGAAAAACTAAAAAAAGTGCTTGAATTGTATCAAAAACAAGAGAGAAACGTTCCTGATTTAGAAAACCAATTCGACAGAATTCAATTTTGTACTCGCGTTTTATTAGATTCTGACGAAGTATTTATGAAGTCCTTGAATACATTGCAAAAAGAATCTAAAGACCTAATTCTGACTCAGAAAATTCAGTTAGAAAAAGCCGTTATTCTCAACAATCTCGCTTCAAAAGAAACACATCCGGATTATAACATTAAAGCCGTTGCAACTTTAGACAGCATTATCAGCAGCAATAATCGTTCTAATGCGCACAAACTAGCCATACAAAAGAAACAAAATATTAGTTCTAAATCACTAAATATTCAACTTCAAAAATTCAGTTATGCAGATGAAAACACCAGAGCATTTGTTCTGTATAAAAATCTAAATCGTCTGTCGGTTTCTTTCTTTAAAATCGACCAAAACACGACTAAAGACTTCCGAAACTCCCCTTACAACAAAGACAGTTTAGTAGCTGCAATAATTAAAGACAAAAAACCAATTGCATCTAAAAACTATGAACTTGAAAAAAAGAATAATTATTTCGAATACAGCACTGAAGTACTTTTACCGCCTTTAAAAATAGGAAGTTATTTGGTTTATTTTGAAAGTGATTCAGACATCAAGAATACAAAAGCATTTGCTTACGAAACCATTACAGTTTCAAATATTGCAGTTCTAACTTCGGAAAACGATAAGAAAGAAAATTATCAGGTGCTGGACAGAAAAAGTGGAAAACCCATAGGAGATGTTTCTATTAAACTATTAAATCAAACTATTATAACCGACAAAAATGGCGTAGCAACCTATCTCAAAGAAAACAACAACCGTAATTATAGCCTTATTGAATTTACAACTGAAAACGATTCTCTGTTACTGAATAATCGCTACTCGAATTATTATAATGATTATGCAACTCAAGAAAACGAGAAAGCAAATAGCAAAGTCGAATTTTATTTGGATCGCGCCATTTACCGTCCGGGACAAACGGTTTATTATAAAGGAATTGCTGTTCGAAAAGAACTAGACAAAACGACTATTGTTGCAAAAACTACTTTCAAAATTACAATTAAAGATACAAACGGTTCTGTTTTCAAAGAATTTAATACGATTACCAATGAATACGGCTCTTTCTCCGGAGAATTCATGCTGCCAAAAAGTGGACTGACGGGAAGTTTCAGAATGACAGCCGACGAACCCGATGATTATGAAACAGATCCTATTTACGATATAATAAAAGACGAACACCCTTTTTGGGATAATGTAAATTACGATAATTCTGAAATATATTTCAGAGTTGAAGAATACAAACGTCCTAAATTTGAAGTGACTTTCGAGTCTTTTAAAAATGCGTATCAAGTTAATCAAAAAGTAAGCGTAAATGGACTTGCCAAAGCTTTTGCAGGAAGCAACATTAGCGATGCAAAAGTAACTTACAATGTCACACTTATTCCGTACACCTTAAACAACGGTTACTATCACAACCAAAACGGCAAATCAGAAAGTATTCTAGTTGGCGAAACTAAAACAGATGGAACGGGGAAATTCGAAATAAATTTCATTGCCAAACCATTTGAAAATACCTCCAAAGAAAAGTTACCCATTTTTGAGTACTATATCTCTGCATCCGTTACGGATAGTAATGGCGAAACCCACCAAACCCAAACAAATGTTAGGATTGGCTACCATTCGTTGATGCTTACTGCAACTATCCCAAACCGAATTGAAACCAAAAATAAAAACGAAATACAATTTAATAGCACCAATCTCAACGGAGAATTTTTAGCAGTTAAAGGCGAAATCAAACTCTATTATGTGAGTCCTTTTTCAAATAAATTCAAATCCAGAGTTTTTCCGCAACCAGAAATTGAAACTATCTCAAAAGAAGATTTTGAGCGCTACTTTCCGTACGAATACAATAATCAACCAAACGCTGTAAAACCCACAGAAATTCTTGTTTTTTCTAAAAAAATTGACACTGAAAAAGACAAGAAATTAGCACTAGATTTTATTTCGAATTATAAATCTGGAAATTACAAAGTAGTTTTTTCTGCTAAAGATGCTTTTGAAAATCCAATAGAAACCATTTCTAATTTCCAATTGGTACAAAGCAAAGACAAAATTGATTCAAGTAAATTATTTGTCGCTGAACAAATTAACACTGATGCTAAAAAAGATGGTTTTGTTTTAGTAAAATTAACGTCGGTTATTCCAGAACTGCACATCAATATCACCGGAAATTACCAAAGTTCCCTTTATTTTGAAAATACTTTCCACTTGCAAAACAATGAAACTATAATCAAAATTCCACTAAAAAAGGAATTTGAAAAAAGTATCAAAATCGGTTTTGAAAGTATATTTGAAAATCAAACTTTTACAGACCAAATAGAAGTAATCCTCAAGGAAGAAGCATCCAAATTAGAATTCACAGTTGAAAGTTTTAGAAACAAAATACAACCCGGAAGCAATGAAAATTGGTCGTTTCAATTAAAAACATTTAATACTACAAAAGAAGCTGAAGTTTTGGCCTCAATGTATGACAGCTCTTTAGATCAGTTTACTAAAAGAGATTGGAATGGTTTGAAATTCAATGACTATAACTACAACTCTGCTAACTTTAAAACGAGTTTAGGATTTGATAAAACATCGAGTTACATTCGGAATCTGAATCCTATTTTAAATCGCTTAGACCTGAATTACGAAACTACCAAATTAATGTGGTTTGGATTCAACATCAACGATTCTTTCACAACACAGCAACTAAAAGAATATCAAAAACAGCTAAACAATAAAAGTAAAAAACCACTAAATGCAAAAATGATTTCAGGAATTGTTTCCGACGGTCAAGGACCACTAGCGGGTGTGAGTATAGTGGTCAATGGAATTCAACGAGGCACATCAACTGATTTTGATGGATTTTACCAAATAGAAGCTGCAACTGGCGAAGAACTGACGTTCTCCTATATTGGGTTCGAATCTCAAAAAATCACAATTGACTCAAACATAATTGATGTTAACTTAGAGGAATCCAGTAATAGTTTACAAGAAATAGTTGTTATGGGCTATGGTAGTGTAAGAAAGAAATCTTTAACTGCGGCTGCAGCAGAAGTTGTAGAAGAAGCAGACAATCAAATTTACAACTTCGCAGGAAATGAAATAAAATTAGAAGGAAAAGCTAATGGAATAACAATTAGAGGAAACTCAAGTATTTCAGGCAACTACAAAAATGCCTTGTATGTCGTTGATGGCGAACCAATAACTGAAGAACAATTCAGATTAATTTCACCCTCCGACATCATTACTGTTGATGTTCTAAAAAGCGAAAAAGCCACTGCATTATACGGTCCCAAAGGAGCTAACGGAGTCATTATCATCACTACCAAAAAAGCTTTAGAAGCCTTAACTCAAGTGAAAGCCAGAAAAAACCTCTCGGAAACTGCTTTCTTTTATCCGAATCTAAAAACAGATGCGAAAGGAAAAGTAAGTTTCAATTTCACTTCGCCTGAAGCTTTGACCGCTTGGAAACTAAGATTGTTGGCACACAACAAAGAAGCTGTTTCTGGTTATTTAGAAAAAAGTGTCATTACTCAAAAAGAGTTAATGCTTACGCCAAATTTTCCTCGTTTTTTCCGAGAAAAAGATTCGATAGTCATCACGGCAAAGGTTGCAAACATTACCAATGAAGCCAAAACTGGAATTGCTGTTTTGCAGCTCTTTGATGCGACCACGATGCAGTCAATTGATGCTAAAATGGAAAATGCAAATACAGTAAAAAACTTCAAAATTGCTCCTTTTGGAAATACAACCGTGAATTGGAAAATCTATATTCCAGAAGGTCTTCAAGGGGTTCAGTATAAAGTTTTGGCGAAAGCAGGAAACTTTTCAGATGGCGAAGAAAACATACTTCCCGTTTTGACCAATAACATGCTGGTTACCGAAAGTATTCCAATTTGGGTTCGAGAGAATTCCAAGAAAGAATATACCTTCGAAAACCTAAAAAACAATAGTTCGACCACTTTACGAAACCATCAATTTACCTTAGAATACACATCAAATCCAGCTTGGATTGCCATTCAGTCATTACCGTATTTGATGGAATACGAACACGAAAGCGCGGAGCAAACCTTCGCCCGATTTTATGCGAATGCTCTGGCTTCTGAAATTACTTCAAGTAATCCAAAAATCGATAATCTGTTCGAAACTTGGAGAAAGAACGGAAAATTGAATTCGAAACTGGAAGAAAATGAAGAATTGAAAGCAATGATTCTTGCTGAAACGCCATGGTTGAATGATTCCCAAAGCGAAGATGAGAAAAAGAAAAATCTTGCTTTACTTTTCGATTTAGAAAAAATGAAAAATGCACAAGAAACAACTTTTAATAAGCTGAAACAAAAACAAAATTTGTCTGGAGGTTTCACATGGTTTGAAGGAAGTACCGAAAACGAATACATAACCAGACATATTTTGGCAGGTTTAGGGCATCTTTCGAAACTAAGTAATAATGAAAATCTCACTACTAAAATCAAGCAAATTGCCGTAACCGGAATTCCATTTTTGGACCAAAAGTTTTTGCAATACCATAAAACCAGAACGGAAAAATTAAAAACAAATGAAAAATTGATTTGGTTCAATCCGCATTCCGATTTACATTATTTATACACCCGAAGTTTCTACATTGAAAATTATCCACTTTCGGATACTTTGAAAAAAGCGACCAAATTATATCTCGAAACTGCCAAAAAAGAATGGTTGAACTATTCATTATACGAAAAAGGATTGGCTGCTTTGACTTTAAATCGCTTTGGCGAAAAAGAAACTGCCAAAAAAATTCTAGAAAGTTTAAAAGAAACCGCTTCTAACAACGACGATTGGGGAATGTATTGGATTGCAAACAAATCAGGATGGAATTGGTATCAAGCCCCGATAGAAACCCAAGCACTCTTAATTGAGGCCTTTGCCGAAATTAGTAATGACACCAAATCAGTGGACGCCATGAAAGTTTGGTTATTAAAAAACAAGCAAACCAAAAACTGGCCCACCACAAAATCCACCACCGAAGCAATTTATGCTTTATTGATGCAAGGAACCGATCTGTTGAGCGTCAAAGACAACACAATTTTCAAAATCGGAACGGAAAAGATTCTAAGCAAAAAATTAGCTGAAAACGAAAAAGAAGCAGAAACAGGTTATGTAAAACTCAACTGGAATGCAGAAGAAATCAAAAAAGATATGACAACTATTTCTGTCGAAAACAAATCGAAAGTTCCAGGTTTTGGAGGTGTTTATTGGCAATACTTTGAAGAATTAGATAAAATAAAAACCACTTCTGGCACTGCATTATCAGTTTCTAAAGAATTGTATGTAAAGAAAAATACCGACAAAGGAGAAATATTGGAACAAATCAATTCAAATAATCCCTTAAAAATTGGAGATTTAGTTACCGTTAGATTAGTAATTTCTGCCAAAGAAGATATGGAATTTGTGCATTTAAAAGATATGCGTGCTTCTTGTTTTGAACCCGTAGATGTACTTTCAGCTTACCAATACAAAGGTGGATTGGGTTTTTATAAAAGCACAAAAGATGCCGCAACTCATTTCTTTTTTGACCAAATAAACAAAGGAACTTATGTTTTGGAATATGATACTCGGGTAAATAACAGTGGTGATTTCTCAAATGGAATTACAACTATTCAAAGTATGTATGCGCCTGAATTTAGCAGTCACACCAAAGGAATCAGAATAAAGACTAGTGAGAAATAGCAATAAAAAAACCGTCTCGCATTGTATACGAGACGGTTTTCAATATGTATTTAAAATCAATAATTAGTCATTCAACATTTTCCATAATTTATCTTTCAACTCTGTTAAACCTTGTTGAGCAACAGAAGAAATAAACATATAAGGAACATCCTTGAAAGCTACATCTAGTTCGGTTTTCAATTCTGCTTTTAACTCATCATCCAGCATATCGCATTTAGAAATCACCAACAAACGTTCTTTATCCAACATTTCAGGATTGTATTTTGTCAATTCGTTTACCAAAATATCATATTCTGCTTTGATATCTGGAGTATCCACTGGAACTAAAAATAGCAAAGTAGAATTACGTTCAATGTGACGCAAGAAATAATGTCCAAGACCCTTTCCTTCGGCCGCACCTTCAATAATTCCTGGAATATCAGCAATTACAAAAGATTGAAAATCTCTGTAGGCTACAATTCCAAGATTTGGTTTTAAAGTTGTAAACGGATAATCCGCAATTTTTGGTTTTGCAGACGTTAATACTGATAATAGCGTTGATTTTCCTGCATTAGGAAAACCTACCAAACCTACATCAGCCAGTACTTTCAATTCTAGAATTACATCCATTTCGACTCCTGGCAATCCTGGTTGAGAATATCTTGGCGTTTGATTCGTAGAACTTCTAAAATGCCAGTTTCCTAAACCACCTTTTCCACCGCGAGAAAGAATTTGTTTCTCACCATCATCGGTAATTTCAAATAATATTTCTCCGGTTTCTTTATCTTTTACAACGGTTCCTAATGGCACTTCGATGAATTTATCATCACCATCAGCTCCTGTACTTCTGTCACCACTACCATCACCGCCATTTCCGGCTTTGATATGTCTGGCGAATTTCAAGTGAAATAATGTCCAAAGACCTTTATTCCCCACTAAATATACATGTCCTCCACGACCACCATCACCACCGTCAGGCCCACCTTTTTCAATAAATTTTTCTCTGTGTAAGTGCGTAGATCCTTTTCCACCTTTACCGGATGAAACATATATTTTAACATAATCTACAAAATTCCCTTCTGTCATTTTTTTTAATTTCAGATTTCAGCTTTCAGATTGAATAGATTCAAACTTTCAACTTAATCTATTTTTATAATTTAATCGCCTTCACCATCACTTTATCAATCTTCACGCCATCCATATCGATAACTTCTAGCTCAAATTTTTGCCAAACTAATTTCTCCCCTTGTTTTGGAATATGAGAGAGTTCAGTCATTATTAATCCGCTTACGGTAGTTACTTCATAATCATTAATTAGTTCATCTAATTCAAAGTACGTCAAGAAATCGTGTAATGAATAATGTCCGTCAACCAGCCAAGTTCCATCTTCTCTTTCTATTAACTGAAAATCATCTTTATAAAAATCAGAAGCATCACCAACAAGTGCTTCCAGAATATCATTCAGCGTAATTACACCTTGAAAAACACCATATTCATCCGATACAAAAGCATAATGTATCCCTGATTTTTTAAAATTCTCTAAAGCGATATAAGCCGTAGTTTGCTCCATCATGAAAGGAGCTTCGGTCATGATAGCCGACAAATTGAAGTTTTCATTTTCAAAATGGGCGAAAATATTTTTCAGGTTTACAACCCCAACAATATCATCGTAATTCTCTCCATAAACCGGATAAATAGAATGCAATTCCTTGAGCATAAACTCTCTAACTTGTTCTTTATCAGAATGCAAAGGTAAAAAAACCACTGACTTCCTGTGTGTCATCAATGAATTTATTTTTCTGTCTCCAATATGGAAAACGCGCTCCACAATATCTTGTTCTATTTCCTGAACTTCACCACCTTCAGTTCCTTCTTTGATAATTGCCTTTATTTCCTCTTCGGTAACTTTTCCGTCAGCGGTGGGTTTTATCTGTAAAATATCCAATAAAAAATCAGTAGAATGTGTTAACAACCAAATAAATGGTGCAGTCACAATTGAAACTATTTTCATGGGAAGAGCCACTGCTTTTGCAATTGCTTCCGGATGGTTTAGTCCAATTCTTTTTGGTAATAATTCCCCTAAAACAAGAGAGAAAAAAGTCAAAGTAACAACGACTACACCTACAGCAACAGGATGCGCGTAAGGTACCAAAGCTTCAAACCCTTTTATAAAAGTTTCAACATCTTTAGTTATTTTGTCTCCACTATAAATACCGGTAAGAATTCCTATCAGGGTAATTCCTATTTGTACGGTTGATAAAAATTTATTGGGCGAATTCGCTAAGTCCAGGGCAATTTTGGCGCTTTTATTTCCTTTTTTCGCTGCAGTTTCTAGTCTATTTTTTCGTGCTGAAATCAATGCGATTTCCGACATCGAGAAAACCCCATTTAGCAGTATAAGAAAAAATATTATTACTATTTCCAATTTCTTAATTGATTCGTTTATATCTTAAAATGTGATTTCTAATTTTTTGAAATCGGTTTTTTGTACGCGTAATATTGTAGCCCAGATGGAAGTGAAAAGCCCGGAGGTAAAAAAAAACTATTTTTCTTGTTATAAAAGAGCGACCAAAGGAAGCTCCTTTTATGACTTAGAAAAATGTTTTTTTTATCGAGGACTTGTAACGTACAGCTGGAATAGCTCCTATAAATTATCAATAACGTTACTTACTCTTTCGGTAATTTCTGCAATTGAACCAATTCCATTTACGGCGAAAAATTTTCCTTGCTCCTGATAATAATTCATCAAGGGCGCAGTTTTCTCATTGTATTCTTGGTAGCGATTTCTGATTTTTTCTTCATCTTGATCGTCAATTCTACCACTTGTTTTTCCTCTTTCTAACAACCGTTGTACTAAAATCTCATCATCAGCTTCTAGCGCAATTGTTGCAGCAACATTTGAACCTATTGAAGTAAGAAATGCATCTAAAGCTTCGGCTTGAGAGATTGTTCTTGGATATCCGTCAAACAAAATTCCGTTTGTATCCGGATGTTTATTTACCTCATCAATCAGCATTTTTGTCGTCAATTCATCCGGTACTAAATCGCCGGCATCCATATATACTCTTGCTTGTTTGCCAAGTTCTGTATCGTTTTTTAAATTAAAACGAAATACATCACCGGTGGAAATATGCGTTAATTTATATTTTTCTTTCAAAAACTCTGCTTGAGTTCCTTTACCAGCTCCTGGTTTTCCAAATAAAACAATGTTAGTCATGTTGTTGTGTAGTTATTCTTTTAGTTTATATACTTCAGGTAAATTTCTCCCTAATCCATTGTAGTCTAATCCATAACCAACGATAAATTTATTTGGAATTCGGATTCCAATGTAATCTATTTTGATATCTTTTGTATACGCTTCCGGTTTGAAAAAAAGCGTTGCAATTTTAAAATGTTTTACATTTTGTTGCTTGAACAACTCTTTCAATTCTACCAAAGTATTTCCGGTATCAACAATATCTTCAATTATAACGACAGTACGTCCAGTTAAATCCTGGTTCAATCCTATTAATTGTTTCACTTGGTTTGTTGAAGAAATCCCTTCGTAAGAAGCCATTTTGATGAAAGACACTTCGCACGGTTTTTTATAAAGCTTCATAAAATCAGAAACTACCATAAAAGCACCGTTCAAAACACCTACAAATACTGGAGTTTCATCCGCAAAATCGTCTTCGATCTGAGCTACCATTTTTGTCAAGGCAAATTCTATTTCTTTGGCAGAAATAAACGGAACAAATTGTTTATCGTGAAGTTGTATCATTATTTTCGTATTTAAAATAATGCGCAAAGATACAGAATTCGGATTTGTGAATTGATAAATGGGCATTAATTTGTAATTTTAAGTAAATTTCATAAAAAACCAACTTAAAATGTATTAAAAACAATAAATGATGGAGCAGAAATTCCGAAGAAACTAAAATTGAATTTTTGGATTCAATCATTATAAAGTATCTTTGCTTAAACATACAACTACACCATGAATTATTTTTCTTCTGATTTCAAATTAGGAATTCTCGGTGGCGGACAACTGGGCAAAATGCTATTGTTTGACACCCGAAAATTCGACATACAAACTTATGTTTTGGATCCAAGTAATGAAGCGCCTTGTAAAATTGCCTGCGACCAATTCTTCAAAGGGGATTTAATGGACTTCGAAACGGTTTACAATTTTGGTAAAAAAGTGGACGTTTTAACTTTCGAAATTGAGTTGGTTAATCTGGAAGCTTTGGTCAAACTCGAAGAAGAAGGATTAAAAGTATTTCCTTCACCGAAAACGTTGAAACTGATTCAAAACAAAGGAATTCAGAAAGATTTTTACACGCAGAATGCAATCCCAACAGCAAATTACAAACGATTTGACGATCTAAAAAGTCTAGTTGTTTCTATATTGGATTCTAAAACGAAACTTCCGTTTGTGTGGAAATGCACGGAATTTGGATATGATGGAAATGGCGTAAAAGTGATTCGACAAATTTCGGATTTGGATAATTTAGCCAATGTAGAATGCATTGCTGAAGAAATGGTTCCGTTCAAAAATGAATTGGCCGTTATCGTTTGTCGCAATCCTTCCGGCGAAATAAAAACCTATCCTGTGGTGGAAATGGAATTTCATCCCGAAGCCAACCAAGTGGAATACGTGATTTGTCCGGCTAGAATTGATGACAAAGTAGCCGAAAAAGCAAGAGCGATCGCATTGACTGTTTCCGAGAAATTCAATCATGTGGGTTTATTAGCCGTTGAAATGTTTCAAACCGAAGATGATGAAATCCTTGTAAACGAAGTGGCTCCACGCCCGCACAATTCCGGTCATTATTCCATTGAAGCCAGTTATACATCGCAATTTGAAAACCATTTGCGTGCTATTCTTGATTTGCCTTTAGGAAATACTGACAGTAAAGTAGCTGGAATTATGGTAAATCTAGTAGGTGCCGAAGGATTTTCTGGAAATGTAGTCTACGAAAACATCGAAAAAATATTAGGCTGGAATGGTGTTACACCTCACATTTACGGAAAGAAACAAACACGCCCTTTCAGAAAAATGGGACATGTAACCATAATAAACGAAGACATCATTGAAGCGCGAAGAATTGCCGAGGATGTAAAGAATACGATTAGAGTAATAAGTTAATTGAAAGATTGAAAAAATAAAGATTGAAAAATTCAGAACACCAACTAAATTGAATTTCTCAAAAATCTTGAAATACTTAAATCTTTAAATCTTTAAATAAGAAACAATGAAAGTAGCAGTAATAATGGGAAGCATATCCGATATGCCCATCATGCAAGAAGCCATAGATATCCTAAAAGCATTCGAAATAGAAATTGAAGTCGATATCGTTTCAGCGCATAGAACGCCGGAAAAATTATTTGATTTTAGTCAGAACGCACACACTCGTGGCATTTCGGTAGTAATTGCTGGTGCAGGCGGTGCTGCACATTTACCGGGAATGGTCGCATCCATGTCGCCACTTCCAGTAATTGGAGTACCAATAAAATCCAGCAACTCCATCGATGGCTGGGATAGTGTTTTATCTATTCTTCAAATGCCAGGTGGAGTTCCAGTTGCAACCGTTGCCTTAAATGGCGCAAAAAACGCAGGTATTCTTGCCGCTCAAATCATAGGAAGTCACAACAAAAGTGTGATGGAAAAAATAATTAAATACAAAACCGGATTGAAAGAAGCCGTTAACATCGCTTCTGAAAGTTTACAGAAATAGAAAAAGCTCCTTGATGGAGCTTTTTTCAATTTAAATCTTGAAACAGTTATTCAGCATCAACCACGATTTCAAGAACTCCTTCAAATTCTGATGCAATGATATCGTCCTTGCTCATCCAATATTCAGAAGTCATAATCGTATAATTCACTTTATCCGTAGTCTTAACATCCCATAAAATATCTTCGGCTTCTGGAAAAGGAGCATTCTCAGTCATCTGACTATCAAATAATCGTTTAATCAAATTACTACCTGACAATCCGTTGTTTAATAATTTTAAAATACTTTCTTTTGCCAATTCATTTTCATTTTCACCCTCTGCTGGCGCAAAACTACATTCAATAATCGTCGCTTTTGCATTAGGAAAAGTACCGTTATAGGCTTTAAAAAGCAATTGATTAATATGAAACAAAGTCGAATGCAATCCTATTTCCGGATATTCCTCACATACTTTATCCAAGAACATATCATTTGAAATTTGCTGAATCTGACCTTCATTCAAATCTTCTGACAACTTATATTCTAATACGACAACAGCCGCATCTCTGGGCTCAAAATCACTTATTGCCATAAACAACAATTCTCTTAAAGTGGAAGGATCAGCATCCGCAGCATCCGGATAATCAAATTTTTCCAATAGCTTTATATAATCTTCATTTGTCCAATATTCTTCAACCTCATCAACAGTATTCGCTCTATTTATTGTAATTTGATAATTCATCTTTTCTTTTAATTTATTATATTTTTCCTGATTCGTCTTTTATAAAACCAATCATTTTTTTTACAATTTAAGGCTTTATTACCGCTAAACGAAATAAATAACATTTAAATAACACTTTGGAATCCGCTATTTTGGTCCAAATCAATCCGCTCGACAACAACATTTTTTTTATTAAATCCGTACCTTTGATATCTTTAAACATTGAATTATTTTATCAAAAATACAAATGAGCATCCTAACACACCATTTCAATACAAAATATAATACTGCACCTTTTTCGAAAATTAAAAACGAAGATTTTCTTCCAGCTTTCCAGAGAGGAATCGAATTGGCAAAAGCCGAAATCGATGCAATTGTAAGAAATCCAATAAAACCTACCTTCGAAAACACGATTGAAGCATTAGCATTCAGTGGAGATGTTTTGGATAGAATTTCAAGCATTTTCTTCAATTTGAATTCAGCAGAAACCGATGACGAAATTCAGAAAATCGCTCAGGAAGTTTCGCCTTTATTGTCTGAATTCGGAAACGATGTACGCCTTAATCCGGATTTATTTGCTAGAGTAAAGACGGTTTATGAGCAACGAGAAAAACTGAATCTTAATCCGGAGCAAACCACGCTTTTGGATAAAAAATACAAAAGCTTTTCCAGAAACGGAGCCAATTTGCCGGAGGACAAAAAGATTCAATTGCGAGAAATTGACAAAGAATTATCGAAATTGAGTTTGCAGTTTGGCGAAAATGTTTTGGCGGAAACCCAAGCGTATCAATTGCATATTACCAATGAATCCGATTTAGCCGGTTTACCCGAAGGAACAATAGAAGCCGCTCGCTCTTTGGCTAAAAGCCAAGAAAAAGAAGGTTGGATTTTCACATTGGATTATCCGAGCTATGTACCGTTTGTGACCTACGCTGACAATCGGGAATTGCGCAAGAAAATGGCAATTGCTTTTGGTGCCAAAGGTTTTCAAAATAACGAATTTGACAATCAAGAAATTGTTCTGAAAATTGCAAAATTGCGTTTTGACAGAGCACAGGTTTTAGGTTATGCCACTCACGCTCATTTTGTGCTTGAAGAACGCATGGCAGAAAGTCCGGAAAAAGTAAAAACATTCTCGACTGATTTATTAGAAAAAGCGAAACCGGCAGCTTTGAAAGAATTTGCCCAATTGGCAGCTTTCGCAAAAGAACTTCATGGAATCGAGGAACTTCAGAAATGGGATGGTGCCTATTATTCTGAGAAATTGAAACAGCAATTATTCAACTTGGATGATGAAATATTAAAACCGTATTTTCAATTAGAAAAAGTTCTCGACGGTGCTTTTGCAGTAGCGCAAAAATTATTCGGAATCACTTTCGAAGAAATTTTCGAAGTAGATAAATACCATGAAGAAGTAAAAACATACGCAGTAAAAGATGAAGACGACCAACTAGTTGCTGTTTTTTATGCTGATTTCTTTCCAAGAAAAGGCAAACGCAACGGTGCTTGGATGACGTCTTTTAAATCGCAATACATCAAAAAAGGAAGTAATGAAAGACCACATATTTCAATTGTGTGCAATTTCACAAAACCTACTGAGACGAAACCATCGTTATTAACTTTCAACGAAGTAACGACTTTGTTTCATGAATTTGGTCACGCGTTACATGGAATGTTAGCCAACACAATGTATCCAAGTTTATCAGGAACTTCAGTGTATTGGGATTTTGTGGAATTACCAAGCCAGATTTTAGAAAATTGGTGCTACGAACCGGAAGCGTTGGCTTTGTTCGCGTATCATTATGAAACCGGAGAAATGATTCCGATGGAATTAGTGCATAAAATCAAAGAAAGCGCGAGTTTCCAAGAAGGAATGGCAACCATGCGCCAATTGAGTTTTGGATTATTAGATATGGGATGGCATGCGCAAGATCCTTCCAATATCAAAGACATCAAAGCTTTTGAAACCGAACAATTTGCAGCTACGCAATTGTATCCTGATGTAAAGGAAAATGCAATGAGTACCTCGTTTTCACATATTTTTCAAGGAGGTTATTCTTCGGGATATTACAGTTATAAATGGGCCGAAGTGCTGGATGCAGATGCTTTTGAATATTTCCAGGAATGCGGCATATTTAATAAAGAAGTGGCTACCAAATTCAAGGAAAATGTACTTTCCAAAGGCGGAACAGAGCATCCGATGATTTTGTACAAACGCTTCAGAGGACAGGAACCAAAGCCAGAAGCTTTGTTACGAAGAGCAGGATTACTTTAGAAACATAATTATTGAAAACCCGAAGTACTGACTTCGGGTTTTTTAATAGTCTTTCGATACATCAACAAAAATTTAAACCCAACAAAAAAATGAGTTTCTTAAAAGCCGAATGGAATAATTTAGCAATGATTAATTATGAAGTCAACCCTCAAATTCTACAAAAATATGTTCCTGCAGGAACGGAAATAGATTTCTGGAACGGCAAATGTTATGTTAGTTTTATTGGATTCTTATTCGAGAATGTTTGTGTTTTAGGAATGAAAATACCGTTTCATTCTGATTTTGAAGAGGTAAATCTTCGGTTTTATGTGAGACGTTTTGAAAACGGTGTGTGGAAAAGAGGTGCGGTTTTTATCAGTGAAATTGTTCCAAAATATGCAATTTCATTTGTGGCCAATACCTTTTACAATGAGCATTACCGAACTTTGCCCATGAAACATACGCTAAAAGTAAATGAAAACTCCAGAGAATTTATATACCAATGGAAAGTGAATAATAATTGGAATACTATTAATGTAGAAACCGGTATAAACCCTATTGCAATTGAACCCGATTCTGAAGCTGAGTTTATCACGGAGCATTATTTCGGTTATACCAAAATCAATGAAAACGAATCTTTTGAATACCAAGTTACACACCCCAGATGGCAACAATATGAAGTAACCAAAAACGAATCCGTTATTGATTTCGAAGGAGTTTACGGAGAAGAATTTGCTTTTATCAAGGATTTAAAACCTACTTCTGTATTTCTGTCCATTGGCTCAAAAATCACTATTGAAGACAAACGAAAAATAAAAATTTAATGACCAGAATAAAAATTCGGACTAAAATAAATGCACCAATACAAACTGTTTTTGACATTTCCAGAGATATTGACGTGCATCAAAAATCTGCCAGTCCTACAAAAGAAATTGCTATTGACGGAGTAACTTCAGGATTGATCAATTACAACGAAACGGTAACTTGGCGAGGGAAACATTTTGGTTTTTACCTGACTCACAAAAGTAGAATAACAGCGATGAATCTCTACGATTATTTTGTGGATGAAATGGAAGAAGGAAAATTTAAATCTTTTCGCCATGAACATATTTTCTACGAAAAAAACGGATTAACCGTTATGAAAGACAAAGTGTATTACGAGGTCCCTTATGGTATCTTTGGAGAATTGTTTGATTTGTTGTTTTTGAAAAATCATATGATTAATTTTATTCTCGAAAGAAACAAAGTATTGAAAGCTTTATCAGAAAATGAGAAGCAATAACCACCAAACTATCGGAATGCTTTCTACCCAAAAAGAAGTGTAATATTTTGAACGTTTTTCATTGGCAAAAAGCAGAAATAACCCAATCATCAGCACTAAAATCAAGTTTATTATTAACTGATTTTTATCCAAAACACTTTTAAAAAACTCCAGAAAATAAAACGGATTCAACAATAACAATCCTAATATTTTGGTTCGTTTCACTCCTATTTGTTGGGGTACGGTTTTTAGATGCACATCATCTTTAGCCAAATCAATGATTTCAAAAATGAGCACCAATACAAAAATCAACACAAAGCGTTGCATACATTTTAGATAGAAATCCATGGTTATAGATATGCCCGCATCTAAAATTGGCAATACTAACGTCACTCCAACCCAACACAACGACACGATGTAAATTTTGACACCGGCCCAATTCCTTGCATTTTTTCTGTTTGGAAAAAAGGGAAGTGTATATAATAAGGTAATGCTCAAAAAAATCAATGCAGTTATTTGTGTTACGCGCTCCAGTTTGAAAAAATAATAGCCTACTAAAATAACGGAACACAAACTAAATAGAACAATGGCTTTTAGCTCTTTGCGCATTTGTATTTTTTTGGCTCTAGCCAAAGCATCATATTTCACAAAATTATAGCCTACAATAGTTCCGAAAAAAGCAAAGTTAGCAACTGAGTCATCATCAAGAATGTGGAACATGTAGTGCGTCATTCTAACAAGCGCATAACACGATAAAGCCACGTGAATACTACTGTTTATATATAAATCAAAAATTAGTTTAAAAAACCTCATTAGACAAAATTAATCAAAGTGTTAATAAGAACGGCTTTTAGTTGAAAAATTCACAGAAAATCAAGTTAAAAAAGACAATTAATAGCATATTAATATTTAATTTTACAGCCTTTTAAAACAAGAAACACACAACCCATTTTATATACAATGAAAACAGACGCTTTTGCATTAAGACACATTGGCCCAAGAGAAAATGATCTAGAACACATGTTGAAAACAATTGGAGCAGCAACGCTGGAACAATTGATTCAGGAAACGATTCCGAGTGACATTCGTTTAAAATTTGATCTGGACTTGGAACCTGCAATGACCGAATATGAGTTTGCAAATCACATCCAGAAATTAGGAAATAAAAATAAAGTTTTTCAATCCTACATTGGTTTAGGATACAATGCAGCAATTATCCCTGCGGTAATACAAAGAAATGTTTTTGAAAACCCAGGATGGTACACTGCTTACACACCTTATCAAGCTGAAATTGCACAAGGCCGCTTAGAAGCTATTTTGAATTTCCAAACCATGGTTATCGAATTGACTGGAATGGAAATTGCTAATGCTTCTTTATTAGACGAAGGAACTGCAGCTGCAGAAGCAATGGCGTTACTTTTTGACGTTCGTTCTCGCGATCAAAAGAAAGCTAACGTTTGTAAATTTTTTGTTTCTGAAGAAATATTACCACAAACTTTATCCGTTTTACAAACACGTTCTACGCCAATTGGTGTTGAATTAGTAGTAGGAAACCACGAAGAATTCGATTTTTCGTCAGAATATTTTGGAGCAATCCTTCAATATCCGGGAAAATTTGGACAAGTGCATGATTATACCGCTTTTATCGCAAAAGCAGCTGAAAATGAAATAAAAGTTGCTGTTGCCGCTGATATTTTGAGTCTGGCAAAATTAACTCCTCCCGGAGAAATGGGCGCTGCCGTAGTTTTAGGAACTACACAACGTTTCGGAATTCCATTAGGATATGGTGGACCACACGCTGCTTATTTTGCAACCAAAGATGAGTATAAGAGAAGCATGCCGGGAAGAATCATCGGGGTAACCATTGATACTGACGGAAACCGTGCTTTGCGCATGGCTTTGCAAACACGTGAGCAACACATTAAACGGGATAAAGCGACTTCAAATATTTGTACAGCCCAAGTTTTACTTTCGGTTATGGCAGGAATGTATGCCGTTTATCATGGCCCAAAAGGACTGCAATATATTGCTGACAAAGTACATGCTTCCGCAGCGACATTGGCAAACGCATTAGAAAAATCAGGTTATCAACAAATCAATACTGCTTTCTTTGACACTATCGTTGTTAAGGCTGATGCCAAAAAAGTAAAAGCGATTGCAGAAGAAAACGAAATTAACTTCTATTACGTTGATGAAAATACGATTTCAATTTCCTTGAACGAGACCACTAGCATTGCTGATTTGAATAAAATTATTGCTGTTTTTGCTTCTGCAAATGGGACTCCGCTCACACTGATTGAGACACTATCAGAAACCAATCATTTCCCTGAAAACATCAATAGAACATCAACTTTCTTACAACACGATGTTTTCAACAAATACCATTCAGAAACAGCCTTGATGCGTTACATCAAAATGCTGGAAAGAAAAGATTTAGCGTTGAATCACTCAATGATTTCTCTAGGATCTTGTACGATGAAACTTAATGCAGCTTCAGAAATGTTGCCATTAAGCATGCCGCAATGGAATAACATTCACCCATTTGCGCCGCTGGATCAAGCACAAGGATACCAAGAAATGTTGACTAAGTTAGAACAACAGTTAAATGTAATTACTGGTTTTGCAGGAACGACTTTACAACCTAATTCAGGTGCTCAAGGTGAATATGCAGGATTAATGGTGATTCGTGCATACCACCAATCAAGAGGAGATCATCACAGAAATATTGCTTTAATTCCATCATCAGCACACGGAACAAATCCGGCTTCGGCAGCGATGGCAGGAATGAAAGTTGTAGTTACTAAAACATTAGAAAACGGAAACATCGACGTAGAAGATTTACGTGAAAAAGCACTTTTGCACAAAGACAATCTTTCTTGTTTAATGGTTACCTATCCATCAACTCACGGTGTTTTTGAAAGCGCCATTAAAGAAATCACACAACTAATCCACGATAACGGCGGACAAGTATATATGGATGGTGCGAATATGAATGCACAAGTTGGATTAACAAATCCTGCAACTATTGGTGCTGACGTATGTCACTTAAATTTACACAAAACATTCGCAATTCCTCATGGAGGTGGTGGACCTGGTGTAGGACCAATATGTGTTGCTCCACAATTAGCACCATTTTTACCAACCAACCCTGTAATTCCAACTGGTGGAGAAAACGCGATAACTGCAATTTCAGCTGCTCCTTGGGGTTCTGCATTAGTTTGCTTAATCTCTTACGGATACATTTGTATGCTTGGTGCTGAAGGATTGAAACAGTCTACCGAATATGCTATTTTAAACGCGAACTATATTAAGGAGAAACTAAACGGTCATTATGATACGTTATATTCTGGAGAAATGGGTCGTGCGGCACACGAAATGATTTTAGAATGTCGCCCTTTCAAACAAAAAGGAATTGAAGTAACTGATATTGCAAAACGTTTGATGGATTATGGATTTCATGCTCCAACCGTTTCGTTCCCTGTTGCTGGAACTTTAATGATCGAGCCTACCGAAAGTGAAAACTTAGAAGAGTTAGATCGTTTTTGCGATGCTATGATTGCTATCAGAAAAGAAATTGAAACTGCCACATTAGACAATCCTAATAATGTTTTGAAAAATGCGCCACATACTTTGATGATGGTTACTACTGATAATTGGGTTTTTCCATACACTCGTGAAGCAGCTGCATTTCCATTGGAATATATTGCCGAAAATAAATTCTGGCCAACCGTTCGCAGAGTAGATGAAGCGTATGGTGACAGAAACTTAAATTGTTCCTGCGCTCCAATTGAAGCGTACATGGAAAGCTAAAATACAACTTAAAATGTCTCGAGAAATCGGGACATTTTTTTTACATTAAAAAATCACTCAAAGCAAATTATCATTAAATAGCATTAAAAACTACCGTATTTTCACTTACGAGATTAAAGAAATAAAAATCACATCAAAACTTACAATTCGTAATGAAATAATCAATATTTTTGCCAATAAATTATTATTTCACAATTATATGCACGCATAGTAAATTTTGTGAGTGTAGTAATTTTTTAATGATTAAATTAGCATCAAATTTTGGAAAATTAACGCAATGAAAATAAAAATAGCTGGAATAGGAAGCTGTATTCCTGAGAAAAAAGTAAGTAATACTGACTTTGGCGAACATGTTTTTTTGAATGAAGATGGAACCGCCTTTGGTTATCCTAATGAAGTAGTAATCAAAAAATTTAAGGGCATCACCGGAATCGAACACAGGCGATATGCTGAAGACCATTTAACCTCCTCTGATTTAGCTTTTTTTGCCTCTCAAAAAGCAATAGAAAATGCTGGAATTGATCCGGAAACAATTGATTATATCATCTTTGCACACAATTTTGGAGATGTAAAATACGGCACAAGCCAATCGGATATGATTCCAAGTTTGGCCACTCGCGTCAAACATAAATTACAAATAAAAAATCCAAAATGCGTCGCTTACGATATTCTTTTTGGATGTCCAGGCTGGATTGAAGGCGTACTTCAAGCCAATGCATTCATCAAATCAGGAATGGCAAAACGCTGTTTGGTTATAGGTTCTGAGACTTTATCTAGAGTGGTAGATGCGCATGACAGAGATTCTATGATTTATTCTGATGGCGCAGGTGCTTCTATAATTGAAGCTTCAGATGATGAAAGCGGCATGCTGTCTTATGAAAGTGCAACGTATGCTAATGATGAAGCGAATTATTTATTCTTCGGTAAATCATACAATCCTGATTTAGACCCAGACACTCGTTACATCAAAATGTACGGACGCAAAATCTATGAATTTGCACTAAACAATGTTCCTGCAGCAATGAAAAGTTGTTTAGACAAAAGCGGACTTGGGATTGACGATGTAAAAAAGATTCTTATCCATCAGGCCAACGAGAAAATGGACGAAGCAATAATTCAACGTTTTTACAAATTATACGACAGACCTGTTCCTAAAGACATCATGCCTATGAGCATCCATGAACTGGGAAACAGCAGTGTGGCTACAGTTCCAACCCTTTTTGACTTGCTAATTCGTGGTGAAATCGAAAACCAAGAAATCCATAAAGGCGATGTTATGATTTTTGCTTCCGTTGGAGCAGGAATGAACATCAATGCCTTTGTTTACCGATATTAATCCATTCAGGAATATGTCATTCAGGAGCTATTCCGGCTGTACACTACAATTCCTCACTACAAAACTTGTTTTTCTAAGGTGCAAGAAAGCTTCTTTCAGTCGCTTTTTGCACCTTGAAAAACTACATTTTGAAGCTCCGGGATTTTCATTTCCATCCGGGCTAAAAAACAATGCCCAAAAACACATTTATTACTATATTTGTGCCTTCGTGCCCTAGCGGCAAAATCAAAAAAACATGTACGAAAAAACGTTTCCCAATAAAAGATTCAAACATACTTTAGAATTTCTAAAAAAACACGTCTCGACTTCAGAAACCATATTAGATTTAGGTGTTGAAAACCCTTTTTCAAAAATCATGAAATCCGAAGGATTTTCAGTTAAAAACACTAGCGGAGAAGATTTAGACTTGGATCAATCCGTGTTTTCAAACGAGAAAGAAGATGTAGTAACCGCTTTCGAAATCTTTGAACATTTACTCAATCCCTTCACCATATTAAGCGAAATAAAATCTGATAAACTTTTTATTTCCATTCCATTACGTTTGTGGTTTTCACCAGCTTATCGCAGCAAAACCGATATGTGGGACAGACATTACCATGAATTTGAAGATTGGCAACTAGACTGGCTTTTGGAAAAAACAGGTTGGAAAATAATAGATAGAGAAAAATGGACCAATCCCGTTAAGAAATTTGGAATTCGACCATTGCTGAGAAAGTTCACGCCAAGATATTATATCGTTTACGCCGAAAAAATAAAATAATGAATTACTACATTGTTATTCCGGCGCATAACGAAGAAGCTTTTATAGCTTTAACTTTAGATTCTTTGATTTCGCAAACCGTTTTACCAAAAAAAGTTGTCGTTGTAAATGACAATTCTACGGATAAAACTGCCGAAATCGTTACGTCTTACGCCAACGAAAATCCATTCATCACTTTAGTAAATAAAACGTCTGAAGCGATACATTTGCCGGGAAGCAAAGTTATTCAGGCTTTTCAAAAAGGTTTTGAAACACTAGACGGGAATTATGATGTGATTGTAAAACTGGATGCCGATTTAATTCTACCCAACAATTATTTTGAAACCATCTTAAACATTTTCAACAACGATGCTACGATAGGAATGGCTGGCGGATTCGCTTACATCGAAAAAAACGGCGAATGGATTCTGGAAAATCTAACCGATAAAGACCACATTCGTGGTGCATTCAAAGCGTATAGAAAAGAATGTTTCCAACAAATAGGAAATTTAAAACCGGCTATGGGCTGGGATACCGTGGATGAATTGTTATCAAAATTTAACGGATGGAAAGTGGTTACTGACGCTTCATTAATTGTAAAACATTTGAAACCAACCGGCGCAAACTACAACAAAACAGCCCGATACAAACAAGGCGAAGCATTTTATACTTTAGGTTACGGATTCCTTATTACTTCCATCGCTTCTGCAAAACTGGCGATAATGAAGAAAAAACCGCTGCTTTTTATAGATTATATTAAAGGGTATTGGAAAGCTAAAGCGGCCAAAACTCCTTTGTTAGTAACAACAGAACAAGCAAAATTCATTCGGAAATATCGTTTGAAAAAAATGAAAGAAAAGCTTTTTTAGCCAACAAAATCAAAAAACTGCTGAAGCAAAAGGGATAACTCCTAACATTTTTTGTAATTTAGCCCATATTCGCAAAACTTATGATGCTCATTCGCTATATAACGCAAATAGGAAGATACTTCTTAATGCTGAAAGAAATTTTCAATAAACAGACAAAATGGTCTGTGATGAAAAATCTAATTTTTAAAGAAATTGATGATTTAGTTATCGGTTCACTAGGCATTGTTGCCTTCATTTCCTTCTTCGTTGGAGGAGTAGTTGCTATTCAAACAGCCTTAAATCTTACTAATCCTTTAATTCCAAAATACCTTATCGGTTTCGCAACACGACAATCCGTAATATTAGAATTTGCACCTACTTTTATTTCAGTGATTATGGCTGGAAAAATGGGTTCATTTATTACGTCAAGCATCGGAACAATGCGCGTTACAGAACAAATTGACGCACTGGAAGTGATGGGAGTAAACTCATTGAATTACCTTGTTTTCCCTAAAATAATTGCTTTGCTATTGTATCCTTTTCTAATAGGAATTGCCATGTTTCTGGGCGTTCTAGGCGGGTGGATGGCAGGTGTTTATGGTGGATTTATCTCTAGCGCTGAATTTATAAATGGAACCCAGATGGATTTTATCCCATTTCATATTGCTTACGCTTTTATCAAAACATTAATTTTCGCGATGTTATTAGCAACTATTCCTTCTTTTCACGGGTATTATATGAAAGGCGGCGCTCTAGAAGTTGGTAAGGCAAGTACCGTTTCCTTTGTTTGGACATCGGTTTCCATAATACTTTTCAATTATATATTAACGCAGTTGTTACTCGGATCATGATAGAAGTAAAAAACATAGAAAAATCATTTAACGGAAATAAAATTCTTAAAGGCATTTCGACGGTTTTTGAAACCGGAAAGACAAATTTAATTATTGGACAAAGTGGATCTGGAAAAACGGTTTTACTTAAAAGTCTTTTGGGCATTCATACTCCAGAATCCGGGACTATTTCATTTGATGGCCGAATTTACTCCGAATTAAATCCGGATGAAAAACGAGAATTACGAACTGAAATTGGAATGGTTTTTCAAGGAAGTGCTTTGTTTGACTCGATGACTGTTGCTGAAAATGTTGGTTTTCCGTTGCGAATGTTCACCAAAGACAATAATAAAAAAATTCAAGAGCGTGTAGACTTTGTATTAAAAAGAGTCGCTCTAACGGATGCGCACAAAAAATTACCCTCTGAAATTTCAGGAGGAATGCAAAAACGCGTAGCGATTGCTCGCGCAATTGTAAACAATCCAAAATACCTGTTTTGCGATGAACCAAACTCTGGTTTAGATCCAAATACAGCTATTTTGATTGATAATCTTATCAAAGAAATTACCGAAGAATACAATATTACAACGGTTATAAATACCCATGATATGAACTCGGTAATGGAAATTGGAGAGAAAATTCTATTCCTAAAAGATGGTTTGAAAGCCTGGGAAGGAAACAAAGATGAGATTTTCAGAACCGATAATGAAGCTGTTGTCGCCTTTGTTTATTCTTCAAATTTATTTAAAAAAGTACGAGAAGCGTATTTAAAAGAGTAAAAACTAACTGGATTTCAACAACTCCACCTCAGCATTTGGATTAAAAAGATAAGTCTTTCCAGAACTCATTTCGAGACATTCAAAACGCTTTGTTCTGATAGCTATTTTCTTGAAAATCTTTCCGTTTTGGATTCGGAAAACACTCCCGTACGGAATTTCGAATACATAGTTTTTATCATTTTGCTGGTCAAATTGTTTCAGTGCTAAAGCCAAAGTAGCATCTGTATCGCTGCTAGCCGTTGGATTTTTGAAATGTCTCGCCAACAACGGCAATAAATGATTCGGGAAAATTTCTGGTCGAATATAAGGAATCATCAACCGTTGAAAAGAATATTTCCACTCATTTCCATGCGGTTTAATGTTTCTACCGAATTTTTCAAACGCAACCAAATGAGAAATTTCATGAATCAAGGTAATCAAGAACTTGTATTTATTCAGATTTGAATTCACCGTGATTTCATGCTTCCCATTCAACCCTTTTCGATAATCACCATGACGCGTTTGCCTTTCGTTAACAATCTTAAGATGCACTTGATTGGCAACAATAAGTTCGAAAACGGGTTTTACCGCATGCTCTGGAATGTATCTGGCTAAGGTTTCGCTCAAAACAGTTATGAATTATGGATTCGTAGAAGAAACTTGCAACACTTTACCATTGAAAAATTTATTTCCGGTCAAAGTGAAATCATAAATATATTTAGCCATTTCACCCGCTGATATTGGCGCTTTATAGCCTGGAAAAGCTTCAGCCAACATTTCAGTTTGAACAGAACCCAAAGCTAAAACATTGAACGAAATTCCACGCTCTTTGTATTCTTCTGCTAATAATTCTGATAATGTAATAACAGCTCCTTTACTCGAACTATAGGCAGCCAATCCAGCAAACTTTAAACTACCCTGAATGCCGCCCATAGAACTAATCGTTACCACATGGCTTCCTTTTTGTAAATAAGGCAGACAAATTCGAGTCAAATTAGCTACTCCAAAAACATTTACTTTATAGATATTTTCAAAATCTTCCTGAGTCGTTTCTGAAAAGGGCTTCAGCAATAAACTTCCTGCATTATGAATGACTGCATCTATTTGTTTCCAAGACTTAGAAAGGAAATCAGATACTTTCACTAATTCGGATTCAGTGGATAAATCAACTGAAAGACACGTGATATTTTCGTTCCCCAACAAAGCATGAGGAATTTTTCTCGAAATAGCTAACACTTGATGTCCCGCATTGGCAAATTGCAATGCCAACTCAAATCCTATTCCCCTACTCGTTCCTGTGATGATAATATTTTTCATGTAGCAAAAATAAACAAAAACAGTAAAAAAATAATACTTTATACAAAGGATTGTTGATGTAATAAAAATTAAAAATTCCTATAATTTTACTTATTTTTGGTAAACCAAACTAACATCAGATTTTAAAAAAAATGATAGACAGTATACAATTCGAAACTGCAAAAATGAATGACATTGATGGCGTATTGGCATTACAGGAATTGTATCTTGTAGCTAATTTATCCGAAGAAGAAAAAGCTTCCGGGTTTGTTACCACGCCATTTACGACTCAACAACTAACCGAAGTAATTCAGAAAGAAGAACTATTTATTGCGAAAGACAATGACAAAATCATTGCTTATATTTTCGCGGGAAGTTGGGATTTCTTCAAACAGTGGCCTATTTTCAATTACATGGGTTCATTGTTTCCGAAACTTACTTTTTTAGATTTTGACATCACCACGACCAATAGTTTTCAATACGGCCCCATATGCATTCACAAAGATTATAGAGGAAAGGGATTGATAACCCCACTTTTTGAGTTCATGAGAAAACACGTTGTTAAAAAATACCCATTGGCTTTGACCTTTATTAACAAAACTAATATTCCATCTGCGAAAGCGCATACCCAAAAACTAAAATGGACCATTATTGGGGATTTTCAATTCAACAATAATGAATACTTCATTTTGGCGTATGACATGAATCAGGCTTTTTCTAAAACTATTTAAGCATTATTATTTCTCGTGTTGGCGTATTTGCCATTTGGGTTACAGCAGGTAATAATTCCTGAATAAAAGAAGTCATGTGCGGAATATCCATCGCTTTGAAATCATCAGAAACATGATGGTAGAATTCAAAATTTTCAAAATCAAACGTACTCACGGATTGACAAGGCACTTTGAAAACATTATAAAAGGAGTAATTATCTGATCTATAAAACAATTGAAATTCGGCTTCTTTTGGAAGAAAACCGATTGTATTTTTCCCTGTATATTCATTGATTTTACCCGCCATATTGGATTTATCAAAACCAGTAATATAAGCTAAATAATCTCTTTTCATTGGCACACCAATCATTTCAATATTAAACTGAGTGTACAATTTAAAATCTTGTGCTTTCAGCTTTTTAGCTAAGTGTTTAGAACCTAACAAACCTTTTTCTTCTCCAGCAAAAAATACAAAAAGAATGCTGCGTTTATTGTTTTTAGCGATGCTAAAATATTTAGCCATTTCAGCAACCGCAGTTGTTCCCGACGCATCATCATTGGCTCCATTGTTTATGAAATCACCGTTTACCCCTTTTTTCTCCAAGCCAATATGATCGTAATGCGCGCTTAGCATTATAAATTCATTTTTAAGAACTGGGTCATTTCCTTCAACAACGCCTACAATATTAAAAGCTGTTCCCTTAAAAGTTGATAACGTATCGCGATACGATTTGAAATACGGTTTCACATTATTATCCTTGAAAATTTGTTCTAAATAATCAGCAGCTTTTACCATTCCTGCTTTTCCGGTTTCACGTCCTTCGAGTTCATCCGAAGCTAAATATTTCAATAATTCGGCAACATTATTTTCTTCCACTTTATATTCAATATCAACTGTTTTTAATTGCGCCTCACTAGCTGTTTGGGCAATGATAACTTGAGTTGACAGACAACCGAAGAAAACTAAAGAAAGAGACAGGAATACTTTTTTCATGATATTGAGATTTCTATTTTATAATATGGCTTTATTTCGATAATATTTCTTGTAGACTTTAACCATTTGAACAAAAGCTAAAACCACAAAAAATGACGGAATTATTACGGGCATTACATATTTAGAAAAACTGGTTGTGTTTTGAGATAAGGTGTTTAACACCAAAACCAAAGTTAACATCCCAAAAAATGTACCTATCAAAGTCCCTGAAACATAATACAGTTTTAGCTTTTTTACAATGGAAATATAATTCCCATTCATCAAATAAAGATTCCAACCGGTCCAAAACGGCAATTGAAGAAAATTGATACAATTCAAAAACACTCCGATAAGGAAAGGAGAATACATTGCATATTTCTCTAAAATTCCTTGTTCTTCCATTGTTTGATTGGAATTAGCATAAAAAGAATACCCTAAAATCAACAGAAATAAAACGGCAAAAAAATCAATAATCTTCATTAATTTTTTATTATTGACTAATTGCTTTGCGAAAATCAAAGTGAAATAAATTACAAACATCTCCACGAAAATCACTCCTAATAAAAAGAAAATCAAGCTGTTCATTCCTAGCTTTGAATAGATTTCAAAACCTACAACATTCAAATATCCCAACGGTATCGAACCGATAAAGCTCACTAAAAAACCAACAAAAATGTTTTTTAATGCCTTCATAATTTTAGAAATTTACAATTCTATTGCTTTGTTCCAGATGCATTCTGTATTCTTTCATACCCTCTTTATGCAGTAAATACGGAGCACCATTTTTATGGTTTGCCACACTTATTTCATACATATAGGTAATGTGACGCGCGAGTTCTTTCCATGCAAAAAGCAAAGAATGTTTTGGGTCATAAATGTGTGTGGGCTCGCTTGCAGCACCATTCAATTCCACAACTGAAAAGTGTATTCCTTGTTCCAATTCTTCAATTGTACGGTACATCACATCCAATCTGCCAAAATAGAAACCTGGAATTTGCAGACACATTTCGTTTATTGTTTCCGTCAATTTTGGTGTTATCCAATGACTTCCATCAATGAATTTTGCGCCTCTTGCATGATTCCCATAAGGCACCAAATTCAATTTTTCTCCTTTTGGAAGAATATCAAGTAGTTTTTTTCCGTATTCCTGTTTCAAAACCTTTAATTGCAATTCGTATCGAGGATTTTCTTTAATTAATTCTTCTACGGTAGAGAATCCGTTTCCGGTAATAATCAGAAATTCTTTAGAAACTATTCCTGTAATTCTACCTGCTTTTTCATGAGGATAACGCACATAAAATATCCCAACTTCATTCTCGTACGGAATTAAATCCTGCACTACATAATCGAAATTTGCTTTTTGGGCATATTCTTTTAAGTCATGAACGGTATTAATTTTTTTGACCCCAGATCCTCGCAGTCCAATATCTGGTTTTGCAATCAAAGGATATTTTATTTTTGATAGTTGAATAGTATTCAAAATTTCTTCAAGAGCGGTTCCTTCTTTTATTAATTCCGTTTTTGGGTAATAGTGTTGTGGAATCAAATCGTAAATTTCTTTTTTGGATTCCATCATAAAACCGCCATTTTTTATGGTTGGATTAGAAGCATTAAAGAAAAAAATAGATTTTGCCTTGATGGAATAATAGGACCAAAGAAAATAAATTGGAATGTAAACAATCTGGAAAGGCCAGTACTCCCAGTGCGTAATTTTATGAAAAAATAGTTTCAAATTAAGTCCTTTAAACGGTGATAAATGAGGTCGAAAAATCCTGTTGGGCAATCAAATCGTAATGCAATATAGCTACTTTATTTTTTTCAATAACCGCTTGTGTGATACTTAAGGTTTTCATTTCGTCATTTCTATTGATAACCAGACCGTTTTCATCATTTTCTTCCTCGGTGTAGCGATGAAAATCGTGCATTTTTGATTCAGAAATTTCAGGATTTTGATTCATAAAATCATGAAACCAATTGGCTCGTTTTTCACGAATCGATGATGTATACAATGTTGATGAAGACCAAATATGATTTTGATGAATGTCCAAAGATGTCGTTTCTTTCTCTTTTCCGTTCCAGCGCAATTGAAAAAGAGCATTATTTTGAAATAAAACTAACGTAAAAGGCTCTATGTTGTCCAAATCAATTTCGTTCCAGAAATCCTTTGGCGATAAGCTGCTGATTATGTCTAAAACAATCAGGCCACGGCTTTTTCGATACGGAAGCTGTACTTCATGCTTTTCATCGGCACCATTTAAAAGCACCAAAATTACTCCGTCCGCATTGGCCACAAACCACGTTCCTCCTGCTTTTGGATCCTTTGGAAAAATAAGATTCTTTCCATTTACGGTGTAACTTCTTGGTGGTATTGCACTCGGTCTTACTGTTTTTTCATCCCGATTTGAAGTAATGATAATTTTATCATTCGTTTTAACAAAACTTACTGTGCACATTGATTTCTATATTCTATGGTAGATCGGGCAACGCCAAAATTAGGATCAATAGTCACTGTTTCACATTGTAAAATAGCCACTTTTATAAGTGCTTGATGGTGAATGCAATGTTCTAGATTATACAGTAGTTCTCTGAAATAGTTGCTTTCAATTCGGATTTCCTCTCCGTCAATGATTTGTAACAACTCGATATTTTTATTTTCTTTATCTAAATTTTGTTGAATCAAGACGATGTTTTCAATAGCAAAAGCAGTATCCGTTTGAATGAGAGTATTACGTTCTCTTTTATCATAATTCACAATACCTAAATCATATTGATTTTCTAAGCACTGAAACATTTCAATAATATGCCTTGTATGCTCCCCAATAGTTGCATTACTTAATTCCGCACAAGAATTTGAATATTCTTTTTGCGACAATTGATTTAACAGATCAATCAGTTCATTTAAACTATTATTAATAGAAGGTAGTAGCATATTTACGTTTTAATTCAACAAATTCATTAATCTAGTTCTCTGCTTTACAACTAAAATAAGACAACAAAGAAAGGTAATTAGTGCCAAAATAAAAAGTGTCACATCATCATTTTTCACATCATTGCAAAGCACGAACAGGTCAGCAAAAATCGCACCAACCATACTGCCGCAACCCATTATAGCAACAAATAACGAAACTCTTGGAATTAAAACCAAAATTACTGTAACTGCGGATACCTCTTGATTCCCTCATTTCAGTAAATGTATTAAAAAAACGAAACCCTTTCCAACCGAAATTAGAAAGGGCATAAACAACTATTTTTGTTTTATTTACGAAACCAATCCTCTAGAAATTACAATTCGTTGTATTTCAGAAGTACCTTCATAAATTTGAGTAATTTTAGAATCACGCATCATACGTTCCACATGATATTCAGCAACATAACCGTTTCCACCGTGAATTTGTACGGCTTCATTGGCCACTTCTAAAGCGATTTCTGAGGCGTATAATTTTGCCATGGCACCAGAATGCGCGATATCCTTACCTTCATCTTTTTCGCAAGCGGCCTTCATTACCAATAATTTTGCAGCAGTAACTTTTACATACATATCAGCCAGTTTGAAAGCAATTGCCTGATGATTGAAAATTTCTTTCCCAAATGCTTTTCTCTCATGCGAATATTTCAAAGCGATTTCATATGCACCTGTCGCAATTCCTAACGCTTGTGATGCTATTCCAATTCTTCCGCCGTTTAAAACATTCATTGCAAAAGCAAATCCAAATCCATCTTCACCAATTCTATTTTCTTTAGGAACTTTCACATCGGTGAACATTAAAGAATGCGTATCGCTTCCACGAATTCCCATTTTTCTTTCTTTTGGTCCAATATCAAATCCAGCCCAACCTTTCTCAACAATAAAAGCATTGATTCCTTTGTGTCCTTTTTCAATATCTGTTTGAGCAATAACTAAATAAGTGGATGCAGTTGATCCGTTAGTAATCCAGTTTTTTGTACCATTTAATAAATAATGATCGCCTTTATCTATCGCTGTAGTTTTTTGCGAAGTCGCATCACTTCCCGCTTCCGGCTCTGACAAGCAAAAAGCACCAATCACTTCTCCTTTTGCAAGTGGCACTAAATATTTCATTTTTTGCTCTTCACTGCAATATTTTTCAAGACCTGCACAAACCAAAGAGTTGTTTACAGACATTATTACAGCAGCAGAAGCATCAACTTTTGCAATTTCAGTCATTGCTAAAACATAGGAAATACTATCCAAACCAGATCCACCATATTTAGGATCGACCATCATTCCCATAAAACCTAAATCGGCCATCATTTTCACTTGCTCCGTTGGAAATTTTGAATGTTCATCACGTTCAATAACACCCGGTAATAATTCTGCTACAGCAAAATCTTTAGCGGCTTGCTGAATCATTAAATGTTCTTCAGTTAGATTAAAATCCATATTTTTATTGTAAATTAAATGTTCTTAAATTTGTGCTCAAAAGTAATTATTAAATATCAGATTTCAAACGATTTCGTAAATTTAGCCTATGTTTAAAGAAAAGTACACTACAATAGGAGTCATGTCAGGAACTTCGCTGGACGGCGTAGATTTGGCATACATTGTTTTTACTGTAAAAAATAATAAATGGGAATTTGAAATCCTGGAGTCTGAAACTATTTCTTACCCAAATGATTGGTTAAACAAATTAAAAATAGCCATTGATTATTCCGAAGCGCAACTTGAAAAACTCAATCAAGATTACACACAACTTCTGGCTACAATTATTTCAAGTTTTATTAAAAAATTCGACATAAAAAACCTCGATGCCGTTTGTTCCCATGGCCATACTATTTTACACCAACCCCAAAACGGATTCACGCTTCAAATTGGTAATTTGTCAAAAATTTCGACTTTAATTAACCAAACAGTAGTTTGTGATTTTAGGGTTCAGGATGTAAAATTTGGCGGTCAAGGCGCACCTTTAGTTCCTATTGGCGACCGAATTTTATTTTCTGAATATGATTATTGCATGAATTTAGGTGGTTTTTCGAATGTATCTTTTGAACAAAATAAAGAGCGAAAAGCGTTTGATATTTCGGCTGTAAATACCGTTTTGAATTTTTACGCCAATCAACTGGGATTCGATTATGATGATAGAGGCAACATTTCAAAAACTGGAATTTGTAATTTCGATTTGTTAAATGAATTAAATGCTTTGGATTTTTACCAAAAAAAATATCCTAAATCATTGGGTTTTGAATTTGTCAAAGAAACTATTTTGCCCCTAATCGAAAGCTACACAATTCCCATTGAAGATAAATTGAACACTTTTACGGAACACGTAGCGTTACAAATTGCTTTGGCTTTGCCCAATAAAAACGGAAGCCTTTTTATAACTGGCGGTGGCGCTTACAATGATTTTCTTATCGAGAGAATTCAGTACCGTTTACCGGAAATGAAAATTATAATTCCGCCTGCAAAGATTCTGGAATTCAAAGAAGCATTGATTTTTGCATTACTTGGAGTTTTAAAATTACGTGGAGAAATCAATATTTTAAGCAGCGTTACAGGTGCAAAAAAAGATCACAGCTCTGGAATGATTTATTCTCCAAAATAAAATTAAAAATACATATTTCACATTATTCTATTTTTTATATTTGCCAAAATTAAACATATCGCAACAAATGAAAGATTTATTAAAGAAATTCGAAAATAAAGAACCTGAGATAGTTTTCCATTGGAAAGATGCTGAAACGGAAGCTGAAGGATGGACAGTCATCAATTCGCTACGTGGTGGTGCTGCCGGTGGTGGAACTCGTATGAGAAAAGGGTTGGATATGAATGAAGTTTTGTCCTTGGCAAAAACCATGGAAGTGAAATTTTCGGTTTCTGGACCTGCTATTGGCGGAGCTAAATCTGGAATTAATTTTGACCCGAATGATCCAAGAAAAAAAGGCGTTTTACAACGTTGGTATAAAGCCGTTTCTCCCTTATTGAAAAGTTACTACGGAACGGGTGGAGATTTAAATGTAGATGAAATTCACGAAGTGATTCCAATGACGGAAGAATGTGGTGTTTGGCATCCGCAAGAAGGCGTTTTCAATGGTCACTTCAAACCTACTGAAGCAGACAAGATTAACAGAATTGGACAATTGCGTCAAGGTGTGGTGAAAGTGATTGAAAACCCAAAATTCTCACCAGATGTTTCCAGAAAATACACCGTTGCCGATATGATTACCGGTTACGGAGTTGCCGAAGCTGTTCGTAATTATTACACCATTTATGGCGGAGATGTAAAAGGAAAAAAAGCAATCGTACAAGGTTTTGGAAATGTAGGATCTGCTGCTGCTTTTTACTTAGCCGAAATGGGCGCTAAAGTAATTGGTATTATTGATAGAGATGGCGGATTAATCAATGAAGAAGGATTCACTTTCGAAGAAATAAGAGCTTTATTTCTTGCCAAAGACGGAAATAAACTAGTTGCCGAGAACATGATTCCTTTTGAAGAAATCAATCAAAAAATATGGACCATCGGTGCTGAAATATTCACTCCGTGTGCCGCTTCCCGATTAGTAACTCAATCTCAAATTGACAGCTTGATTGCGAATGGTCTTGAGGTAATTTCTTGTGGTGCGAATGTTCCTTTTGCTGATAAAGAAATATTTTTCGGTCCAATTATGGAAGATGTCGACCACAAAGTAAGTTTGATTCCTGACTTTATTTCTAACTGCGGTATGGCAAGAGTTTTTGCTTACTTTATGGAAAAGAAAGTACAAATGACGGATGAAGCTATCTTTCAAGACACTTCCGAAATCATCAAAAAAGCTATTGAAAAAGCACATGCTTTAAACCCAAGTAAAACAAATATTAGTGCAACTGCTTTCGAAATTGCATTAAAGCAGCTTACTTAAAATAAAATAGTATTTATAACTATTTACCGGAACTGGGATTAAGCAGATTTTAAAATCTATTTAATCCCTTTTCTCATTTTTAGTTTTAAGCCAAAAAGCAATATTATTTATATTCCGGCAGTCGCTTTTTACTCTTGACAATTTTTAGTACTTTTCAACGTTTTTAGTAATACACTTTTTAAAATTTAAAATACAAATGAGTTCCACCATTTCATCAGATCAAAAGAAATCTCTAGCAATATCCATTCTTTTGTATGCGACAATGTTGTTAATTTTATTTTTCATTCGCTTTTGGCCTCCTGCAAATATGGATGAACTTGCCGGTGGCGGCGGTGGCGGTGGCGGTGGCGTTACAGTAAATTTTGGCGACAGCGATTTCGGTTCTGGTGCGAATTATAAAAGTGAGGTTTTGGAAGTAAAAAACCAAACCAGACAAACTCCTGCAAAATCAACTCCAGAGGAAGCTATTTTATCTCAGGAAAACAGCACTGAAGAAAGCGTTGTAATTCCGACGAAAGAAAAAACTAAAAAACCAGCAGTCGTTGTAAAAGAAGAAACGAAACCAGTGGTTGTAAAACCTAAAGTTTCTAACAATACAAATGATGCTTTATCCAGCATATTAAAAGGTTCTAATAAAGGAGGCGATGGCGATGACAAAGCTGCCGGAAACAAGGGGAAATCTAACGGAAGCTTGAGTTCTAATGGTTATTATGGAACTGGTGGTTCTGGTGGAGGAACAGGCGGCGGAAATGGTACTGGAACCGGAATAGGAACTGGTAGCGGTTATGGCTCCGGAAGCGGTGGCGGAACCGGAAGTGGTTCTGGCGGTGGAGTTGGATATTCTTTAGGAAACCGAAAAGCATTATCTAAACCCGCACCAAAATATACGTGTAATGAACAAGGAAAAATTGTCGTAGAAGTTTCTGTAGACAGAACCGGAAGAACTGTAAATGCAGTTGCCGGAGTAAAAGGAACAACGAATACTGCAAAATGTTTGTTAGATCAAGCCCGAATTGCAGCAATGAATACCAGATGGGACGCCAGCAGCGATGCTCCGGAAAAGCAAGTCGGTAAGATTGTTTACAATTTCAATTTGAATTAGAACAATTAGAAACGTCACTTTTTTGTTTTCAAGAATAATTTGCAATGACTACTCGAGAATTTGATGTTTTACTAATTTGCGTGAGGGATAGGAGCAAGTACCGAAGTACTGCGGATAGCCCGACCGGAATAGAAAAAGGAGCTAATCAGCATAAAGTTGATTAGCTCCTTTTTCTATTGTGGTCACGCCCAAATAATGCAAATGCTACATAAGAACTAGTAATGAGTTTTACTTTGGACTCGTAGCAATCACAAACTTCAGATTGTTCTTCACTCCTATTTGCAGTACGTCAACTAAGTCTTGCACTTGCAAATTGAACGGAATTCGAACAATAACTGTTTGATCCTTCGCAGAATCCATTTTAGACATCAAGGTTGTTTCCAGTTCTTCAAATGAAACAGGTTGCTTGTCGATGTAGAATTTTTTATCTTCTGTGACAGATAAACTAATGTATTGCTTGTTTGTTTTCTCGTTTGATTGTGCTTTTGGCAACGTCATCTTGATAACATTAGGGTTCGCCAATGTTGATATAATCAAGAAAAACAACAACAAGAAAAACATAATATCACTTAATGAAGAAGTCGCGACCTCGGCATGAAATCTTCTTTTTCTTTTTATAGACATATTATGATCTTTGAATAATATTTACAAATTCAAGTACTTGTTTCTGAATTTTTAAAGCAAAATTATCAATCTTACCGTTTAATAAATGGTATCCGCTATACGCAATAATACCAACGATTAATCCAGCACCACTACTAATCATTTTCTCATACAATCCTCCGGAAATATTACCAATACTAATATTCTCTGTTACCGAAATGCTGTAAAATATTTTAATTACTCCGGAAATAGTTCCAATGAATCCTAATGTAGGTGCAATTCCGGCAATAAGTCCCAAATGACCTAAATGCTTTTCCATTCCCCCTATTTCGATATCTGCAGCACGATCCATATTGGATTCAATCTCAATAATAGGTCTCCCAATAACCAAAATCCCTTCTTTGATAATATTTCCTGAAGCCGTATTATTTCTTTCAGCAATGGATCGAGCCAAATCCAGATTTCCTGAATTGAGATTATCTCGAACATCACGCATCAAAAGACTATCAATTTTTGATGCTTTATTGATATACAAATAGCGTTCAATAATCAAATAAAAAGTGTAAAATAATAGAATCCCGATTGGGATAAGCCACACACCACCTTTTAAAAGGAATCCTAAAGTGGATATTTCGGTATTTGGAGCAATTTTTTCGATAACTACGTTTGAAGCAGCGTTGGTAATGGTGTCGGCCTGTAATTGTATAAAACTAAACATATAATATTATTGGATTTTAATCATTAATTCTAAAAATTATTTCAATTTTGCACTAAAGATACTTTTCGATGTACTATTAAACTAAAAAAATCGAAAAATATTTTAAACAACTACTATTTTATTACAAAAATGAACTACCAGGAAACCATAAATTGGATGTTTAACCAACTCCCGATGTACCAACTTCAGGGCGCTTCGGCCTATAAAAAAGATTTGACCAACACGCATTTACTGATAGCTCATCTTGATAATCCACAAGAAAAACTTAAGTGCATTCATGTTGGAGGAACCAACGGAAAAGGCTCGACATCACACATGTTGGCGTCCATACTTCAAGAAGCTGGTTATAAAGTTGGATTGTACACTTCTCCTCATTTAAAGGATTTCCGGGAACGTATAAAAATTAACGGAAAGGATATATCTGAAGAATTTGTTACTGATTTTATCAATGAACACAAAAGTTTTTTTGAGTCTAATGACATGAGTTTTTTCGAAATGACCGTTGGTTTAGCCTTCGATTATTTTGCCAAAGAAAAAGTAGACATTGCGGTTATTGAAGTGGGAATGGGCGGACGGTTAGATGCTACCAATATCATAACTCCATTAGTTTCGGTGATTACCAATATAGGATTGGATCACACACAATTTTTGGGCAACACGCTTGAAGCCATTGCTTTTGAAAAAGCGGGGATCATAAAGCCCAACATTCCCGTAATTATTGGAGAATATACTCCTAAAACCAAACTGGTTTTTTTGGCCAAAGCCAAAGAATGTAATTCGGAAATTTATTTTGCTGCTGATTTAGTTTCAGAAACCTATTCTTCTGACTTAATTGGTGATTATCAAATACACAATAAAAAGACGGTATTACAAACCATTTCCGTTTTAAATAGTCAGAATGAATTTAAAATCACTCTCCAGAATATAAAATCAGGTTTATTAAATGTGGTAAAAAATACTGGACTTCAGGGAAGATGGCAACAATTGAATGAGTTTCCAAAAGTTATTTGCGATACTGCACACAACAAAAACGGACTGGAAATTGTGTTGAAGCAAATCCAAAAAGAAGATTTTGATACTTTACATGTTGTTTTGGGAGTTGTAAATGACAAAGATTTAGATGAGATCCTGCCTTTATTCCCTAAAAAAGCAATTTATTATTTCTGTAAACCAAATATTCCCCGCGGGTTAGATGTTGTAATTTTAAAACAAAAGGCATCAACTTTCGAACTAAAAGGAGAAGTATACAATTCTGTTTCAGAAGCTTATCAAAAAGCACTAAAAAATGCAGAGACCACTGACTTTATATACATTGGCGGAAGCACCTTTGTAGTTGCAGAAATTTTATGATTTTTTTATTTTTTTACTTGCAAATACGAATTCTAGTCGTATATTTGCACACGCAATAACGGAAACGAAAGTAACCAAATTGTTTAGGGCGATTAGCTCAGCTGGTTCAGAGCACCTCGTTTACACCGAGGGGGTCGGGGGTTCGAACCCCTCATCGCCCACAAGAAACTCCATTAGAAATAATGGAGTTTTTTTTATGTCTAATAGCTTATGGAATACATTACTTACATCCTTTTTAGCGCAATTAAAAATAGATATTATATAGGTTTCACCTCTAATTTAGAAGAACGTATTATTCGGCACAATCAAAAAAGCAAAGGTTTTACCGGCAATGTAAATGATTGGAAAGTTGTTTACATGGAAAAATACAAAACAAAAGAATTAGCTCAACAAAGAGAATTACAAATCAAATCTTGGAAAAGCAGAATTAAAATTCAGGAATTAATTTCAAAAAAAAATTAGTTCAGCTGGTTCAGAGCATTCCGATTCTATCGGAAGTGGTCGGGAGTTCGAACCCCTCATCGCCCACAAAAAACTCCATTAGAAATAATGGAGTTTTTTTATCTCTAATTCACCCGTCTTTAAATATAATTAAGTTCAAAAGTTGAAGCTTTAAGAAAAGGATTAAATAACTTGAACTAGAAAAAAACAGGACACAAAAAACTCCTTAATTTCTTAAGGAGTTTTTTGTGTCCTGTTTTTCATATTACCAACCTTGGGTCAATCCATTCTTAACAACTTCTTCATATTTTTCTTTATCAAAACTATACAAATTAGGCGCTTTATGAGCTACATTACTTTTCTTCTCATCCAACTTTGTTAAAATCCCAATTGCCGTTATTTTACGTAAAAAATTTCTACGGTCGAGTTTTCTACCTAGTATAGTTTCATATAGCTTTTGTAATTCCGGAATAGTAAATTTTTGAGGTAGTAAATTATAACCTACCGGCATCAAATTTAATTCCATCCTGAGTGTTTCTAATGCTGAATTCAATATTTCCTTGTGATCCAAAATTAATTCCGGTACAGCATTATGATCAATCCATTCCACGATATCATTTTTCCCCTCCTTTTGCGGAATCGTTTTCAAAAAATCAACTAGAGCATAATATCCTACCGTAACAAAGCGGCTTGCAAACCACTTACCATCTTTTAATGGAATTCCATAGAATTCTAAAATACTATTACTTAAATCCTCGTTACACCTTCTGGCATCGCCAAAAGTAGCAAACTGCCTCAAAAAAATCCCTTTTAATCCGGTTCGACCATGTAAAACAGTAACCGCAGCCTGATCAATTCCTTCATTTACAGGCACAAAACCACCTGGCAAAGCCCATTTTTCACTGTACTTTGTTTTTATCAACAATACCTTGAGTTGATTATCATGAAACCCAAAAATGACACAATCAATTGATAAACCCGGTTGATAGGAATCCTTGTTAGCTAAAATATCCTTTAACATATACTTTTTCTGATCATTACTATTTTATTTACTAGGCGTGCAATTTAGCTCATTTTTTCAAAAAAACTAGTGAACTCTTGATTTTGAAAATATTGAAGCTGTTTTTAAACACATCCATAATGAAATATATCGACAAAGAAACAAATCAGTTTGTTACAAAAAACACATTTAAAAATAAATTTGCATAATTATTTCAATAATTAAAATGCATAATTTTAAAAAAAACACATTGTGAATCAATAAAATATACACATTGCATCAAAACAACACATTATATTGTTACCAATAATTATCCAAAACCAGCCAAATTAGAGACTGTGAAAAAAAATTATCTTACTACTTATTGGACTTACATTGCCTTCACAATTGTTTACACAAGAATTAGTTCAACTGTATGTCCATGTACAAGAAAGCGAAGTGGCATGACCATAAAATGAACGGAGACATTTTGAAAAAGTAGCATTACAAGCCATTGAATAAAAGATAGTTAGTTTTCAAATGACTTCTCGTGACTTTGCTTATTTTAATTCAAAACCTCATGATTGGACGGTAAAATCAGGAAAATTTGATATTCTCGTAGGGAGTTCATCTCGCGATTTACCTTTAATTCAAACCTTAACTATTGAATCAACAAATTCTGCAAAAATAGTGCTGACACGTGAATCATTATTTAAGGAATTCAAAAAATAACCAAAAAGTCAAGCCATTTACGAACAATTAGTGCAAGGCTTCACTGGTTCTACAAAAAACCTGAAACAGAAGAAACTATGAATGGAATATTGAAAGCCGTCAACCAGAATTAAAGATTGTGATTAATTGTTGTTAAAAAAGCATTGAAAAAGAATGTTTTGAAGCATTTGCGAGCGTCTTCAGCTAATTTCCCTCAATCCAATTTATTCTCCAAATAAACAGCATAACTTAAGGTTTATTAGAAACTAAATATTGAGTCAATACTTTTTTTTATTAAAAAAAACGCAGTCAACAGTATATTTTAGATACTGTCAATTGCGTTTTTTTTTTGCTTACTCATCTTTGGTGTCAAACCAAAAAAAAGAAATTGCTTATAAAGATCTTTGAGTTCGATTTATTTATTGGATTTTTTAAATTCTAAAAAGTTCAAATTAAAATTCCCTTTTTCGAAACGCACTTTGACTTTATTTGTTCCGTGTTTTAAAACTACATTTTTTAAAATCAGAGTTTTCCATTTATCATATCCTCCCGAAGATGGAATTATTATGGTTTCAGAAATCCTCCCATTTTCATCTTCTAAATAGAGTTTTCCGCCTGAAGCCTTACTTGAATAACGAACAGCAACATCAAAATTAGTTTTGGTTTTTACCTCAACCGTATATTGCAACCATTCACCATCTTCAATAAAGGCAACCTGAAATCCATTTGTCATTGTATCATTGCAAGACTCAATATCAACTCCATCATTTCGCATCATTCCGCCTTTGTTCCATTTAGTGAACTTTGTGCCGTCATAATTTGCGATATCTTTATCCAAATAAGCGTATCCGTTTTGTCCCAAATCATATTCTGTTGCGAATACTTTCCCGGGCAAAGAATGGTTTTTGTATTTTTTGGTATCGGTTGTTTGAACTTGTCTGAACATCGCATCAATCACATCGTATCTGATGGTCAGGTTTTTCATTTTGAAATTTTTGGCAGTTTGCATTAATGCTTTTTTGGCAAAATTAACCGTAGGTTTAGCGCTTTCATTATTCCAATATTTCAACAATTGATCGTATTCCGGAGTTTTTGTAACCGAAGTAACTCCCGCTAAATTTTCTATTTTTTTCATTGGCCAAAAAGCCCAACCAATATTATTTGTCTCCACTAAAGAGATCGCTTCTTTAAACCAAACATTAGAGTTTTCTCCACTTTCTCCCAACCAAATTGGCACATTGTATTGGGTTCTGTAATCCAACATTTTTTGTATTGAAGCTGCATCATTTTGATTCCAATATTTGTGAAAACTCAATGCCATATTTTCATCCCAAAGCGGAAACATACCGTTATAATTATTCCCCCAGCAATTTCCTTCAATGAAAATTAAATGATTTTTATCAATGGCTCGAATGGCATTTGTAACTCTAACTTGTAAAGCTCTTAAAGGCGCATTTGATGTTTCGTCACAACCATTTTGATTCGTTCCCGTAAAATTCCAATTGGGTTCGTTGATAATATCATACGCACCAATCCAAGGATTGTCTTTGTAACGCTCTGCTAATTTTTCCCAAAGCGCAACCATTTTATCCTGATTGGCAGTACTTTCCCAAAGTGATGGTTTTGCAGGATCGTAATCGGAGATATTAGCATCTTTCCCTTGTCCACCCGGAGCTGCATGCAAATCCAAAATCAAATATATTTTATTCGCAGCACACCATTTCAATAGCTCATCGGTCATTTTGAAACCTTCTTCCAGCCACGTATTCTGACCAGAAACCGCTTCTTGTTCGAGAGGCAACGTATATAAATTGTAATGCATCGGCAAGCGAACGGAATTAAATCCCCAAGCCGCCAATGAATCAATATCTCTCTTAGTTATTCCGTTTGCTTTGTAGGCATCATAAAATTCTTCGGTGTTTTTAGCACCAATTAAATCCGTTATTTTTTGTTTAATCACATGTTGAGGACCTGCAAACGAACCGGTTTGAAGCATATATCCTTCCTGAACCATCCATCCGCCCAATCCCAAACCACGCAACACAATATTTTTTCCATTTCCATCGACAATTTCTTGCCCATTTCTATGCAAAAAACCTTGTCCAAACGAGGCAATAGAAAAAGAAATAAAGACCATTAAAACTATTTTCTTCATAAAGTAGGTTTTAGAATAAGACCGTTTAAAATTTAATACACTAATGTTTGAATTCCGTGAGCAGGAATTACAACAACCGTTTTCTCAGTAGCAATAATTAAATTATACGTAACACTTTTATCGCTATGATTCATTACTACAGTAACCATTTTCCCGTCTATATTCAGGAATGAAGTACTTATCAAGCTGCTTCGGCTTACTGCTGTACTCACTCTTTTAGCATCTGGTCGAATGAATTTTGAGAAATGTCCAATATAATAATACGACGGCGTATAGATTAATTCACCCGAATTAGTATCTGCATGGATGGGTGCAAAACAAAAATTCCCTACGTGATTTGGCCCACCATTTTGATCCAAAAGAATGTTCCAATCTGTCCAACCCACAGTTCCATTATTAAAATCATTAATCATAGAAGTTCCATATCGTTCTCCGTTTGCCCAGAATTGGTATTTCTTAGCATCAAATTTTTCGACACAACCTTCAGTAAACAATAAATTTTTAGACGGGTAGGCTTCGTGTACTTTTCGAACATTATCAAACATTGGCTCTCCTCCTGCCCAAGTTTCGTACCAATGAAATCCCATTCCCCAAGCATATTTAGAAGCTTTCGGATCAGAAAAAATAACATTGGCTCGCTGGTTCATCAAATCACGGTTGTGATCCCAAACCACAATTTTTTTATCTCCTAAACCTTCTTTTTTCATTGTTGGACCAAGGAAATTCTTCAAGAAATCTCTTTCGGCTTCCGCAGAATATACGCATGATTCCCAAGTTTGCGTTGCCATAGGTTCGTTTTGAACAGTTAATCCCCAAATTGGCATTCCTTCTTTCTCATACGCTTTGATAAATTTTGTGTAATAATTTGCCCAAGACTGGTAATATTCCGGAAGTAAAGTTCCACCTTTTAGCATGTTGCCATTGCTTTTCATAAAAGCAGGAGGACTCCATGGCGAAACATAAAGCAATAATTTCCCGCCAGCCGTTTTTATGGCTTCTTTAAGCATTGGAATGCGATATTGTCTGTCATGATCAATGTTGAACGTCTTTAAATCTTTGTCTCCATCTTTGATATACGTATAGCTTCCGCTCGAAAAATCAGAACTGTGAATGGTGGTTCTCAATAACGAATACCCAATTCCTTTTTCTTTATCGTAATAGGCATTCAAAAGTTCTTGCTGTTTCTCTTTGCTTAATCTTGCAAAAACCTCAGCACTGGCATCTGTGATTGCTCCGCCAATTCCCATAAAGTTTTGGAATGTTTTAGTTGGTTCCACAAAAACCGAAATTTCTGTTTCCAAAGGTTGTTTTGAACTACTAAAACTCAATTTATCGGTTTGTGTCAATCGTAACTTTGTGTTTTCTGCTGTCGTATAAACGGTAATCGTTTTATCTTTAGTAGAAAAAGACACTTGTTTTGTTTTATTTTTTTGCTGCGAAAAAGCCAAAAAAGTCACTGCTAAAAGAGCTACTGTCGTTATTCTTTTCATGATATTATTATCTATTTTATTTACCAGATATACGTTCCTACCGAACCTGCTTCAAGTGAAGTTTTAACCCAGTTTCCATTGTACTTGATATTAAAAATTTCAGAAGTATTTCCGTCATTTTCAACAATTAAAACTTTTTTTCCACTAGGCGTTTTAAAAGCCACATTATTCAAATTTCCACTAAAGTTACTCGAAATTCTCACTGAACCTGCAGGAACAAATTTAGAGGCGTGTGCAATGATATAATATCCTACATTTCTTGTAAAACTATCACTACTGTTAATGGTCAATGCGCCTTTACAAGTGGTACAACCGCCTGGAGTATTTGGCCCAAAAGAAGCATTATTGGCTAAGTTCCATTCTAATGCTGTTTTACTCCAATTACGCATCGAGCCGATAATTACATTTTTCACATGCCATTTCAAATCTCCATCGAAGCTTCCTGTAGAAGACGTGTATTGCTCCGTGAAATAGATGTTTTTATTGGGGAAAGCATTGTGAACTGTAGACAATGCACTGATATCTCCTTCGTACAAATGAAATGCAGAACCATCAACATAAGGATTTGCTCCTGGATCATTCAGCACAGCAATAGGATATTCCGGTTTGTTGCAATTATGGTCATAGGCCACAATTTTAGTTGCCAAATTTGCAGCTTTGAAAGCAGGACCTAAATGATTTTTTATAAAATCAGCCTGATGCAATGCAATCATCAACATACTTGGATTATTGCCCGGATGCAACGGTTCGTTTTGAGGTGTAACAGCATCAATGGTTATTCCTTCGGCTTTCATTGTTTGAATGTATTTGACAAAATATTTTGCATAAACAGCGTAATATTCCGGCTTCAAGCTTCCACCGACAAAACCATTATTGTCTTTCATCCAAACTGGTGGCGACCATGGAGTTGCCATAATTTTAATATTTGGATTGATTGCCACAATTTCTTTTAACATTGGAATCAAATCCGTTTTATCTGGTGCCAAACTGAAATTGTCCAGATTCATATCCGTTTGTCCGCTTGGTAAATCGTCATACGTAAATGGCGCAGCATTCAAATCGGATGCACCAATGCTAATTCTCAAATAGCTTATTGCAATAGAATTAGCATCAGAACCAAACAATTCTTTTAATAATTCTTGTCGCTTTTGAGTATTTAATTGATTGATAACCTGAGCACTTCCTCCCGTTAAAGTATATCCAAAACCATCGATTGTTTGAAACGTTTTAGCATCATCAACCTCAATATTAGCATAAGTATTATAGGTTGTACCAAATGCTAAAACTGATGTTTGCTTTTGAAGTGTGACGCTTTGATTGCCTTTTGTCAACCAAAAATCCATTTCATTTGTCACTGCTGCCGGCGGATTTGGCGTTGGCGTTGGAGCAGGATCAACAGTATCTCCAGATGGAGAACATTTTGACATAAGCAGCGTAAGGGTTAATACAGCTAAAAATTTCATAGTATTTTTTATAGTGTTCATATTTTATTTAAAGTTTATTTCAACATAAACCGGTAAATGATCAGATGGATATTTCAAGTCTTTTGAATCGCTCAAAACGGCATATTTTTTTACTTTCAAAATACTATTCTTCGAAATAAAAATATAGTCTATCAATTTAGTTACAGGTTCGTTGTGTTTAAAATTATTAAAGGTTCCATAAGGACCGAATGGTTTCTCTTTCGAAACTTCTCTGGTATCATCCATTGCTTTTTTAAGCAGTATTATTCTGTCTTCTTGAGGCTCTGAGTTTAAATCACCCATCAGAATTACTGGATAATTCTTTGTATTTAGTTCCTTTATTTTCGAAAGAATTAATTCAATTCCTTTGGTTCTGGCTTGTTCACCAATGTGATCCAAATGGGTATTGAAAACCCAAAACAGTTGTTTTGTTTTCAAATCCTTGAATAGCGCATACGTACAAACTCTATTGTAGGCCGCGTCCCAACCTTTTGAAATTATATTTGGCGTTTCAGAAAGCCAGAACGTATTGCTTTCTTTGACCGTAAATCTGTCTTTTTTATAAAAAATATTAGACGATTCTCCTTGTCCAATTCCGTCTCTTCCTATACCAACATTATTGTAATCTAAAAGTGCTTTTGAAATATCAATAACCTGATTGGGTTTTGCCTCTTGGACTCCAAAAATATCAGGATTGTAAAATTGAATTTGAGAAGAAAAATAATCTTTACGAAAACGCCAAGCATTGACCCCATCACTTTCAACATCTAAGCGAATGTTATACGTTATCACTTTTAATGTTTGCGCATTAGAAAAAAAGCCCATTAGCAGAACTAATACCGAAACAATTATTTTATTTATCTGATTCATAATGCTATTTTAAATTAATATTCTCCATCTGAGCTTCTATCCAACTTACAAATAGAAGCTCTTAATGAAGACCTAACTAAACAAAAAACATATTATTTGGTGTTAAAAATCCCAACTATCCATTAGAATATTTGCTAAGCGATTGTTCCACACCTTTTACATACTAATAAAATTAGTGAAAGAGAACAATAAATCTATTCCAACTCCTTATTATTTAAGTGACTAAAAAATAAAAATTCTTTAGCATTACGTTTTGAGAACTACAAATTTCTTTTTTTGAACTTCAATTAAAGGAATCGGCATACTAAATAAAGCTCAGAACAGGAATGCGTTCTGAGCTTACAAATATTATTTTTTGCTGCATTCAGCATTTCTGCTGAATGGAAACGTGCATTCTTTTTTAATTAATTGTAACCTGGATTTTGTTTCAATTTTGTTCCTTGTAATTCTCTTTCAGGAATTGGAAAAATTTCATCAACACCTGCATCAAAACCTCTGTTTGCTAATTTAGAAGCTGCATCACCCCAACGAACCAAATCAAAAAATCGGTGACCTTCGCCGGCAAGTTCCATTCTTCTTTCATTTTTAATGGCTGCAAGTGTAACGGGTATAGAAGGCAAACCAACTCTGGCTCTCACTGCATCAAGTAAAGCTTGCGCTCTGGCTCCTGAACCTAAAGCTTCGGCCTCCATCAAATAAGAATCGGCCAATCTAAGAATATAAGTGTTTTGCTTATAATTTAATTCTGCTGCTCCTCCACCTGTACGAACATCTTCTTTACGTGGAAGAAATTTGTTTAAGAAATATCCGGTATCCTGATATCCACCAATATAATTTGCTTTACCAGCTGCTTTTAATGCTTTAAGGTCAAAAACAGTAGCACCAAATCGCGGATCCCCTTTTATAGCATCATACAAATCTTGAGTAATAACACTAAAACACCATCCTGATGGCAAATCAGGCGCTGTAGAACCTGCAGGTCTTGAATAACTTCTTGGTCCTACCATAACGTTCAAGGAATTCCCTTCGTCTCTTCCAGAACCCCAAAAACCCCAATCCGAATTTCCAGCACTCGTGTGAGAAACTTCGATAAGAGATTCCGTATTGAATTTATTGGATACTACCCATAAATCATTAAAATTACTTAAAAGCTTATTCCCATATTGATTTGTAGCTCCCGGAGTTCCATTTACCTGAGCCAAAATAGCCGCTGCTTCTGACTTTTTTCCTTGAAACAAATACGCTTTACCTAACATAGCTTGCGCAGCGCCTTTAGTAAGTCGGCCAGATTCAGTTTCCGCAGAAACTGTTGTAGGCAAAACATTGATTGCATCTAGTAAATCTTTCTCAATTTGCGCATAAACAGCTTCCGGAGCAGCTTGCTCAACGTTATACATATTGGTTGCCGTCAAAGGATCTAATAGTAAAGGTACATTTTTGAACAATCTTACTAAATCAAAATAATATATTGCACGTAATGCTTTAGACTCAGCGGTAAATCGTGCTTTAATATCATCAGGCATGGCAACATTCGGTAATTTCAGCAATAAAGTGTTCGCTCTAAAAATACCTTGATAATAATCATTCCAAAAACTTCCTGGGATAATGGTTGGTGTCAATGTATGTGTTGAAAAACCTTGGATTCCAGCTCCATCTGTTGGACCACCGCCACCAGCAAAATGATCATCTGAACCAGAATTCATCATCGCAATCATGTTTTCAAAACCACTAGAATTTTTCCTGATTGGATCATAAACACCCACAAGAGCGGCTGTAGCCTGATCTTGATTCGCATAATAATTTTCTGAAAGAAAAGAACCTTCTGGTTTTACTTCCACAAATTCCTCAGAACAAGAACTTAAGGAAATCATTGCAGCTGCAATAAATAAATATTTGAATTGTATCGTTTTCATAATTGTTGATTGTATTAAAATTGTACGTTAGCTCCAAGCATAAATGTTCTTGCTTGTGGATAAATTCCTTTATCTATTCCAAAAACTCCTCCACCAATCTCTGGATCATATCCTGAATATTTCGTAATAGTCAATAGATTTTCAGCCGTTACATAAAAACGTACTTTGCTTGCTCCTATTTTACTCACAGAACTTACCGGTAATGTATATCCGAATTGAACTAATTTTAATCTCAAATAATCTCCTTTTTCAAGATAGAAATCAGACATTCTTCCAAAATTGCTATTGGTGTCATTGTTAGTAAGTCTTGGGTAATCATTTGAAGTCCCTTCGCCTGTCCATCTGTTCAATGCACTTGTTTGATAATTTGCATTTCCTACATCCAATCGGCGTAAGCCTTGGAAAATTTTATTTCCTGCTGCACCTTGTGAAAAGACCATGAAATCGAAATTTTTATAATCAAAATTTAAGGTTAAACCAAACGTGTATTTTGGAATATTTGTCCCCAAGAATTGTTTATCATCATCACCAATCGAACCATTCCCATTTGTATCTACCCAACGGAAATCTCCCGGACGTGCATTCGGTTGAATTAAACCACCTGAAGAATTTGTGTAGGCTGCAATTTCAGCTTGATTTTGAAAAATTCCGGCTGTTTTAAAACCGTAAAATGAGTTATAGGACTGCCCTACTTGTGTTCTTGTCACTTGTCCCATTGATTGAAAAGAAGCGTCACCAGCAATAAAATCAGCATCAGCAGCTACATAAGTAACTTTATTTTCTAAGTAAGCAACATTTCCATTTACAGAAAAATTAAGATCTCCAAAATTCTTCTTGTACCCTAATTCAACCTCAATCCCTTTATTATCCATGTCGGCCACATTCCCAATTGGACTTGCAGTAACTCCCACATAACCCGGAATATTTATTGGACGTAAAATTCCTTTGGTTGATTTTTTATATAAATCGACAGTTAAACTGATATCATTAAAAAATTTCGATTCAAATCCTACATTCGCCTGAGAAGTTTCTTCCCATCTTAAATCTGGATTATCAAGAGTAAGATTTGCATATCCTGTAGTTATGGCTCCAGTATTACCAAAAGAATAATTGTAACCACCCTCAACTAACGAAAGATATCTAAAGTCCGGAATAGCATCATTCCCTACAATTCCATAACCTCCTCTAATCTTAAATGTATTCAGCACTTTGCTTTCTTTCCAAAAATCTTCTTTGGTCAAAACCCAACCTAAATTAAACGATGGAAATACTCCGAATTTATTGTTTCCTCCAAAACGACTCGAACCATCACGACGAATAATACCCGTAAACAAATATTTCTCTTTGAAATCGTAATTCACACGTGAAAATAAAGAAGTCAGTTTATGTTCTGTAGCATCATACGTATAACTACTTCTGTCTGATTGCGGAATATCAAAATTGAAAGACGCTTCACGGTAATTAGTCACTGGTAAACCAAATAATGTAGCACCAAGGCCTCCACCAATGTTATCAACATAAGAACCTTGGCCTAATAAAACGGTAACATTATGATTCCCAAACTGGTTATTGTAAGTCAATATATTTTCAATATTCCATGCAAAACTCTTATTTTCATTTTTACTGTAGTTATTTTTAAGCACATTTGATGTTGCACTTAAATAGAACACTGGCGTAAATCCCTGTCCACCCCAAGTAGACAATTTTGCTCCAAGAGTTGATCTTACTTTAATGTGTTTTGTAATAGCCGCTTCTAAATAAGTATTTCCTACAATATCATCTGCAGTGCTATAACTTCCTAATCTAGTTTTGGCATACGCCAAAGGATTTGTCATTTCTTGACCTACTAAACTTGAAATTCCATAAGGATTTCCGTTTCCGTCACGAATTACAGGATTCGAATTATAAGGAGCGCCATTAGCTTTTGCAGGATCAGTTTCTACTAAAGGAGTAGTTGGATCTAAGTTGATAGCAGAACTTAATGGTCCACCAAATTCACTATTAGTATTCCCTATTCCAATTGATTTTTGTCTTGAAAAACCAAGCGTTTGCCCAAAAGTGAAAACTTTAGAAAGTTTATGTGTAGAGTTCAAACGGAAATTCTTTTTAGTAAAGTTTGATATTTCTGTAGAAACAATCCCTTCTTGGTCTTGAAGTCCAAAAGAAGCATAAAAATTAGAAACATCATTTCCTCCACTAATACTTAACTCATGAGAATAACGAAAAGCACTGCTATTAAAAATTGCGTTTTGCCAGTCCGTACCAACTCCTAAAGAAGCTACATTAGGAAATACCGGTGCTCCACCTGCAGCAACAGACTTTTCGTTCATGATAGTACCATACTGAGTTGCATTTAATAAATTTAAAGTTTTTTCTGGTGCAGAAAAACCTGAAAACCCATTGTAGTTAACAGAAATTTTTCCTGATTTTCCTTTTTTGGTTGTTACCAAAATTACTCCAGTCGCAGCACGCGTACCGTAAATTGCAGCAGAAGCAGCATCTTTCAACACTTCGATTGATTCGATATCAGATTGGTTAAGGAATCCTATTCCGCCACCATCAACAACAACACCATCAACGACCCAAAGAGGATTATTACCGCCCTCGCCAAAAGTAGTTACACCTCTAACACGTATTGTAGATGCAGAACCTGGTTGACCTGAGCTTGCAGCAATAGTAACACCGGAAACTCTTCCTTGCAATGCTTGTTCAATTCGTCCGTTTGGAACTTTCTCAAGATCTTTTGCTTTCACGCTGGATATTGCTCCTGTTACAACACTTTTCTTTTGAGTTCCATAACCAACAACAACTACTTCTTGTAGACTTTCAGTAGAAGGCTTTAGTGTAACATCAATTTTAGTCCTTCCATTAATTAGCTCTTTGATTGTTGTATATCCTACATAGCTAAATTCTAAAGCACCTTTAGCATCAACACCAATTTGATAATTTCCATCAAAATCAGTTGCTACAGCTTTCGATGTTCCTTTAATTAAAATAGAGACTCCTGGGATTGGAAGTCCGTTTTCATCATATACTTTTCCGTTTACGGTAACATCTTGTGCTTGTGCGTAAACTGAGAATAGAATAGATAAAAGACAAAAAACAAACAGTTTTGTAAATTTCATATTTCTAAAAATTTTGGTTAATTAATTAGTAATTTGAAGCAATAGTAGCACTATTTTTTCTATATTCATTTTAATTATTTACTACAAAAACACATCAAACTCTTTTTTATTACTTAACAAAAACACATCAAATAAATCATAACTTACTGTATACAAACAATTTAAATATTTATAATCATTGTTATTTAAATGTTAATTTAAATTAAAACCACTACATTTATAAAATAAATAAATATTGCACTTTATTTATAGAATTAATTAAAATACAACCCAGTAGCTGTGAATTTATAAACACTATTCATCATCGTTTTATAAACAATTATCAAAGCAAAATATATAGACTTCAATCATGAAATTTTCTAAACTTCACATCCTATTTTTTCTGATTCTATCTTCTTTAGCAACTTATGGACAAGTAAAAAACATTGGTTTACCGGAAATTAGAAATTATAAAAGGACAGATTACAAAGGAGGCACCCAAAACTGGAATATTGACCAAGACAAAAATGGCAATATGTACTTTGCTAATAATAATGGCCTGTTTCAATTTGACGGTTCAACTTGGAGAAAATACACTTTGCCTAATTTTTCCGCTATTAGATGTTTAAAAATTGGTGACTCCGGGAAAATATTTGTTGGTGGTTATGATGAATTTGGCTACTTCGAATCCGATTCAAAAGGAAAACTAATTTATTTTTCCATTTCAAAATTGGTAAACCGTGAAAACATTAAAACAATTGACTTCATCTGGAAAATACACATTGAAGGCAATGAAGTTATTTTCCAGTCTTTTGCAAGAGCCTATATTTTCAAAAAAAATAATCTCAAATTACTTGAAGCACCTGATAGATTCCAATTTTCATTTCAAGTGAAAAACCAACTTTATTTTCAGGATGTTTCTAAAGGCATAATGAAATATGAAAACGTACAATTGCAATCTTTGAAAGGTTCAACAGCATTAAACAATACCGAGATTTGGGGAATGTTTCCTATGCCTGAAAATAAAATACTCATTACGACTTTAGACAAAGGATTGTATTTGTATGACGGAGAAAAACTGACTTCATGGAATACGGAAGCTAATATTTTCATTAAAAAGAATAGTTCTTTAGGCGGTGTAACAATAAAGGATAAGTTCATCGTGCTGAATTCTGTTTTAGACGGTGTCATTATTTGCGATTTAAACGGCAAAATAATTCAACACATCAATCATCAAAAAGGACTTCAAAACAACACGGTTCTTACCTCATTCATTGACAATAAGAACAATCTATGGCTGGGATTGGACAACGGAATTGCCTTTATAAATGAAAATTCTCCATTTACCTATTTTGGTTTTAGTTTTGGCTTAAGTACCGTTTACGCCTCTGTTATTTATAAAGAAAATCTTTATGTGGCGACGAATCAAGGTCTTTTCTATCATTCTTGGAACAACACTATTAAAGAAAATAAATTTACTCTTGTAGAAGGAACAACTGGACAAGCATGGAATATCCAGGTGATTGACAACCAATTAATATGCGCGCACAATAGAGGTGCTTTACTGATATCTGGTGGAAAAGTGGTTAAAACACTAAACAATAAAGGTCATTTTGGGTTTAAGACAATTCCAAATCGTCCAAATTATATTATTGGCTCTACCTATAGCGGCTTCACAGTGTTTGAAAAAACAGCAAATAGCTTGGAATATAAAAACCAAATTGACGGTTTTGATAAATCTGCCAATACATTTGAAATAGATGAAAATAATTTATGGCTGAAAAAGGATGAATTAATCTATCAAATGAAAATTTCAGAAGATTTAAAAAAATTCAAATCAATTAAAACACACCAGAATTTATCAAATTCAGTTTCTGGAATTGGAAGTATCCAGCGCATAAAAAACACTATTTACTTTCAGACAAAAAATCGTTTTTATAAATACTCCCAAGAACAAGATTTGTTTTTTGAAGATAAAAAAATGAGCGCATTATTTAAGGAAATTCCAAAAATTTATTCCTTGTCAGAGGATAAATACGGTAACATTTGGTACCTGTTTAATGAATCATTGGGCGTATTAATGAAAAGCCCGAATGGAAAATATAAAAACACAGTAACTCCATTTTCAAATTTAACGGGGAATTTAGTAAACAATTATCTATCCATAAACAATATAAATCCGGAGAACATATTCATAGGTTTAAATGATGGTTTAGCCCATTATAACACTAAACTATCTAATCATTTAGTTACTAAACCTAAGGCATTTATTCGAAGTTTTTCCTATCCCGGAGACACTTTGCTTTTAGGAAATGGGCAAAACAAAATTGAAAAACTTAAAATTCCGTACGCTTCAAATCAAGTAAAATTTACCTTCTCCTCCCCGACTTATGAAAATCTAGAAAACGTAGAATTTTCCTATCAGCTGGAAGGATTCGATAACCGATGGAGCAATTGGTCCACAGCCGCCATAAAAGAATATACTAATCTTAAAGAAGGTGATTACACAATGAAATTGAAGGTTAGAAACAGTTACGGAATCCAATCTGAAGAAACTCTTGCCACTTTTACCGTTTCACCCCCATTTTACCGGCATTTTTTAGCCTATTTACTTTACGTTTTGATCATTGTCGCTTCAATATTTTTTATTAGAAACAGGATAAAAATGAAAATACGGAAAAATAAATATTATGAAACTATCGAACAACGAAGATTATATCTAGAAAAAGAATCCAAAATAAGACAGGAACAATACGAATTAGAGAAGGAAATTGAAAAATTGAAAAATGACAAGTTGCAAATTAAGATTTTAGCAAAAGACAAAGAATTAGTCAACAACTCCTTGCAAGTAGTAAAAAAGAACAAAATTCTGAACGGTATAATCTATAAATTAAAAGACATCAATGTAGAATCCTTTGATGATTCCACTAAATTCCAATTTACAAAATTGAATAAAAGCATTACAAAGGAGGTAAATGCAGACAAAAGCTGGAAGGATTTGGAAAAACACATAAAAAATGTCCATTTTGACTTCCTAAAAAGACTAAAAGAAAAGTATCCAACAATATCTCCACGAGAGCTGGATTTATCAACTTATTTATTGATGAATATGTCTACCAAAGAAATTGCCGAAATCATGAATATTTCCAGTGGCGGAGTAGAATTAGCACGTTATAGATTAAGAAAAAAACTAGAGCTAAACAAAAAAGAAAATCTTATAGGATTTCTAATGAGTATTTAATAGAACTAAAAATGCCATCAAAATAAATCGTGATGGCATTTTTTCTGGTTGAATTGTTTCTTAACTACTCTATAAATTCCAAGGTTCGCTCCAACGCCATTCCACGAGATCCTTTAATTAAAATAGTACTATTATCAAATTTCATTTCAGATAAATCATTTGAAAAACTTTCAAAAGTATTGTAAAACCAAAAATTATCCTTCTCAATTTTACTTTCATAAAATGCGGATCCAACAAAATAACACTTTACATTTTCATCCTTTGACAACATGGCAACAATTGCCTTATGTTCTTGCAAACTTTCGTCTCCAAGCTCAAACATATCTCCTAAAATCATTACTTTATTAGCGTTGTCTAATTGGAGGAAATTCTCGATTGCTACAAACATACTACTGGGATTTGCATTATAAGCATCCAGAATAATCTGATTTGAACCTTTTTTCACTAATTGTGATCTGTTGTTTTCAGGAATATAACTTTCTAAAGCATATTTTATTTCACTGTCCGTGACTCCAAAATATTTTCCTATAGTCAGAGCTGCGTTGATGTTATTCGCATTATACAACCCTATTAAATGAGATTGAACAACTAAATCTGAATAGCCGATTGTCACAAACGGATTCGCTTTAATTGAAGTGATATTGACATCAGCATTTGTTTTGTCAATACCAAAAGAATATGACTTTAGCAACTTTGACTTTTCAACTTGAATTGGGTCTTCCAAATTAATAAAGGCAAGTTTATCATTTGCCGAAAGGAAATTATACATTTCGCTTTTACCTTCAATCACTCCTTCAACTCCGCCAAAACCCTCTAAATGAGCTTTGCCAAAATTAGTGATGTAACCATAATCCGGTTTAGCTAACTCACACAGAAATTCAATTTCTTTTTTGTGATTCGCTCCCATTTCAACTATCCCTATTTCAGTTTCTGCTGTAAAAGAAAGCAATGTCAACGGTACCCCGATATGATTGTTAAGGTTTCCTACGGTTGCTTTTGTTTTAAATTTTCTTGAAAGCACAGCTTGAATAAGCTCTTTGGTAGTCGTTTTTCCGTTACTTCCTGTAAGTGCAATTATAGGTAATTTTAGATAATCCCGATGGAATTTTGCCAATTCCTGTAGTGCAATCAAACTATCTTCAACTAAAATAGTTCTTTGATCAATAAAGTATGTTTCGTTATCAATTATAACGTACGCAGCACCTTTTTCTAATGCTTCTTTTGCAAAAGTGTTAGCATCAAAACGTTCTCCTTTTATAGCAACAAATAAAGAGTTTGGCTCAATTTTACGAGTATCAATTGAAATTGAGTTGCATTGCAAAAACAAACTATGAATGTAATTAATATCCATTTGAAACGATTTTAAAAAATAAAAGCCCTAATCAAAGGGCTTTTATTTTTATTATATATTAAAAATTTAATTTCTTGCTGATCTTTTCTTATCTGCTTTTGGACCTACTCTAGACATAGCACATCTAAAACCGATATAATCCGTAGCCATATCTTGTGGAAAATACCTTCTTTGTGCAGGGTCTAACCAATAAGCTCTGTCTCTCCAAGAACCTCCTTTGTAAACTCTTGATTCATCATTAATCAATGTAGTTCTTTTGCTAGATCTATCGTATTTCCTAACCATTTTACCTAAACTGTCAGTAGTGACATTGTGTTTAGGAGAGTTGTACATGGTTTTCTCAGATTTCGTTTTTTCATCATCTGATTCAGATTCTCCAAAATTATAATATCGAGTAGATTGTTTGTCACCATCTCTATAATTGATATTGTTACTTTTATCAAAATTCTGTCTCAAATAAGTTTCTTGCTCGTCAACTGGAACTTGAGCAATCTGACCTGGAAAGTTTCTTGCAATAATTCTACCATTACTTAAAGTATCATACTTCATATTGTCTTTAGTAACAATCTCTACTTTTCCATCAGCACCAATTTTGTTTTTAGTGTATTGATTTCCTCTAAAATAGTTAAAATCATTTGCTTCATTATCAACGATAGGTCTGTAAACATCCTGTACCCATTCTGCAACGTTTCCTGCCATATCATACAATCCAAAATCATTTGCTGGATATTTTTTAACCTCATTGGTAATATCAGCTCCATCATCAGACCAACCCGCAATTCCACCATAATCACCGTTTCCTTGTTTGAAATTGGCCAATTGATCTCCTTGACTTTGTCTTTTCCCTGAACGTGTGTAGCCACCTGACCAAGGGTATTTTTTCTGACCTTTATAAATGTTATATTCTCTTTGTCCCACATCTGCTGCAGCTGCATATTCCCATTCAGCCTCAGTTGGAAGTCTATATTCCGGAAGAAGAATTCCTGATGAACGTTGAGCATAGACATTTTTTGGTTCAGCAACCGTTCCATCTTTACCCGCTTTTGGAGTTTTTCTTGCTCCCTTTCCTCCTTTTAATACAATTTCTTCATTTCCTCCATACGCTGAAGTAGGTGAATTCAAATAGGTTTCTGTATCAAAATTACTTTCTGCAGTTACATCAAGTGTTTTTGCATTCTTTTTAAGATATCCGTTTTTTTCTAGTAACGCCTCATTCACACGTTGAGTTCTCCAATTACTGAATTCAACTGCTTGAATCCAATTTACTCCAACAACCGGATATTCAGCATATGACGGGTGTCTCAAGTAATTATTAGTCATTGTCTCATTATACCCCAATCTGTTTCTCCAAACTAATGTATCTGGCGAAGCACCTTCGTAAATATTTTTATAATTTTCCTCTGTAGGTGGATAAACGCTTTTCAACCAATCTAAATAATCTAAATACATAGAATTAGTCACCTCAGTCTCATCCATGTAAAAAGACTGAACGTGCTGTTGCGTTGGCGTATTGTTCCAATCATGCATAACATCGTCTTGCACTTTACCCATAGTAAATGTACCACCTTCAACAAAAACCAAACCGGGTCCTGCTTCTTGCTTTTTCTTACTTGAGCCTTTTTTACTATCCATATTCCAACCCGTTGCTCTCGAAGTGTTCTTTGAACTGGATTTTTTACTGCAACTGGAGAAACCAACAATCAGCATGATTGATAGTAACAACTGTAAGCCCATAATTCTGTTTGCTTTCATACTCTTTATTGGGTAATAATTTTAGTGCCGCAATATAATAATTAACAATTAATCAGCATCTAACTTTTTTAATAAATTCACAAATCTAACTTTAACATTAAATTATCTAATATAACGCAAATTTATAATATTTATTATTTAGTATTACACGAAATGATTTATTTTTACTGATTAATAATAACTCACTATTAATCACGTTAAAAAAACAATGAGAAAAATATTTTTGGCTTTTTTAGCCCTAATTCCGTTTGTTTCTTTTGCTCAAATTAAAGGTGATGTCGCCATCGAATGGTTAGAAAAAAAAGAAATGTCTTATGGTGATTTTAAAGTTATTATTCCTCAGTTTACAGGAAATAGCTTTCATTACGACGCTTCCAGCAAAACACTCCTTTTTACTTTAAAAACAAAAGAGACCGTAAATTTTGACGAAGGAAAGATTCAAATTACAAATGTTATTTACGAGCCAATTACACTTTCTCAGCTTGGCGATTTATCTACAGAAAACATACCAAATGCAACCAATGCAACGATTACAATTTCTAATTCAAGAGGCATCAAAGAGCCATTTATTACACTTTCACCTATAATTAAGGATGATTTTGGATTCAAACGAATCAAGTCCTTTTCGTATGAAGTGGAAAACAACAACAATACCTCCAGAATCCTGCAAACTGGCAAAACTGTAAATTCCATTTCAAATTCTGTCTTGGCAACTGGTAATTGGTTTCAATTTTATATAGAAAAATCGGGGGTTTATAAAATATCTAAAAGTTTTCTGCAACAACTGGGACTTGACGTTAATGCTTTAGACCCAAGAAAAATAAAGATTTACGGAAATGGCGGCCGAATGCTACCATTATCAAATAACATTTATTATCCGAATGACTTAATCGAAAATGCTATTCAAATTAGCGGTGAAAGTGACGGAGTTTTTAACAATGAAGATTATATCCTTTTTTATGGCGAAGGAGTTGACACTTGGAATCAAGAAAGCAGAACGCACTTAAATTTGTATGACAAAAAATCCTATTACTATATTACTGTACAAGGCGCTGATGGAAAAAGAATTGCTCCTTTAGCACAGCCTGCAGGAAACAGCACTTTGACTTTAACATCATTTGACGATTATCAATTTCATGAACAGGATCTTGTCAATATTGCCCGTCTAGGCCGCCAGTGGTTTGGCGAATCATTTGATGTTAAGGATGAGCAGGAATTTGATTTTGTTTTTCCAAATCTCGACAGTTCAGTTCCTGTGAAAATCATGCTGACAGCAGCCTCAGCCGCTTTTACTTCAACCTCTTTCAATGTAACAGCAAACGGAGGTGCGGCAGGAACCATTTCATTCCCTGCATTAAGTAGCAATTCAGGAACCGAGTTTATCGTTGGTTTTTTGCCAAACAACACTGCTTTCAACGGAACAGAAAACATCAAAATAAAATTAAAATACAACAATAATGGCGTTCCGGGTTCCAAAGGTTTTCTAGATAATATTAGGCTTACCGCCAAAAGAAAACTTCTAGGCTACGGAAAGCAATTTCACTTTCAATACGATCAATCCGTTTCAAATCTTGGAGTTGTAAATTACGAAATTTCAAACGCGACTGGGATTTCTCAAATTTGGGACGTTACCGACACTCATACTATCAGCAAAATCGAAAATTCGAATCAGAGTTCCCTAAGTTTCAAAGCAAATTTGGGTGAACTGAGAAAATATATCGCAATTGATGCAGCTGATTATTATACACCATTAAAAGACAACAAGTCAAAAATTGCGAATCAAAACTTAAAAGGCTCACTTTTTAAAAACAGCCAAGGTCAGTTTCAAGATATTGATTATGTAATTATTTCACCCTCGTTTCTAGTTTCACAAGCGGAAAAACTAGCCCGTTTTCATCGTACATATTCTAATTTAAATGTAAAAGTTATTCCATTAGAATTGATTTATCAAGAATTTTCTTCTGGAAAACAGGATGTTGCCGCCATAAGAAACTGCATTAAATACATTTATGAAAATGCTTCGTCTCCGGATAAAAGACTGAAATTTATCAATCTTTTTGGAGATGCTTCTTACGATTTCAAAAACCGAATCATAAATAATACGAATGTTGTTCCTATTTACCATTCTTTAAACAGCAACACAACTGGAGAATCCTCTTTTGCATCCGATGATTTTTTTGGATTAATGGACCCATCGGAAGGAAATGTTACTTCTTTTTTTGGCGGAATCGATATTGCAGTAGGAAGAATGCTTGTCAATGACACTAAACAGGCTGAAGAAATGGTCAATAAAGTTATTGAATACCATGATCTAAAATCCTACGGCAGCTGGAGAAATAACTTTGTGCTTGTATCTGATGATTCTGATATACCTGCGGATGCCAGTTTGCAAAACAGACAAAATAGTCTTGCAAATACCATTTCTTTACAGAAACCTTTCTTGAATGTGAATAAAATTTTATTAGACTCTTATGCTCAAGAAGCCTCTGCGGGAGGTTCGAGATATCCAAAAGCGAGAACGGATTTTTTTAATGCTTTCGAAAAAGGGGCTTTAGTATTTAATTATTTGGGACATGGTGGTGAAGACGGTTTATCAGCTGAACGAATTTGGGAAAAATCAGATGGACAAAACTTGAGTAATCAATTCAAATATCCTTTATTTATAACTATTACATGCGAATTCTCTAGATTCGACAATCCGTTTAGGCCAACCGCAGGGGAATATACTTATTGGAATCCAAAAGGCGGAGCAATTGCCATGATCACCACAATACGTTCTATTGGTCAGTTTAGCGCAGAAAATTTCAACGATGCTTTGACAAAAAATTTACTTTCATACGGTTCAAACCAATACACATCAATCGCGGAAGCGCTGAGAATTTCAAAAAATAGCAATCCAAATTCAGCCACCAATGTTGTTTTTTACATTGGCGACCCAGCCATAATGCTGGCAGTAGCCAAGCCAAAAATCAGATTGACTAACGTAAATGATGTTCCCGTTACCCAAACCATGGACGACTTCAAATCATTGGCAAAAATGAAACTTACGGGAGAAGTGACAGATGAAAACAATAATCTATTGACAAATTACAACGGAGAAGTTTCTACCACTATTTTTGACAAAACAGTCTCAAGAGTTACTTATAATAATGACGGAAATAGTCCTCCTATTAATTTCAATGTTTTAGGAGAAACAATATTCAGGGGAAATGCATCCGTCACTAATGGTCAATTTGAATTTAGTTTTGTTGTGCCAAGAGACATCAGAGTTCCATTGGCAAACGGAAGAATAAGTTTTTATTCCAAAAAAAATGAACTATTACAAAACGAAACCGGATACGATTCCAATATAAAAATAGGCGGAATAAACGAAAACGCTACAGCAGACAATATTAGTCCAAGAGTTAAGTTATATATGAATGACGAGACTTTTGTTTCTGGAGGAACAACTAATGAATCTCCCTTTCTGGTCGCGCATCTTGAAGATGAAAATGGAATTAATACAGCGAGCGGAATAGGTCATGATATCGTTGCTGTTTTAGATGGAGATGTAAACAATCCGTTTGTTTTAAATGATTATTATCAAACCAATCTGGATGATTTTACTAGTGGAACATTGCGGTTTCCATTGCGTAATTTAGCTCCCGGATTACACACTATAACTTTCAAAGCATGGGATGTGTACAACAACCCAATTACAGCGGAAATACAATTTATAGTAGTCGGAGATGAAACAATAACATTGACACATGTGTTGAACTATCCTAATCCGTTCGTGAATTATACTGAGTTTTGGTTTACACACAACAGACCGTTCGAGCCGCTCGAAGTTCAGGTTCAAGTAATGACTATAACGGGAAAAATTGTTTGGACAAAAAATCAAATTATAACCACCGAAGGATTTTTATCTAAAGAAATAACTTGGGACGGTAAAGACGATTTTGGTGACCGAATAGGAAAAGGAGTGTATGTGTATAAACTCACTGTAAAATCAAGCTTAACCAATAAGAAATCTGAAAAGTTTGAAAAACTTGTAATCCTTTAATATTATACTATATTTGTTTAATAAATATTCGCATCAAAATGAGAAAAATAATACCACTTTTTATACTTTTATTTATTGTTACTGCTGCCAAAGCACAAGACAGAGTAATAAATCCAGGAGTTCCTTTTTTACTGGTCGCAGCTGATGCAAGAGCAGCAGGTATGGCGGATATTGGGGTAGCAACTTCTGCCGATGCTTTTTCTCAACAATGGAATCCGGCAAAATATGCTTTTGCAACTGATGCACAAGGATTTTCCATCAGCTACACGCCATACCTTACTGATTTAGTAAATGACATATCATTAGGACAAGTAACTTATTATCAAAAACTGAATGAGAAAAGCGCCTTTGCGGGAAGCCTGCGCTACTTTGGTTTAGGTGAAATTGAATTGCGCGAAACTGGCGATCCTAACGAAACACCCAGATTAGTTTCTCCAAATGAATTTGCCATTGACGGATCGTATTCGTTAAAATTGAGTGAAAAATTTTCGATGGCTGTTGCGGGACGTTTCATTAATTCTAATCTAAAAGTAGCTTCAGACAATAATGATGCTTCATCTGCAAGTACATTTGCGGTTGATGTGGCTGGTTTTTATCAATCTGAAGAATTAGCATATAATGAATTCAACGGAAGATGGAGAGCAGGATTCAATATTCAAAACTTAGGTCCAAAAATCAGTTATGATAATGATGATTTTAACAATAATTTCATCCCTGCCAATTTAAAAATAGGAACGGGTTTTGATTTTATTTTAGACGACTACAATAAGGTTGCTGTAAATGTTGAATTCAATAAATTATTGGTTCCAACTCCACAAGACCCAGATTTAAACGGCGACGGAAATGTAACCTCCGAAGAGCGCAATCAAAATAACGATAATTACCGTTCAATCGGATGGACGTCTGGTGTTTTTAAATCATTTGGAGATGCACCTGATGGTTTTGGTGAAGAAGTAAAAGAAGTTACGTATGCTGTAGGTGCCGAATATTTGTATCAAGATTCCTTTGCGATGCGATTGGGATATTTTCACGAAAGTCCTTTAAAAGGAGCACGTCAATTTTTCTCCCTTGGAGCAGGCTTCAAATATAATGTAGTCAAAGTAGATGTTTCTTATTTATTTTCAGCATCTAAAGTAAAAAACCCATTAGAAAACACCCTTCGTTTTTCACTGACATTCAATTTCGGTGAAAAATATGACGAATATTAAATTTAAATTAATTCATAAATAACAATCCAAATTTCAATCCCGATACTTCGGAGATGAAATTTGGATTTTTTTTCCCAAAAAAAGCATGAAAGAAATAACAATTACCACACAATTCAAAGTGTTCGAATCCATTCAGGAATTACCAAATGACATTCAGGATTTAATGACACAAGCCGTTGAAGTACGAAAAAATGCTTATGCTCCTTATTCCAAATTCAGAGTTGGAGTTGCAATTTTTTTAGACAATGGGAAAATTGTACTTGGTTCCAACCAAGAAAACGCAGCTTATCCGTCAGGGCTTTGTGCAGAACGTGTAGCAATTTTTTATGCCGGAGCAGTTTATCCAGAAGCTAAAATTTTAAAAATGGCAATTACTGCTGCATCGGATACGAACCAAACTACGGCTCCAATTCCGCCTTGTGGATCTTGCAGACAATCAATTGCAGAATATGAAATAAAACAAGAGACCCCAATAGAAATCTATTTTATGGGAGAAATTGGTGCAATTTACAAATCAGAATCCCTGAAAAACTTGCTCCCATTTATGTTCGATAAAAAATTCTTGTAAAAATTCCAAAAATTGCCTATTAAATTTTAGTTCTTACTTGGAATGTCTTATTTTTGCATTTCGCAAATTTGTGGGAGGAAACTATTTTGCGTTATAGTACAAATTGATAATACAATAACACTTTAGCAAAAGAAAAATTCAGATGAAAGAAGTTACAAAAGAAGTATATTTAAAGTGGTATGAAGATATGCTGCTTTGGAGAAAGTTTGAGGACAAACTTGCAGCATTATACATCCAACAAAAAGTTAGAGGATTTCTACATTTATACAATGGTCAAGAGGCAGTATTAGCTGGTGCATTGCACGCAATGGACTTGACAAAAGACAAAATGATTACTGCTTACAGAAATCACGTTCAGCCAATCGGTATGGGAGTTGACCCTAGACGCGTGATGGCAGAACTTTTAGGAAAAGTTACCGGAACTTCAAAAGGTATGGGTGGTTCTATGCACATCTTTTCAAAAGAGCACCGTTTTTATGGTGGTCACGGAATTGTAGGAGGACAAATTCCTGTAGGTGCAGGATTAGCTTTTGCAGACAAATATTTTGAAACAGGTGGTGTTACTATGACCTACTTTGGTGATGGAGCAGCACGTCAAGGATCTTTACACGAAGCGTTTAATATGGCTATGTTATGGAAACTACCAGTTGTATTTATTGTTGAAAACAATGGATATGCAATGGGAACTTCTGTAGAAAGAACAGCCAATCATACTGATATTTGGAAATTAGGTTTAGGATACGAAATGCCTTGCGGACCAGTTGACGGAATGAATCCTGTAAAAGTTGCTGAAGCAATGACTGAAGCAATTGACAGAGCACGTCGTGGAGACGGACCAACTTTCTTAGAAATGAAAACATACCGTTATAGAGGTCACTCTATGTCGGATGCACAATTATACCGTTCGAAAGAAGAAGTAGAAGAATACAAAAAAATTGATCCAATTACTCAAGTTTTAGATGTAATTAAAGATCAAAAATATGCTACAGAAGAAGAAATCGAAGCAATTGATCAAAGAGTAAAAGATTTAGTGGAAGAATGTGTAACATTTGCCGAAGAATCTGAATACCCTCCCATTCAACAGCTATACGATGTAGTATACGAACAAGAGAACTATCCATTTTTACCTCATAAACTATAAATCAATTATGGCAACAATAATTACAATGCCTCGTTTGAGCGATACGATGACGGAAGGAACGGTAGCGACTTGGCTAAAAAATGTAGGTGATAAAGTAAGTGAAGGTGATATCCTTGCAGAAATTGAAACTGACAAAGCAACAATGGAATTTGAGTCTTTCAACGAAGGAACACTTTTACACATAGGAATCCCTGCAGGTGAAACTGCACCGGTAGACTCTTTATTAGCAATTATAGGAAAAGAAGGCGAGGACATTTCGGCATTATTAGCAGGAAAACCAGCTGATGCAGCTCCAGTTAAAGAAGAAACAAAAGTTACTGAAGAAACAGCTTCTACTCCTGAAGCTACAAAATCCGCTGCACCTGCAGCAACTTCACTTCCAAAAGGAGTTGTAGTTATCACCATGCCTCGTTTAAGCGATACCATGACCGAAGGAACAGTAGCGACTTGGTTGAAAAAAGTAGGCGATGCGGTTGCTGAAGGTGACATTCTTGCTGAAATCGAAACTGATAAAGCTACGATGGAATTTGAATCTTTCAACGAAGGAACTCTATTATACGTAGGAATCGAAGAAGGAAATACTGCGCCAGTTGATAGCCTTTTAGCAATCATTGGACCTGCAGGAACTGATATCAGTGGAATCGCTGAAAACTATAAAACTGGCGGAGCACCACAAACGGCTCCAGCAGTAGCAGAAGAAAAAGAAGTTACTTCAACAGAAAAAGCTTCGGAACCAATAGTTCAAGAACCATCAACTGACGGTCAACGTATTTTAGCATCACCATTAGCAAAGAAAATTGCAAGTGATAAAGGAATTCAATTGACACAAGTGAAAGGTTCTGGCGAAAATGGACGTATTGTAAAAAGCGATATCGAAAACTTCACCCCACAAACTGTAGCTGCTCAGGCACCGACAACTGCAGCTGCACCAACAAAAACAGAAACTGTTGCTGCTGCAAAACCATTTGTTCCAGCAGGAGAAGTTTTCACAGAAGAAATCAAGAATTCGCAAATGCGAAAAATCATAGCGAAGCGTTTAGCAGAATCTTTATTCACAGCTCCACATTACAATTTAGTAATTGAGGTAGCAATGGATGAAGCTATGAAATCTAGAACTATCATCAACAGCGTTCCTGACACAAAAGTATCGTTTAACGATATGGTAATCAAAGCGTGCGCAATGGCTTTGAAAAAACATCCAAAAGTGAATTCACAATGGAGAGAAGATTCAATTCTTATCAATCACCATGTAAACATAGGAGTTGCTGTAGCTGTTGAAGACGGATTAGTAGTTCCAGTATTACGTTTTACAGACGCTATGAGTTTATCTCAAATTGGCGGAAGCGTAAGAGATCTTGCAGGAAGAGCTAAGAACAAAAAATTATTACCTACAGAAATGGAAGGAAGTACTTTTACAGTTTCTAATCTAGGAATGTTTGGTATTACAGAATTCAATTCTATTATTAACCAACCTAATTCTGCTATCCTATCCGTAGGAGCTATTGTAGAAAAACCGGTAGTGAAAAATGGTCAAATTGTAGTAGGAAACACAATGATGTTATCTTTAGCTTGCGACCACAGAACAATTGACGGTGCAACTGGAGCTCAATTTTTACAAACATTGAAACAATATATAGAAAACCCTGTTACTATGCTTGCGTAATAACTCGGATTTTAAAACACAAATCCCGTCTTGTTTCTAAAACTTGACGGGATTTTTTATTTATTCTTCTCTTCAATCCACCGCGACATATATTTCGTGCTTTTTAATGTATGGTGTTGCAAAATGGAACCCATAAAATTATTCAATCGATGCTGCGGTAAATTAGACCGTAAAAATTCTATTTTAACTCTAAAGTTTTCTTCGAACAAACCTTTAGAATAGCGTTGATTGATAATTCCAAATCCATTTTGTTGGGCATTAAGCCAAATAGTTCTGTCTTGATACAATTGTACTGCTCTATCAACAAAATCAGCTATACCATCCATAATAAAGCCATTCCAAGACAAATCACCATGCATGGATTCAGAACCAATGGAAGTCGTGACACTTGGCGTACCGCATTGCATCGCTTCTAATAACTTCCCTTTAATCCCTGCACCAAAACGCAAAGGAGCCAAAACTACTCGCGCTTCCTTAACTACTACTTTAGCATCTATAGCTCTTCCCATGATTAAAAACCCTTCTTTCTTGTTATGTAATTGCATTACTTTTTGTGAAGGATAGGCGCCATAAACATTCAAAACAGCTTCAGGTAGACTTTTTTTAATTAAAGGCCAAATTGTATCTTTTAAATATTGAACAGCATTCCAATTAGGCTCATGAAGAAAATTTCCGATAAAAATAAAATCTTTTCTTTCTTCAAAAGTCGGTAATTCCTGAATTTCGGTAGCGTCAATTGGCTTTAATAAAAAAGGCAAATAATATAATAAAGAATTATCTATTTTAAATGTAGATTCTAGTAATTCCATCTCAAATTCGGAAATCATCAAAGATAAATCACAACGCAAAATACTGGCAATTTCCCTTTTAGCTACCTCTTCAACAAATAAATCAGTTGTTATAAAAGAACGGTTTTCTTTGAATGCTTTCTGACGAGCCAAACGCAAACAATGCAAATCTTCGGTATCCAATAATCGTAACGCATCAGGACAATTTTCGGTAACGCGCCAACCAAATTGTTCTTCCATCATAAAACGATCAAACAAAACCAATGATGGATTTAATTCTTTTATAAAAAAATCAAAACTAGAATTATTCAGTTCGATTGATTTTTTATCCACTTGGTATTCTGGCAAATCAACCATAAAATCACTGTCTTGCGCTGGACTAGCAAACGTAATACTAAAACCTTGCGCTTTAAAAAGTGAAATCAGTTGCATCATCCTTCCTCCTGCTGCTGACGAATTGGGTTCTGGCCAAACAAAACCGATAATTAAAAGCTTTTGAACTTGATTCATATTATTATAAAATTTCATTTGCAAAATAATGCTATTTTGAGTTCAATACGGTCATTAGAACCAAAAATAGATTATAAAACACTAATTTTGTAGCAAATAAATTTCATCATCATGTTAGGATTAAAATTAGCCACAGACCCGCGTTGGGTAAATATAGTTGAATCAAATATAGAAGAAATATTGACGGATCATGCTTGGTGCGAGCAAAAAGCTGCTTCTAATGCGATAAGTTTAGTTACTTATAATTCGGAATTAGAAGAATTAGTAACCGAGATGCTGATTATTGCAAAAGAAGAACTAGACCATTTGCAATTGGTTCATAATTTAATCAAAAGTAAAGGATTGACTTTAGGCAGAGAAAGGAAAGACCATTATGTGAATGAACTTTTTAAGTTCATGAAAAAAGATGGCAGCCGAAAAGATGCACTTTGCGACCGATTGTTGTTTTCGGCAATGATTGAAGCCAGAAGCTGTGAACGGTTTAAAGTTTTATCAGAAAACATAAAAGATGTTGAATTAGCCACTTTCTATAGAGACCTCATGATTTCCGAAGCGGGACATTACACAACTTTCTTGGGTTTCGCCCGCAAATATGCTGACAATATAGATGTAGACAAACGTTGGAAGGAATGGATAGAATTTGAAACTTCAATTATCACAAACTATGGAAAACAAGAAACTATCCATGGTTAGATAAAAATATGATAGTAAACAAAAACAGGATGCTTTTCAGCATCCTGTTTTTGTTTACTCAAAATCCACAGTACATTATTTTACAATCATAAACTCAGATCGTCTGTTTAAGGCATATTCTAATTCGGTACACTTATCTTGACAATCAATTTTCGGTAGTGATTCACCGTATCCGGTTCCTAAAATCCTATCCGAATTGATACCTTTAGAAATAATATATGCAACAGTAGATTGCGCTCTTCTGTCGGATAAATCTAAATTATATTCATCCGTTCCTCTGGAATCAGTATGCGCTTTTACATGAATTTTGATTGCATCGTTTTGCGACATAACATAAACCAATTTATCAAGTTCTACTGCACCACGATCTGTAATATCGCTTTTATTAGAATAAAAATAAATAGGATTCAGTATAATTTCTGTTTCTGTAACAATAACATCAATAGGCTCTAATGCAGCTTCAATATATATTTTGCCTTGTGCACTTATTGCAGAAAATGATTTAGTTACAAAACCATCTTGAAAGACTTCTAATTTATACGGCTTTTTACATTCTACATTATAAATAACTTCACCACTGCTATTAGTCATTTGCGAGTCAATAATAGTATTGTTTGCATCTAAAACTACTACTTTAGAATTCGCTAAAAAAGCTGCAGTTTTAGCATTTTTGACAACAACTGAAATTTGCGCCTTACAAATTGGAGCCGCACTATAAATATGATCTTTACCGGAACGATTACTGGATACAAATCCTATATTTTTTTCTGTATTGAAAGTAAAAGCGAAATCATCTTTCTCCGTATTTACTGGTTTTCCAAGATTATTGGGTTCCAAATTTTTATTTAAATCAACAGAAAAAACGTCTAACCCTCCAAAACCTATCAGCCCATTTGAAGAAAAATACAAAATGGAATCATCCGTTACAAAAGGAAAATTCTCATCACCAATTGTGTTAATTTTATTTCCTAAATTTTCTGGTATTCCAAATGTTCCATCATTGTTCACCGTTACTTTCCAAATATCAGTTCCTCCTACAGAACCGGGCATATTAGAAGCAAAATAAAGAATCTTTCCGTCTTTATCTATCGATGGATTACCCGTAGAATAACTTTTACTGTTGAAAGGCAAAGACATTATTTTACTCCATTTTCCGTTTTCTTTAACTGCTTTATAAAGATTAACTTGACCAAACTTCAGCTTATGTGTTTTATCTTTTTCAAATAATTTATCCTTGAAACTTTCACTTGAAAAGTAAATGACAGTTCCATCTTTAGTTATAGCAACTGGACCTTCATGAAATCTTGTATTTAATTCATCCACAGGAATTGGCTCTGAATAACTGCCATCAGCTTTATAAGTAGACTGATAAATATTTAAAAAAGGTTCGCCATTCCATCCATAAATTTTGCTACTTTCATTTCTGGCACTTGCAAAATAAAGAACATCATCATAAAGAACAGCCCCAAAATCTGATCTATCAGAATTCACGGAAAGGTTATTTACTTCAAATCGATTTTCTATAGCATTTAAATCTGAAAGGTAATTTGGATTTTTATTAAACGTAATTGCCCGCTGATCATCAGGCGCAACCTTAGAAAATGCTTTCATTTGGGCATTTGATTCCGCATATTTACCGTTAGATTTAAGCATTTGAGCATATCTATAATAGGTTTCCGCATCTTGCGGCGATTGTATTGCTTTAGCATACCACTTTTCAGATTCTATAGTGTTTTGCATATAAAAATAAATATCTCCGAGCTGTTTGCTCAAATAGGCATCGGAATTCCCTTTTTCGACTAATTCGATATATTCTTTGGCCGCTTCAACATAATCGTAGCTTTCAAATAATTTATCAGCATTCTTAGTCTCTTTATTTTGTGCGCAAAGTGAAAAACTCGCTAACACAAAAAACAATAATATTGTATTTTTTTTCATTACGTTGAGTAATTAAATTTTAGAAAAATCTAGGGGAACGGGACACTTTTTTCGATTCAAATAAATCATATAACAATATGAATTCATGTGACGAAGGTGCAGTAACTTTTAAATCCGAAACGATATGATCATAAGCGTATCCGATTCTTAATTCTGGAGTCACTGCAAAATTAATCATTCCGCCAAAACTGTCTTGCAATCTGTACGTTGCCCCAATCTCGAACTTTTCCTGATATAAAAAATTAGCTGATAAATCTAAGGAAGGAGTAACATTAAACGCCGACTTCAACATTAAAGAAGGTTTGAATTTAAGCTCATAATTTACATCGAAAACATAACCTGCCGTTAAAAAATAATGCGATACATCTGAGCCATACTCACGTCCGTTATAATCTAAATGCACTGCTTTTAACATATTAGGAAGTGATAGCGCTACATAATATTTATCAGTATAATAGAACAAACCTGTCCCTAAATTCAGTGAAGTGTCATTAATATCTTCTCCAAAGATACCTTCTGTTGGGTCAGGCAAGCTCGATTGAATATCCCTAAGTCCCACTTTATGAAAAGAAACTCCCGCTTTTAGACCAAATGCCAATCGCTGCGTATCCCCTAATTTCAATGTATATGAAAAATCTCCAAAAACATTTTGCTCAGTTACCGGTCCTATTTTATCTGAAATAAAAGAGATACCAATTCCAACATTTTTACCCGCTGGAGCATGGCCCGAAAAAGTAAATGAAGCTGGAGAATCTTCAATATTAACCCATTGTTTTCTATATAAAAGTCCTAGAGAGAGGTTCTCTTTTGAACCTGCATAGGCTGGATTAATAACATTCATATTATACATATATTGAGTATAATGTGGATCTTGTTGTGCTTTTACATCTATACAAGTGAAGAGTGTTAAAAGCGACATCAATAGTATTTTGTTCATATCTATATATTTTTCAGTTTATGAGTCGACTTAAAATTGCTGTGGACTAATAAATACATTAATTACTGTTTTTCTCTAATCAAATAAATCCAACCTGTTTTTGGCTCACCACTATTGAATTCAATCACATAATAATAAGTTGCACTTGGAAGATCATCTCCCTTGTTTGACTGACCTTTCCATTGGTCTGAATAATCTTCTTGACTATAAACCTTAATACCGTATCTGTTAAATATTTCCAGTTTTTTGACGTCCATCAATCTCAAATCGAAATAATCATTTGAACCGTTTCCATCTGGAGAAATTCCTTTTTGAATATTACAATAAGCAGATTCAACTGTCACATTCGCAGATGTTTCACAACCTGTAGCTGTGGAAGTCACTGTAAGCGAATAGACTGCAGGAAAAACTATTTGTCCAGTAGGAGCTGAAGCGATGACATCAGTAACATTTAAAACATTTGAATTTGTTCCAACAAGATTTCCATCTTTATCTTTCCATTGATAAGAAACCTCATTTGAATCGTATGAACCTGAAAGAGGATTTGCTTTTAAAATATATTCTTTATTTTCACACTCACCTGTAGTTTCAAATTGTATTTGTGGAGGAACAGCATTTATAGTTATTTCAGAACCTAGAGTGATACACGCAGTACTAGCAGTAAATCGTACACTCATGGTGTATTTACCAGGAGCCAAATTATTAAAAACAGAACTGTTTTGATAACCACTGCCTATACTGTATTGAACATCTGCTTGTGTACTAATTGTAATACTTCCGGAAGGTGCCAAGCAAGTTGGTTGTGTAACTTGTACCAAAGTTGGAGTTGACGGCAATAACGGAAGTGGATTAACAGTTACACGCGCCAGACTTACAACGGAACATGTATTGTCAGCAATATTTCTAACATACAATAGGTAATTATTTGGTGCTAATCCTGAAAATGTATTTGAGGTTTGATAGGTTGAACCATTCAAACTATACTCAACTCCAGATTGAGCAACTATGGTAATAGTACCTGAAGGAATCGCACAAGTTGGCTGAATCACAGTTGTCGAGGTTGGTACGACAGGAGGAAGTGGAATAGCATTAATAGTAATTACTGATACCGATTGAGCTGCACAAGTATTATCCACTGTATTTCTTACATACAATGTGTAATTATTTGGAACCAATCCTGAAAAAGTATTCGAAGATTGGTACGTTACGCCGTTCAAACTGTACTCTACGCCAAGTTGTGTTGTTATTGCAATACTTCCTGATGGAATCGCACAAGTGGGTTGAATTACACTAGCAGAAGTTGGTAAAACAACTACTTGTATTGCATTAATTGTGATTACAGATGATGAAGATGTAACACAAGTATTATCCGCTGTGTTTCTCACATACAAAGTATAATTATTTGGAGCTAATCCTGAAAAAGTATTCGAAGATTGATACGTTGTGCCATTCAAACTGTATTCTACTCCCGATTGGGTTGTGATGGAAATACTTCCCGATGGAGTCGCACAAGTTGGTTGCACCACGCTAGCCGTTGTCGGAACAATCGGAGGAAGTGGAACCGCATTAATTGTGATGACTGCTGATGAAGGTGTAACACACGTATTATCTGCTGTGTTTCTTACATACAAAGTATAATTATTTGGAGCCAATCCTGAAAAAGTATTCGAAGATTGATACGTTGTACCATCCAAACTGTATTCTACTCCCGATTGTGTCGTGATGGAAATACTTCCTGATGGAGTCGCGCAAGTTGGTTGCACCACGCTCGCCGTTGTCGGAACAATTGGAGGAAGTGGAACCGCATTAATCGTAATTACTGATGATGAAGGCGTAACACACGTATTATCCGCTGTGTTTCTTACATACAAAGTATAATTATTTGGAGTCAATCCTGAAAAAGTATTCGAAGATTGATACGTTGTGCCATTCAAACTGTATTCTACTCCCGATTGTGTTGTGATGGAAATACTTCCTGATGGAGTCGCGCAAGTTGGTTGCACTACACTAGCCGTTGTAGGAACGATTGGAGGAAGTGGAACCGCATTAATCGTAATTACTGATGACGAAGGCATAACACAAGTATTATCTGCTGTGTTTCTTACATACAAAGTATAATTATTTGGAGCCAATCCTGAAAAAGTATTTGAAGATTGATACGTTGTGCCATCCAAACTGTATTCTACTCCCGATTGGGTTATGATGGAAATACTTCCCGATGGAGTCGAACAAGTTGGTTGCACCACGCTAGCCGTTGTCGGAACTACCGGAGGAAGTGGAACCGCATTAATCGTAATTACTGAAGATGAAGGCGTAACACACGTATTATCCGCTGTGTTTCTTACATACAAAGTATAATTATTTGGAGCCAATCCTGAAAAAGTATTTGAAGATTGATACGTTGTACCATCCAAACTGTATTCTACTCCTGTTTGTGTCGTGATGGAAATGCTTCCCGATGGTATTGCACAAGTTGGTTGCACTACGCTTGCCGTTGTTGGAATAACTGGAGGAAGCGGAACCGCATTAATCGTAATTACTGATGATGAAGGCGTAACACACGTATTATCCGCTGTGTTTCTTACATACAACGTATAATTATTTGGAGCCAATCCTGAAAAAGTATTCGAAGATTGATATGTTGTGCCATCCAAACTGTATTCTACTCCCGATTGTGTCGCGATGGAAATACTTCCTGATGGAGTCGCACAAGTTGGTTGCACCACGCTAGCTGTTGTCGGAACTACCGGAGGAAGTGGAACCGCATTAATCGTAATTACTGAAGATGAAGGCGTAACACAAGTATTATCCGCTGTGTTTCTTACATACAAAGTATAATTATTTGAAGCCAATCCTGAAAAAGTATTCGAAGATTGATACGTTGTGCCATCTAAACTATATTCTACTCCCGATTGTATCGAAATGGAAATACTTCCTGATGGGATTGCACAAGTTGGTTGCACTACGCTAACCGTTGTAGGAACTACCGGAGGAAGTGGAACCGCATTAATCGTAATTACTGATGATGAAGGCGTAACACACGTATTATCCGCTGTGTTTCTTATATACAAAGTATAATTATTTGGAGTCAATCCTGAAAAAGTATTCGAAGATTGATACGTTATACCATCCAAACTGTATTCAACTCCCGATTGCGTCGTGATGGAAATACTTCCTGATGTAATTGCACAAGTTGGCTGCACCACGCTAGCCGTTGTCGGAACTACTGGAGGAAGCGGAACCGCATTAATCGTAATTACTGATGATGAAGGCGTAACACACGTATTATCTGCTGTGTTTCTTACATACAAAGTATAATTATTTGGAGCCAATCCTGAAAAAGTATTCGAAGATTGATACGTTGTACCATCCAAACTGTATTCAACTCCCGATTGTGTTGTAATGGAAATACTTCCTGATGGAATTGCACAAGTTGGTTGTACTACACTCGCCGTTGTCGGAACAATTGGAGGAAGTGGAACCGCATTGATTGTGATGACTGCTGATGAAGGTGTAAGACACGTATTATCCGATGTGTTTCTTACATACAAAGTATAATTATTTGGTGTCAATCCTGAAAAAGTATTCGAAGATTGATACGTTGTACCATCCAAACTGTATTCTACTCCCGATTGTGTCGTGATGGAAATACTTCCTGATGGAGTCGCGCAAGTTGGTTGCACTACGCTAGCCGTTGTGGGAACAATTGGAGGAAGTGGAACCGCATTAATCGTAATTACTGATGATGAAGGTGTAGCACACGTATTATCTGCTGTGTTTCTTACATACAAAGTATAATTATTTGGAGCCAATCCTGAAAAAGTATTCGAAGATTGATACGTTGTGCCATCCAAACTGTATTCTACTCCCGATTGCGTCGCTATGGAAATACTTCCTGATGGAATTGCACAAGTTGGTTGCACCACGTTCGCCGTTGTCGGAACAATTGGAGGAAGTGGAACCGCATTAATCGTAATTACTGATGATGAAGGAGAAACACAAGTATTATCCGCTGTGTTTCTTACATACAAAGTATAATTATTTGGAGCCAATCCTGAAAAAGTATTCGAAGATTGATATGTTGTGCCATCCAAACTGTATTCTACTCCCGATTGTGTCGTGATGGAAATACTTCCTGATGGGATTGCACAAGTTGGTTGCACTACGCTAGCCGTTGTCGGAACAATTGGAGGAAGTGGAACCGCATTAATCGTAATTACTGATGATGAAGGCGTAACACACGTATTATCCGCTGTGTTTCTTACATACAAAGTATAATTATTTGGAGTTAATCCTGAAAAAGTATTCGAAGATTGATACGTTGTACCATCCAAACTGTATTCAACTCCCGATTGTGTTGTGATGGAAATAATTCCTGATGGAGTCGCGCAAGTTGGTTGCACTACATTAGCCGTTGTCGGAACAATTGGAGGAAGTGGAACCGCATTAATCGTAACAGCAGCTGATGGAACCGAAGGGCAATTATTTAAACCCGTTACAGTAAACGTATAGGTTGTCGATGCAGTTAAATTACTGAATTCATAACTACTTCCCGATCCTGTAACAGGACTACCTATGGATGGAGTGATTGTCCAATTTCCAACCGGAGGCAAGTCATTTAATACAACACTACCTGAATTATCTGCACAAGTTGGCTGCGTAATAGAATCAATACTAGGAGGAAGAGTTATATTATATTCTACGTTAATATCATTTGACGATGGTGTACATTGTCCATTTGAAATTGTCCAAGTAAACACATAAATCCCTTCCACAGTAACCGTTGCTGTAGAAGATCCACTTGTAGCATCACTAAAAACAACTTCGCCGGGCCCAGATTTTTTAGACCAAAAACCCGTACCAACTGAAGGTGTATTACCTCCTAGAGGATCACTGGTCAAAACACATTTAGACTGATTTCCTCCAACTGTCGCTAAAGTTGGATTCTCGACATAACTCATAGTAATATTCGCCTCTGCATAACAAGGTGTTAATGCAGATGAAGCAACTACAACTGGATTTGAATCCTTAACATTAAAATCAACAGCGCCATTTCCGTAGTCCAAATTACTAGTTCTCTCTGGACTCAAAAAAGAATTAGTAATTGAATAATTCGTTTCATCTTGGTCAGCGATAGTCATCGCAAAAAATTTGATATCGCCAGTGGTATAACCGATAAGTGATTTTAAAATTTCGACTTCAAAACCTAAACTATAATCATTAATTCCAGTGTTATTTTTATTTACTCCCATAACAGAGGACGGGCTTCCGGTAGCAACAATTCCTATATTGGTTTTAATTGATATTCCTGTTTTTAATTCAATTATATCAGCACTATAATTACTTTCACCTAAATCAGTTCCAATAGCTAAGCAATAATCTGCTTGAAAATATGAGTCAAATGTACTTGGATTATTGTTAAAATAGTTAAATGCATTAACTAAAGGACTTGAACCCAATTCATCTCCATAATTTGAAATATTAAATCCTCCTGATTTTGTATCAAGAAACAACAAAATTCTTCTATTACTTAATGTTTTTCCAACGATACCAAATGTCAACTTATCTTCAGCCGGACTAATTTTCAAAGAAGTAACATATCCCGTAGCAGCATTAGCAGAAAGCGGTGCTGAAAGAAAATTATCTTCTAGCGCACCGGTTCCCCAAGCTTTTTCGGTAACAGTTCCATCAAAATTTACAGCATAACGTGTTCGCACTCTAACAACCTGACCATCTGTTAATGTATTTGTAACGAATATCTTATTAGTCGACATCCCTTGCTTAACAACGCCATCAACTGAAAATTCAAAAAGATCTCCCCCGCCAGAAGCAGTAAATGTAACTTGTGTTCCTAAACATAAAGGAGAAGATATATTATTAGCAGGTGATACAGTCAATGTAACAGCAGGAGGTACAACATAAACAGAAGCCACTACAGGAACACGAATACTAATATCGCTTCCTAGCCTGCTTTGTACATAATAAGTTCTTGTAGCACTAATATTCGGACTATAAATATTACCCGTATAAATAGGAATTGCAGAAGACTGAGAAGTAAACCACTCAATTGTTTCATTTCCATTCGCTCCAAAAGCAGATATATTAACTTGTACTGGGTTAATACCATCACCACATAAACTTCCTGCAGCAGTTACTGGAGCAGGTAAAACAGCTGTGATTTTTGAATTTCTTAAAAGTTTTGATTTCTTATTCTGTTTTTTAATAGTATCTAAAGAAATGGATTCTGGAATCAACTTAAAATTCAGATAATTTAATTCTTCGCTGTTCTTAATATTTTTTGAACTTAGAGAAAAACTAAATAATAAATGAAACAGTAAAAATAAAAGTAATTTTTTCTTCATAAACTGAAAATTGTTATTAAAATGTAGGTCTGTTAATTTTGGATTTAAAATTAAATATTTAAATCGATTTCCCTAATAAAATATTAATAAAAATTTAACAAAAGATAAAAGAAAAATAAATCAAGCGGTATATAAAAAAGAATGTTATCTAAAAATTTATGTTGAGAATATTAAATAGAAACTAAAAACAGAATTAAGAAGTTTCATAAAATTGATAACTGACAACAATATAAAGCAATTAGTAGCCTGAAGTCACTACTCATCATATAAAAAAAATAAAATGGCGGCAAATTCAATAAAACGAGCCAATTAATTGTTCTAATTGAATACTGATCTTCAAAAACATAAATCTAAAAAAGACTTACTTACCATCTTTAAAAAAATACCTCCAACATGCTATGCTAAAAATAATCCACTAATTTTGAAATATAGGGAATCTGGGGTTTAGAACATCAATATTAAATTATTTTGAGAAGGAAAATACAAATGCCTCGTCTGAATCTTTCAATGCTAAAGCAAAAACTTATAGATTGTAATTTAGAGTTATGAGGAAATATAGAATTCTTCCTTTTTAGGCTAACTAATATTTATGCCTAATTATTATTACAGCAAATGTTTTAAGATTGATCTAAAGGAAGAAAGAAAGACGACCAGCTGAAGCGTTTTCCGAACACTTCGGAGAGTTGTAAAACAAAAAATCCTCATCAAATTAATGATGAGGATTTTTAAAGAAAGGCGACGACATACTCTCCCACATAACTGCAGTACCATCTGCGCAGGCGGGCTTAACTACTCTGTTCGGGATGGGAAGAGGTGAGCC